>JADJOE010000001.1:745000-1345000 GCA_016713905.1 Candidatus Vicinibacter proximus
TCTGGAAAAGAAAATGTAGGCATAAGTAACGATTAAATAAGTGGAAAACTTATTCGCCGTAAGACTAAGGGTTCCTCGATCTATGCTAATCAGATCAGGGTTAGTCGGGTCCTAAGGTATAGCCGAGAGGCGAAGCCGATGGCAAGCTGGTTAATATTCCAGCACCTGTGTATATTGCGATGGGGTGACGAAGGAGCGTAAAGTCCGCCAACTTACGGAATAGTTGGTTAAAGTGCGTAGGTGTTGATCCGGTAGGCAAATCCGCCGGTGAACTGAAACATGATAGTACACTGATCCCTCCGGGGTGATGTGATAGTGACTCCAAGCAGGCTTCCAAGAAAAACCTCTAAGCTTCAGATATATACAGCCCGTACCGTAAACCGACACAGGTAGTCGAGTAGAATATACTCAGGCGCTCGAGTGAGTCATGGCTAAGGAACTAGGCAAATTAGTCTCGTAACTTCGGGAAAAGAGACCCCCCAATTCGTTGGGGGCGCAGAGAAATGGCCCAGGCGACTGTTTAGCAAAAACACAGGACTCTGCAAAATCGAAAGATGAAGTATAGGGTCTGACACCTGCCCGGTGCTGGAAGGTTAAGGAAGGGGGTTAGTCGCAAGGCGAAGCTCTTGACTGAAGCCCCAGTAAACGGCGGCCGTAACTATAACGGTCCTAAGGTAGCGAAATTCCTTGTCGGGTAAGTTCCGACCTGCACGAATGGTGTAACGATCTGGGCACTGTCTCAGCCATGAGCTCGGTGAAATTGAAGTATCGGTGAAGATGCCGGTTACCCGCCACGGGACGAAAAGACCCCGTGCACCTTTACTACAACTTCACATTGTGCTTGAATATAGGATGTGTAGGATAGGTGGGAGACTTTGAAGCGGTCACGCTAGTGGTCGTGGAGTCGTCCTTGAAATACCACCCTTCCTATATTTAGGTTCTAACCCCGTACCAACGGGGGACAGTGTGTGGTGGGTAGTTTGACTGGGGTGGTCGCCTCCTAAAAAGTAACGGAGGCTTGCAAAGGTGCCCTCAGCATGGTTGGTAATCATGCGCAGAGCGTATTAGTATAAGGGCGCTTGACTGAGAGATCGACGGATCGATCAGGTACGAAAGTAGGCTAAAGTGATCCGGTGGTTCCGCATGGAAGGGCCATCGCTCAAAGGATAAAAGGTACGCCGGGGATAACAGGCTGATCTCCCCCAAGAGCTCATATCGACGGGGAGGTTTGGCACCTCGATGTCGGTTCGTCACATCCTGGGGCTGGAGAAGGTCCCAAGGGTTCGGCTGTTCGCCGATTAAAGTGGCACGTGAACTGGGTTCAGAACGTCGCAAGACAGTTCGGTCTCTATCTGTGGTGGGCGTTGTAACATTGAAGGGAGCTGACTCTAGTACGAGAGGACCGAGTCGGACGTACCGCTAGTGTATCTGTTGTGCCGCCAGGTGCAGCGCAGAGTAGCTATGTACGGACTAGATAAGCGCTGAAAGCATCTAAGCGCGAAGCTATCCTTAAGATGAGTGTTACTGGGGTCGTAGAAGACTACTACGTTGATAGGCTATAGGTGTAAGCGTAGTAATACGTTCAGCTGAGTAGTACTAATTACCCCTTAGCTTCCTTTTTTTATTCTTTTCACTAAACAGCATCATTTTCTCATCCAACCTTTTTTTTTTATTTGAATAATGTTTCAAATAATACAAATAATATCATCCATTCATTTGGATTAAATTATTGGTTTCTCCATTCCGGTGGAGAGCGGCTCTTTGATCCGTATACCAAAAGTTTTAGGTGGCTTTAGCGCAGGGGTCCCACCTCTTCCCATTCCGAACAGAGAAGTTAAGCCCTGCTGCGCCGATGGTACTGGTTATTCCGGGAGAGTAGGTCGCCGCCGTTTTTTTTTTACAATTAAGCCTTGTTAAGCATCTTGCATTACAAGGCTTTTTTTATTTTATTGAACCAATTGATCCAATTCTCTCAATTCTGTTGCTTGGCTTACAAATTTGGAAGTGCAATCTTTAATACTTGATTTAATCATGGGCCCATTTTAAATAGCTTAGACTGGATAAGTCTAATGCTTTCGTCTCTACGTTAATTATCCATCCAGCCGGACAAAATACCTGTCAAAATCTAGTTTGTATCAGATCGATTGATTGAACAATGCTTTTCTTCCTATTTAATCTGTGGCTTTTGCTTTTAATTTTAAATAGTATAATTTATTTTTACATGACTGCCAGTTTAATGGTGCTCTTAGATGGAAAATTTGTAAATCTTTTGATCCAATTTGATTCTATGACACCTGCAAGTTTTTTATTCCTTTTCTTATCAGCTTTAACGGTCAATGTGATATTGATTTTATTGGATTTTAAATTCAAAAGGTATTGGTATTATGCTATTCGGTTGGTTGTATTAATATTTTTTTCTTCATTAGTAATTAAATATCGTCCGATACAACACCCGATATTAGGCAATGAAAATGTAATTTTATTATTATACTGCCTGACGTTTCTACTTTTGATAGTAATTTTGAAGGGTAAAACAGTTTTTTCAGAATATTGGATTAACAAACCTTCTAATAGGTAAGTTAACAATCCTTTAAACAAAGGCAGAAATTAGATAACTTTTTAGGTAGAGCCATTTGGATTAATGTGCAGTATTTTAAATTCTTACTAAAAGTCTATATCCCTCTTTCTTTAAGTTGCTTTATTTATAGTTGGAAAATTCACGTTTAAATTCCTTAAGTCAACAAAGAAATTTCTGCTAAAAAAAAGTTGTCTGAAATGTTAAAATTTAGTTAAAGTTCAAATTATTATTATAAATAGTTTTCGATATTACTTATTTTAGTAAATGTAATCTACAAATCATGCTATATGAATGCAAGAATTTATTTGAAATTTTTAATTGCCTTACTGTTATTTTCCGTCTTAACACAAGGTAAGTGTAAAAAAAGTTCATCAAATAATCCTGAAAACTGGACGCGTACATTTGAGTTAAGGTTAACTTTTTCTCAATATTTGAGAAATACAAATACTGGAGATCCGAGGTGTGATATTATCAATACAGCATATTGTGCTAATTCAGCTTCAGATTTGATGGGCTGCAGAACTTGTCATTGGGCACTACCAGGGTTGCAAAATAGAAATCTATTTACGAAATCTCTTTCTACAGATAGTTGGTATGGAACAATTTCAATTTATAATGCAGATAACGGTACCTCAATTGGAAGTGTAAATTTAGGAGATCCAAACCAAAAAAATGTTAAATGCAATGTCTTCGGTTCATTTGAAGGTAAAATACCTGATGGCAATATTAAAATTGTGGTAAAATTATTTGAACCATGTTTTCACACAGGTTATTGCAGAGGTACAATTGGTGGTAAATATCCTCGATCAATTTGGTACTGGGAGGGCAATGTTAATAGTTCAGCTGAACATGTCAAGTTGGACCTTGAAATTAATGAAAGTGCCATCGAAACAATAGGTCTCTGTTAAGTTATCATTTCATTTTTAAAATTCATTTTATGAAAATTTATATAATATCGATATTTTTCCCATTTATTTTTTTAGGTTGCTCAAAGCCAGAGGCGAATAGCATCTTAAGTTATGCTATAGGTTCGGTTATCGGACAGACTTACAATTTAAATGGAGATTCAATTTTAGTTCAAAATCTTGTGAATTTTTTAGAGATTGGGGAAGATGGATATGGGGGAGGGTTTATCAATTTTGAAAATTCAAAATTGATGGTTAACGCAAGTAGCAAAGGAGAGGTCAATACACTAACAATCTCACCTGGAAATATTGTTGTCCTTGCAAATCAAAATGGTAATATCAATGGAATATTTCCAAATACCAATAATCAATATTTTGGTTCAAATATTAATATTGGAATTTCATCAACTAATTACGGCCAAAATTATACATTATACATGCCTCATGATTTTACCGTAATTTCTCCTACAATAGGTTCAATAGTTTCAAAATCTTCAGGGTTTACATTGGAATGGACAACTGATTCTAATCCTTTAAATGACAAGGGAGTACTAATTGAATTAACTTTTGATTTGGAATACAATATTCTGTTTGATCCAAATTTATCCGGAGACAGTATGGTAAAAAGATTCCTTGTTCCGGATAATGGTTCATACACAATATCCTCATCTGATCTAATGGAATTTCCTAAGTGTAAAGGTATATTTGTATCGGTCCAAAAAGGTGATTATAAGAACTATGTTATAAATAGTAAAAGTTTTCCTATTGCATTGATTAATAAGAAGATGTTACCGATTGAACTTATTAATTAAGTTGATTACCTTAATCATTTAGTTATAGCCTAAAGCTTATATGTATATGTCATCAATTTTTTTTATCAAGATTATTCTATTAGGCAAACATTTTATTATTAGGTGATAATTTGTATTGCCAAAGGAAATTAGATTTCTAATTCTCAAATCTAACAATTTTACTGTTGTCAAATTGGTTTCAATTTTTACTTATTTTCGGAAGCTTTGGAATTTGAAATACATTGTCCGAAAGACTGATGCGTACATTCATTAGAAATCGAATTGGAAGAATTTAATTTCTGACAACAATTTTCTCCCTGCCAATAACCTTGTCGTCATCACTTAATGCAGTAAGGATATAAATTCCATCCAACAATTTAGGAAGAGGTACTTCCTGTTTTGTAACATAGGTCTGATAAATTTTTCTCCCGCAGAGATCATAAAGTGCAATTTTTTGAAAAACAGTCGAACTCTTAATAAATATTAAGCTGCTGCAAGGATTTGGGTACACTGAAAAGATGCTTTTCCCGGAAGGATTGTTGGTATCGCTTGGCGTATTATTTCTACCGGGGCTGGGTGTATATTTTTGAAATGGACCTATCCCATTGGGTACACGGGCAAAAGCACCGTTGTTGTCCTGTGCAGGAAATTCTATTTCATCCATTAATCCAAACAAATTAGATTCACTGTCGAATAATCCAATGTATTCCCCGGCAGCATCTAATTTGAAGTTAGTGTGATTACTTCCTTGTTTTGCGTCGTTGTCAGCCCAAATAATCAGATACTGTCCGGGTGCCAATGAAACAGAAGGCAGCTTCCATTTGGTAGAATTATTTTTATCGTCAGAGAGAAATTTATCTCCGAGATAAATGGACATGGTTCCTTTATTGTACAATTCAATCCAATCATCAAATTCGCCAAATTCATCTTTTAGGATGCTTTGGTTTGATGCACATATTTCATTAATAACTAAGTCGCTTTTGGATTTTCCTATATTAATTATCTGGTAGCCACAATTAGGCCAGGTGGTTTCATTGGACGACTGGTCAGTAGATTTGATGTAATATTCCAGCATGCTGTTAGATTTTGGACCCTCAATGATTGCACCATAAATCAAATCTTTTGCGTTTTTGTCATGCTGATTTCCATCGTCCAACATGGGGATGCAGGTAAAAGACCCTGATTGCGAAAATCTGTAACACAGATTCACCTGTACAGAAGATCCATCATCTTCTATTTCTGCATTGACCCAAACTTGTTCACCGGGTTGAGGAAGATTATTTTTTACATTTCTGACAATGGGCGCAAGACGACCAAATGATAATTGTGATCTTGCTGCATTCACTCTTTTTATTACATAGGATAGAATTCCGTTGGGTAAATGACTGAAGGGCAATGCATTTTCAAAACCGTTTTGAAAATCCATTGTCGTAAATCCGTTTGCCAAAGGATAAAACGAATCTTTTTCAACATACGGCTTGAGTTGTTGTATCAGCAAATTTGCCTGAAGTCTGAATTGTGATTCATTAAAAAGTGAATCCAAATATTTTTTTAAATAGAAGCTAAACCTTTCCTTGTACTGAGGTACAGCAAGAAGTTTGGTGTACAATGGTCTTAGTTGTGAAGAATTGTGCCAATTGTAAATATTTCTATTTGGCCAGTCTCTGCCAATCCAATCAATACCTAAAGTATTGTCCAAATCATATGGGATGATTTGAAACTTGGAATTTCGAGTATTGAAATATAAAAAGAAATTATTCTTGTTGTAAATCAATCCATCCCACTGCCCTATCAGAATTTCAAAAACTAAATATCTGATCACCTGATCTACATCTAATACTTTTTCTAACTCGCAGCTTAACTGAGCGGACGGCGTATTGTTTAAGATATATAGAAGATGGACAAGGTCTTTATAAGCATCAGGACCTTCTTTCCCCTGAAGTTCATACGCCCTCCTTCCTGAAAATTCTTCTTTGTAGAAATTTGGATCGGCACCTTTATACAACAAGTCCGCCGGATAAAGACATTTATAAAGACTACCATCTTTATTGCCAAATCTAATTTCCATAAACTCTTCGTCAATGTGTTCTACATTGGTGTACAATCCATAAAAGGAGTCATTAATAAACAGTTGAATATGATTTACCCTGGCGGCAGGCAATCCGATTTTTGAAGCGAAAGCCCAGCACATGGTGGAACGTGAAAGAGTCGGGTCATTGGTTTCAGCATTTAAATTAATTTTTTCAAGACCATGGAATTTTCCTTCCTTGGAAAAATCGCTGAAAGAAATTTTGAAAGATTTTTTTGGTGAGTTTCGAGAGGTATTTCCCCTTAAACCAAAACCTATGTTGAAAAAGGTATCTTTCTTTTGTCCATTGTCAAAGAAAAAGTCGCTTTTAAAAGTTTGATCACTTTCTTTATTTACCGGGTCAAGTATCCATTTAAGTGAGTCAGGATTAATGCGTACATCCATTCTTGGTACCACATCGTCTTTGTAAATGTCTCCCTTGGGTGGTTGTACTACTTGAGCATTGGATTGGATATGATGGGATAAAAGAATGATAAAACACAGAAGGGCGGTTAATTTTCTGATTGTATTGTAGAAAGCGGAGCGTCCCATATCATATAGATTTCAACAAATATCGTCAAGAACTGTCAATTTGGTTAGATTAAAACTTTCATTCAATTTTCCAATTACTCCAAACAACAAATTATAACTGGAAATGCGAATTGATTCACACCAGAGGCCAGTACATTGTCGGCAATAATTTTAAAAAATTTAAATGATTTATGTGGGAATTATTTTTCCCAGGTTCGGAATTTTGAAGTGGAAAAGAAAACCTGCTCCAACAGCAATTGGTAGTTTTCATTCAGTGATTGATTTCTTCTTAGCATCACTGCTTTGGCGGTTTCAAGAAATTTATCCATGCCAAAGGTGCTGAATCCCGTGGCCCCACCCCAGGCAAAATCCGGAATAAATTGCCTTGGATATCCTGCACCAAAAACATTGGCGCCAACCCCTACTACCGTTCCTGTATTAAACATGGTGTTGATTCCACATTTGGCATGATCTCCCATAATCATTCCACAAAAAATACTGTTGGTTTTGACAAATGATTCTTTGGAGTAATTCCAGAGTTTTACCTCCTGATAGGTATTTTTTAAATTCGAAATATTCGTATCGGCGCCCAGATTACACCATTCACCTATGACGGAATTGCCTAGATATCCATCATGTGTTTTATTGGAGTTTGCCTGAAGGACGCTGTTCTGAATTTCACCACCGACTTTTGATCCGGGACCAAGTGTGGTGGGTCCATAAATTTTTGCCCCCATCTTGAGGACAGACCCCTCACACAAAGCAAGCGATCCACGCACTGTGCAACCTTCCATGATTTCTGCATTTTTACCAATGTATATGGATCCGGTTGTGCTGTTTAGGATACTGCAGTGGACAACTGCTCCTTCTTCGAGGAAGATCCTGTCTCCGAATACCTGATTTGATTTATCCAGGCTTTGGCTGTCTCGTCCAAGGGTAATTAAATTATAGTCTTTCTCATGTTCTATCCCATTCAGTTGGAAGATTTGCCATGGAAATGCCAGAATATTAAGTTCTTGTTCGTATGGAGGGACAAAAGCAAGGTGGGCGGGAAAATCTTTTCCCAAAAGATATCTTTCAACCCAATCCAGGCTTTGCGATTCATCCATTTTAGCAGCCAGCCAGATACCATTTTGATTTTTGATGGCCTGTCCGTTTTTTAAATCCTGAATTGTTTTAAAAAAACGCTCATCCGGCAAAACAGATCCATGAACAAAAAGATTTTCGGTAGAAAGGTCGATAGGGTACAAGGAAGCTAATACAGATGGGCATAGATGGGAAACCGTCAAGCCGGTAATTTTTTCCCATTTTTCTGCAATGGTCAGAATCCCAACTCTAATATCAGCAACAGGCCTGGTCTGTGAAAGAGGCCATAATGTAATGGACGAAACCGGATCTACAAGGATGATTTTCATTTGGCGGGTAAATTTTATACCCAGCCCAAATTATGAGTTCTTATTGAATTTGCCGAATTTCTTGTTGAATTTATCAATTCGACCGGCTGTATCAATGAACTTCATTTTTCCAGTAAAGAAAGGGTGAGATTTACTGGATATCTCCAATCTGATTAAAGGATATTCATTACCGTCTTCCCATTGAATAGTTTCCTTGGTAGCAGTGCAGGATTTTGTCAAAAAAGCTTCGTTGCAAGAGAAATCTTTGAACACAACGTAGCGGTAGTTTGAAGGATGAATATCTTTTTTCATAAGTAAGCACTTAAAATTGGACCGCAAATATAATACAATTAAGTATTTTCAAACTAAAAAAAATGAAATAAACGGGATTATAAGAGGGTTTTGATGAGCTGATCTACCCCGAGGCCATCTGCTTCAGCTTTATAATTTACAACAATCCGGTGTCTGAGTACCAAACCGGCAATTGCTTGTACATCCTCAATGTCTGGCGAATATTTGCCCTTTAGCGCCCCATAACATTTGGCTCCCAACACCAAATTTTGTGAAGCCCGGGGACCTGCTCCCCAACTGACATAGGTATTTACTTCCTTGGTAGCCCTTTCGGTCTTAGGTCTGGTTCTGGATGCAAGGCTAACGGCATATTCCAACACATTGTCCGCAATTGGGATTTTTCTGATTACTTGCTGATAGTAAAGGATTTGCTCTGCGCTCAAAATGGGCTTTAATTCAGTTTTCTGGAACATGGTGGTTTGTTTTACCACATTTAGTTCTTCTTCATAACTTGGATAATCCAAAGGAATGTTAAACATAAAACGGTCTAATTGCGCTTCAGGGAGCGGGTATGTACCTTCTTGTTCAATGGGATTTTGAGTCGCCAAAACGAAAAAAGGATTTGGCAAAACATGTCTGGTACCACTGACAGTAACAATTCTTTCCTGCATGGCTTCCAGAAGTGCAGCCTGCGTTTTGGGAGGGGTCCTGTTGATCTCGTCGGCCAGAACAATATTCGCAAACAGTGGACCGCGATTAAATCTAAAATGTCTGTCTTCATCCAGGATTTCTGATCCGGTAATGTCAGAAGGCATTAAATCCGGTGTGAACTGAATCCTTTTGAAGCTCAGGTCGAGTACTTGCGCCAGCGTATTGATGAGCAATGTTTTAGCAAGTCCCGGCACCCCAACCAGCAGACTATGACCATTGCTGAACAGAGATATAATGGAAGCCCTTACTACATCATTTTGACCGACTATGACCTTAGAAATTTCCTGGCTTAAATCCTTATAAGATTGGGCAAGTGCATCTATGGCTTCTACATCTGATTTAAACTGGGTGAGCATCTTTTCTTAATTTTTGGCAAAAGTATGAAATAGTCATTGA
The DNA here is from genome assembly GCA_016713905.1 of Candidatus Vicinibacter proximus. Lineage (NCBI taxonomy): Bacteria > Pseudomonadati > Bacteroidota > Saprospiria > Saprospirales > Saprospiraceae > Candidatus Vicinibacter > Candidatus Vicinibacter proximus. Next base: position 754,666 of record JADJOE010000001.1, read on the forward strand.
TAACGAACAAGCAAGTCTTTAAGTTGTAAATACCTAGCCAATCCTTGATAAAAATTCTTCTTCGGTTAGGATTTCAACAGTCCCTATTTTTTTAGCCTTTTCCAGTTTAGAACCGGCATCCGTACCCACCACCAAAATATTCAAATGACCACTGACTGCAGACAAGATTTTAGCACCAGCTTTTTCAGCCAATTCCTGCGCTTTTCGTCTGTCCATTTGGCTCAGGGTACCGGTAAACAAAATAGTCTTACCTGAAAACACGCCGTCCTGATTTTGTAACCTTGGTTTATCCTCCTCCGTTTGCAGCATGTTGACGCCCAGAAGTTCCATTTCTTTCAACATCTTTTTGTTTTCCGGATGCTGGAAGAAAGCTATGATGTTTTCACCGACCACCGGACCTACATCTTTAATTGCGGTATAATTTTCCATGGTCCAGTCAAATAGATTGGGGACGTAGTCCAGATGCTCCGCGATGAGCTTGCTAATTTTTTTTCCAAGATGGTGAATGCATAAACCGTGCAGTAATCTGTGAATGGGATTTTGTTTGGCAATAGAAACTGACATTCTTAATTTTTCGGCAGATTTAAGACCCATGCCTTCTAATTTGCTGATGGCATCATAATCCAGTCGATAGATGTCTGCCATATTTTTAATCCAGCCAAGTTCATAAAAACGTTCTATCAAAGACGCACCTAAACCATCAATGTTCATTGCATCTTTTGAAACATGATGGATTAATCTTTGAATTACTTGCGAAGGGCAATGAAAATTTGGGCACCTCCAGGCAGCTTCATCTTCTTCTCTAACGAGTTTGGTTTTACAATCCGGGCAGACGGAAGGAAAAACAATTGGAGTAGCGTCTGCTCCTCTTAACTCCGGAAAAGATTTTACAATATAAGGGATCACATCTCCTGCTCTTTCTACTAAAACGGTATCCCTTAGAAAAATATCCTTGGTGCGGATAAAATCTTCATTGTGCAAGGAGATCGAAGACACCGTGACGCCAGCCAATTGGACGGGTTCGATTTTGGCGACCGGTGTGATCGAACCAATTTTTCCAATTTGAAAATCTACTTGAAGTAAAACAGAAGTAGCCTGTTTGGCTTGAAATTTATAAGCTACCGCCCAACGTGGATGATGAGCTGTATATCCACATTGTTCTTGCAATCCAAGGTCATTTAACTTGATGACCATTCCATCCAGTTCGTAGTCATATGAATCGCGTTTGATGGCCCAATAATTTATAAAATCAAAAACTTCTTTAATACCGGTGCATTTTTTTTTCTCAATTTTGGGTACTAAAAATCCCAGGTTTTGCACCAGGTCAATGAGTTCCTCCTGATTTTTATATTCAAGTAATTTGTTTTCACCATTTTCATCTATGGCAAACCCCAATTGAAAAATGAACACATCTAATTTGCGGGAAGCGGTTTCTGCGGGATCTTTCGTCCGCATTACACCGGTGGCTGCATTTCTAGGATTTGCCAGGAGCGATAGACCGTCTTGTTCACGATCCTGGTTGATCTTAACAAAAACATCTTTGCGTATAATTGCTTCCCCTCTCAGTTCAGCCTTCTTTATTCCATAGGAAGAAAAAGGTGCGCTGAGCGGTAAGGATCTGATTGTTCTAGCATTAGGGGTCATTTCTTCCCCTTTTTGCCCATCGCCCCTTGTGGCGGCTCTTACCAGCAAATCGTTTTCATAAACAACGGCCATACTACCGCCATCAAATTTCGGTTCTACCAGATATTCCAAATTTTCATTTTCAGGAATGGAGCATAATTTTTTTATTCTTTTATCGAAGTCTTCCAAATCAATCAGATTGTAAGTATTGTCCAAAGAAAGCATGGGCGCAAGATGGCTCACCGATTCCTGTTTGGTACTTAGATCGCTGGACACCCGCTGTGTGGGCGAGTCTTCTGTAATCCAATCGGGGTGAACACTTTCCGTTCTTTCCAGTAATTTATACAATTGATCGTATTCAAAATCTGAGACAACCGGATCATTGTCTACATAATACTTCCACTCATGGTATTTTAACAATAACCTAAGGTTGTTAATTTTTTCCTTCGGAACTTCCGTATCAGTGCTGTGGAATTGTTTTCCCAGTTCTTTAAAAAAGTGTGCATTAGAAAAATCATTCGTGACCATATCTTGTAATTGAAAGGTAAAAATAGAAAGTTTTATGAAGGCGAATTAATGGAAGTTGGTGAGATTTAGAAAAAAATGGATTAGGGTCATCCGCGCGATCATTTTAAAGATGATGATACTCAAGGTTATCAAAATTTCATGTGATGAAATCAAGTTGAATTTTAATGAATGAGATAATCTTTTAGAACATTTAGGTTGAAGTTAAAATTGAATTATCAAATTTAATTGGGTATAAAAAATTCAACTTTTAATATGGTAAGATGAATTGGGTTGCTTCGTGGATGTAATTTGAAGCAGTCACGATTTAATCTGTCAGTTTGATAAATTTGTAAATTAATTTTACTTTTGTATGTAATATTTAGCATGAATCTATTAATTCAGGATATTATAATTGAATGCACCCTTTTTGCCTTTTGATTTTATTAGAAAATTTTTTTTGATTTGTTTAAGTGCATCCATTTTTATTCTGAGTAGAGATTATTTAAATTTTAAATGGTTTACGATTGAATTGCCGAATTAAAATTGGATATCATTTTACTCAATTAAATTAGCGACTTTGGATTTAATTTTTATCCTAATTTCAAAAGTCTAATTTGCATATAATGTCCAATTTATTTTTTTCACCCTTGATTTATTCCAATTGGTTTCAACCCAATTTATTTTAGCATCCCAGTATTTATTCGTTATTTTTACCACATGAAGTGGTCTTTACTTTTACTCACATTTTTTTGTCTGGCTTGTCAATACAATGCACCTGATCGAAATAAGACAGTTAAAGTTGAAGCAGGTAATGCTTTGGATTATTTTTATTATTCAAGGTCTTACCCTGAACAGTCATTTAATATGGATCAATATTTCCAATAGGATTATTAGGCACATAATTAAAAGGCGACAAACCAGGATATTTATCTGAGCGTGGATCTACACCATACCACAATCTTTATTTCACATCATACTCGATGAACTTTTTCATCATACATTAAAATCATTTTTACTTAAAAAACCATCAAAAGGATGATTTATTAAAACCGAATTAACTAAACTTTCATTAGTTTCTTTCAATAAAATATAATATTCTGATATAAATTGATTAATTGAATTGTGATCTCTATATGACAGATAAAACAAATAATAAACTGTACAATTAAAAAATGTTTCAATTATTAATTTATCCTCTTTTGTAAAATTGTAACTTAATTCATGTTGTATGTCCTGGGGTAGGTAATTGAAGTAATATACATTCCTGTTTGTATTTAAATCTTTTAAGTAGACTGTATCAGGAGCTACATTATCTATATATAATTGCTTATTAGAATACAACTTTATTCTAAGTATTTCAATTGCCCACAAATCGGTTGAAAAAATTGATAATACCTCCATAATTATTCAAGTATTGATTTGAGATTTGCTTCATCTTTTATAACTGTTATACCTTTTCTTGCAGCATCTCTAATTTGCGCGCCTGTAGCTTTAGGCATAAATAAATAATATCCTTTTCCTTGAGAGCTTGAGTATTCTTTATTCTTCAGAGATTGAGTCAAATCCATTTTTCCACCTGATTTTACTTCAACATTATTTCTATTACCCACTAAATCGATATCCCCTGATTGTCTAGCACCTTTGCTATCCGTAAAGGAATAATCTTGTTCTACTGCTTTTACTCGACCCGGACCTAATCTATTTGCTAGTGAACCAGTAAAGTTATTATCTCTTGCAGAAAAGAATTTTTCAGCTGGACCAGCTTTTGAGATTCCCTTAACACCTTTAAATCCTAATCCACCTCCAACTAATCCACCAACTAACTCACCACCTTTTTCAAATCTTTCTTCACTTGATAATGCTCGACCCGAATAGGCTTCTGTTCCGCTAGCTATTTCATAGGTTGATTTTCCAGCTTCATATGTTCCATAAGCAGCAAGAGCATAACCAATAGCTGGAGCTGCGGTTCCACCTGAAGCAATAAGTGCTCCAACTGCTAATCCTCCAACTACCCCAATAACAGCGCCTTTAACCATTCCTTTTCCAAATGCTTTCATTTCGGCTGGAGTTGGCCATTCTCCATTTGGATCAACAAATAATATAGGATTATTAAATGTATAAATGTATGGAGAGTAATCTAATCCATCTTCTGCCTTCGGATCGACACCATACCACAAGCTAATCCTCGGATCATAATACCTAGCCCCAAAATAATAGTGTCCAGTTTCCTCATCAACCTCCTTACCTGTGAACCTATACTTCGTAGAATAGCCCCCAGCTTTCTGTTCGGCCAGCAAGTTCCACTTTTAGATTTCACACTAAAGTAATCTTTATTTTTCAATCTTGGTTTTCATCAAGCCGATTGCAGGGGCAATCGGTTCCCTTCTTATCGAGTGATCTTTATCACTCGATTGGCGCAGTAGCGCCACCAGTCGGTCATCACCGATAGGCAAATATAGCAAGAATTGATAAGGATTTCCAGCCTCATCTGTTAAATATGTGCTTTAACCAATGTGGTCAAGATGGAAGAAATACAAGACATTATTGTTGTTTACTACATGCCACTTTCGTGGTTCACTCCCTTGAAGCACTGTCGTGCTTCATTCCGACTAAATCGTCGGAAATCGGTCGCTCATCTTCACAGTCGTCTTCATCAGGATCTACATCGTCAATGATTAAAGTATCAAATCCAAATTCCGTCCTGACCAATTCTAAATCTTCTGATTGTCTATCAGGAAGTCCTGCTTTTTCAGATCCCGATAACTCTAGACTATTATCAACACTGCTATCTACTGAACCAACTAATTTGCAAGCTATCCTTTCAGTGCCTGAATAATAGTGATTCGTGACCATGTAATGAGGTCCCATAACCATGTAACCACTTACATATTGAGAATAATTTCCAATGGTAGAAACGGTTTGGCTTAAGCCATTTAAATCCATTATACCATATTTCCCTATTCCCTTCAATGTTCTTTCACCATTAGCATCATAGATGTAGTGTTGGAAGCTTCCGGCGTTTGATATTTTAATAGCTTTGAGTTGGTTTTATCTTTTTCTAATGGTTTTGTACAAGCCGCTTTCGCGGTTCTCTCACTTGAAGCACTGTCATGCTTCATCCTGACTAAAACGTCGGGAATCGTTCGGTCATCATTCGCATCATAGTTAAATTCCTCGACATCACTGTTTGTTTGGTTTTCGATGGAAGTTACTGCATTCGGATGATTCACATCTTCATATTTGAATAAATTATCGTAGGTGTTTTCGCCTACATTAGATGCATCACGTATATGTTCCTGTTGTTTAGTTGTAATTCTATGCATATTCTCATACGCCATTTCAAGTGTATAGTTTGATGCTTTATTACCCAATGTGTTCATTGGATCACCGGTCCAACTGCCGTGTGCTGTGGCTATGCGGTTAAAGTTATCTTATGTAATTAATGATAAAATTGAATGATGGATATTTAAAACTTCTTTGGTTTTAAGCCTCTTTGTTTTAATTCTTAATGTATTCCTTTTATGATATAATAGTGCTTCTCAAAAGAATTTAACAGAAGGATTTGTTACTTCTTATTTAATTGTAAATATAAAGAAAATAAGATGACAACAAAAAGTAAAGCCGCTGTAACGCTGATTAATATTTTGAACACTTAGGGTTCATACTTCTTAGTGAAAAATGAACAAGCTGTACTTTTTAGAGGACCCCAAAGTTCTGTAATACTTTCAATTTAGTGAAATAGTACTTTATAAAGAAAAAGAATTGCTACTAACTAAATTTGAACACTTTACAATGTCAGTAAAATTTCTTTGAATCAAGACCTATCCTCTTAAAACAACTAAGTTTCGTTAGTATTTCAATCTTATATTTTGCAAAAACGATATACCTTTATAAATATACGTAATTCCTATTTTCTATTCCATAATCCTAATAGATTCTCACATTGCTTGTTGTGATTAATATTTATTTCATACAATGCGCTAATACTATCCAATGGCAAGTAATTTTTGGATAATTCACTTTGGTTTGATATTCCTTCATAAATTATTTCGCCTGTCATTTTATAAATTCCAATAAATTCAGGACATCCTACTCCATTACAAAAATCCGAACCTGAAACATAAAATAAATTTTCTTTTCCATTAAGTACGCAAATTTCAAGAATCGGTATTTTTACCAATTTAACTGATCTTTCAACTATTGTAGTTTTTGTTACATAGCCTATTGGAAATCTATGCGTTTTAATTTCTTTGTTCAGTTCAAAAAATTTCAATGTTTGTTTTAGTATCAAAGGACTCCCATAAATATCATCTTCCCAATCGCCATTTAATGTATCTCGCATTAATGTGGAAACTAATTCAAGTTTGAATTTGGAATAAACTATTTCCTTTGAAAGCTCAAAAAGTAATTTTTTGTTATACTTACTTCCTGCTTCTGAAAGGGAATTTTTACATCCATAGCAAAACAAACTTAAATACATGATAGATAACATGAACCTTAATTTATAAATAATATTTCTTATGCTTGTATTGAACATTTTTACCTTCTTAATAAATTACCAATTGGTGTTGCAATATTTGAATTCCCTTTTAGTTCATTGGCCCTATATTTATTGAATACGTTTTGAAGAGCTGGAGCTTTCCAATAATTTAAAGATATCCATCTGCCTTTTGTCGCTCCAATAAATTTACTCATATCTCCTGATAGTGCTGATTTGTAACTTTTAGATGTCATGTTGCTAACCGCAGCCTTATCTTGACTTTGTGGACTAAAATCGGACTCATTATAAAATTGGCTAAGAAATTGATAGGCTCCTGCGGCTGATCCAAACTTACCATTTTTGCCAGGATGTTCAGAGTAGGCACTTGGATTTGAATCATATGAATCATTCGTGAAAGTTGATCCATTATTCCAACTATTGTAATCCAATGCCGAGTTTGCACTTCCAGCTTCTGCTTGCTTTAAAGTTGATAGAGATGATCTAAGGTTTAATTCGTCATTATTAAGTCCAGTTTGTGAGGTTACATCTGTTGTGTTTGACACTCCTGGTGCTTTTTGCGCCATATTTGTTGCTGCCAAAGATTGCTCCCTTGTCATTTGCTTATTATCTGTTGTATGCTTTAAATACACTTTTTTATCATCTATTCCATCGTTACCAATATGCTCTCCATCAAGATTGTATATATCTCCATAACCTCTTCCATCTGGATCTATATATTTTATGGGATTATCTGCAGTGTATGTAAATGGAGAATAATCAAAATATTTCTCTGTCAGTGGGTCAACCCCAAACCACAACGATATCCTAGGATCATAATACCTTGCCCCAAAATAATAAAGTCCAGTCTCTTCATCTACTTCTTTACCCGTAAACCTATACTTCGTAGAATAGCCCCCAGCTTTCTGTTCAGCCAGCAAGTTCCACTTTTAGACTTCATAGTAAGGTAATCTTTATCTTTCAAACTTGGTTTTCTTCAAGCCGATTGCAGGGGCAATCGGTTCCCTTCTTATCGAGTGATCTTTATCACTCGATTGGCGCAGTAGCGCCACCAGTCGGTCATGTCTCCGATAGGCAAATATAGCAAGAATTGATAAGGATTTCCAGCCTCATCTGTTAAATATGTGCTTTAACCAATGTGGTCAGGATGGAAGAAATACAAGACATAATTGTTGTTTACTACATGCCACTTTCGTGGTTCACTCCCTTGAAGCACTGTCGTGCTTCATTCCGACAAAATCGTCGGAAATCGGTCGCTCATCCTTCACAATCATACTCTTCTGGATCAGTATCTTCAATGATTAAGGTATCAAATCCAAACTCCGTTCTGACCAATTCTAGATCTTCTGCTTGTCTATCAGGAAGTCCTGCCTTTTCACTTCCAGATAACTCTAGACTATTATCAATACTGCTTTCTACTGATTCTAATTTATCTTTGAGGTGATGTTCACAAATTGACCCAATAATTCCTTTGACCTCTGGATGTACTTCCTCTTCCAGTAATAATATTGAGGTACAGATATATTCTTCCCCGCTAAATATCTTTTCAAACTCACATTGCTATTCCTATAGCCTTCTTCCAATTTCTCAAATCCTTCTTTTGTCATATTTATTTTTGCACAAAGCTATTATCAATAGTGACCATTGGCAAGTGGCAGTTAGTAGGACGGATACATTGAAAACAGTATCAGGCCGCTGGCTTTAGGGAGAAAGAACTTCCTGTTTGCAGGGTCACATGAGTCTGCACATAGAGCTGCAATTATCTATTCCTTGTTTGGAACTTGCAAGATTAACCGTATCAATTCACATGAATGGCTTAAAGATATTTTAAGTCGCATAAAAAACCATCCCATTAATCGAATCGCAGAATTATTGCCGCACAATTGGAAGTCGTTACAGGAATAGGCAGTTAGTAGGACGGATACCTTAATAGATATCGACTGGGTTATCGTCGGTGGTGAATCTGGACACAAAGCAAGACCTATGAAAAAACAATGGGTCGTTGACATTAAAAATCAATGCATCAGTTCCAACACTCCATTCTTCTTTAAACAGTGGGGCGGTAAGAATAAAAAACTTACAGGCAGACTTCTAGACGGCAAAACCTATGATCAGATGCCGAACGCTGAATTATTGCAATCTATATAATATTCTAACATTATAAGTTTCCATATTAATTATAGACTCGCTATTTAAATTACAATCTAATGATCATAACCTGTTGCTGCCCATTGATAATACGCATAAACAATTGCCACGTAAATGCAAATCATCAAAATATTAAAAATGATTCGAAGTCTAGCATTTTTCAAACCGAAATATCCTAAAACGATAATTAAATAAAACGATAAATTCTGTAAACCTGCACTTATCAAATAAGCTTTTAGAGATCTTCGATTTACATCAACTGAATATTGATTAAAATTATAATCTGTAGGCTTGTACAATGCTTCAAAAAAGTCAATAGTAAAAATTATCGCCACTATAGAAAGTAATAGCAAATTAAAATATGTAAAATAAATATTTATAATTATCTTTTTCATCAAAATCTACTAGGCACTGGTCGTACCATATTGTAATTTACTTTTAACCGTATTTCATTTGAATTTCCTTTATTTTGTTCAACCAATGATTTGAAGGCACCAAAGCCAGAACACAAATCAATACACCCAGCACTTCCTGGAGTTGAACCTCCATGAATTGTAAATCCACCCCTCGTAACTCCCAAATCAAACGGATTATTTGAAGGACTTACAAATACATTATCAGGGTTAATATCAATTCTACCGTCTCCCCAGGAACTTCTTCCTCCAGGAAACAATCCTCGTTTACCTAAACCCATTTTACCTAGAAACCCTCCAATTGTCCCTTATAAATTTTCATAAGTTGTCATATTCGGTGCTTCGTTCATATTCATGGTATAATTTCCAGCTGGTATTGGGCCATTTTCGGGATTCATTTGATTTTGTTTTGAATAATCGAAATTTCCATTACCATCAGGTCTTCCAGAAACTGCAGGAAATGATTGCATATTGGGAGAAATATTCCCGTCTTTATCTTTATTTTGATAATGATATTTCAAATAATTTCCATCAAAGGAAGCATAAGATTCACCAATATTTTTATATTTTTTTTTGTCAAACGTGTAACTCTTTTCAGTAGAATTAAACCATTGGATTTTACCATCTTCCCCTTCATAATAATCCTGCCCATCAGGATCGATAAATTTAATCGGATTATTAGCGGTGTATACGAATGCTGAATAGTCTGGATGTTTTTCTGTCATTGGATCGACACCATACCATAACGATATCCTAGGATCATAATACCTCTCCCCAAAATAATAAAGACCTGTCTCCTCATCAACTTCTTTCCCCGTAAACCTATACTTCGTAGAATAGCCTCCAGCTTTCTGTTCGGCCAGCAAGTTCCACTTTTAGACTTCATAGTAAGGTAATCTTTATCTTTCAAACTTGGTTTTCTTCAAGCCGATTGCAGGGGCAATCGGTTCCCTTCTTATCGAGTGATCTTTATCACTCGATTGGCGCAGTAGCGCCACCAGTCGGTCATCACCGAAAGGCAAATATAGGATAAATTGATAAGGATTTCCAGCCTCATCCTTTAATAAATTGTTTAGGAGAAAACCATTGGAAACACTCAAATCTTCTAATATCCTTTATACTCCATGAAAGATTAATAATAAAATTCAAGGAATCAATCTAAATTATACATATAAAAATTTGGTCCTCAAAATAGAATTATTGTATTGCAATTAATGATAATTTATTTTTTTATTTTAGAATGTTCGGTATGTTAATTTCACTTTTTATTATTTCTTCAATTTCAAAACTCATATTGATTCTATCTCTTCCAAAATATGTAAAAAGTAACTCGCTATAATAAGAGTTTAAAAATCGCAAGAATCTTTCATTATATTTTGGATTTATTATATGACTCTTGTATATATTAACATTATTAATAAATCTATCATAAAACATTTTATATTGTTTGATATCTTTAGTACTATAAATGTAATATGAAATCACATTTAACGCGCACATACATGAATAATCCCAACCATTAACATATTTATCAAAATCGATGTATTCCCATATTTTGATCAAATGTTGTTCAATTAAGTCAGAATATTTGATGGCGTCGAAAGTATAACCTAAGTCATTATCATCTAAAGGATAATCTAAAATAGTGTTAAGTACTTCAGGTTTTTTTTTAAAATAAGATGAACCAAATGAAAGACAAAATATAGTGTCAGAGAAAAATATTTCATGATATCCTGACAAAATATCAGTAGACAATATTAAAACTTCCTTATCTGAAAGTTCTCGACCTTGATCTCGAACTTCAAAAAATAATTTACGTAGTTCTTCTGCAGTAATCATTATTCTATTTTTTTAGCAACTTTATCAGCTTCTTTAAGAATAGATTCAAGTTTGTTCACTCTAGTATTTAACAGATCTCTGGTATTGCTTAAGACGTTTATTTGCTCTTTACTTAAACCACCACCATCAAATGTTTCATTAATTTTGTCAACCGCATTTTTCATACTTTGTATTCCATTTTCAAGCTTTTTAGTATGATCAAACTTTCCATCAATTGCCTCTTTTTTAATCACATCTAAAGGTATACCTAATTTTTCTTTTATTGACCCTGCTAGTGTTCCAATATCTGTTTCCTTATCAATTGCATTAAATGCTCTCTTTAAAGATGAATTTAATGATTGAAATTTTTTATTACCTGCGAATAATTTTTGTGCAGCACTAACACTTCCTAATGCTTTTTTGGAAAGGTTAGTAAGTCTGTAAACACCAAGAGTAGTGCTTGCTCCAGCGGGCAGAATTGGAACAATTGTTGCAAATGCGTCATAAGCAAGACCTATACCATCTGCAACTGCTCCTACAACATTACCAGACGCAATATTTGCACCAAAACTTGCAACACCCATTCCGACATTTATAATGTCCCAAATAGTTTCAGGTGTTATCACTTGGGGCGCTCTTCCATCTGGATCTACAAACTTAATAGGATTATTAAATGTATAAGTATAAGATGAAAAATTCGGATATTTTTCTGTTCGTGGGTCAACCCCATACCACAACGATATCCTCGGATCATAATATCTAGCCCCAAAATAATAGAGTCCAGTCTCCTCATCTACCTCCTTGCCTGTGAATCTATACTTCGTAGAATAGCCTCCAGCTTTCTGTTCGGCCATACTTTCACCGAAAGGCAAATATAGTAAAAATTGGTATGGATTTCCAGCTTCATCTGTTAAATATGTACTGGATCCTATGTGGTCTGGGTGGAAGAAATATGTTACATTATTGGTGTTTATTACATGCCACTTTCGTGGTTCACTCCCTTGAAGCACTGTCGTGCTTCATTCCGACAAAATCGTCGGAAATCGGTCGCTCATCTTCGCAGTCGTCTTCCTCAGGATCAGTATCTTCAATGATTAAGGTATCAAATCCAAATTCCGTTCTGACCAATTCCAGATCTTCTGCTTGTCTATCTGGGAGTCCTGCTTTTTCTGATCCAGATAACTCTAGACTATTATCAACACTACTATCTACTGAACCAACTAATTTACAAGCTATTCTTTCGGTGCCTGAATAATAATGATTTGTGACCATGTAATGCGGTCCCATAACCATGTAGCCACTGACATATTGAGCATAATTTCCTACAGTAGCATTGGTTTGGCTTTGTCCATTTAGATTCACTACAGCATAATTACCTAAGCCTTTTAATGTTCTTTCACCGTTCGCATCGTAGATGTAGTGTTGGAAGCTTCCGGCATTTGATATTTTTATTGCTTTGAGCATATTTGCTTCATCCCATTAATCGAATCGCAGAATTATTGCCTCATAATAGGAAGTCTTTATAAGAATAGGCAATTAGTAGGACAGATACATTAATTCTATCTAACCAGAGTAATATCTCCTCGCGTATTATGCCTAACTCCTTGACCATCTTGCCAAGAAATGAAATAAGCATACACTCCAGGAATTGCTGGCTGGCTTCCAATCTTGCCATTCCAGCCTGCTAGAGTAGTTGTTGAGAAGACCATAGCTCCCCATCTATCATAGATTGAAATCTGATATATATCAATATCGCTGCTTCCAACGATAGGGATCCATATGTCATTAATATTATCATCATTAGGACTAAATATCGGTGGAAGGTATATGTCATTATTAGTTGACTTGATAATTCTAATAATTATTGAATCCAATGTAAGGCAACCATTCTGATCAATAATCTCTAGATAATAAATTGCGTCCTTAGTTGCAGTTAGTATAGGATTACTACAATCATTACATGAAAGCTCAGTAGATGGATACCATCGATAAATAAGACCTGATTGAGTTATTCCAGCATCTAAAACAACTGTAGAACCTATAACCAAATCTAGTTCAGTTGTTAGATTAATATCCACTGTCGGATACCATTTTAACTTGATCAAAACAAGGCTGTCACAATTAAGTGCCGATGGAATTCTAAATTGTAAGTCTTCAGGATTCTTATACCAGTGCGATTTAACTAAAACGGAATCGCCCTTACAAAAGTCAATTAGCTTGGAAACTGGTTCTGGAGAAGCATTTAATGAAATAATGATAGTATGCAAAGAATCACAGCCATTCACGGCTTGAAACTTCTTACTCAAGATTACTGAATCATAATAATATCGATTATCAATATATATTGAATCTCCTGGACAAATTGAGAAAGTATCAATGGATGAAATTGGAGCTGAAAGAAGATCTATACTTACATAAACAATTGAATCACAATTATTGGAACTAGGAAACACTCTTATAATCCGTGCAGAATCATAATAATAAGTTCCATCATAAAAAATAGAATCACCCTTGCATACCTTTAAGCTTAAGTTAGTTGTATCAGGTAAAGATCTAAAACTTAGACTTACTTGATGAATACTATCACAACCATTCTGGTCGGTTAATAAAAGTTCTATTGTTGTATCCTTTTTAAACCAATTAGATTGAAATAATATAGAATCACCAAGACAAGAACTCATCTCCTCTAGACTTGAGCTACTTACAGGATAATCTACAATCTCAATGGATACCAAAGAATCACATCCATATACTGTAGAAAAGCTATCGACAAGCTTAAGTGGATTAATATAATATTTATCCTTATAGAAGATGCTATCTCCTTTACACTTGGATAGTAATAATGAAGAAGAACTGTTAGGATAAAAGCTAACTTGGTGGAGAACTACTGAATCACATCCTTGGAAGCTAGTCCATGTATCCTTGAACATTCGACTGTACGTAATACTTAAAAATCCTTGTGAGGTAGTTAAAAGCAATGTATCTCCTTGACATCTTGAATAATTAATAATAATGGGTGCGATTGCTGGTAATATATCAATAGTGATGGTACTAATGGAATCACACATAGAGCTCGACATAAGAGTATCTATAAGAACTGTATCACCAGAATACCAATGATCAAGAATAAATATTGAATCTCCAAAGCATCTTTGATATGATTGACTTGTTCGCTTAATGTTACTATTAAAACTAATAATAAGTTGCTGAAAAGAATCCAAGCAGCCAGAGGTAGATTGAAATAGCTGATGTAAAGTATCAGTGAACCAAAACTTTTGATTATTAATAATCGCTGTATCTCCAATACAATAATCAAGGATCACAAGACTTGTATCGAATGAATGAGCATCAATTTTATAAGTTACAAGGGAGTCACAGATCAATTTACTAATATAATGAAGTGTAAAGCTAGTATCCTTAGAATACCAAGTATCATAGATAAAAACAGAGTCAGTAGGGCATAAATTAAAAATAACACTATCAACTGCAACAGGCAATACTCTAATACAAATTTGTATAATGGAATCACAGAATCGCGGATAGACAAGTCTCAAATTAATACAAGTATCAGATTGAAGATTAGGCAAAGTAAAGCTATCTGTGTTAATCTTCTGATTATCTAAATACACTTCTTTACTTGTAGTGCTGAATTTAAAACTTGCATCAGAACCTTGACAAACCAAGGTATCAATTGTGCTCCAAGATATCTCATTATTGCACTTACATTTCTCAACTTCAATCTCAATTGTATCTGTCTTGAATCCACACTCTGTAGGATAAGTTGCTGAGATCCTATAATTGCCACTCTTACCAAAATATACATCTATGGTATCCTCAGCTTGTCGCATTATCTTAGCACCATCGAATACGCTCCATTGCGTCTCAGGATGAGAACAGGGGTCAGTAAGAATATACCTTACCATTGTGTCTTGACATACGAGGTGCTCACCTTGTATATATACTCTGTATGGGAATTGTAAGCCAGATGCAAATAAGGGAGCACCTAAATCTAACTCATTCATTACATCAAAATTAAAAAGTTCTAATTCACAATCCATTCCTAGTCTATTAGGCTTTTTAATAATATGTAAATTACCTAAATTAGTTCCATAATTGGTAAGATAGATTTTTTGATCCTTTCCTAAAATAGGTGAACCTATATTACTTGGTGTTGAAGCTAAGTTTATTAAGCTGCTTCTTATAAAATTCTGATCATACTTGGATACGTTCATTTGAAATAAATCATATCCTCCGGACTTATTAAATCCTGTAACATAAATTATTTGTTGATTGGGAGACCATTCAATTGAATATAACTCTTCAAATTTATCGACTTGGCCTAAAACTTGTAAACCATCGGTTATTATACCACTCGTGGAATTAAACTTATGAATTTCTAATGTTGAATAGAGCTGACTTCCTGATGTAACTTCTATTAGAAACTTTCCATCATGGCTTGGTTTAAGCCAACCAAGATTTTCTTGATCATAAAAAGCTAAGTGATTTATATTACCAGAATATGATATAATAGGATTACTGACATTTATGCTGGTATCAGAAAGAATCCATGAATGAAATGCTTCATCGGGTGCTCTTAGTCCTATTATCCACCAATCTCTACCATTACAATGTCGAACTCCAGTAACTTTCTCTGAACTTGTCTTGAGTAATAGCTGTCCAAGATTCAAGACTTTACAATGGCCGAGATTAGCCCTAATATCTATTACTGTGAAAAACAAATCAAACAAAGAATCATTAACAGAACCTGTTGTCTCTTGTGGATGAAAGACATAATAAATAGAGTCATTTCCGGGTTGAGGAAGAATTAAGAACATTGAGCTACTTGATCCGCTATAATTACGAATATTAGCAATTCTCTCATGAAATTTATTATAAATATAATTTCCATCACTGTATAGTAGTAAGTCGCCAGACCTATCACATATACTTGATTGTACTTCATAAACATCATCTGCAAATCCAGTAATGACCGTTGGAGTATCATTAATCCACTTTATACCATTCTTGCCAAGATACCAGACATCAGCTTCATGGCCAGAAAGGCAGTGATCAGGCTTTATTGTATCTTGAATACTAACGGATCGAATATCCATATCTGAAATAATCTGATTATAAGTTGCATTGTTTCTGCTGTAAAATTGTTTCAGATCTCCTCTAATTGAATCTGATATTTTCAGATTATTCCTACAAATGCGCATTGCCGAACTTTGAGATTTATTCCATTCATCTATTGAAGTAGAAGAAAGATAATAACCTAATAAAATAATAGCACATACTAGGGAAGTAATTGAATGAGTATGAAATAAAATATTTTTATAAAAAATCTTCATTTCTAAATCAGCTAGGTATCTTCTATAAATCCTTGATTAATAAAATTTTAAATATCTATAAATTAAGATATGATGTACTTTTATCATCTTTCCATACCAAATTTAATGCAAGTTATTGATTTGTTTAACCAAAACTTTTATATTTAAGAACCGATTGATGTAATCTGTAATAAAGCATGACTAAAGAAGGATTTGAGAAATTGCAAGAAGGCTATAGTGATACAAAAAGTTGGAAAGGCTACTTAAAATTAAACACGCAACTATAAGTGCAAAGCAATTGATATTGCCAAAACAATCTAGGCCATAAAAATTGCACATCCCGTAACAAAACAAATAACCTGCTCAACAATAATCAAAACAGACGAACAGAAGTACTTGAACAAATTATCAAATTTTTGAGCCGGGTGTCAGGTCAAGTCGTGGTTATTACAAATTAGCAGCTTTGGATTTAATTTTTATCCTAATTTTCAAAAGTCAATTTTGTGTGTATTGTCCAATTTAATTTATTTTTCACCTTTGATTTATTCCAATTGGTTTCAACCCAATTTATTTTAGCATCGCAACATTAATTGGTTATTTTTACCTTATGAAGTGGTTGTTAATATTGTACCTATTTATTTATTCGGCTTGTAGCATTAACCCTCCTGCTCAAACAAAGACAGTTAAAGTTGAAGCTGGTAATGCTTTGGATTATTTTTATTATTCAAGGTCTTACCCTGAACAGTCAATTAATATGGATCAATTCACTAATGAATATCAAAAATACATTCGCAACAAGATTACAAGCCGCACCACACCCATTGATTCCTGGGCGGCAATGGGGCCTCTGAATTATGCAGGCAGGTGTCTTGAAATCCAATACAACAATCAAAACCCAAACACCCTTTTTGTAGGTACCGCCGGTGCAGGATTATGGAGATCATATACAGCCGGAGTCGGTCCAAAAGCATGGCATCATGTTTCTACCGGATATCCTGTTTTATCAGTTTCCTGTATGGCAATACATCCAACTGACAGCAATACCCTTTATATAGGCACAGGAGAAGTATATAATTATGGTAATGTTGGAACAGGACACAGTGTTTGGCGGACGCGAGGAAGTTATGGAATCGGCATTTTAAAATCAACCGATGGCGGGACTTCCTGGAAGCCATCCCTGGATTGGTCCAGGGAAGATCTGAAAGGTGTGAATAAAATTATTATAGATTATAGAAATGCAGCAAGAATTATAGCAGGAACTTCTGAGGGTATATTTATTAGCGAGGACAATGGACACACTTGGAAACAATCACTTAAAGTAATAAACGTTACTGATTTAATCCAAAAAAATGACAATCCTGATATAATAGTTGCTGCGGCAGGTAATCTATTATCCAGGGATGGTGGAATTTATAAATCCTTGGATGGAGGAGTGAGTTGGACTAAAAGTGGAATTGGATTTCCTGCTTTTAATGGTAAAGTGATGTTGACTAAAGATCCTTCTAATTCTAACAGAATTTTAGCCAGTGTGGGATCTCCGGTTGGCAATGCATCTGAAATTCAGGAGAGCAATAATTTTGGAGATCAATGGCAAAGTCTTGGTGCTGCCTTGCGCTATACTTATTATTGGATTGCCCACGACATCAGCGTACACCCAGGTAATCCTTATGATATTTTATGTGGTGGTGTGGAAGTTTTTAAGTTCAATCGCGCTTCTTCCTCCCTTGAAAGGCGCAGTCAATGGAATGCCTGGTATTATGATAACATTAAAATTGGCGGGCCGGAAGGAGATTCGAGTTATGTCCATGCAGATATTCATGACATCATCCGACATCCTAACCATCCTGATGTAGTGTATCTGGCAACGGACGGGGGTGTTTTCAGGACATTAAATAATGGTGTAAGTTTTGAAGGTTGCAATGGTTTGTTACAGACGGTCCAATTTTATCCATCGTGTTCTAATTCCTCACAAGATTCCAATTTTTTCATTGGAGGCCTTCAGGACAATGCAACAGCGGTATATGAAGGTAAACCTGAATGGAGAAGGGTGATCGGAGGAGATGGGGGATTCACCTGTATTGATCCTACGAATGATCAAAAAGTATACGGGAGTATTTATTGGCTTGCTGCATTTAGATCGATCGATAGGGCGAAGACATTTCAGTATATTTTCCCACAACAGAGTGCGAACACTGCAAATTTTATTGCACCAATTTGTTTATGTGAAGCAGAAGAGAACATACTTGCTACCTCCGGAGATACTTTTTATCTTACTGAAAATGGTGGCGCCTCCTGGACTAAACCGATACAGGGTTCTTTGATTGATTCCGGAAGAATTTGTAATGCCTTAAGTTTTGCTCCTTCTGATTGTAATTATTTATATGCATCTACCACTCCTTTCAAACAAGGAATCCAGGGCGCGGTGGTTCGAAAGGGAAATGCGCAATGTATTCGAAGTAAAGACAAAGGCAGAACCTGGACTAATATACAAGCCGGAATTCCAAATCGGATCGTAATGGATTTTGCTGTTGATCCAAATATACCTCAAAGGGTTTTTGCTGTTTGTTCCGGTTTTGGTACACCGCATGTATTTTTTTCTGAAGATGCAGGTTTGAATTGGTTGCCCCTGACGAATGGACTTCCTGATGTCCCTTTTAATTCTGTCTTAATTGATCCATTCCAACCAGAGCATATCTATGTAGGTTCGGACTTAGGTGTTTGGTTCAGCAGTAATTCAGGCAAGGATTGGGAAAGTTTCAATGAAGGTTTGGTGGAAGCCTGTCTTGTTATGGACCTAAGTATTTCCAAGGCAAATAAAAAATTGAGAATTGGCACTCATGGGCGGGGGATGTTTGAACGAAGTCTGGTTTCCAGCTTTGTGTCTGTTGCTTCTGAAAATATTAAACAGGAAATTAATCTATTCAGCTTTTACCCCAATCCGGTAAAGGACTATATCCTCATAAAATCAAGTAAAAAAGCATTTTCAGGATCTCCACTTGTTATGTGTGATGTTTTGGGTCACCCACTCAAGACAATTAAATTACAAGAAGGTGAACAGAAAATTGATCTAGCCAATTTTCTGCCGGGGATATATTGGTTAATCTTAAGAAATGGCGGACTAAGCCAATCGGAAGTTTTTACCATTCAATAATTTCTGGGAACTAGCTGGAGGAATTTTTGTTTATATGGAGTATTTTCTACCTTCGTAGACTTTAGAAATTTTAAAACATTTTAAAAAACTAACAATGAAACTAACTGCTTTTTCAAGATTCCTTATTGTGATGCTTATCCTTGGAGGAATATTTATGTTATACAGGAAATTTGGTCCTGGGCTAGTGGAAAAATATGGCGCAAAAACGGAAGTTCAGGAGGGCACATCTGCTACATCTGAGCAGACGACTACAGAGCCGAATACAGAAAACAATAACCAGGCTGCTTCTGAAACGCCAAGAGTAAGTTTTGATTATACTGCTCCTGTTCCGGTGAATGGAAAATTGAAGGGTGTTGTAGAGCTTGGTGCTTCCGGTTTCAATTCCTTTATTGTTAGAATAGATGCCAATAAAAATTGGAAGCTTGAAAAAGCAGAATTTGGATCCAGTCTGGTTTATGAAAATATGGCAACTGATGATGATGTGCGTAACGGTCTAAAAAATTATATTCGTGGAATGCTCGATTTTGGAGTAGGAGGCAAGGACATTCACTTTGTTGTAAGTTCGGGGGCAAAGACCGAGCCCAAGGTCATTAAAATTTCAAAAGGCCTTAAGGATTTGGGCTATTTTGTAAATGAGGTAACACCGCAACAAGAAGGTACTTATGGGTTGAATTGCGTCCTCCCGGCTTCATTTGAAAATAATTCATTTATGGTGGATATTGGTTCCGGAAATACAAAAGTGTCTTATAAGTTAAATGGAAAAATCAATGCCTATGAATCTCATGGATCCAAATATTTTCAAAGAGGATTAAGTGACGATCAGGTTTATAAAGATGTGCGTAAGGTATTGAGTCAGGTTCCTGAAAGTAACAGAGCCAATTGTTTCATTATTGGAGGTATACCATTTGAATTGGCAAAGCAGGTCAGAAATGGCAAAGAAAGATATACTGTTTTAAAAGCTCCGCAGGATTACACCTCTACTGGTGAAAAACAGAAAGCAGGTTTAAATATTTACAAAGCTTTAGCCGACGAAACAGGTTGTAAGACATTTGTATTTGATTGGGATGCTAATTTTACCATTGGATTCCTTCTTGGGTTGAAGTAATTTATCGTATCTATTTAGATATTACCCTATACAAGCAATAACCTGTTGTTGATTGTATAGGGTTTTTTTATAGGTAAAATTTTGGAAGTCCATTATTATTTAGTAAGTTTTATTTTCCATTATATAGATTTCAGAGTATTCAAGTGATACTAAATACCTCTAATCATTTGAAATTTGATTTATACTTCATTGAAACTGAATCCATCCTCCAACTAAACTGAATATTTTATTTAAGCATATTTATAGATATTCCGTTCATAAAAAAGGACAAACAAAGTCTTTTGAAAAATACCCATTATTTATTTTTTAAATAGGCAATAAATATCATCTTTACATAAATTTAAATCATTTGGAAAAAACATATTATTGTCCTGATCTATTGTGGGAAACTATTGAAGAAATTGATGGGGTGTTAAATCTTAAAAGAGCTAAGGATAAGAATGTGCAAGCTTTATTTACCAGCACGCCATTTTTAAAAGGTGAGACCATAATACAGTTCAGTGCAAATGAAATTTTAGAAAGACCTACATATCTAACGGTACAGACTGGTCCGGACAGGCATATAACTCTGGAACCACAATTCCTTCAATATATCAATCACAGTTGTGATCCAAATATTATTTTTGATGTTGATCAAATGATGATAATAGCGATAAAGGATATTGGTAATGGGGAGGAGTTAAAGTTTTTTTATCCTTCAACAGAATGGGAAATGGACCAGCCTTTTATCTGTAATTGTGGTTCTTCACAATGTTTGGGATTGATATCGGGCGCATTAGCTATTGATTCTGATGCCAGACATCGTTATCAGGTAAGCAATTATATCAAAAGCAAGTGGAGTGAATCGGATCAAAGGAAAGTATGAATCTTATTCGGTTTGGATTCTTATCCCGCAATTGGATGCAGTGGACGAGAATATTGCTTACTACTATGATTTCGATCAAAGTTTTCAGGAATACAATAGAGTATTTGATGAGTTAAAAGTGGAATGGCATTGGCAGCCGGTTAGCTTAAATAATTTCAGTGAGGTGTTATCTAATATTAAGCAGATGGTTACCACTAAAATTCCATTGATTATTAATTTGTGTGATGGTGACGAAATAAATGATACACCAGGTGTAAGCGTTATTCATGAACTTGAACGGTTGGATTTTATTTATACAGGTGCCCAATCTTACTTCTACGACATTACGACATCTAAAATCGACATGAAAGTCCAGTTGGATAATCATCAAGTCCCGAATGCTGACTGGGAAGTCATTCAAGATAATGGAGAGAATATACAAAGCATATTTAAGCGTTTGGGTAAACCTCTTATTATAAAGCCTGCAATTTCAGGAGGAAGCATGGGCCTTGGAATAAAAAATGTTGTGAAGACGGAGGAAGAGTGTATGGAGCGATTAAAGGAGATGAAATCTGGATATCGAGGATGGAACCTTGCTGCAGGAGGAATATTTATTGAACGTTTTATCCAAGGGAGAGAATTTACTACTTTGTTGGTGGGATCTTTCCAACAGCCGGATAAAATTAAATGCTATACTCCGGTTGAACGAGTATTCAGTAAGAATATTCCAAAAACCGAACAAATACTATCCTTTGACAGATTGTGGGAAACCTACGATGATGAAAAAGAACTTGCCGGTAATGAATTTTTGTTTAACTATTTTTTACCTGAAGCCGAGCTAATACCCCAATTGAATCAATTAAGTTTAGAGACATATATTAGTCTTAAAGGAACAGGATATACACGGATTGATATTCGTATGGATGAAAATACAGGAAAGATGTTTGTGTTGGAGGCAAATGCCCAGTGTGGTTTGAGTGAAGATGAAAATTATACTTCGATAGGGGCGATTATAAGATTAAGTTCTATTTCTTTTACCCAATTAATTGCGGACATAATGGACGATGCCATAAATAGAAAAGTATCATGAGAATTTGTGTTTTACAACCAGATTATGGATCTTCATCAGTGGATTATCAGAATTATGATCCCAGAAGGGATTTATCCAGTCTGATGCCTGAAGCTACTATTGATCACGTTTTTTTGAATAAGCTTACTACTTATAAGCAACTGAAAGAATTGTCTGGACATTCTTATGATGTATTTCTCAATCTTTGTGAAGGCTATCTCGAATGGGATATTCCTTCCATAGATGTTATCCATAGTTTGGAATTGCTTAATCTTCCGTATACAGGTCCAAACGCTGAATTGTATGATCCACCAAAAGACTTAATGAAATATGTCGCATATTGTGAAGGCATCAATACACCGGCATATTACAAGGTAAACGATCAGTCAGACTTGAGTTCTATCACTAATCATCTGAAATTTCCAATGTTTGTTAAACCAATAAAAGCAGGTGATAGCCTTGGAATAGACGATCAATCAAAAGTTAATACACCACAAAATCTTTTTAAAAAAATTGAGTCTTTAAGAAATGAATACCGGGATATCCTCATTGAAGAATATATTCCGGGAAGAGAGTTCACCGTCCTTGTGGTTGCAGATGAAAGTAAGCCAAGGAAATGCCGGAGTTTTAAACCAGTAGAATATATTTTTCCTGAAAATTTTGCTTATAAAACATATACCTTAAAGACTTCAGAATTGCATCCTGAAGCCAATAAACCATGTGAGGACAAAAAACTGGACAAAATTTTAAGGGAAGCAGCTGAAAGAATTTTCAAAGCTTTCAATGGTGTTGGATATGCAAGATTGGATTTCCGAGTGACCGATTCAAATGAAGTTTATTTTTTAGAAATCAATTTTACATGTTCCGTTTTTTATTCTGAAGGTTATGAGGGATCGGCAGATTATATTTTGAAATATGACGGAATCGGGCAGGAAGGCTTTTTGAGACTGATTGTTGATGAGGGGATAAAAAGGTATAAATCCAGATCTAAAAAGTATGAGATGAAGGGCAACGCCATTTCAGGATTTGGAATTTATGCAAAGATGGGATTTAAGAAAGGAGAAGTTATATTTAAGGGTGAGGAGCGAGCACAAAGAATAGTAACTAAGCGATATGTCCACAAAAACTGGAATATAGATGATAAGAGATTTTTCAAACAATACGCATATCCTTTGAGCAATCAGGTGTATTGTTTGTGGGACAATAATCCTACGGAATGGGCGCCTCAAAATCATAGTTGCGATCCAAATACACAATATAAAGGACTTGACGTAATAGCGCTCAGAGAAATTTTTCCCGGAGAGGAGTTAAGTCTGGATTATGCAAATTTTCTAGATGAGCAAGCGGAGTCTTTTGTATGTCAATGCAATTCTCCAAAGTGCAAAGGTGTTATTTCGGGGGTCCAGAATAATTCTGTAAGCAAGAGAGAAGATGTTCAAGATATGCGTGTGCAAAATCGTGTTTTGAAAACTATCGATCGTCAGTGATTACCGAATGAATATATTATTTTACTGAAATTTTAATTGAAATATATTTATGTCGAAGCTTAAAGAAAGGCCCCAGGGCAATTTCTACCCGGGGGCCTGTGGTATTCCATAATTACCAATTTCTTCTTCTTTCCCGATCATGTTTTTCTCTGTAGATATGTTCGTCCGTTTTGCACCTTAAAGCTCTTAATTCGCGTTTTTCTCTTTTTGTTAGACGACCATCGCTCCATGCTTGTCTGTATGCCCATTTTAATCTTTTATGATTCTGTTTAAGATGAACATATTCCCTATTTGTTAGGTCTCCATTCCGCTTGCCATTTTCTATTCTTTCCTTTTGATGGTGACGTCTGTGATTTCCAGGTCCTGGCTGTGCGCTTAGTATTGCTACGGAAATAAGTGTCATCAAAGCGGATAAAAAAATCTTGTTTTTCATATAGATAAAATTTAATTGTGATGGTTTGACCTGAGGACGTCCATTTAGATTAAATTGTCCGGTGGCTTTAATAATAATTTAACCAAAAAGGCAAACCTGTTATGAAATGACATATATATATTATTTATAATATATCAAAATATGCTAACTTTGCCCCTACTCAAACTCGATTATGGAAAATCAGGATGTTCCTTTGCAAGAAGGCGATCATATATTAACCCTTGATGGGATGTACCAGGATTACTTTTTGGATTATGCCTCTTATGTAATTCTAGAAAGGGCAGTGCCGGCTATTGAAGACGGTTTAAAACCGGTCCAACGAAGGATCCTCCACAGTATGTATGAAAAGGAAGATGGTCGTTATCACAAGGTGGCCAACCTGATCGGGCATACCATGCAATATCATCCGCACGGAGATGCAGCTATAGGGGATGCTTTGGTAAATCTGGGTCAAAAGGACCTGTTAATTGATACCCAAGGTAACTGGGGCGATTTCCGTACAGGAGATTCTGCGGCAGCTCCAAGATACATAGAAGCCAGATTGACCAAGTTTGCCCTGGAGGTAGCCTTCAATCCACAGTTGACTGAGTGGCAATTATCTTATGATGGAAGGAATAAAGAGCCGGAAGTACTTCCAATGAAATTTCCATTATTATTGGCACAAGGTGTAGAGGGTATTGCAGTTGGATTGGCAACTAAAATTCTGCCGCACAATTTTATTGAAATCATCAAGGCTTCCATTCAATATTTAAAAGGCAATAAGGTAAAAATTTATCCTGATTTTGAAACCGGTGGCCAAATCGATGTTTCGGATTATCAGCAAGGGGCACGTGGAGGCAAGGTAAAAATCAGAGCAAAAATTGAGGTAGAGGACAAGAAATTTTTAGTGATCAGGGAGTTACCGTTTTCCGTGACGACCACTTCATTGATTGAATCTATTGTAAAAGCATCAGAGAAGGGTAAGATTAAAATAAAACAAGTCTCTGACAACACAGCAAAAGATGTTGAGATAAGAATTGAAATACAACCCGGGGTTTCACCTGAGGTTACCATAGACGCGCTATATGCTTTTACGAGTTGTGAAATATCCATTTCGCCTAACGCTTGTGTCATTGTAAAAGATAGCCCTGTTTTTCTAAGCGTGCAGGATATTTTGAGAATCTCAACAGAAAACACCAGGATTCTTTTGGGTAAAGAGTTAGATTTTAGAAAAAATGAGTTGCTTGAAAAATGGCATCTTACTTCACTCGAAAAAATATTCATTGAAAACAGGATTTACCGCGATATTGAAGAATGTACAAGTTGGCAACAAGTAGTAGAAAATATTGAAGCAGGCCTCGCCAAATACGTGATTACACCTGAAATGAATATTAAATCAGCAGATAAACGTATCAGGCTTAATCGTTCCATTACCCTGGATGACATAACTCATCTCACTGAAATTAGGATTAAGAGAATATCTAAGTATAATAAATTTCAAACGGATGAGAATTTGAAGAATCTGGAATCAGAAATTGATCAGGTTAAACATCATTTGGCTCATCTTACAGATTATACAATTGCTTATTTTGAAAATCTGCTTAGTAAATATGGTAAAGGTAAAGAGCGCAGAACAAGATTGATGGAATTTGAATCCATACAGGCTACACAAGTAGTGGCAAACAATGCAAGACTTTATGTAAATCGTGAAGAAGGATTTATCGGATGGGGATTGAAGAAAGATGAGTTTGTTAAAGAATGTTCAGATATAGATGATATCATTGTATTTAGGTCTGATGCCAAATGCATAGTGAGCAGGATATCTGAAAAAACATTTGTAGGAAAAGATATCCTGCATGTGGATGTATGGAGAAAGGGAGATGAACGAACAACCTATAACCTAATTTATATTGATGGGGAAACAGGTAAGGCGATGGCCAAGAGATTTAATGTGACTGGTGTGACCAGAGATAAAGAATATGATCTTACTAAGGGACATCCAAAATCTAAGGCCTTGTATTTTTCTGCAAATCCGGAAGGAGAGGCGGAAATAGTAAGTATTCAGCTTACTGCGGGATGTTCTGCAAAAATTAAACAATTCGATTTTAATTTTTCCGAATTGGACATAAAAGGCAGGAGCTCGCAGGGTAATATCGTAACCAAATATCCTGTTAGAAAAGTAAGTTTGAAGGAAAAGGGTAAATCCACACTTACTGCGCAATCTATTTGGTATGATGAAAATACCGGAAGACTTAATACAGATGGAAGGGGAAGATCTTTGGGGGGACTAAATAAAGGAGATTTGTTGCTTGCCTTTTACAAAACAGGTACTTACGAGATAACGGAATACGATATGAACAACAGATACGCATACGAGGACCTCTTGGTAATTGAAAAATTCAATCCGGATAAAATAGTTTCCGTCATTTATTTTGACGGGGAGAAAAGATGGTCTATGGCAAAAAGATTTAAAATAGAAACTTCAACTCTTGGTCAGAAATTTTCTTTTATTTCCGATCATAAGGATTCAAAATTGTATTTTGTAAGTACGCATAAAAACCCGGAAGTACTTTTTTCATATAAGCGCAAAAATGAAAAAATTGATGAAATTCTTACCCTCAATGAATTTGTTGATGTCAAAGGCTGGAAAGCTTTGGGTAATAAAATCGAAGATCTGAGTTTGCTTAAAGTAATAGACCAGAGTAAACCGGAGAGTAATCCTAAAATTTCAGAGACAGGAAAGCTAAAGCCGGGAGATACCATTGATTTTGATTAAAATAGCGGGAGAAAGAATAATTTTAATTTTATAGCATGAATACAGGAGATAGTTTTGTCGTAACCGGTGGGAATAAATTGCATGGTACATTAACTCCTCAGGGGGCAAAAAATGAAGCCTTACAAATTTTGTGTGCCACTTTACTTACTGAAGAATTGGTGATCATTGAAAATCTCCCAGATATTTTGGACATCAGACACTTGATTGAGCTGATCAGAGGACTTGGTGTAATCGTCACACGTCTAGGACCTAACAGTTATTCTTTTTGTGCGAAGGAGGTAGATCTGGATTATTTTGGGACACATGAGTTTCAATCCAATGCCAGAAAGATAAGAGGTTCAGTTATGCTCCTGGCCCCGTTGCTTGCAAGATACAAAAGAGCGGTTTTGCCAAAACCCGGAGGAGATAAAATTGGCCGACGGAGGTTGGACACTCATTTTCTTGGCTTACAAAAGCTTGGTGCGATTTTTAACTATGATGAGCAATCCAATCAATACAATATCAGTGCTGAAAAATTGAAAGGCACTTATATATTAATGGATGAAATTTCTGTAACAGGCACAGCGAATATCATAATGGCGGCTGTCATGGCAAGTGGAGAGACTACCATTTATAATGCTGCCTGTGAACCATACCTGCAACAACTTTGCCACATGCTGAATAGAATGGGGGCCAAAATAAGGGGAATTGGTTCTAATTTACTGCATATTGAAGGTGTAGAAAAACTTGGCGGAACTACGCATAAGATATTGCCGGACATGATTGAAATTGGTTCTTTTATAAGTCTGGCTGCAATGACACAATCTGAAATTTTAATAAAAGATGCAGGGGTAAAACATTTGGGAATCATTCCGTTTGTTTTTGAAAGAATGGGAGTGTCACTTTTAATCAACGGAGATGACATCCTGGTCCCAGCTCAGGAGGAATACGAGATACAGCAATTTATGGATGGTTCAGTAATGACTATTTATGATGCACCATGGCCCGGATTTACCCCTGACCTTATGAGTGTAATACTGGTCATGGCCATACAGGCTAAGGGCAATGTACTTATTCATCAAAAGATGTTTGAATCAAGGCTGTTTTTTGTAGATAAATTAATTGACATGGGTGCCCAGATCATTTTATGTGATCCTCATCGTGCAGCTGTTAATGGACTCAACAGAAAGTATCCTTTGAGAGGAATAGAAATGACTTCACCCGATATTCGTGCAGGCGTTGCGTTACTGATTGCAGCGCTTTCTGCTCAGGGAAAAAGTGTTATTCATTCCATTCATCAAATTGACAGAGGGTATGAAAGAATTGATGACAGACTCAATGCAATAGGAGCTGAAATTATACGAAAATGATTTTTCTTTTCCTCAGGAGCTGATATTTTATTTATAACTAAAGGAAAAAAAATTGGAGAAGGAAAATGTGCTAATTGTTTTTAATTCTTCTTTGGATTTAGAATGAGATATTTGATCATTTTTTATTAAAAATCAAATCGTTGTCTGTCCAGATTCATTCTTAATCCAGTCATCATCCAGTATGAATTTTCAAACTTATTCAATTGATTAAAACGATAACCAAGATCTAAATCTAAGTAGATTCCTTTCCAAATACGATAGGAGCTATTTAGTTCTATTTTAAATACTTTCACTTTTTCACCCTGCCCAATTTGGTTGTTAAAATCCATTACCCTTTGCGCATTTGATTTTAAAATATTTCCACCAAAGTTTAATCCGTTCTTATCGTTTCCTTTTACATAATGCAGGAAATTAAACTGGCAGGTAATCCTCTCAGAAGGCTGGTAATTGATGCGAAATATTAACTCATTGAAATTGGATCCAAGAGGATGAGCCAGAGATTGGTAATTATGGGAGTAGTTTGCAACACTGTCTCTGAATGAGTAAGTATAAGGCCTAATGGAATTAAATTCTGCCTGAACGTCTAGATTTTTAATTCTAAGAAAATCAAAATAAAATAAACCAAGCTGAATGCTGTACTTATTTCCCCACCATCCGGTTGGCGATCCTACAATTCTGTTGAGTACAAATTCATCAAAAAGCATTTGTCCATAAAATTTTAATGAACTACATGCAATTACTTCGGATTGAAATCCCAATAACACATTATCCGGACTGCCAAGAGATTGTTCCACCCCTCTGTATAAGATTACAGGATTTAAATATTGAAGCTCAAATCCATTTTTTCTGCCAAAGATTACAGATTCAAAGATTCCAAAATTCCACCGCTTATTTATTCTAAAATTTAGGAAATGAGAAGCCATATATTTTTTATCCAACAACCGGTCTACGGAATTGAAACTTCTGTTTTCAGCAGATAATTCTGCAAAGAGGTTCTGGTAGCTTATTGGCCCGAACTGAGAATTTATTTTTAGAAACAAGTACGGGCTTGAAAAGTCCGACAGGAATAAACTTCTTATGCCGTTCCCAATTTTATTTCGGCCATGACCAAAGGTAAGATGCACACTTTTGATCAGGTTAAAATGAACATTTCCTTCTGCTATCAGATAATCGTATGAATTTTTTAAGGTAAGTAATTTACTGTCGTAAATTTTAAGAAATCCTGCCCCGGGAAAGGCCTGATATTCTTTAATAAATTGACCAACATAGTTTGTGGTGCCGATTTGTGTTTCCGTAATTGAAGCATTGAAGAATATCCTGTTGTCCAATCCTCCTGCAATTTTAATTCCTCTTCTGTTGGTAAGCAGATTGGAAGTGGCATCGAAACTTTCGACACCAGCTTTAATCTCAAACATAGGATCTGCCAATACATAGAATGATTTTCTAAGGATGGAATAGAAATGAGAATTGTGGTATAAATATTTAAGGAATGGTTTAGATTTTTCGATATTGGCAAGATCATCCAATGTGTCTTTATGGTAAAAAAGATATTCAGGGTATCTATATAAAATCTCTCTTATTGGTGTACTAATTTCTTTATAAGCATCGGGTGATACATTTTTATTAATACTTCTTAGTTCCGGAATAATTCTGCTTTGCGAAGGATTATTTAAAAAAACGGGAGAAAGGAACAGTGATTTATTTTTTGTTTCAATTTTGTTTATGAGTAATTGGTAAGATTCATTTGACTGGACCAAATTTCCCTGGCCAAAACCAATCTGCTGTGTCATAAGCAGTACCAGTAAAATGAATATTCTCATTTTTATATTTTGAATTCCAAAAGGAAATTTTTAATGGTCTGGTCAAACTGGTCCCTGTTATAGAAATCTACATGAAGAGGGAGTACGTATATATCTATATTTTGACTTTTAAGAAATGATTCATGCAATCGCAGTCGGGTAGCATCTTTCTCCGTAGTGAGTAACATTTTATTGGAATGACTTACCTTGTTAAATTGAGTAAAAATATGTGCAAGCTCTGTTTCCGTAAAATAATGATGGTCTTCAAAGTTATAATCTGTCACAGAAGCTACTTTAGGGGACAAATAATTTATCATGTAGGATGATTGGGCAATTGCACTGATAACCATTAAATCCAGACCCTCATTAAGTTTAAAAATTTTATCCGAATTGAAAATATGATATGGTGTTCCATATTCAAGGAAGGAAAAAAACAATTTTTGTTTTTCTTCAAGTTTTAAATTTTGTCGCCAATGTAAAATTTCTAAATCATTGGGTTGGGTCGGACATTTTGTTACAATAATGATGTCAGCTCTCCGTGCACCATAGCGCCACTCTCTAAGTCGGCCACTGGGTAACAGATAATCTTTAAAATATGGATTTGAATATTCTGTAAGCAGTATGTTAAGACCGGGTGTGACTTCCAGATGTTGAAATGCATCATCCAAAAGTATTGTTTTTATCTCAGGGTGTTGCGACAATAGTTTTGGAATACCAATTGATCTGTTGCTGTTGACTGCAAAAGGAACATCCGGAAACTTGTTTTTAATTTGAACAGGTTCATCCCCTACGTCAAGAGCGGTGTGCAATTGTGTCAATAAAATATGTCCTGAAGTTTTTCGACGATAGCCACGACTCAGAACTGCCACCGGAATATAGTCTTTTAGAAGTCTTATCAGATATTCAATATGTGGGGATTTTCCAGTTCCTCCAACAGTAAGGTTTCCTACACTGATGATGGGAATACTAAATTTGAGTGTTTTAAAAAATCCGGATAAATAAAATCCCTGGTAAATACTTACGCCTAGTCCGTAAAGAAAAGAAATAGGGGCCAGTAGGAGTTGGAGCGTTTTTTTCAAAATAAAATGAAAACTACTGTTTAATCATTCAAGGAGTAATTCAAACTTAATTGTGGAATTGAGAAAACAAAATTTCTTGCAATGTCTCGACTGCTGGATTTAAGATCTACTTTTTCAATGTCAGTTAGAGAATATTCCGGTCTGAGCAATGCTGAAATATTGAGTTTGCCCAGGTTGACCATTGCACCAAAACCCAATACTAGTTCAAATGGACTGGAAGAATAAAGGTCCTTCACATCAGTAAGATTTGGACTGTAGTATCCAAAGCCTCCGGTTCTTGAAGAGTTAGCCGATTGCAAAAGACATATTTGAACTCCGGCATGAAGCAAGAAGGAGACTATTTTTTCAGGATCAGAATTCCATTTTAATAAAAGTGGAAATTTCAAATAATTAAGATCGGTTTTGTAATCTGCAAGGCTGTTGCCGTCAGTAATGTATTTTTGACCCTGTTGTGAAAAAATGATCCCACTTTGAAATCCAAGATTTTTACTTAGATTGTAGCCTACATTTAATCCAAATGAAGGTTTAAAAGTGGCTTTAAAATCCAATACTCCCCCGGCATCGAAGTCATTTTTGTTAAAAATCCAGGAATTCTGAATGCCTAACTGAACACCCATAAACAAACCACTTCTTTGGGCCAGAGCAGGATTTAGGATGGTAACGGCAAACAACAGCAGGAAGTAAAATTTTTTCATGATTCACTTAATTATGGCTAAACAACTGACAAATTTAATTAAAGTCAAACATATATTCAAAAATTGCTATATAATTATATTTTCTTTAGGTGTGTTGGTGTTCATTAAGTGATGTCCTATCCGACATTTCAAGCAAGCATTTTTCAGGCAGTATTCATTAATTTGTTGCAGAACTCCCTGGCTTTGTCTTGCATTCTCTATTTTTTGTCCTGTTTTTATCCAAAGTCTGGTAAATTTATTTTCTTCTGCCTTAATGCATTCAAGAAAGCCAAGGACCTTGTTTTTAAGTACTGAGTCTTGAATGTATTCACCATAGATATACAGGATTGGACAAATGACATTGATCAGTATAGAATCTGCGATTGTGGATCCCAACTTTTTTATGGAAGGTTTTACAGTTGAATTTTCAAAAGTATAATGCATGTCCCAAAATTCAGAAGCTTGAACCTTAAACATTGTCTGAATGTCTTTAAGATGTTCAAGCAGTAGCAGGTTATTGAATGTATTTGGATTTCTATGGAAAAATGCAGCAATTTGAGCAAGTCGAATGGTTGGGAAGTGTGCCGGTCTTAACCTTAAAAAGTTCCATGAATTTTTTTTCATGGGATTAATGTTGTGAAGATTTATTAAAAAAGTTGCTTCTTGTTTTAATTTGGTTAGATATGGATCATTGTGAGGGTCCTCTAACAATCCTGAAGCACCAAAGAGTAATGCTTCCATTTTAAATGGGTCATCTAAATATTTTTTCAATAGACTCCAGGTAACTTTTGTGGTTAACTCACTCATTGCAGAAGAATTCACCGGGGTGACAAGATAATGGCAGAATTTCTGATAAAAAAGGGTCTCCCAATCTGATTTATTGTTGGATAATTGCATCAGCAATAAATCAGTTTTAGAATTAATTCTTTCAATTGAAGCTGATTCTATTTGAGAATGTATGGTCAACATCGGTACATCAGAACGTAAAGTACTACAAGGAATCTGCTGAATATTATTCATCAAGTATTGATAGGTAGATATTTCTGCATCACTAATTAAACTGAACAACTCAAGGGTTGGTATTTCGCAGTGATTAAGAAAAATCGCTTTGTCGTGCTTCCAAACGACATGCAATATGATCGTTGCATAATTGGGATCCACATCATGTTTATGTTTGATCCAGTCTGATGAATGAACATGCATTTCAACATGCCCATTCCAAATTACACCATCTATCTCAATTTGGGCAAAAAGAAAATCGGGGCCTTGGTTGGTGTTGTAAGTGCCGGGTTTAAGAATCTTAAGGGTGTTTCCGTCGGTTGTTTTAAGGTGTAATTGTCTGAGTTTGCCGGTGTGCCAATAATAGTGTATTAAGTCTTCTTTTATCATTTTCGTTTATAAATTAGAAAGGAATAATCATAGTTATTTTTGTCATCGCTTGTATGCTTGTTTTCACTGATAAGGGTCCATTCATTAAAATTAATTTGAGGAAAAAAAACATCTCCGGTTCCATTGAACGCAACCATGGTTAAATACAATTTACTGACCAAATGAAGAGATTGACGATATATCTCTCCACCACCGATGATGAATAATTCCTGTTCATTATTTTCTTTAGCGGTCAGTATTCCTTTTTCAATTGAATTCACAATGATGCAATCAGAAACTATAAAATTTGGATTTTTTGTTACGATAATATTTTTTCTACCCGGTAATGATTTACCGATACTATCAAAGCATTTTCTACCCATTAAGATATGATGCCCCATAGTTTGTTTTTTAAAATATTTTAAATCTGCAGGAAGGTGCCATGGAATTTTATTTTCGTCACCAATTAAGCCCTCAGAATTCATTGCAACAATAGCAGAAATAATCATGTTTTATCTTTTTTAATGAGGTCCTTTTTTTTCATTTTTTCTTCGAGTTCTATTCGAGCTATCTTGCCTTTCAGATATTTTTCGATGATCAAAGATGCAATTGGTGCAGCTATAGCTCCACCCCAGCCTGCATTCTCGACATATACAGCGATGGCAATTTTTGGATTTATTTTTGGGGCAAATGCAAAAAATACGCTGTGATCTTCTCCATGTGGATTCTGTGAAGTTCCTGTTTTACCACAAATGCTGATTTCGGGATTGTAGGCTAATGTAGCCGTTCCGCTGCTAACTGCCAATTCCATTCCATTGATTACGGGTTCATAGTATTTTTTATGAATAGGAATTTCAATTTTTGTTCTGAATCTTTCCGGGATGGTTTGATTCGTTTTGCTGAATTGCTTTATTAAATGGGGTGCATAGTAATGGCCTTGATTAGCAAGGATTGCGGCTAAGTTTGCCATTTGAAGGGTAGTAAGCTGCAATTCACCCTGGCCGATCCCGACAGAGATAATGTATGTGGAACGCCAGTTATCCGTTTTGTATAATCGCGAATAGTAATCGGATGTTGGAATAAATCCACCGTTTTCTGTACTTAGATCGGATTCCAGAGGTTTGCCCAGACCAAATTTTCCGAGATATTTAGATAATAAATCCAAGCCAATTTTTGGTTTATCAAAACCATTAATTTCGATGAGATCTCTAAATGTTTCGATGAAATATGAATTACAGGAATGTTGAAGTGCGACCGACAAATTATACGGGGAAGGATGACGGTGGCAACCATAGGACACATTTTTGTAATAGTATGCACCAGTGCATGCATGAGGAGTATTTTCGTTCAGCACACCTTCCTGCATTGCGATCAAAGCAAGGATTGGTTTAAAGATAGATCCGGGAGGGTAGATGGCTGATGCAGATCGGTCGAAAAGAGGCTTAAGTGTATCTTTAAGTAAATAAGCATAATCTCTACCTCTATTGGGATTAAAACTTAACAGATTCGGATCAAAATTTGGTGAAGAGACTGCTGCAAGAATTTCTCCGGAGGAAGGTTCTATCGCAACTATACTTCCTACTTTATGTTTCATGAGCTCTTCCCCATATTTTTGCAATTCGACATCAATACTCAGCATCATATCATATCCTGAAATTGCGTCCCTGTCCAGTCGACCATTTTCAAAAGAACCTACTTCTCTTCCTAATTTATCTTTGATGACAAAGTGTACTCCTTTTTCCCCCTTCAAATATTCTTCATACTGCTTTTCAAGGCCTGTCACTCCAATGTAATCTCCTAATTTATAAAGTCCTTCAGACTGATCAATATCTCGTTTATTTACTTCACTAATATATCCTAAATAATGAGCACCATATGGTTCAGGATATTTTCTTACGGCTCGTAGTGTAGGATAAAATCCGGGAAACTGATAGAGATTTTCCTGAAATGTGAGGAGGGTTCTTGAATCCAAATTTTTTAAAAAAACAAAAGGTACGGATTTTGAATATTTATTAGAAGACCAGTCTTTTTCAAGATTGATTTTAAACGTTTCCTCATCGATATTAAGCAGTCTGCATAGTTTTTGAGTATCCATGCCAGGCTTAATTTCTTTATACGTAGCGTAAAGATCATAAGCAGGATAATTGATGACCAACAATTTTCCATTACGGTCATAAAATAATCCTCTGGCCGGGAAAATGGTTTTTTGGTTTAGTGTAGTTGCGCTGGCCTTGTTAATGTAGTATGGATCGAACAACTGAAGTTTAGCCAGATTAAAAATAAAAACCAAAGCCAATATTACCAGAAAGGCCCGGAGGAGAATAAATCTAAACTTCCTGCTGTCCTGAGACACCGTTTAATTTTTAGGGTTTAGTAAAATCTGAAGGATAGAAATTACGAACATGGAAACTACAAAGCTCAGTATAGTTTTTATGAGTATTTCTCCCAGATAAACAAAGGTAAAAATTTCCAGACTGAAATAAAAGAAAAAATAAATAAGCATTAAAGCAGATACATACTGAAAAAACCAGAATATACCAAGGGAGTAACCATTGGGTTTCTGGTCAATGGAATATCCTGATTTTGGTTCAAGGAATTTGAGGACAAATGTTCTGCAAGCTGCCATCCAGAGACAAGCGGCTGCGTGTACGCCTATACTGTTATAAAAAAGATCTACTGTTAATCCGGCAATAAAAGCAATGAGCAATACAAAGAATTGGGGGATAGCCATCGGAAGCAATAGAATCGCAACCGGATAAATAATAATGTTTACATACTGATTTGGGGCATCAGAAAGTCGAATGCCTTTCAAAATAAAAACTTGAAAAAGTATAAGGATGATTATCCTAAGCCCGTTGATTCTCCATTCTTTATTCATATTCCCGGGTTAATGATTCAAGGTGTTCTTTTTCTTCTTTAAGATTGTTGTTAATCACATACACCCTATCCACAGTTGTTAAATCTTGACTTGGACTAACGATAATGGTATAGGTGAACGCACCGGGTTCCGCATAAAAACTTTTTACATAGCCTATGGTTAATCCCTTTGGAAAAACAATGGAATATCCGCTTGTCACCAGTGTATCTCCTATGCGAACATCTGCATATTTTTGAATATCCTCCAATTGTAAAATACTCGGATCCCTGTCTTTCCAAATTAATGAACCAAAGAACCCGCTCCGTTTTAAACTGCAACTTATTCTGGAGTTGGAATGAAGAAGCGACATAACTGTTGCAAAATGCCTGGTTGTATCAGTTACTATACCTACCAATCCGCTCAGGGTTATCACTGCCATGCCTGGACTTAAACCATCGAGACCACCCTTGTTTAAAGTGAGATAATTGTTTTTTCTGGAAAGTGAATTATTTATTACACGTGCAGATAGAACGGTATAAGGTTGGACCATAGTTTTAGATAACGTAGAATCCAGAATTGTACTGTCGGATTTTTGAGTCGCCTCCAAATTCAACAATCGCGAAAGTAGTTTTGCATTGTCATCTGCAATTTGATCCGCTTTATCCTTTAGTGAGAAATAGGAAGTGAGGTTTTGGTATTTATTTTTTAATACCGTTGCATAAAGCTGGGCTGTATACAAATAAATTTTATTCTGTTTTTGATTGTAACTTATGATCCAATAGAAACAAATTATCTGAAGTACGAGAAAAAGAATAAACGACCCATTTCTTATGATGATGCGAAGTGCATTTAACATGGAATCAATTTATTATTCGGTAAGTCAGTTTTGTTTTATAAAATCTAAAGACTAGAGACTTTTACGGTCAATTAAAAATGAAAATCTGTCTGTGTTTTTCAATGCTATTCCTGTCCCTCGGACCACAGCCCTTAAAGGGTCGTTGGCCACAATTACGGGAAGATTAGTTTTGAGACTAAGTCTTTTATCCAAACCCCTAAGCAGGGCGCCGCCGCCTGTTAAGTACAGTCCCGTTCTGTATATATCCGACGAAAGTTCCGGAGGTGTGATCTCAAGAGCTTTAAGAACTGCCTCCTCAATTTTCATGATGGATTTATCAAGAGCCCCTACAGTTTCTTCATATCGGATAATGATTTGGCGAGGGATTCCGGTCATGAGGTCACGACCATTTACTGCATAAGGTTCGGGCGGATTGTCCAGATTCATGACTGCGGATCCAACATTTATTTTGATCTTTTCTGCAGTTCGTTCACCAATCAACAAATTATGTTCCCTTCGCATATAATCAATGATGTCCTCTGTAAATTCATCTCCGGCTACTCGAATGGATTGGTCACAAACTATACCCGAAAGAGCGATTACAGCTATTTCAGTTGTTCCGCCACCTATATCGATGACCATATTTCCAACAGGCTCTTCTACATCAAGGCCTATACCAAGTGCTGCAGCCATAGGTTCATGAATCAAATATGTTTCTTTGCTGTCCACATGATCCGCGGAGTCAAAAACTGCCCTTTTTTCCACTTCAGTGATCCCTGATGGAATGCATATAACCATTCTCAAGTGGGTAAAAAACCGCCTTTTGCTTCCGATCATATTGATCATTCCTTGAATCATGTTCTCGGCAGCCTGAAAATCTGCAATGACCCCATCTTTTAGAGGACGGATGGTATCAATGTTTTTATGTGTTTTTTCATGCATCTGCATGGCTTTATTGCCAACTGCAATGGTTTCACCGGTTTTTTTATCCACCGCAACGATGGATGGTTCATCCACCACCACCTTGTCATCCTGCATAATAAGGGTATTTGCTGTGCCAAGGTCTACAGCAAGCTCCTGCATGAACAAATTAAATAGTTTCATCTTTTATGATCTGAAATTCAAACAATTATAACAAATATCACTCCAAAATGTGGGAGGAAGTAAGGAATTTATTCAGGGAAGAGGCGTAAAATTACAATATTTTTAGCGAAAAATGGGTATTTTTTACCAAAGAGGCTATAACTACTTCCCACAAAAAAGCGTGGGTATCATATTATAATATCAGTAAATGCTTAGATTTAAAACATTGAAAATCATTAGATCATGTGAAATATAAGCATTATCTCAAGGTGATCCATATCTTTGTGGCTTAAGTTTTCACATGCTTGTCTTTTGGATTGTATTGTTTTTACTGTTGAGTGCATTTTTTTCAGGCACTGAAATTGCCTTTTTTACAGCCAATAAATTGGGTGTTGAAGTCAGAAAGAACAGGGGGTCTTCCAGTGGCAAAATTTTGTCCGATTTTTATGATCACCCGGATAAATTCATAGCGGTGACCCTTGTAGGCAATAATATAGCTCTTGTAACCCTCTCCTTCCTGCTTACTTCTTTTTTCGGAGAACTTTTGAATCCGCTGTATTTTGAAGAAGGAACCAAAATTGTGGTCAATACATTTTTGGTAACTACAGTCATTTTGATTTTCGGAGAATTCCTGCCCAAAATTCTTTTCAGACTTTACTCTAATGAGTTACTTTCCATTTGTGCATATCCAATATTATTCTTTTATAAACTTCTATATGTGCCTTCCAGACTTATGTCGGGATTGTCCAACTTTATGATTAGAAAATTTATGAAAGAGTCCAAACCTCATTCAAGGTATAGGTTTTCCTTGCTTGATCTGGAGCATTATTTGGATGGCACAATGAATATTTCAGATGAAGATATAGATACAGATATTTTCAAGAATACACTTAATCTAAAACAGGTCAGGGTAAAAAGTTGTATGATCCCAAGAAATGAAATCATACATATAGATGTCTCAGAATCCAAGGAGGATCTCATTACTTTATTTGCTGAATCCAAGTTGTCCAGAATAATTGTAACAGATGGTGACATTGATAATGTACTTGGTTATGTGCATCACCAGCAAATGTTTAAAGATTCAAAAAGCATTAAGTCCATGATCATGGACATGCCATTTGTTCCGGAGACATTAAACGTTTATGACTTAATGGTGCGGATGAATAAATTGAGACTTTCTGTTTCTTGTGTGGTAGATGAATTTGGAGGAACTTCCGGGATTATCACACAGGAGGATATTTTGGAAGAAATTTTTGGCGAAATTGAAGATGAACACGACAGAGAAGAGTTTATTGAAAAAGTGATTTCGGATGATGAATATGTTTTTTCAGGTAGGCTAGAAATCAATTATTTGAATAATACTTATGATTTTAATTTTCCTGAAGGAGAGTATCATACTTTATCCGGTTATTTAATAACCTCCACCGGAAAAATTCCTGAGCAGGGTATGGAAATCGAATTGGATGGGTATAAATTTGTTTTTGAGTTGATGAGTGACACTAAAATTGAGACCGTCAGATTGATCAGAATCACCCAGTAGACTCATACAGTATTACTTTAATTAAATTATTCAATTTTCAATTGCTAAGTTCTTTAACAATAGGATTAAGAAGTAATTCTTATTCAAATCTCAAAGAATCTACAGGGTCTAGTGAAGATGCCTTCAAAGCGGGATATAATCCAGATAGGATACCTACAATAGTGCACACCACAAAACCCAGGATTATCCATGCCCAGGGAATGATAAAGGAACCGCCCATTAATAGGGTAACTATATTACCCACAGGGATTCCCAACAATATTCCTACGATGCCTCCCATTTGACAAATCATCATGGCTTCTATAAGAAATTGGCTTAAAATTGTTTTTCTTGTTGCCCCGAGTGCTTTTGCTATGCCGATTTCCTTCGTTCGTTCTGTAACAGAAACCAGCATAATATTCATAAGTCCAATAGCCGCTCCAAGCAAAGTCATCAAACCGATGGCAATTGTTGCAGCCCTCAATTTTACTGTATTGTCTTTGAGAAACGTGATGATTCCATCACTTTTGTTTATTTCAAAATCATTTTCCTCATAACTCTTAAGGCCCCTGACTATTCTCATCTCGCCGATAGCCTGAGATATCAGATCATCCAATTGTTGGGCTATCGGCACACTTACATTCAAGTCAAAATCCGAGTCCAGTGTAGCATATTCAATTTTTGATTTATTTAATGGGATTAAAACTCTTCTGTCAGCACCCTCATTCATACTTGAACCCTTGGATTTAAGTACGCCTATGATTTGGTATTTTTGGTCGTTGACGGTTATTGTCTGCATCAGAGCTTTTTCAGCATTGTCATCGAACAAAGTTTTGATGATGTCTTTTCCTACAATAGCTTTGCTGATTCCATATTCCAGTTCATGAGTTGAAAAACTTCGACCATACTCAATTTCATACCCCATTACTTTAAAAAAATTTTCATCAATGCCTCTGATTCTTACAGTGGGATTGGTTTTTTTATTTTGATATTTTATGATTCCATTCCCAACAGCACCGTAAGAAATGGAAACAATGGCTTTGTTGCCAAATCGTTCTTTGAATTCCTGGGCTTGTTGGTAACTAACGGAAGGTGATTGTTTTGTTCTTTTTCCCCGATCATGTCTTCTGAAATTTTCAGACTTACGGTCAATCGAAAAGGAGTTTGCTCCAAGGGAATTGAAATTGCTGCTCATGCTGTAAATAATACCGTCAATGGAAGTAAGAATGCCCACCAGAGCAGTAATGCCCAAAGCAATGATTAAAAGGGTTAGTACTGAACGGAGTAAATTGTACCGGACACTTTCAAATGCAAGTCGAATAATTTCTGTTACTTTCATGGATACCCAAAGGTAGTTGATTCTATTTTTACCTGACTAAAATTTCGACCACCGTCAATTATTTTTCGACACTTTTAAAGAAACCTCTTTAAGATCGTATTCAACCTTCTTAGGTGAAGTCTAAGCTTAATTGTAAATTTGCGGTTTGAGTAAAAAATATTCATGGAATTATTGCAAAAATTAGGGGCTATTCTTGAGCGATTCCAGTTTCTGGAAGAGCGTATGGCTGACCCTGAGGTTGTCACCAACATCTCAGAGTACAAAAAGATCAGCAAGGAATATAAAGACCTTGAGCAAATCATGAAGCTGTTTCATGAATACAAGAAAAATTTATCCAATATTGAAGGAGCAAAAGAGATCCTGGGATCTGGGGATAAAGAAATGGTGGAAATGGCCAGTGAGGAATTGGCATCGGCGGAAGCGGAGGTAACCAGGTTGGAAGAAGAATTGAAACTGCTCTTAGTGCCAAAGGATCCTGAAGACAGCAAGGATGTTATATTTGAAATTCGTTCAGGAACAGGCGGAAATGAAGCTAGTTTGTTTGCCGGAGACCTGTTTAGAATGTACACCAGGTATTTTGATATGCAGGGCTGGACCCATGAAGTTGTTTTTGAGAATGAAGGTTCAGTAGGTGGTTATAACAAAATTGTGATGGATGTATCTGGTACGGATGTGTATGGAAAGTTAAAATTTGAATCCGGAGCGCATAGGGTTCAACGTGTTCCAGATACAGAAGCATCGGGAAGAATACACACTTCCGCAGCGACGGTTGTGGTAATGCCGAAGCTAGAGTTAGAAGATGTAAACATCAACAAGTCAGATCTCAAAGTGGATACATTCAGATCTTCCGGAGCGGGAGGTCAGCACGTCAACAAAACAGAATCCGGTGTACGATTTACACACCTTCCTACAGGGGCTGTTGCGGAAAGTACAGACAGCAGAAGCCAACATAAGAACAGAGAAATTGCGATGGGTAGATTAATTCAGAAAATCCGTGACAGCCAGGTGGAGCAAC
The DNA here is from genome assembly GCA_016713905.1 of Candidatus Vicinibacter proximus. Taxonomy (NCBI): domain Bacteria; kingdom Pseudomonadati; phylum Bacteroidota; class Saprospiria; order Saprospirales; family Saprospiraceae; genus Candidatus Vicinibacter; species Candidatus Vicinibacter proximus. The sequence goes on from JADJOE010000001.1 coordinate 796,764, forward strand.
ACGAATCAGCCATTGCAGCGAAAAGAAAAACGCTTGTGGGATCCGGTGATCGATCTGACAAAATCCGGACCTATAATTTTCCACAAAACCGCATGACTGATCACAGGATTAATCTGACGATGTATAATTTAGGAGATATTATGAATGGGCATATCGATGAAATTATCGAAGCATTGAGAGTTGCAGAAAACCTGGAAAAGCTAAAGCAGGCAGAGGAAGTTTAAGAATTTCAAATAGTAAGATTTATATATTTTAAATAAAAAAGCCCGGAAATCTTCCCGGGCTTTTTTATTAATATGTTCGAACAATAATGAATTATTGTTTAATGGTTAAGACAAAGTGATCCAGGTTGTCTCCATTTGGCTGTCCCAAAGGCGGAGTGATAAAAATATTGGTAATTTTTACTGCCCAGTAAAAGTTGCCGCTTTTAATGAGGTAAACATCATCCTTTTTACCTGTAACAGGGCTATTTACATCGGTTCCCAAATTGTATTCAGATTGAATATTTGGTTTAGTGGTTAATGCGTCGAAACTAAATCCGACTCCAGGTTTCCTGATGGTTGTTTCAGAAGATGTAGGGCTGAATTGTTGTGACCAATCCAGGCTTGGTAATAAATTACCACCGGCAGCTAATTCTGCAGTTGGATCGGTAGAGCCTGTTTCATTTCCTGTATGCAGATCAATACCACCCTGACCAGCAGGAGAAGCACTGTTTGTTAATTTTTTATTGGTTAAGGTAGTAATTCTGATATCGTTGGTGGTGATCGTAAAGCTAATGTCATCTGTCTTACCAGCTTCATCTTCTAATTCCACGGTATACAAAATAGTGTCCGAATTTGATTCAGAAGGAAACTCAATTGTATAGGTAAATCCACTTTTATCTGAAGCATTCAATATCAGAATTGGGTTGGAAGAGGCAGCCGTACCATTAACTTTCATGGTAGTAAAATCTACATGTTGTTCTGATCCAGATCCATTCTTAGAATTAATGTGCAGTACTTTTAACGGACTGTCCCCTTTAGTGCCCGTAATTTTTATATTAATGGGTACTCCTCCAGTAAGTGTTGCGTCACCGGTTAAAAAACCAGCTCCAGGGTTAGTCGTAAAATCAATAGATGGCCCGCTGTCACCGATGTTATTGTCATCTCCTGTACAAGCGTTGAATGTAACCAGGAGAATGCCAAATGCCAGTAAATAGAATAAATTTTTCATTATATATAATTTTAATGTTTTGAATAAATTATTTAATCAGTTGTTTGATTTTCTTGATAATAGCCAATTCATCTCTCATGATGTTGGCACTTGGAACGAAACTCTTGAATTTTTCTTTATTCATTTTCATCTCCAGATTGACTTCATCAGAAGGTTTTAATTTTACGGATTTCATTACAGATCCTATCACTTTCCCATTTTTAAAGAAGTAATTAGTAGCTGTAAATAGCAACTTTCCTTTAGCCTTAACGGTATTTTTTTCAAAATGACTGCTGGCAATTAAATCAGAACCTTCGAAATAAAATTTAGACGTCTTTTCGCCCACGGATGAAGTGGAATTTTTTGTAATTTTTTTAATGTTGCCATTTGCATCAGAGAATATAGAAACTGTTCCTTTCTCACCAGCTTTAAGGTTGGCGGACTTTTCTACTAGACTTGCGTCATTATCCAAAGAACTTACTGTGGCTTCTATCATGGACTGATCAGAAGTTGTGGAAGCAGCTGCATCCGCTGTTCCTTTTTTTGAGCTGCTACAAGAAGTGATCATTGCACTCATTGAAAGAAAACTGAAGAAAATAAATAGTGACTTGAATTTCATATAACTTGTTTTTTAATTTGGTATAAAGGTCAGAATTCCGGTGTAAACAAAATTTAAGGCTTAGCTTAATTTATGGTAATATTTTGTTAAAAATACGAACTTTATTCAAGAAATACAAATATAATTTACTGGTTATCTACATTCGCTTCATCAATTAAAACAAGAAGCATTTGGAATTAAACGAAAGTGGTTTAGTACTTGGGCTGATGTCCGGAACCTCCCTGGATGGTTTAGATATAGCTGCATGTCGATTTAAGTCAGGTGGTTCAGGGAAATTGGATTTTGAAATTGTAGCCGCAAGCTCGATTCCATATGACAATTATTGGCGTAGTGCGTTGGAACAAGCTTTTTATTTGAATCCTAAGCAATTAGAGGAACTCAGTTATTCCTATGCGGCATTCATTGCTGAACAAATCAAAGATTTTTATAAAAATCATGAAATACTACCTGATCTGATATCCAGTCATGGCCACACCGTACACCACAGACCTTCAGATAAAGTTTCTCTACAGATTGGAGATGGAAGAACCATAAGAGAGATTACGGGAATACCTACGGTGTGTAATTTCAGAATTCAGGATGTGTTAAAAGGGGGACAAGGGGCGCCATTAGTCCCGATAGGGGATGATTTGCTTTTTAGTGCTTTTGATTATTGTCTCAATTTGGGTGGATTTGCCAATATTTCTTGGAAATCAGAAGATAGGCGTCTGGCATGTGATATTGTGCCATGCAATATGGTGCTCAATAAATTAGCAAACAGGATGAACTTTCCATATGATGATCGTGGAAATTTAGCATCCGGTGGCATAGTTCAAGATCAACTGTTGGAAGAATGGAATCAATTGGAATACTACCATTTGCCCTTTCCTAAAAGCTTAGGCAGAGAGTGGTTTCTTAATTCTTTTGAACCGATTTTGAATAAATATCAATTGGATACCAAAGACTTATTGCGCACCGCTACAGAGCACATCAGCGATCAGTTGGCAAATTTTATTCGTAAAATTGAAACTGGAACTAAGGCAAAAATTCTTCTGACAGGGGGTGGGACATATAATGACTATTTAATCAAAAGACTAAGCCAAAAGCTTCCAGGGCATTTTGACTTGGTTGTGCCTTCTGAGGTAATTATAGACTTCAAAGAAGCCCTGATATTTGCTCTGTTGGGTTATTTGAGGAAATTGGGTATGGTCAACACTCTGAACTCGGTCACCGGAGCTTATGAAGATCATTGCTCCGGTGAGTATTTTCCATGATTTACTTTTGAGGCATTGGGAGGTATTTGATTTTTACAGTTACCTCTATTTCTTTGGCTATTTTATCTCTTACAACGGAAGGAATGGAGATTTTGTAATCTTCGCATTTGATTTTAAAATGTGTTTCAGAACTCAAGCCTCCTGCTTCAACTTTGACTTCTGCGGGAACCTTTATTTTGTTGGTTACACCATGCATAGTCATATCTCCGGATACCATCACTTTATAATTACCTGGTTTGGTTAAATCGAGAACACTATAGTTTTCTATGGCGCCTTTAAAAGTTGCTTTTGGGTATTTCCCGGACTCCATATAATTTTCATTAAAGTGCTCTTGCATTAGTGCTCTATCAAATTGAAAGGCATTAATTAAAGCAGCAAATTCAACTCTTCCGCTGGATAAGTCAAAAACTGTACTGCCGGTATTGTTAACAGCTTCAATTTTTTCCATTGGAGAGTCTGAATGAAATTTAATGTATGCATTTTTTGCAAAATATCTTTGGGCGCTTAGATTGCCAAAAACTAAAATCGAGGCAAATAGGAAAATCAGTTTTTTCATTGTATTTGTTTAAACATTAGACGCTAAAATACTCCGAAAGTATTCACTCAAATTCAAGGATAACAAAACTTTAACTTTGGAAGATTTCCCCTAAGTAAGCCAATTAAATTATTGGATAATTTTATCTGGATTGGCCTTGATAAAGCTTTTCCAGTTTTTGACTTTCGAAGTCGGGCCTATGGCTGAATTTGCCTGACAACTGTAACAATAAGCCGCTGCGAGTGCATCGGAGGCATCCAGATAGTGCACTTCAATTTTATAATTAAGTAACCTGCTGACCATATCGGCGACTTGTTCCTTTGAGGCATTCCCATTTCCGGTAACAGACTTTTTAATCCTTTTGGCAGAAAATTCAAAAATTTTTACACCCATGACCATTGCAGCTGCTATTGCCACCCCCTGGGCACGTCCAAGCTTTAGCATCGATTGCGCATTTTTTCCATAAAAGGGCAGTTCTATCGACAGAATGCCGGTATGATAGGTCTCAATGATTTCCTGTATTTGTAGAAATATTTCTTTTAGCTTGGATTGATCATCTTCTTCGTGTTTCAAATGGATTACATTACAATCCAAAACTCTGGATTGTTGCCCATTCAATTCCAATACCCCAAATCCCAATATATTGGTTCCCGGATCAATTCCTAAAATTCTATTTGGATTTAAGAGCATATTAAATATTTGCAAAAGTATAAGAAATTAACTGTCTATTGTATAACAATCGTTATAAATAGCGTTCTTGCATATAAGTTTTATGAAATTGAAAATTAAGGCAGCTTTCAGTGTGGTTCTTGCATGGATATCCTTTGTTGGGGTAGGGTACTATTTATGGACGAGTATTTTTTTTTTAAATAAATTGACTTTCATCCACATCCCATCTTTATTGTTGGTTTTGTTATTGATGCCATTAAACTGGATTTTTGAAAGCTTGAAAATATATCAAAAATTCAATTTGAACTATTCCTTTATGGAATGTGTCTGGATTACGCTTAAAGGTTTAGGACTTTCACTGGTTACTCCAATGGGAATGGGCGTTTTTCTTGGAAGAGCAATGTTTGAAGATCAAACAAGAAGACAGAATTTATTGACGGCAACTGCATTTTCTTCTTATGCACAAAGTATGGTAACTTTTGGCATAGGAATGTTTGCTTTTTTTAAGATGGGGCCCTTGGGAGAGATAGGTTTTACATCTGAATTAAATAATTATTTGGTGATTAATTTTTTACTTTTTCTTGTAATAGCAATATTGTTTTGGATTTTTCTGATGAATGGCAAACATCTCTTAAGGCGTATTTATATGCCAAAGTTGCCAAATTCAAATGATGGGACTAAAATATATAACTCCCTTGCAAGTTTATTGTTGTTGTCTTTTGTGCGATATTTAGTATTCGGATTTCAATATTTGTTTTTGTTGATGCCATTTTATTCCGAAGACTGGAGAGATCTCATTTTTCCGGTTGCTGTTATTTTTATGATTCAATCCATGATCGTAATTCCTCCAATGATTTCGGGACTTTTCAGAGGGGGGATTGCTGTGTGTGTCCTCACTCCTTTTGGTATAGATTTGGATGTTTGCTTAGGAATTGCTTCCACCTTATTTCTTATTAATCTTATTCTACCGGCATTGGCAGGTAATTTTTTATTATTTGGTGATCTTAGAACTCAAAATGGATTTAAATTGTTGACCAAGGAATGAACAATCCAAAATTAAGCAGGATGCGTTTACTATTTTTAAGTTTTTATTTGCTCATGATCTTTGGGGTATCCCCAATTTTTGCAAGAGATACACCATTTGTAGCGGGAGAAAGGATTGTATACAAGTTGTACTATAATTGGAATTTTGTATGGCTTTCTGCAGGTGAAGTAATATTTGAGATTAAAGATGAGGGGGATTATTATCATATTGATGTAACAGGGAGGACGTATCCATCCTATGAGTGGTTTTATAAAGTCAGGGATAAGTACCACAGTTATATTGATAAAAAGACACTGTTGCCTGTTTTGTATATAAGAGACATTCAACAAGGTTCTTACATACATTATGAGAAAATTGAGTTTGATTACATAAATAAACGAATAACATCTTATACAGGTCGCACAATGAAAGAAGCCCGACCAAAAGTTATTCCAATGCCTTACCATGTTTACGATTTGGTTTCTTCCATGTATTTCCTGCGTGGAATCAATCTCAATGAATTTAAATCTTCTAAAAAAGTGGATTTTAGTTTGGTTCTGGATAACAGAATCTACGATATGGATCTCATTTGTCAGAAGGAGCACAAAAATTTTAGTGTAAAGGAAAGCGGCAATTTCAAAGTCCTTGAATGTCAAGGCGAGTTAATTTCAGGTGGGATGTTTAAAGAAGATACAAAGATGAAAGTCTATGTGGGGGATGATGAAAATAAACTTCCCTTAGTTATTGAATCGCCATTGGCAGTAGGATCTGTTAAAGCAGTTTTAAAAAGTTATGAAAATCTAAAACATCCTTTGACTTCCAAAAAATAAATCATGAGATTATTTTTAATGACCCTGTCCCTCGTATTAAGTTTTGCCATTGGGTTTTATTCAGGAATTGGGTTCAGCACTAAAAAAGTAAAGAGCGAAGTAGGATCTACACTTATGCTGGAGCGTATTCGCGAAGTCTTCAAAGTAGCAGCAATGGAGGCGGAATACAGTGAATTGTTTACACATAAAGATTACACCTGGTTTGATTTAAGTCCATTTAGGAAAGTAGCCATCGTTAGAGTTAAAGCAAAAGTCCTTGCAGGATTTGATTTAGACACCAGTCAGGTTAAAATTGATGAAGAAAGAAAAACAATTTTCCTGCATTTTCAGTCTAATGCAAAAATTTTATCCCTGGATCACCAATTGGATTATTTTGATTTGCAGCAAGGTACATTTAACTACTTCACCCCTCAGGAACTTACCTTAATACAAGATAAGGCCAGAGATATTATATTGAGAAAGGCAGAGGGTTCGGATTTACTTAAAAGGGCAGATGCAAGAAGATTAGAATTAGTCAAAGGCATCGATGAGTTATGTAAAAACCTTGGGTGGAGGGTAGAAATGGTGATCACCCCGGAATCTAAAAAACCTTTTATTCAATAAATCTTGCAATTTTTTAAGAATTGCACAAGGTTCACATTTTTTTTTGCAGATATTCCATTCCTTTCATTTACAAATCATTATAAAATTATATGTGGTGTTAAGGGTGAAAATTTAGTTTATGCAAAATTTGTAATACACTTGGAGAGATATAGCATGTAATAATATTGTTATTCGCTAAAATGGCTTAGATTAAATTTGGCTTAGCGGATAAACCTTAAATTTTCTTTAACATATATAGTGAATCATTTCGACTTCCGGGTGCGTTTTGTTATCATCATGAGTTAATAAATAGGCTTCGTTTTAAAATCGGGATAAGATTCCCACAGGGATTAGGGAAGTCATCTCCAACAAGTTGGAGATGGCTTTTTTTATTTTTGCGACTTTTTACAACTTAAGGAGGAAGCCACATTTTTTAATCCACCCTGGTATGTAGTTTTCTACACTGGATTTAAATCTTCTGGCGAGAAATCTACCGTATTTTATGTTGTGGATTACACAAGCTTCACTTACCAATTCATTTTTAATGTGGCATACAAAATTTTTAATGGCAATTTATATATTAGAATTTCAATTCTAAGTCAAAATACCATCAAATAATTAGTTTATCGGTTTCGAACTGGATGGAGTAGGATCTATTTCACAGAATCAACTTCCGATCATTACTTTGAAATCATTCAAAGGTCAATCACTTTTATGGGTTCTTTTATGAATAGTTCTATGGCATTTCTTCATGAAATCCTAATTCGTAAAATGATACAAATTTTATTGGAATGATATTTTTGAGAAAGTAAGGATCTTTCACTCAAAGTTCCGGACCATAGAATTTTTTTTATCCAATTTTCAAATTCTGGAACTAAGTATAAACGTTATGTTTAATGTTAATTTATAAAATTTTTTAAATTAATCACTTATGCTTTATATTTAAATTAAATGTAATTTGTAAAATTAATTTTTAAATTTTCTCCAAGTCACTTTTCTAAAAATCCACAGACTTTTTTTATCCAATTCATTGAAATTCCCATGTAATCCATAGGGGCATTTAGATTTTTTCTTGTCATGAGAGTAGTGAAATCAGATTGATTTGACTCATTAAATATTTTTTTAATGGTTAACTATTTGATTTTGCGATTTCTGAATTTTTACTCAGAAATTTTAAAACTCATTAGAAAAACAAATTTTTTCAAATCATGATGAAGCGTTACCAAATTAAAAGATTTCAATTGTTATGGATTCTTTTATTCTTTGCTTTTCAATTTTCGAAAGCGACCAACTGTACTTGTCCAAACAATGTCGTACAGAATCCTAGTTTCGAGAATGGGATTACAAACTGGACATATTTTAACGGAAACTTTTCAGCAAATACATATGCCGCGCAATGCGGTACGTATGCAGGACATTTTCAGCATACAAGTGGTAACGGGGGATTTTATCAGGATCTCACAAATGTAGCAGTTGGATCAAAGTTAACCATCAGTTTTTATGGAGGAGTTCACGACAATTCCTTTAATCAGAGATTTGGGTTGTTTTATCTCAACAGTGCCGGTGTTCAGATTGGTGGAGACTCAGTTAATGTCGATGGTCCATTACCTAATATGAGTTTTTACACCATAATTTCCACGGTGCCAAGTGGGACATCCAAGGTTAGAATAATGGGGAAGGCTAGTGGTAATTGGTTGAAAGTCGATCAAATTTGTTTGAATGTAGAGCAGCCATGTGTGAATTTTACAGCATTGGCACAATCCGATTTAAACCTTGTAAAAACCAGAAGCTGGACCAATCAAATTACATGTGGTAGCGAACCGGAAAGAATTTTTTATGCAGATTGTTTATTGGACAATATAAGTGGAGGAACAGTAGGGAATAGGAAACTATGGAAAGTTGTTTCAGCTGGAACTTTTAAGGAATATTGTGACGGCACAGCTTATGCAGAAGTTCAGGTTCAAAATGTGGATTTACCAACTTATAAATTCAACATCACCTTAATTCTTAGTGGTAGAACTTTTACTGCTCCTGCAGGAAGTCCACATCTTGAAGGGTGCACAAGTTCCAGTAAAACTAACTGGTATTATTACACAAGCTTAAAAGGCTCATTTGTTGGGTTAGAAAGTCTGGCAGGGGGAGTTTTAGCCGTAACAGGTAAAATGGCTGCTTTCCAAATGGGTACCAATGCAAGTTTATATGGTGTCCTTGGAAATTTTGGTGCAAGTTCATGGATGGATTATGCTATAATTTGTCAACCTAATGGTTTCAATTTAAAACCAGATTGTCAATTTGACTTTAATTTCTTTTTGAGTGGTGGAGATTTATTGGCATCGGATGCAAGTAATTGCGGAAAAATATGTGTTGGACAAAGTACTAACTTAAACGGGTATGCTGTTGGCGGTAAGCCGGCATATACTTATTCCTGGAGCCACGGTCTTGGAACAGGTCAAACTAAATCTGTTAGTCCTGCAACTACAACCACTTACACCGTAACAGCTACTGATGCTAACGGTTGCACTGCAACCGATGCAGTAATGATTATGGTTAATCCTGCACCAACGGTTGACGCAGGTGCTAATCAAATACTTTGTCCGGGTAAATGTACAGACTTAACAGCAACAGCTAGTGGAGGAACATCACCATATACTTATACCTGGGATAAAGGTCTTGGTACAGGTCAAACCAAAAATGTATGTCCAAGTGTTACCACCACCTATACAGTCACAGTAACAGATGCAAAAGGATGCACAGCAACCGATGCCGTTACGGTCACTGTGAATCCAAATATTCTGGTGACCATCACTAAAATTGATGCAAAATGTGGAATATTAAACGGATCTGCAACAGCAAATCCAACTGGCGGAACCCAACCTTACACGTATAAGTGGTCAAATGGTCCAACTACCCAAATAAACAGTAATATAGGTCCAGGTACTTATACAGTAACAGTTACTGACTCTAAAGGATGTACCGCAACAGCTTCAACTGCCATCATAAATATCGGCGGCCCAAGTCTTGATGCGGGAGTAGACAAATCCATTTGTATAGGTAGCAATGCAAACCTTACTGCAAATGCAACCGGAGGTACAACTCCTTATACTTATGTTTGGGACAATGGACTTGGAACAGGTCAAAATAAAACTGTTTCACCGACAGTAACAACTACCTATTCTGTAACTGTTACAGATGCAAATGGTTGTACAGCTGCTGATCAGGTGAAAGTTATAGTCTTTCCAAATCCAATGGTTACCATCAATAAGAATGATGCTAAATGTGGTATCTCTAATGGTTCAGCAACTGCAAATCCAAGTGGAGGTACCTCACCATATTCGTACAATTGGTCCAATGGCAGCACGACACAAAGCATCAGCAATTTATCGGCAGGAAACTACATTGTCACCGTTACAGAGTGAAAGTGATCATCTATCCAAACCCAAGTGTAAGCATAGACAAATGGCATGCAAAATGTGGTTTTGCAAATGGCTCAGCCACAGCGAATGCAAGTGGAGGCACCTCACCATATACGTACAATTGGTCCAATGGAGGAACGACACAAAGCATCAGCAATTTATCGGCAGGAAACTACAGTGTTACCGTTACCGACAGCAAAGGATGTACGGCAACAGCGAGTACCACCATCAACAATACAGGCCCTACAGTAGATGCAGGTTCAGATAAATCAGGTGTGTAGGATCTACCTTCAATTTGAGTGGACAGCCAATGGGGTACATCACCATACACTTATGCATGGGATAATGGATTAGAAACGGACAAAACAAACCGTAAATCCGGGATTCACAACCACGTATACCGTTACAGTTACGGATGCAAACGGATGTACGGCAGTAGATCAGGTGAAAGTGATCATCTATCCAAACCCAAGTGTAAGCATAGACAAATGGCATGCAAAATGTGGTTTTGCAATGGCTCAGCCACAGCGAATGCAAGTGGAGGCACCTCACCATATACGTACAATTGGTCCAATGGCGGAACGACACAAAGCATCAGCAATTTATCGGCAGGAAACTACAGTGTTACGGTTACAGACAGCAAAGGATGTACTGCAACAGCAAGTACCACAATCAACAATACAAACGGACCGACAGTAGATGCGGGTGCGGATAAATCAGGTTGTGTAGGATCTACCTTCAATTTGAGTGCGACAGCCAATGGTGGTACATCACCATACACTTATGCATGGGATAATGGATTAGGAAACGGACAAAACAAAACCGTAAATCCGGGATTCACGACCACGTATACCGTTACAGTTACAGATGCAAACGGATGTACAGCAGTAGATCAGGTGAAAGTGATTATCTATCCAAACCCAAGTGTAAGCATAGACAAATGGCATGCAAAATGTGGTTTTGCAAATGGCTCAGCCACAGCGAACGCAAGTGGAGGCACCTCACCATATACGTACAATTGGTCCAATGGCGGAACGACACAAAGCATCAGCAATTTATCGGCAGGAAACTACAGTGTTACGGTTACAGACAGCAAAGGATGTACAGCAACAGCGAGTACTACAATAAATAATATCAGTGGCCCTACAGTAGATGCAGGTTCAGATAAATCAGGTTGTGTAGGATCTACCTTCAATTTGAGTGCGACAGCCAATGGCGGTACAACACCATACACGTATGCATGGGATAATGGATTAGGAAACGGACAAAACAAAACCGTAAATCCGGGATTCACGACCACGTATACCGTTACAGTTACCGATGCAAACGGATGTACGGCAGTAGATCAGGTGAAAGTGATTATCTATCCAAACCCAAGTGTAAGCATAGACAAATGGCATGCAAAATGTGGTTTTGCAAATGGCTCAGCCACAGCGAATGCAAGTGGAGGCACCTCACCATATACGTACAATTGGTCCAATGGCGGAACGACACAAAGCATCAGCAATTTATCGGCAGGAAACTACGGTGTTACGGTTACAGACAGCAAAGGATGTACAGCAACAGCGAGTACCACAATCAATAATATCAGTGGCCCGACAGTAGATGCAGGTTCAGATAAATCAGGTTGTGTAGGATCTACCTTCAATTTGAGTGCGACAGCCAATGGCGGTACATCACCATACACGTATGCATGGGATAATGGATTAGGGAACGGACAAAACAAAACCGTAAATCCGGGATTCACGACCACGTATACCGTTACGGTTACGGATGCAAACGGATGTACGGCAGTAGATCAAGTGAAAGTGATCATCTATCCAAACCCAAGTGTAAGCATAGACAAATGGCATGCAAAATGTGGTTTTGCAAATGGCTCAGCCACAGCGAATGCAAGTGGAGGCACCTCACCATATACGTACAATTGGTCCAATGGCGGAACGACACAAAGCATCAGCAATTTATCGGCAGGAAACTACAGTGTTACGGTTACAGACAGCAAAGGATGTACAGCAACAGCGAGTACTACAATAAATAATATCAGTGGCCCTACAGTAGATGCAGGTTCAGATAAATCAGGATGTGTAGGATCTACCTTCAATTTGAGTGCGACAGCCAATGGCGGTACATCACCATACACTTATGCATGGGATAATGGATTAGGAAACGGACAAAACAAAACCGTAAATCCGGGATTCACAACCACGTATACCGTTACAGTTACGGATGCAAACGGATGTACGGCAGTAGATCAGGTGAAAGTGATCATCTATCCAAACCCAAGTGTAAGCATAGACAAATGGCATGCAAAATGTGGTTTTGCAAATGGCTCAGCCACAGCGAATGCAAGTGGAGGCACCTCACCATATACGTACAATTGGTCCAATGGCGGAACGACACAAAGCATCAGCAATTTATCGGCAGGAAACTACAGTGTTACGGTTACAGACAGCAAAGGATGTACTGCAACAGCAAGTACCACGATCAACAATACAAACGGGCCGACAGTAGATGCAGGTTCAGATAAATCAGGTTGTGTAGGATCTACCTTCAATTTGAGTGCGACAGCCAATGGTGGTACATCACCATACACGTATGCATGGGATAATGGATTAGGAAACGGACAAAACAAAACCGTAAATCCGGGATTCACGACCACGTATACCGTTACAGTTACAGATGCAAACGGATGTACAGCAGTAGATCAGGTGAAAGTGATTATCTATCCAAACCCAAGTGTAAGCATAGACAAATGGCATGCAAAATGTGGTTTTGCAAATGGCTCAGCCACAGCGAACGCAAGTGGAGGCACCTCACCATATACGTACAATTGGTCCAATGGCGGAACGACACAAAGCATCAGCAATTTATCGGCAGGAAACTACAGTGTTACGGTTACAGACAGCAAAGGATGTACAGCAACAGCGAGTACTACAATCAACAATATCAGTGGCCCTACAGTAGATGCAGGTTCAGATAAATCAGGTTGTGTAGGATCTACCTTCAATTTGAGTGCGACAGCCAATGGCGGTACAACACCATACACGTATGCATGGGATAATGGATTAGGAAACGGACAAAACAAAACCGTAAATCCGGGATTCACGACCACGTATACCGTTACAGTTACCGATGCAAACGGATGTACAGCAGTAGATCAGGTGAAAGTGATTATCTATCCAAACCCAAGTGTAAGCATAGACAAATGGCATGCAAAATGTGGTTTTGCAAATGGCTCAGCCACAGCGAATGCAAGTGGAGGCACCTCACCATATACGTACAATTGGTCCAATGGCGGAACGACACAAAGCATCAGCAATTTATCGGCAGGAAACTACAGTGTTACGGTTACAGACAGCAAAGGATGTACTGCAACAGCAAGTACCACGATCAACAATACAAACGGGCCGACAGTAGATGCAGGTTCAGATAAATCAGGTTGTGTAGGATCTACCTTCAATTTGAGTGCGACAGCCAATGGCGGTACAACACCATACACTTATGCATGGGATAATGGATTAGGGAACGGACAAAACAAAACCGTAAATCCGGGATTCACTACCACGTATACCGTTACGGTTACGGATGCAAACGGATGTACGGCAGTAGATCAAGTGAAAGTGATCATCTATCCAAACCCAAGTGTAAGCATAGACAAATGGCATGCAAAATGTGGTTTTGCAAATGGCTCAGCCACAGCGAATGCAAGTGGAGGCACCTCACCATATACGTACAATTGGTCCAATGGAGGAACGACACAAAGCATCAGCAATTTATCGGCAGGAAACTACAGTGTTACAGTTACAGACAGCAAAGGATGTACTGCAACAGCAAGTACCACAATCAACAATACAAACGGGCCTACAGTAGATGCGGGTGCGGATAAATCAGGTTGTGTAGGATCTACCTTCAATTTGAGTGCGACAGCCAATGGCGGTACAACACCATACACTTATGCATGGGATAATGGATTAGGAAACGGACAAAACAAAACCGTAAATCCGGGATTCACGACCACGTATACCGTTACAGTTACCGATGCAAACGGATGTACAGCAGTAGATCAGGTGAAAGTGATTATCTATCCAAACCCAAGTGTAAGCATAGACAAATGGCATGCAAAATGTGGTTTTGCAAATGGCTCAGCCACAGCGAACGCAAGTGGAGGCACCTCACCATATACGTACAATTGGTCCAATGGCGGAACGACACAAAGCATCAGCAATTTATCGGCAGGAAACTACAGTGTTACGGTTACAGACAGCAAAGGATGTACTGCAACAGCGAGTACCACAATCAACAATACAAACGGGCCTACAGTAGATGCAGGTTCAGATAAATCAGGATGTGTAGGATCTACCTTCAATTTGAGTGCGACAGCCAATGGCGGTACATCACCATACACTTATGCATGGGATAACGGATTAGGAAACGGACAAAACAAAACCGTAAATCCGGGATTCACAACCACGTATACCGTTCCAGTTACCGATGCAAACGGATGTACAGCAGTAGATCAGGTGAAAGTGATTATCTATCCAAACCCAAGTGTAAGCATAGACAAATGGCATGCAAAATGTGGTTTTGCAAATGGCTCAGCCACAGCGAACGCAAGTGGAGGCACCTCACCATATACGTACAATTGGTCCAATGGAGGAACGACACAAAGCATCAGCAATTTATCGGCAGGAAACTACAGTGTTACGGTTACAGACAGCAAAGGATGTACTGCAACAGCTAATACAACCATTAAGCAGTTTGATGGACCGACTGTAGATGCAGGCATTGATCAAGAGACTTGCAAAGGTCAATTAGTTTATCTAAATGCTTATGCCAATGGCGGCACATCACCATACACTTATGCATGGGATAACGGATTAGGAAATGGACAAAGTAAAACTGTGAGTCCGGCATTTACCAGCACTTACACAGTTACGGTTACAGATGCAAATGGATGTACTGCAACAGATAAAGTAAAAATTACAATATTGGATTGCAGTCCAAAAATTACGCATGAAAAAACATTAGCTTCAATAACTAAAGTTGGATTGAATACGTATAATGTAGTTTACCATATTCTAGTCAAAAATACTGGTTACGCCGGAGTTTATGATTTAAGTGACAAGTCAGGTTTTGATGATGATATAGCGATCAACACCGTTACCTATTCATCCAATGCTCCTGGAAATCCGGGAAATGTCTTGTTTGGAAGTGGACCTTGGAAACTTGCAGACAATCAAGCAATTTTTGCAAACACAAATCATTTATATGTCATCAATTTTAATGTCAAAATTGACTTAAGTGCAACATCTGGAGGCAACAATACTTATTATTCATGTGGAAGGTCATTGGTTAATAGACCTTCTGCCGGAGAAGCATTGTTTAATGAATCCCTATTAGACCTTAATGATGACGGATATTATGAAGAAAGAGACACAGCTTGCGGAGATTTACCATATATAGAGCATACAAAAACTCTAAGTAAATTGGTTCAGACCGGACCAAGGAATTTTCAGGTGAGTTACAATATTGTGGTAGTGAATAAAGGAGGAAAGGCAGATAATTATGCATTGGCGGATCGTCCGGCATTTGATAATGACATAAGCATTTTAGGTGCTAGATACAATACAGATGCTCCTGCACATCCTGCTAACCCGGGAAATATTAACCTTGCTGGTACAGGACCTTGGAATTTATCTTCAGGACAGAATATAAATCCGGGAGCAGTGCATACTTATACCATTCAGGTAGATGTATCTATAAATCTTGAGGATGGTAAGGGTGACAATCGTTACGATCAGTGCGGAAGAGCACAGTCTAGTTATCCGGTATCCAATGAGGGGTTATTTAATGAATCGCAGTTGGATATCAGTAGTGATGGAACTGTGGATCAAAAAGATACAGCCTGTGCTGATGTGCCATACATTGTTCATGAAAAATTTACACAAAATGTAATCGATCGTGGAAATGGTGATTATGGAGTTATCTACAAAATTGATGTTAAAAATCTTGGAGGTGCAAGTGGCCGTTATAATTTGGTGGATGCTCCTGGATTTGATAATGATTTTGTTATTCAAAGTGCAAATTATACTTCCAATGCAATTGGAAATATAGGTAATCCAAATCCAGTAAATTTGATTGGTAGTGGACCTTGGACGCTTGCAACAAATCAAAACATCAATGCTTTCAGTAGTCAGCAATATTATCTTACAGTAAATGCAATTATAGATTTGGTTGTAGCTGAATCACAAGGTGATGAAGTGTATAGCGCATGTGGAAGTAAAATCCAGGGAACTCCATCTTCTGGAGAAGGATTGTTCAATCAATCCACTTTAGATGTGAATATTGATGGGGTGATTGATCAAAGAGATACAACCTGTTATGATATTCAGTTCAATTTGTGTAGTCTTGGAGATTTTGTTTGGCATGATAAAAATGTGAATGGCAAACAAGATTTTGGCGAGGAAGGAATTGAGGGTGTGCCAGTATACTTGTATGATGCTACGACAAATACAGTAGTGAGAACCACGACCACAAATCAGTACGGGTATTATTTGTTTGACAAAATACAATGTGGAAAATTCTATGTGAAATTTGTGCCAAACGCCACTTGGACCATTACAACACCAAATGCAGCAAGCGATGTTTTAGATAGCGATGTAGATAATTCAAATGGACCTGGAACAACAGCAATGACATTCCTGAGCCCTGGAGAAGATGACTTGACATGGGATCTTGGATTATACAAATGTAGCATGATGGGAGGAAGGGTATTTTTTGATACCGATAAGGATGGTGTTTTTGATGCCATGGAGAATGGAATTAATGGTTTGGATGTATTTTTAATGGATGCAACGAGCGGAGTATCTATTGCAAAAACCAGGACATCCACGAATCCTTCAACACCATCTGATGACGGTTTCTATATGTTTAACTGTATTAAACCGGGAACCTATTATGTATTATTTGAGCGATTGGATCAATTGGCTTCCTCTGTAGCTTATCAGGGAGGTAGTTACGACAAAGATTCGGACATCAGTCATGAAAATGGATTGAACACAACTAAAAAGATTATTGTGCAAAGTGGAGACAAGATATTGAATATTGGTGCAGGTTTCATGATCAAAGCAACGGTTGGAGATTATGCATGGATAGATGCAAATGCAAATGGAATTCAGGATGGTGGTGAAAAACCTGCAGCCGGGATGAAGGTTTATGCATATTCAACAAGTGGCACGATGGTCAGTGAGGCGGTAACTGAAAGCAATGGACATTATATGTTGGATGGAATTGGTCAAGGTGATTACTATGTAAAATTTGTTCCATTGCCTGGATATGGTTTTACACAAGCGCATAAAGGACCTGAAACAATTGACAATGATGTAGATGGTGCAAATGGTTATGGAACAACAAGAGTTTATAGGCTTTTGTCAGGGGATGCGGTACCTAACATTGATGCAGGCTTAACCTCCCAGGCCTTACCAATTGAATGGCTAACGTTTGATGCATATTTTAATGGTAAAGGGACTGAATTGAATTGGACAACAGGTATTGAGCTTAACAACGATTATTACAGCATTGAAAGAAAGCATGAATCGGAGCGTGAATTTACAACAATAGGACAGATCGCAGCGGATGTAAATACTTCTGCAGCTGCACATGAATATGATTACTTGGATGGCGGAGTCAGCAAATCAGGAATTTACTATTACCGAATTAAGCAAGTCGATAAAGATGGAGTATTCAATTACAGTAAAGTAGTTTCAATCAAAGTTTCTGTAGATAAAAACTTAGGTGTGGTTATTTATCCAAACCCGGTAAATGAATTGCTTAAAGTTGAGTATTGGATCAATGGAGATACAGAAGTTGAAGTGACCGTTTTTGACCAAGCAGGTAAAAATGTATTTACCAATCCATTTGGAGGTTTCCGTAAATCCGGACAATATATAGAGGCTATTAATACTACTAACCTTGCACCTGGTCAGTATAGTCTTCAAATTAAAACTACCAACGGACTTGTGAATAAGCGATTTTCAGTATCGAGATAACTAATTTTGGGATCGATGAAATTTGGAAAAACAAGGCAGATTTATTAATCTGCCTTGTTTATTTTGGATTAATGTTAAATCAATGTTTCTATTTATATCATGGTAAGTTAGATTTATTTTGATTCTCAGCATTACGATTTTTTGTAAGCCTCGTATAATTTAATCAAAGTATGATTTGATTCACTTTTTAGAAGCTAATATTTCTGTGTTGCTCACTCAATTAAAAGGAATCGTTTTAGATAATATGGTATTGCAGAATAAAAGTGGATTTATTTCTGTTAAGAAGTTTTTTTTCCTATTTATATACTCAACATATTGTACCAGTTTTCTTCAGGGGAATTCGCTTTTTTTTAATTCAACTTATTTGTCTGCAATCGTAGAAAATGATGTACAAGTTTCCAATATTGGAGATTTTGTTTGGGAAGATATGAATGGTAATGGAATTCAGGATCCATCAGAGCTAGGGTTGAATGGAATACGAGTGGTATTGGAAGATACATCAGGAGCACAGATCGTGAGTATATTCACAAGTACTGGTGGGCCGCAGAATAAGCCTGGTTATTATCAATTTAATAATGTAGTTCCGGGTCAATATCAAATCCGTTTTATTATTCCTCTCCTTTTTAAGTTTACTAAAAAGGATATAGGAGGAAATGATGATCAGGACTCAGACGTGGATACGGTTACAGGATTGATTAAGCCGGTATTGTTAGAAGAAGGAGAGCAGAAGTCTAATTTGGATGCAGGTCTAATTAAGACGGCTACTCTAGGAAATTTCGTTTGGCTAGACAACAACGGAAACGGGATACAAGAGTCAGCCGAGTCAGGGATAAACGGAATAGTTGTTCAATTATATAATGAACAAGGTATTTTAGTTGGAATAAAAATCACTAATGTTAATCCAAATACTGGGACGAATGGCTGGTACGAATTTGCACAATTAATTCCGGGGAAATATTATGTAGCCATAATTCCTCCTCCTGCTTTTGGATTTATCCCCACAATTCCAAATGCCACGATTGAGTCTCTCGACTCTGACATTACAGGGGTAAATGGACCTGGTACGACTGAAATTATAAATCTTAGCTCAGGACAGAATCATAAGGATTTGGACGGAGGGTTTTATCAAGACAATTACATTGGGGATTTTATTTGGGAAGATATCAATCAGGATGGTATTCAAGATGTTACCGAACCTGGGATTAATGGAATTGTGGTTAGTTTGCTGGATGCAACAAATCAGAAGATAATAGATCAAAGGCTAACCAAGAATCATCCCACATCCGGAAAAGCAGGATATTATTTATTTGATAACTTGAGAATTGGAACCTATTATATCCAAGTAAACATACCAAAAGAGTTCGTTTGGACCATTCCAAATAACGGTTCAGATTTGCTGGATTCAGATGTTGATGAAACGCATGGTCCAAACACGACCGGTAATTATTTTGTTGGTGGCAACAATCACAATATGACTGTTGATGCAGGCATGATAAGGGGTGTAAAAGTTGGGAATTACATTTGGAACGATACAGGAATTGGTAATACCGGAACAGGACAAGGTGCTTTAAATGGCAAGCAGGATGTTGGAGAGCTTCCACAATCCAATGTCAAAGTATATTTAAAACAACTTAATAGTACTAAAATTTTGGAGACACATTCAGACACCAATGGAATATATTTTTTTTACGTAAAACCAAAAAGTGGGATATATTTTCTTGAATTTGACATTGGTTCCCAATATGCCTTTACTACAAGCGATTATAACAACAATATAGATGATGTTTTTGACAGTGATGTCAATGGTGCAAATGGGATTGGCACAACGCCAACATTTTCAGTGGATACATTGGATGTTTTAAAGTGGGATGCAGGTATTTATTTAAAATCTTTACCTCTGGAACTTGTTAGTTTTAATGCTGTACAACGTTCAAATGTCATTGAATTAAATTGGCAAACATTTAATGAATTTAATACCAGTCACTTTGAAGTGGAAAGAAAATATTTTCAAGGGGACCAGTTTAATTTTCTAGGTCATATTCATGCAGAAAATGGAATATCGAAAGTCAGCAATTATGTCTATTCAGATGATCATCTAATTGAAGATGGAATCTATTATTATCGATTAAAAATGGTTGACCAGGATAAATCATATCAATACAGTGATGTGGTTTCTGCAATTTTCCAAAATCAAAAATCAGAGGAGAACTTAAGGGTTAATGTTTACCCAAATCCGACTTCGGAATTTTTGAATTTGGAATTATACTCCGATCATGATGATGAAGTTGGTTATTCATTTTTTAATCTAAATGGGTCAAAAACATTTGAAGGTAAAACTACCATCCAGAAATCATCGTGTCAGAAAATTCAAATCAACTTAAAATTTTGTAACCCGGGATTATATTTAATTAAGGTTTGCAATCATTCTGAGCAAAAGATTTTCAAGTTACAATTCACTCATTAAAAGTTTTCTAATTGTATAACCTCTCTTCTGTGGAAGAGAGGTTATTTTATAGTTTAGAAGATCCTGTGCGATATTTACATCATTCATTCTGTTGGATTTTATTGGATTCAAAAAGCAAATTAGATTATACCTAAACACCAGCGTTTATTAGTTTTTTTAACTAAAAGTATATGGCTTTAACCAAAGGTTTCTATATTCACCCGATTTAAACTAATTGTTAAAAAATTGGCCATGCTTTTTGTTATCTTATTCAGTTTTATTTTGGGCTATGTACTCATTGTACTGGAGCAGCCCCTCAAAATTGACAAAGCTGTATCGGGGATATTAACCGGTGTTATTTGTTGGGTGTTTGTTTCTATGGCACCGGGACTTGTTGAATCCGGAATGACTCCTGAGTCTGAGATAGGACATCATCTTGGTGAGATAGCCCAGATTTTATTATTCCTGATTGGTGCCATGACCATTGTTGAATTGGTGGATGCGCACAAAGGATTTAATCTATTGTCGGACCTAATCCAAACTAAAAAAAAGGCCAGTTTATTGATAGTAGTGTCCATCATTACCTTTTTTCTATCTGCCGTTTTAGATAATCTGACAACTACCATTGTAATGATTTCATTAATTCGCAAACTGGTACCTGACCAGGAAAGCAGAAAGTGGTATGCAGGATTTATCATCATTGCAGCCAATGCCGGAGGAGCCTGGTCCCCACTGGGGGACGTTACTACTACCATGCTTTGGATTGGTGAAAAGGTAAGTTCCATGGAATTAGTGAAGTTGGTTTTTATTCCATCCATTTTATGCCTGGCAGTACCATTAGCCCTTGCGATACTTTTTACCAACCATTTCAAAGGCCCTGTGATTGCTCAAGAAAAAGATCATGACCATGTCCTTGGTTCCAGTCGTTTTATGTTGATTACCGGTATATTGGCATTATTGTCCGTTCCGGTTTTTAAATTATTAACTCATTTGCCTCCATTTATGGGAATGATGCTAGCGCTCTCAGTGGTGTGGTTAATCTCAGAATTTGTGGATCCAAAGATGGATAATTTTCATGTTGAGGACAGGCATAAGCTTACAGCTAGATATGCTCTCTCCAGAATTGAGATACCCGGGATCCTTTTTTTCTTTGGTATTTTGACTGCGGTTGCAGCCTTGCAATCAGTTGGTTTACTGACTGTACTTGCAACCGGCTTGGATGCGATACTTGGGAATTACAATTATGTCGCTATAATGTTGGGTGTATTGTCTTCGATCATAGACAATGTTCCACTGGTTGCCGCATCTATGGGGATGTATTCACTGCCTGAAGATCATGGATTCTGGCATTTTATCGCT
Source organism: Candidatus Vicinibacter proximus (assembly GCA_016713905.1). Classification (NCBI taxonomy): domain Bacteria; kingdom Pseudomonadati; phylum Bacteroidota; class Saprospiria; order Saprospirales; family Saprospiraceae; genus Candidatus Vicinibacter; species Candidatus Vicinibacter proximus. Next base: position 818,730 of record JADJOE010000001.1, read on the forward strand.
TATGCAGCCGGTACGGGTGGATCTATGCTGATTATAGGATCAGCGGCAGGAGTTGCGGCAATGGGTATGGAGAACCTTCAATTTATGTGGTATCTTAAAAGAATTGGGGGATTGGCAGCTGTTGGATTTCTTGCAGGATCCTTGTGGATGCTTTTGGTTGGAGCTTAAAAGACTATACTAAGAATTTTTATAAATAGATTAAAGCAGCTTGTCAAATACAGGTTGGCTTTAGGGAAAGCGAAAATCGATTGTATTTATATAAGAGGATCGGTTGAGTATTTAAATTGTTGGGATTTCTATATCATGTTCAACAAAAATTGAAAGTTAAAATATTTATCCAATCAACTCTATTATCAATTTTGACCAACAATTCTTGTTGTATTCAATTTTTGGAAGAATTTTAAGTGTTATTAGGAACTGATCTATCCATTTAAAAAATTTAAAATTTAATGACCTTCATCTCAAATCCTCCCGGCAGGGGCAAGGTTAGATTTATAAATCAAGCATTTTATGTGACATGGTCATTGAATTCTATTGGATAGGGTAGATAGATGTCATTTTGATCCATGACTTTGATCATATTTAAGTTTTAAAATTGGACATAAATTGGGAATCCATTCATTAGTCAGGTTTTGAATGTGATTCGTAAATTATAAAAACAAAAATATGAAACTATTTAAAAGTCTAAATTTCTGGGTAGCTTCCACAATTTTGCTCATGATTGGGTATGCTATCAGTTGTACCAAAAATGATCAGGTGTTGGATTTGGGGACTCCCTCTACCAATGAGTTGTATTCGTTAAAAACTTCTGCTGCACCAGCTATTGATGGGTCGATTGATGCTGCATGGGAGAATGCTACAAAATTGAATTTCACTGCAACGGTGCCGGATCCGGGAAATAACCTGTTTAGCGGATACATTAATGAGGGATACAAGGGAACTCTTCGGTCCATGTATGACAATGATTACATATATTTTCTTGCAGAAATCGTAGATGCAGAAAAAAGTGTAAAGTCTGCGCCATGGTATTTTAACCCAACTACAAAGCGATGGGCGCAAGAGCCTACGGCGAGAACATTCAATTCAAGTGGTGTAATGACACGAGAGGGATGGGGAGAAGATAAGTTGGCATTTTTATGGAATATTGATAACTCTACAGCTAAGTTTAATTCACAAACCTGCTATGCGAGTTGCCATATATTTACACCTTATGTGGACTATTCTGTTACACCTGCAGTTCCGAAATCCAATGCAAGTAGTGGTAACCACTATACCAATGGGGTAAATGAAAAATTGGACCAATGGTGGTTGCATCCTAACAGAGGTTTTTTCTTTGACAACATGGATGATAATTATCAAGATTGGGCTGGAGGACCTGCAGTAACTAATTTAGTAGGAGGATCAGGTAATGGTAGACATTTTGATGATTTAGTAGTATCCGGGGCTTCAACAACTTGGCCATTTGCTCCAACATATACCTCCGATGCAACTCAAGGATCTTTTAATAATAGACAAAATTTAAAGTTGGATGACACAGGGTCAGTGGTCACGGTTCCTTTATGGGTAGTGCCGAATGAAAGCAATTATGATTTTATCAAAGTTACTGATACTTTATCAGGAGGAAGAGCTGTAAAAATTACCAATGTTAGTTCAACAGGAATATTGACTTATGTTGGTGGGACAATAGACCCAAGTGTAGGGACAGACTATCAAAGAATTGGAGATCCGGTGACCGGCGGAATTGGCGCGAAAAGTATTCCAGGGGTGATCATTGCTCCGGTATTAAGAGGAAGAGCAGACATTAATTGTGTTTCCATTTTTACAGGATCTGGTTGGATTTATGAGTTTAAAAGACTCTTAAAAACAAGTGATGTTTTAAAACAAGACATTGATTTTACCAAAGGAAAAGATGGAGATCAATTGGCTGACCAACCATTTGGTGTGGCTATTTTCAACAAATCAAATTATCAACATGCAATCAAACCAAATCTGCTTTTGAAATTTGAAAAGTAGTTTTCAACTGTTCGCTTAATTTTAAAAATAAAAACATGTCAAAAAGTAGAATAGTGCTATCCTTTGGGGTCGTAGCTTTCATCGCTTGTTGTCTTCCCGGATGTTACAAAGTTACCACGTTCATTGAAAATAATGGAACTGAAGTTACAGAGGTGGTCAGTTTGACGAAGGATATTCAGCCTGTTTTCAATAACAGCTGCAGTATTAGCGGTTGTCACAATTCTGGTGGCATCAAACCAAACCTTTCAGAAGGCAATTCATATAATTCCTTGTCAAATGGCGGTTATGTGAACACAGGTTCTCCTGAAGCCAGCGGAATATACCTTTGGTTGGCAGGCAAGCGTGCTACGCCTATGCCCCCATCCGGACCTGCGAATCCTTCAAATATCAATCAACTTGTATTAGCCTGGATCAAACAAGGCGCTAACAACAATTAAACTATTATGAAAAACTATCAATATTATTCATCAAAAATCATGCATGCAAGCCATGTATTAATGCTGGCCTTGTTATGTTTTTCCCTGAGCGCTCAGGAAGAGACTCAAGGAATGGAGCCAGGAAGTCAAAAAGCAAAACTGGTAAAAAATACTTTTGAAAGTAATTGGATATTGGACAATCAAAGTGTGATGGTTCCCATCAAGGGGACATTTGAAATGGATATCCAACATCGATTTGGTGTAGTGAACAAGGGGTATGAAGATTTTTATGGGGTATTTGCACCATCGAATATCCGGCTTGGGTTCAGCTATACTTTTATAGATAAATTGCAATTGGGATTTGGTCTGACAAAAGAAAGACTGCAATGGGATTTTAACGCCAAGTATGCATTAATTCGTCAAGCAACGTCCGGAGGATGGCCGTTTAGTTTGACTTATTTTGGAAATATTGTTGTAGATACCAGAGCTAAGGAGAATTTTGTAACCGGAACGGATCGTCTTTCTTATTTCCACCAATTGATATTGGCACGAAAAATTACAGATCGAATTTCCATTCAAGTCGCTCCAAGTTTATCTCATTTCAACAATGTGGAAGGGTATAAAGATGCAGAAGGCAATATCCAGAAGAAATTGGAAAATGATCATTTTGCAATTGCTTTTGGCGGCAGGTTCAAGGTTACAGAAAGTATGAGTATACTGGTAAATTATGACCAGCCTTTAACAACCCACCCTTTGAACAATCCACATCCGAATATTAATTTTGGTGTTGAATTTGTGACCAGTGCGCATGCATTTGAAGTGTTTGTTGGAAACTATTATGGGATAGTACCGCAGAGTAACAATTTATTCAACAAGAATGATTACACTGAGGGGGATTTCCTTATTGGTTTTAATATAACTCGCTTATGGAATTATTAATTAGAGTTTGTTAAAATTATCTTCTTATGGATTTCTAAGGATCTTAATCTGTGATGAATATTTAGTATAATTAAATGGTTAATTTATCTCCACTTTAAGAGCAGAAGTCTAATATACAGTTTTCATAAGTAAGTTTAAAATGGAATTACGGAAGGTTCGCTTTGGGCCTTCCGTGATTTTTTTTATCTAAAGGATCTTGAGAATTGATTGTAATCAATCAGTTGTTTTGCAATTGAAAATTAGCTTTGGTTGGGGTACCTTGACGTATCTTGTAAAAATCTTGCGGGCGCACTTGTTTTGAATGGTCTTTTGCCTTTCATCATGAAATCTTAATGCATAGAATAGGATTCAGGGAATCTACTTGTTTAGTTTCAATGCAATTAATTTTAATTTGTTGCACATTAATTATAATTTTAGGTTCACAATTTAAAAATCAAGTATGGCATTTAAAAATCCATTCCAACTTAAAACAGGGTCCAGCCCGTTGCTCAGAGAATCTATTCTAACCAATCAGGACAATCTTGGAGACGTTATTGGGACAGAGAGAATGACTGTAAGTGGAACCATTAACAGGTCTTTGATTCTGGGGTTCATACTTGTGCTTACTTCCTGTATATCCTATATCATGCCCAATGCTATATTTATGTGGGTAGGCGTAATTGGTGGATTGATATGTGTGATAACCGCGGCATTTAAAACGCAATGGTCGCCCATTTTGGCACCATTGTATGTTGCATTTGAAGGACTATTTGTAGGCACAGTTTCATTCATGTATGCCAGCATGTTTAACGGCATAGTTTTTCAGGCGGTTTCGCTGACTATGGCTGTTTTTTTTCTGATGCTTTTCCTATACAAGTCAGGCATTATCAAGGTCAATAATACTTTCAGGTCCGTAATCATAGGCGCTACAGGTGCTATTGCATTGGTTTATATAGTCACCATGATTTTGGGATTTTTTAATGTTCAGGTCCCTTTTATTTATGGCAATGGTTTATTTGGCATTGGTTTCAGCGTTTTGGTTGTGGGTATTGCTGCGTTTAACCTGATGCTTGATTTTGATTTTTTTGATAAAGGAGAATCGGCAGGTTTACCAAAGTACATGGAATGGTATGCTGCCATGGGGCTTTGGGTGACACTGATTTGGCTTTACCTGGAGATGCTAAGACTATTATCTAAATTGTCCAGTAGGGATTAACGAATAAGCAACTTGATCCAATCCTGGATCAGTTTATTCTACGGACAATTTCAATTGCCTTCCTGCAATCTGTCCAGGAATTCTTCCAGCAGATAAAAATCATAAATGCCAGTGGTTATTTCTTTTCCGGGATGGAAGATCCAGCCGAGAACCTGTTCAGGGTAGTTTTCCTCATCGATGGAAACTGTGGCTAAAGTTTGTTTCAGGTCCGATTCCTGAATGGACTTCAGTAAAGTTAAGTCTGTCAACAAATGAACGGAGGATAAGGTATGGTCTGTTAAATTTGGGATCATGCCGGCATAAAGATTAAGTGGCTGGTTCATTAATAAAACCGAATCCAGAATTCTAAGAAATTCAAAAACTCCTTTTTTCTCTTCATCCGCCGTAAAGCCTATGATACCCGGACCTTCCGTCCAATCTCTGAGTTGATTGATCAGTCTGTTTGCTTCCAGTTGGTCCATGCTGTCGAGATCCAATGCCAGAAAGTCAATTTCTCTTGCTGCTAGATACCTTGCAATGGTCAGGTCTGATACGGGATATGCAATGAGTAATTTTTTCATGGATTGAAGAGGTTTTTAGATAAATCAGGAGAGCTGACTTTAAAAGTTTTTCGATGATGTAGCGATGGACCATGCATCAGGATCATGCTGCGGTGGAATTTGGTTGGGTATGCTTTATTTTGATCCCATCCATATACAGGAAATTCTTCATGGAGGCGAGCCATGATGTCATCACGACTTGTCTTTGCCAAAATAGAAGCCGCCGCAATGGCCTGGTATAAGCTGTCCCCTTTGACCACTGCAAGTTGTGGAATATGGGCGATGGGTATGGTTTTATTACCATCCACCAGAATAAATTCAGGTTTAGGGTTTAATTTTAGCACACAATTTGCCATTGCTTTCAGGCTGGCTCGCAGTATGTTGATTCGGTCAATTTCCTGTGGGGATGACTCACAAATTGCATAGGCCAGAGCTTTATGGACAATTTCTTCTCTAAGCACCCTTCTTTGAAGATCTGATAATTGTTTACTGTCATTCAAGCCCAGGATTGGATTGTCCGGATCAAGGATTACCGCAGCAGCTACGACTGGTCCGGCAAGGCAACCACGTCCTGCTTCATCACAACCTGCTTCATATTTAATTAATTTGTAATATGATTTGAGTTTCACTTGACTTTATTACCGAATTTTATATCTTTGTCCCCGTAAAATTACGCGTATTCCATGAGGTCTCAATTTATCCGATTGCTATTGTTTGTTTTTGTTTTACCCACCCTCAGCATCGGTCAGCACGACTGGCATAAAATCAAGATTTCACTGGAAGGAAAAACAATTCGAGACCTCCAGTATACGGGCCTGGCATTTGATCACGGACAGTATGAACCGGGTATAAGTTTTACCGGTGATTTCACCCATGAAGAAATGGAGAAACTGGAAAAAGCCGGTTTCAAATTAGAAATAGTTGCCAATAAGATATTGATTCAACCGCGCACTCCGGTAAGTTGCGATTCAATTTCTGATGGTGGTCCAGTATTCAAATTACCCAGTAATTACCCATATGGTTCAATGAATGGATTTCCGAATTTAAATGAATTATATGAATCCCTTGATTTGATGCAGGAGCTATACCCCAAGCTTATCACAGTGCGGAAATCTGTTGGAAACTTCCGAACAGAGGAAGGAAATCTGATCTATTATGTAAAAATATCTGATAACCCGGATTTGGATGAATCAGAGCCGGAGATTCTTTATACTGCACTTCACCACGCACGTGAACCGGTAAGTATGTCACAGATGCTTTATTTTATGTGGCATTTACTGGAGAATTATGGACAAGATCAGGAGATAACCAAGTTGGTAAATTCCAGAGCCATGTATTTCATTCCATGTGTAAATCCTGATGGTTATCTGTACAACCAGAAAACCAACCCTGCGGGACAGGGATTTTGGCGAAAAAACAGAAAAGAAGATACAGATGGAGTTGGCGTAGACCTAAACCGAAATTATGGATATCAGTGGGGATATAACGATACAGGTTCATCTCCTTTATGGGGTTCCGAAACTTTCAGAGGAGAGAACGCATTTTCAGAAATTGAAACAAAGGCCATCCGTCAATTTTGTATAGATCATGAATTTCAGATTGCATTGAATTATCACTCTCATGGAGATTTGTTGATTGTGCCTTGGGGATATTCCAGTTTGAATACAGTGGATTCCAGTTTATTTTCTGCAATGGCTACCCAGTATACGCGTTACAACCGTTTCAGAGTTGGGTCTTCCTTCAGTACACTTAACTATGAAGTGAACGGAGTAAGTGATGATTGGATGTATGGAGATGTGGTTTCCAAAAACAAGATCTTTGCATTTACCCCTGAGGTAGGGTATAATTTCTGGCCTGAGCGAAAAGACATTCTTCGAATCAATCAAAGTACTCAGTTTATGAATAAAATGGCCGCATGGAATGCAGGGGCCTGTGCGGAAATGAAAGACCATAGTCCCGAAGTGCTTGCGGTGGACCAAGGTAGTCTTAATGTGTTTGTTCAGCGTACAGGAGTAGCGCAGGCAGCCATTCATGTGGTATGCAGCAGCGATCATCCTAACCATGTCTTCATACAAAACATAATCCCATTTGTCTTAGAGCCCGGAGCCGGTTATATGGTTCCAATTGAATATACTTTGGGTCCTGGATTGAGTCGGGGAGAGGTAATAAATTTTACGATTAAACTGACCACAGGTGATTATGAACAGACTATTCAGGCAAGAAAGGTTTATTGGGGAAATCCTGCCTGGGAAGAAAAATGTTTAGATCAAAACCAATGGATGTCACCAAACAATAATCCACTGGTCATTACAACAGAAAGTTATACCTCCGCCCCTGGTTCTTTTACGGATAGTCCGAATAAAAAACTTACCCCGGGAAGAGAATATCGGATGCGTACAACGGTTCCGATAGATCTTCGTAATGCAGCCAGTGCATTTTTGAGTTTGCAGGCCAAATGGGATTTGAATCCGGAGTCTGATTTTGCACAAGTGCAGATATCTACAGATGGGATATCCTTTGAGCCGATATGTGGTAGATACACTGTGCGGGGTGGAAATTTTCAAGATCTGGACAACCCGGTTTATTCCGGTAGTCAGAAGAACTGGATTGCTGAATGGATTGATCTCAAAAAATACTTAGGCAGAAGTATCTATTTACAAATTTTTGTAAATACCAATTACAGTGAAATACCTTATGATGGCTTTTATGTGGACGATATAAAGTTATTTACCTCATTTTATACTAGCAATCATGAATCTGAGCGCTCGCTGATCCATGTTTATCCACAACCAGCACATGCCTATCTGGAAATCAGGTCAGAGGATATCTTGCCTGCTAAGCTGAATTTAAGTCAGTTGGATGGAAAAACGCTGGAGATGCCTTTAAAACATCTTGGTTCGGGACATTGGCGAATGGATGTGGCAGGTCTGCAACCGGGTGTCTATTTATTGCATTATGTCAATGCCCAAGGGCATCAGGAAATCCAAAAAATAAGTATTCAATAGAAATTATGATACAAGTAAATTTGGCTGCACTACAGCTTAAGGAAGAAAATTCCGGAAGCTGGTGTGGGAGCAGGTCTTTTCTTTCCGGAGAATGGATTTCCAGTTATTCACCGGTTGACGGTAAACTTATTGGAAAAGTAAGTCAAACCGATGAAAAGGAGTATGAGAATATCATTAACGAAGCGCATGAAGCTTTTTTAACGTGGCGGATGGTTCCGGCACCGAAACGTGGCGAGTTTGTACGTCAATTGGGAGAAGAACTCAGAAGGCACAAAGAAGATCTTGGTGCATTGGTTTCCTATGAGATGGGTAAAAGTCTTCAGGAAGGCCTTGGGGAGGTCCAGGAGATGATAGACATCTGTGATTTTGCTGTAGGCCTCAGCAGGCAGTTGTATGGACTTACGATGCATTCGGAACGTCCATTGCACAGGATGTATGAGCAATGGCATCCTTTGGGAGTGGTAGGTGTAATTTCTGCGTTTAATTTTCCGGTTGCTGTGTGGTCCTGGAATGCAGCGTTAGCCTGGGTGTGCGGAAATACAGTGGTCTGGAAGCCCTCTGAAAAAACACCACTTTGCAGTGTAGCTGTGCAGCATATTGTATGTAAAGTGTTGGCACAAAACAATTATCCGCAAAGTGTATCCTGTATCCTAAATGGTGATGCAGTTCTTGGGCATAAATTATGTCAGGATGTTAGAATACCGCTAATTTCGGCAACTGGATCTGCGCGTATGGGAAGATCAATTGGGGTGACTGTAGCAGAACGATTTGGCAAAAGCATTTTAGAACTTGGAGGAAACAATGCGGTCATTATCAGTGAAACTGCTGATCTTAAAAAAGTATTGCCAGCCATTGTGTTTGGGGCAGTAGGAACAGCCGGTCAGAGATGTACTTCTACCAGAAGATTGATTATTCACGAATCCAAATATGCGGAAGTCAGACAGGTGATGCAAAAGGCCTATGGTCAGTTGAGAATAGGCAATCCGCTGGATCAGCAAAACCATGTTGGCCCATTGATAGATAGGCGTGCTGTAGAAATATATTTGAAAGCATTGGAGCAAATAAAAGTTCAAGGAGGTCGCATGTTGGTAGAAGGTGGTGTAATCGAGGGGGCTGATTTCTCCAGTGGATGTTATGTACGGCCATGTATAGCGGAAGTAAAGTCAGACATGAAGATTGTGCATGAGGAAACGTTTGCGCCTATACTTTATTTAATGACTTACAAGACCCTTGATGAGGCCATTTCCATACAAAATAATGTTCCTCAGGGATTATCCTCTGCCATCATGACAGAAAGTCTAAGAGAAGCGGAATTATTTTTATCCGCAACCGGATCTGATTGTGGCATTGCGAATGTGAACATTGGAACTTCAGGAGCAGAAATCGGTGGTGCATTTGGGGGAGAGAAGGAGACCGGAGGTGGTAGAGAGTCCGGATCGGATGCCTGGAAAGCCTATATGCGAAGACAAACCAATACCATAAGTTACAGTGATACCTTGACTTTAGCACAGGGAATAAAATTTGATCTATAGACTGGTTGTTAAAGAAAAAGGGCAAGTCTAAAATCTGGTAAGAAACCAGTCTTGCAAACCGCGTTATGCACAAAAGTTGTCCTGAATGCCAGCTTATAATCCTTGTTCTTTTTTGTCTTGAGAAACCCATTCTATGCATTAGAATTTCTATTCCAAGTCAAAGAATTTTAGCTTTCGCTGTTTCGTTAAATACAAGTATTTCCTCATGCCATTTTCAAATTCTCTATTCTTTTCCTCATGCCGCTTTCGCGGTTCCTTCCCTTGAAGCACTGTCGTGCTTCATTCCGCATTGCGGAAATCGGTCAGTCATCCAGCACCATAGAATCCTCTATGATTTGTCAAAACCAACCCACAATCTTTCGATGTTCATTCACTTAATGAACTGCCGTTCATTACTTTGATGGTAATCAAAGATCGTTCATTCATGGGAGTACTTGTCTTTATTGGTCTTTTGCCTTTCATTACGAAACCCTAATGCATTATATGGGTTAAATCAGTTTTAGCTAAAATGAAAAAGGCCGATCTGAATTTCTCATTTGAAAATTATGTAAGGTATAAGAATCTATTTAATCCTCATAAACTTTACCTGACCAGAAAAAATTTAGGAGAAAATCTCCTGTGTTTTCTTAAACCTCACTTTCTGTTCATGTGGATTGATCTTTTATAAATAATCTGCTTTGATCTTTATTGGATTGTGTAAACATGCAGATTATACCTTGTAGCGAAGATCAATTTGGCTCATCAATTCACTACAAACCTATAATTTTTTATCGATTGATTTTTTGATTCAAGTTTGATGAAATAGAGACCGGGTATCAATGCCTCGATGTTTATTTCATGAGCGGGAATTTCCGTTTTTAACAATTTTCCCTGAAGATTGTACAGAGAAATTTTGTGGTAGTGTTCCGGATTGGTGAGTACAATTTTGTTTGAATGAATTCTGATGTCGGAGTCAGAATAATTTTTTGTGTTTGTTGGAACTCCGGCGTAATCCAAATCCAGGGTAGTACTCCAATGGTTGCAAAAATTATCCGATAAATTAATTTCCACCGGAATTGTGAAAATACCCGGAGTGCCCTCTTTTACTTTTAGGGTAAGTTTAATTTCTATTTCGGAAAGAGAATCAACTGCAAACTTGGAATCTGTAATTTCAAAATAGTTATTTGCAGACTGGGCGATGATGTGTGACAAACTTTTATGCAAACCTCGATTGCGGACTTTTAAAGTGTAGGTCCAGGTATTGTTGTTGATCTGGAGGGGAGAATTGGTTGAAATAACGTCCAGCGATGCTCCTCCATAATTAGCATGTAAAAGATTCATTGGCAGTGTGCTTTCACAATTAGGTATGATGCGTGAAGCTATGGGCCAGAAGCCCTCTGAAGCCAAACCAACTTCAGGAGTGAAAGAAAATATTTTAGATTTTGAAAATTGTTCGCCATACATCCAATCGTCTGAACCACCATTCGCGTTGTACAGAATTTCAGGAGGACTTCCCGGAAGAAATTTATTAGACCGAACATACTCTTGTGCGAATGTTTCGAAATTTTCCTTGTCTTCACATATTTCTTCCGCGTATCCCCATGGATATAAAAGTAAGTTTCCGAAGGTATGATAGTTCAATGCATTCTTGAAATTGTGCGATTTGCAAAAATTCATGATGGCCTTTATTTCCGGCTCGGAACCGGGTGAGGATCCTCTGTAAATTTCCGAATTGCCTTCCGGTGAAGATCCGTCATCATCAAATCCCCATTGGTAAGGATAGTTTCTATTAAGATCGACGCCCACGGTTCCATTAATATTCTTCTTCCTGTTTTTTCTCCAGTTTCCACCACCTGCCGGTCTGTTGGTTTGATTGAAAAAATAACCATCCGGATTAACTACCGGAACAAAATAAAGTTGGCGATCATTCAGCAGGCATTTTATGGAATCATTGCTTTCATAAGATTCCAGAATGTGGTACATAAAATAAATTAATTGCATCATGCCAATTGGTTCGCGTGCATGGTGTAAGGCCGTGTACAATACTTCCGGTTCGTTTTCTTCTTCATTCGGATTATCTGATATTTTCACAGAGTAAATTGGACGGTTTTCGTAAGTGCTGCCGATGGATTTTTTAACTGTGATCAAATGAGGATAATCCTGCGCCATACTGTCCAGCGTTGCATAGATTTCTTCTAAGGTTAAATATCCGCTCATCGAACCTAGTTTAAATCCTTTTGGCACGAAAGAAGGTGTTTGGGTTTCTCTATTTTCTTGCAACAGTTTTGCATAATCTGCTTTAAGGTTTTCCTCATAGTATCCTTCCATGTCAGAGATCAATATTTTTGTATGGAGCAGGTAAGGTTTTATTTTTTCAAAAGTACTTTCCGCAATTTCTGAAATGAATCCATCCTCTGAGGCATAAGTGGCTTCATGATCCAGTTCTTTAAAAATTAAGTTGGCATTGAACTTTGGATTTATTTCAAAATACAGCCTCAGGTAATTTTGAGATTGCCCATTTAAATTTAGGCTTGTAATGAATAGAAGAATTGGAATTAGAAATTTATGCATGAGGGTAAAGGTAAGGAATTCAACTCACCCCAACCCCTCTCTTAAAAGAGAGGGGCTAAATAATTTTTGTTTGGGAAACTAGCTCAGCTCACCCCAACCCTTCTCTTAAAAGAGAGGGGTTGGGGTGAGTAGCAATATGTTTATACTCCTTTATAGTTATGGCATTTGTACACCAGGAATTTTCTGAGCAATTTTCCTTGTTTATTTTTTAGGAGGATGGGAGGTAGTTGTTGAATTTCTTCAAAGTAGTTAAGAAGAATTTCAGGAGTGGTAGAAGAAGGGAAGGTGTCTTTAATTTGTGGTTGAGAATCTATGTACAGGGCGGATTTTGATTTCAATGATGAAAGGTCATTGTCAATGACAGAATATTGTAGTCCGTTTTTTCCTAGGATGTTGGAAGAATATATTTTTTTGTCGAGGTAGTAGTTGAGAATGGCCGTGGTTTTGTAACCATCATCTGAAAAGATGAAGGCATCTTTATGTTGATCTGAAATTATTTTTACTTCCTGGCTCAATTTTTCCCAACCCCACCAGGTATCGTCAGATTTAACGGGGACGGGATAAAAGATGATTTCTATGGCCACTGCAAGATGGAGGAAAACACTGATGATGGTTTGATATTTAAGTTGATTTATGCTCATAAACCTGCTTACAAGTATGATGCCGGAGATGTATGCCGGGAACATCCAATTCAGTTTTACCCAATACAACAAGGAAATCGCTGTGAAGAAAAAAAGGACGGGCAAAGTAAAGCACCATAAAAACAAATTATGATGGTTTGGTAATTTTCTTTTTAGGAGAGTCTTTTTAGTCAAGCGATAGATCAGCCACCAGATAAGAGCAAAAAGTATTGGCAACAATAATGCAGCTTGTGTTGCCAAACTTCCAAAAAAATAATTCCATTTTGGTTGTATGCTCATGATTGCAGAAGCACGGTCATTGGATTGAAACCGGAAGGACATCCAGTCGTGTTGTACATTCCAAATAATGACAGGAGCAATGAAAACTATCCAGACTAGAAAAGCGAGTATAAATTTATAGGAAATGAGATATGGTCTGTATTTCTGAGACAGCAATAAAAACAAGATCAGTCCTGCGGGCAGCATGAGCGCTGTGTATTTGCTGTCAAAGGCTAGTCCCATCGCCATTCCTCCAAGCAACCAATAAATCGTCTTGTCTTCGAAGATGGCATGATAGAAGAATAGAATTGTAAGAGTCCAAAAAAATATAAGCGGCACATCAGGAGTGGTATTGATCATCAACACTGTGAGCATAAGTGTTGAGGCAAATAGTATGACTGACTTTCCGACTACCAGGTTGGAATTGAATTTTTGGCTTAGCTTGAAGAATAGGAAAAGAGAGGCACATCCCATAATGAAGTCTGTGCATTTTATAGACCATACGGAATGGCCAAGCAAGTAGGTAAATCCTCGAAGCATGTATGCAACAGCAGGGGGGTGGTCAAAGTAGGATAAATCCAAATGCTCACTGTAAAAGAAATAATAGGCATCCTGAGGCATTAATCCCATGGTGCATACGATGATCGCACGGAGCAGGAAGATGATGAACAGGAGCCAGAGGATCCAAACGGAACTTCCGTTAAAAAGGAAATATTTACTTATAAACTGCTTCAAGCTCAACTTTCAAATGATGGGTGAAGCTATGGATAAAAACTGAAATCTTGAAAATTGTCAACAAGGAAAAATACATCTATGGAATGCAATGTGTTAAATTTTTGAAGGCTAAAAAACGTACCCATTTAATCCACAGCTTATATTTTCATAATGATCTAAATTTATTTTTCATAGAAGTGTTAAAATATTTGGAAATTTATTTTTTTGATTTATATTTGAATTCCAGAATTAAGTATTTGCTGAGGCATGCCAGCTTTTACGATGAGTTAAAACACCGGACATCAGTTAACATTTGTGCGCTGAAAAAACATGAACTGTGGATTTGTGATCCGCTACCCTACTGCTGAGAAGCGCTCCCGATAATGCTTCACTATGTGTATCGTTCAGATTATCCTAAAAATTTTCCTGTGCTACAGGAAGAAGATATACTATTATGAAAACAATTCAAAAAAGTAATAAGCTATTCAAAAAAAAATGCAATTTTCACTCAAACGAAAAGAAGGGTTTTGAACATGATGTTTGTGATTATGCGGATGAATTATTGCCCTTGGTTAATGGGGAAATTACCTATACTGCTTTCCAGAATGAGCACCGATGGGTAGACAGGTTTCAAGTTTATCATTTACTAACTGAAGCCAATTGTCAGAATCTCAGTAATTCTGTACAACTGTTTATGGATCAGATTACCAATTCAGAAATTGGAAAATTAGTGCTTGTAGAGAGTGGTCTGAATTCATTGGCAATTGAAGCTAATGATCCGAATCAGTTGCTCCTTGACTCTCTTCACATCCTACAAGATATTTTGATCGATCAGCTGAATGCCATGTCAGTAATGAACTGGTTTAGTTGGGACACCATTATTGTTGTGGACCTGACCGACCAAATAAACTCCATACAGCTACTTTTGGATTCCCTGATGGAGATTAATACGGAAGTCAGAAATGGATTGCTGGAGGATCTGATTGATTTCAATTTAAATATATGTGTCAGCACCGCCATCGCAACACAATTGAAGTTTGTCAATGACCTGCAGATTCGTTCCATGATGGACCTTGATTTTGAAATGACAGAGACAGAAGAAAGTGAGCTGTACAATATTGCCATATTGTGCCCGGATGAGGGTGGTTATGCCACTTTAAAAGCCAGAGGGCTGCTGCATCAAATGGGTTATAATCAAGTGTTTGATGACAGGCCATGTCATGAAAGCACAATTCAACCGATCATATTGAAGTTGCCGACTGAGAAGTTAATTGTCCTGCCTAATCCGGTTTATGAAAATGTATGGATCAGCACTTTATCTGGTCAGGCAATGATGGATTTAGTGCTCTATGATCCAATCGGCAGAGAGATATTAAAACAATCAAAGATGGAAGAAAATAATATCTATTTGGATATGTCCGGTTTTCCTTGCGGAAATTACATCTTTCAAGGTACCCTAAGCAATGGGGACTTCGTCAGAACAAAAATAAACATCATCCGATGAGCAGAATCATAATTCAAACAAAGGTAAGGCTGAAAAGGCCTTTCCTTTGTTTTTTATTCATCGTGAATGGTCTTTGGTTACATGGCCAGCAGTACCGTTATGATTACACCTGGTTGATGTCTGATTACACCAGCAATTTGATGGTAATGAAATTTCATAAGCCGGTAGATTCAAATAATATTCGCATAGACTCTGTAAAAAAGGAAATAAGATTTCGGTTTACTAATTCCATGATCAGCAATTCTGCCGGAGAATTGGTTGCTTACAGCAATGGCTGTTTTATCAACCATAGGGAATACGATGTGATGGAGAATGGTGGGGACATAAATCCCGGGAATGTACGGATGGAATCCTGCACCACGGCCTACAATTATTACCCTACCGCAGAGCAGAGCATGGTATTTATACCTGATCCAATGGATATCATGAAGTATTATTTGATTCATAATTCTGCCGTATTGCAAGAAAATCCTCTTAAAGTTTGGACAGATGCCTTGAGATATTCCGTCATCGATATGCGATACAATAATGGTTTAGGCAAAACAATTCCTAAGAATGTTCCTCTGATTAATGACAGTACTACTTTGGCAGATATTGCAGTGGTCAAACATTCCAACAACAAGGATTGGTGGATAGTGGTAAAGAAATTCATCAGAGGATCGTATGATAAATTTTTATTAAGCAATGGCAACTTTCAAATTGTAAACCAACAGGAAATTGGGGATACGACCAATCATTACCAAGATGGGGGAGGAGGGACGCTTACTTTTTCGCCAGATGGATCAAGATTAATCCGATATCATCCATATGACGATGGATTTTTTCTTGTTTGATTTTGACCGTACAACAGGGCAATTGAGCAATTACCAACGGATAGATGTTACAGACAGTTTGGTACTGGATGGAGGGGCGTGTTTTTCCCCTTCGGGAAGGTTTTTGTATGTGGGCACTTATTGGGATTTGTATCAATATGATCTGGAATCCACAGACATAAAAGGGAGTGAGGTACACATAGCACATTATGATGGCTATAAAACAAAAGGAATCTTGCGCGCTATGATTGGACGGATGCAGTGGGGTCCTGACTGTAAAATCTACGTCAATTGCCGGAATAGTATGGATGCCTTGCATGTGATACATCGGCCCAATGAGAAAGGTATAGCCTGTGATTTCAGACCGCATGATTTAAAGTTGCCACAAACACATAGTGGTACTCTTCCCTATTTTCCAAATTACCGATTGGGACTTGCACCTTTATGTGATCCGGAACTTACGGTGTCTGTTAGCGAGGTTCCTGTGTTACCTGAAGTATATGTATTTCCTAATCCTGCAAGAGATAGAATACATATAAGTGTGCGGGAAGTGAGCAGTAATGCAGGGCGATTGCAGATATACAATACAGCCGGCCAAAGAATAAAGGAAAGTGCTATGGTATCGGGTATGAATGAATACGAGATAGAAGTATCGGGATGGCAGTCAGGAATTTATTTTTATGTAATTTATCTGAATGATGGAAGAATGATGAATGGAAAATTTGTGGTGGAATAAATTAGCTTCAAGTTATTGCCATTTTTAAATTATTTCCTACGCGAGATATTTCCTTGAAAAATTCTTTTTGACATGTGGAATGTTTAGATTTGTTCGAAGCATGCCAAGCAGGGGAGGATTGGATCACAGAAAATCAATCATCATGTACCATAGAATTTACACTCAGTACTTTTTACTCATCACAGGAATGTTTGCGTTTCTTTCTTTGTTTGGTCAGGAAAAGAGAGATGAGGATCTATTCAGTTATGAGGTGAGACTTGGAGCGAATATCAATTTGTACCGGGGAATACTAGGCAAAGAAAGACTTGGACATAATTTGTTCAGCGGACAGACGGGATTGCGTTTGTTTGTTTCCGGGATGATTAATTTGAAAAGTAAAAACTGGATACTGGCGTACGGCCCTACGGTCGGGATTTACAACAAATCTCTTGGCAACAGTCAAAATCCCCTTGAGAATGATATTCAGATAGATCTGGTAAACTCATTTTCGGCAGGTGTCGGATATTCAAGGCAGGGCAGCATGAAGTATTTGCGAACGCTCGGCAACACTTCTGCCTACAATCTGCGTCACGATTTTGACCATGCGCTCATACTCAGTGGCAATTACATCCTAAACAATCACAACAGGAATCAAAGTGTGGGTTGTATCAACATTACCGTTGCGGACAGATTTACACTCATGTATTACAATGATGGTGGTCCCGGAATTCAGAACATAGGATCAGGGGATAATTTTGATCGCTGGTGGACAGGAGGGGGAGGAATTTTTATCCATGCCAATAAAAGAGATGGCTATGAAAATTTTATGAATTATGCCGAGCTCACTTTTGATCAATTTACCGGATATTCTCCATTGATTTATGAATTGTCTACAATTCTTGGATCCAATATTCCCAACTATGAAAAACTTGATGACGAAGTGCTCGATAAATTTTTCACTTCCAAGGCTTACAATTCCTCCGCGTACAATTTGAAAGTAGCCTGGCCAAGTATATATCCGGTGGCGCTTGATATAGGATTAATAGGCTCTCTGGTAGAACAAAAGAAGGGAAAAAAGATGATCTACGGTGTGCAGGATTTGATCCACGCCTCTATGGGATTTGTATTGCATCCAAACAGGGATGACACGAGATTATTTTTTGGTGCAACCTATAATGCGAGAACTTATGTTAAATAAATTTTATTTTCTACTCAGTTCAATGCTGGTTTGCTTGAATTATTCATGTTCGATTAAAACATTTAATGAACGCGAATATGATGCAATAAATTTGCTCAAATCAAATACAGGAGATGAATACTCACCCATCAACGCCATCTTAAAAAAGAACAGCAGTCTTGAAGATGATGAGATCACCACGGTAAAAGCATGGGTTGGAGAATTCCCCGAATGTCTTATTGAAGAAGGAAATCTTAGGGTCATTTCATTGAGTTACAAACCTGAAGTATATCCTTGTCTCGCAAGTCCGGTAGGGTATCAGCGTTATCGGTTATTTGAATTGATCACCCTTCGAAACAATCGCCTGTACTTTTTTTTATCAGAGAAGCTCAACAGTCAAAAATTGTATGAACGATCACTTATTTATTATTTCATTCCCAAAAAAGAAGACGACACTCAAGTCACAGGTAATCAATACAGTTTCAACCGTTCCATCCGGAGATACAAAGGAATGATGTCTGAGAAAATGAAATTCTCAAAAAGTAAAAAAGATGAATACATATTCGAATTTCAAAACAGATCCGGTGATCAGAGCCGGGAAATTCATAAAATAATTTCGCTGGCCACCAATAAGATCAGCGGAACAAAACCATTGGTGTATGATATTACTAAAGTATTTTTTAAAAATGACACCATCAATAAAGACAGGGGCATTCCGCTTATTTATGATCCGGAAACAAGTCAGCGAATATTTAATGCTTTGAGCGGAAACAAGATGAGGAGTAAGAAGTAATTAGCAAATTAGTTAATGAGCTAATTTGCTGATTAAATTTTAGGCTTCCTCATTAAAGTGGACAGAAAGATAAGATAGAAAAGTTTTTGGATTATGAATTTTCTTCAATTCTCCATCTGGTGTTGATCCAATTTTTTTGTTGTTCTTTTGGGAGGAAGGTCCAGGCAAGTAGTCTGCTGGATTTATTGCCTTGTCCCATGGGAATGGTTTTTACTTCTACTGCGCCGGCAGTTTTTAAAGCCTGATACGCGGCTTTCAGGTGAGACTGTTTGGAGACAAGTGTGGAGTACCAAAAGCAAGAGGTGGAGAATCTTCTGCTTTGACGAATCATCTGTGCAATGAAGGCTGATTCACCACCTTTGCACCAGAGTTCGTTGTTGTGACCACCGAAGTTTCTAACTACTTCTGATACCGGTTTCCCTTTCAGGTTGCTTAATTTGCGTAGGGAGGCTTCACGTGCTTCATCTGCTGATCCATAAAATGGTGGGTTGCAGATGCTGAGATCAAATTGTTCTTCCGGTTGTATGATTCCATAAAAAATATCTGTTGGTTCTTCCTGCAATCTGAATTCTACCTGCCCTTGTAGGAATGAGTTGGATTCAACAATATTTTTAGCGGCATCGAGGGATACCGGATCAATGTCTGTGGCAACAAATGACCAACCGTATTCTTGATGTCCGATGATTGGATAAATGCAATTGGCTCCTACACCTATGTCGAGACATTTTATTTTTTTTCCGGTAGGGATGGATCCATAATTGCTGGTTGACAATACATCTGCAATGTGGTGGATGTAATCTGCCCTGCCGGGGATGGGAGGACAGAGATAATTTTCAGGAATGTCGTAGTGTTCCACTCCATAGTAATGTTTCAACAAGGCCTGATTCAACATTTTTACAGCTTCGGGATCTGCAAAATCTATGGTCTCATCATCGTAAATATTGGGTCTTACAAACGGTGTTAATTCCGGACAGGTTTCAATCAATTCCATGAAGTCATAACGAGCCCTGTGTTTGTTGCGCGAATGAAGTCGCGATTTTTCAGCAGGATGATCTTTTTTCTGTTCGATCATAATTGATTTTACCTTATTTAGGTAGCAAAGATAGAATAATGTATTGGAATAATGACGAAGCATGATAAAGGAGGAATATGTTCATCTTAACTTGATTAAAATTTTAAGTCTATAATAATATACAAAAAGTAGTGTCCTTTAACATTCGTGCTTTTAAGAGAATCTTTGCATTACCACCGGATATTATAATATCCAAGTCATAATGCAGATTGAATTCTATGATTTGGATTTAGGAGGCAGGAAACCATACAGGAAAAATCCCCTTTAATTTACAGGATTTGCACCCTTGTATGTGGATTTGGATGCAGATATTTTTGTATCGTAATTTAAGTGCATGTAATTATGAATTTGATTCTAATTTAAAAATCTAATAAAACTTCAGCTTATGAAAAAAATTATTTTTCTTTTTGGGTTATTGTTTTTTTCCATTCATCAGGAAATGAATTCCCAATCTTATTTTATTCGTCGCATTTGCTTTGATGACTTACTTTTAAATCCCGTTCTAGATCCTGGAAGAATCCCTGTTGGATGTGAGATGATTGATTGTTGTCCGGGTTGTCCTGGCCCCATAGACTGGAAAAGGTTTGAAGTTGAATTGATCTGGGATAATGAAATTTTCAGCAGTGCTCAATTTAAGGTGAATGTGAATGAGTCGATATTAGCGAGGTTAAAGTCACAGGGATTTGAAATGAATCAGCAAGTACTGAATATTAAAAAAGGTAAATCTAATGTTACCGGTTTTGATGCAGAGCCAGATCAAGTACCTACCATAAGTCCCATCATAAACATTGACAAGGAGCAATTAAAAAAAATGAAGGAGAAATTGATGGCTGAAGATAAATCAGGGGACGTATCTATCACTTTTTCAATCATTCAAAAAATTGATGGGAAAATTATCAGTATAAAAGATTTCAATTATTGGATTTATTTGTGTGGTTTTAATCCACCGGGATTGGTGGATCGGGTCAGGCTCTTAAACAATGATGGTGGTGATGTCTCCTTAATTATGTTGGATTCAAGACTTAGCACAGGATGCAGAGATGATGAAGAAAGAAATGCTGCCAGTCAGAGCAACTTACCTGCCAATCATTTACTAAGAAACGGATGTAACGAAGAAATTATAGTTTTTTCCAGAGATGATAGAATGTCAATTCGTCAAAATCCAGGATGGTCGAATTTGATTGGAGATCTACGCACAGTGGATTTATTACCCATGTATGTGGTGAGGCTGAATGTTTGGATCATGCAAGGACCTTTTGCCACCACCAGGACAAGGGCTACCAACGATATTAACAGGGCCAATCAATTGTACAACACACAGCGTTGCGGGGTTCAGTTTGTAACTACTTTTCATGATGCTACCAACGATCCACAGACGAATGGATTGCTGGATGCTGATTGCGGATCCAGAACTCAATTTATTAATAACATAGGTTTTGTAGCCAACACTCTTAACATCTATTATTTGGACGATCCGAATGCAAGAGGATGGGAGTGTTCCAATCCTCCTGGTAACATCATCTTGATATCGAGTTTTGCAGACAATGAATCATTGGCCCATGAAATAGGTCATGCGTTTAGTTTGGGACATACCAATAATATTAATGTGGATGGTATAACTGGAAATGATTTTCCTGCAACCAATTTGATGATAACAGGTGGTACCGGCAGAAACAGTATCACGGAGGGGCAATGTTTCAGATGTAATCTGAATCCAACTTCATCGTTAAATGCTTATGGTATACGTACAGGTGCAACCCGTACTTGTACAGATACTGATCTAACAGGTCCATGTCTTCCACAAGAACTTAACAGATAATTAATTTTTATACTCATTTTAAAATATTTATATTATGAATACAATTAAAAAAATAAGAAATACCTGGCAGCTCTTTTATCCTTGTTGCATTTTTTTCTTGGTATTTCTTTCATACAGTGTTGGTATTTCTCAGGAGGTGCAACCACAGATCAAAGCCTTGAATGATTATTTTGAATGTGAGGAATGTACCGATGGCGAATTAGAAGCTGTGGCAAAGTACCAGGATGAAGTAGTTGGAATTTTGTCACAAACGATGCGAAAGGGTCCTTCCAAAGTTAAGGTCTATGAAAAAAGAGAAGCGTTAGGAAAAGCCTATAAGGAAATGGCAGCCTATGGGGCCAAACATCCGGAATCAAGACCTACTATAAGTCAGGAAGCTTACGTTAAATTATACTTGAATAATTATGTTGCTCAGTATCAGAAAAGGGCAATTGAGGCTTTGGGAAAAATTCGAACACCTAAAGCAATGGAAGAATTGAATGGTTATGATCAATCTAATCTTGCAAAAGGCGGAGTCAGGAAATCTTTAAAAAGAGTTCTCAATAAATAAGTGTTAGAAGTCCCTGAATTAATTTTGTTCGGGGACTTTTTTATTTTCAATCACCTATACAATGAAAGAAAGGAATATAATAGTTTATTTTAAACTAAGGAGCATTTTGGTTGCATTTATTTTTTTAAATTTTTTGTTTTCTTGCCGATCAACCATTTATCTTGTCAGGCATGCAGAGAAATTACCCGGATCCACGAATCCTTCTTTAACTGAAGCAGGGTTGCAAAGAGCAAGAGTGCTGGCAGACAGTATGCGGAATAAACATATTGCAAAAATATTTACAACGGACAGCAATCGCACCAGAGAAACTGCCCGGTTTACTGCATTGCAATTTAACCTTCCGTTTACTTTTTATCGTAAAGACAGCCTGGGTCAATTGGTGGAATCGCTGAAGAAAAATCTGGGATCAAATATGCTGGTAGTGGCGCACAGTGAAATTATTCAGGAAATTTTATCAAAATTTGGCTTAACCTTAAACAGACCAATAAGCGGGTATAGCAGAATGATCATTATTTCTAGAAGGAAGATTTTATTTATGCAGACCAGTAAAGTTGAATTGACATATGGGGTCCCAGACTAAATGGCTGGTAATTGATTTTGTCAGATATTTTAATTTGCAAGAGGCTATGTAATATATTTAAGAACAGCTGAGTTCAGAATAAGAAATTTTGAACTCATTTTACATAAAATTCATTCAATACTCAGATCATATTTATGCAAAAGACCTGCCAGGCCATCTGATGAAAAACGAGCTTTTCTGAGGTAGTTGGATTCAGGATCGATGGAATAGTTTTGTGCGGTGCGAAGGTCTGCAGACTCCAGGAGGGTATTGTCAAATATTGCTCCGGAAAGATCACAGGAGTCGAATATCGCCTGCGTCAGATTTGCTTCGGTAAAATCAACCTCCTGCAAGGAACAATGAATAAATTTTGTTTTCCTTAGATTGAGTTTATAAAAAGATGAAAAGTTGAGTGTGCAATGATGGAAAGATACAGAAAGTAAAAACTCATTGCATGTGTCAAAATGAATGCCGAGCAACTTACAATTTTTAAAAGCGACTGTTTTTAAAGAGGTTTTTGATAAGTTGATCATGCTTAGGTTGCAATCATTAAATGTGCATTCAGAGAAATTATAATTGGATAAATCGGCGTTTGAAAACTCGCAATTTGAGAAACTGCACTCTTCATAATCGCCGGATGCAAGAATATCGGTAGTATAATCCTGATGATTATAGTGTTGGTTTTCTATGATATTGCGTTTCATCCTTTATTTTTTACCAAAGTGTACAAGTTTCCTTGAAACCTGTGTTTCCATTTTACAAAAGTAGGAAATTATGCGAAACAGAATGTGTACAACTGTTGAGGGAGTTCAAGTTTGAGATTTTATTTATGAATTAAATATTTTTGTTATAATTATTCGAGCATTATTTTTTTCCGAATTATTTTTTCTGATTGTAAAATGGAAACAAAATAAATTCCCGGAGGAAGATGTCTTGCCTCCATACTAAATTCATTATTCCCTGAATGTCCGGAAGTACGAATTTTATATATTTCCTTTCCATTTAAATCGTGTAACATCAAATGAATTTCTTCTTCATTTTCCGCAATCCAATTTAGTGTTAGGACATCAGTAACTGGAATGGGATAAATGGAAAAATGTGTATGATCCATATTGTCTAATACGCCAACAGAAGATTGGGTAATTTTTAGGAGGAATACGTCTTCTGCACCCTTGCTTGTGATCAGAATGCTATCCGGTCCGGGATTTGCATTCAACGTGGAACCAAAGACACCGGTTGTAAATACATTCCAGTCCTTATTCACAGCGATGGAGAAACCAATGTCACTGGCCGGACCATTCATGCTTCGCGCCCACTGAAAATTACCTTGCGGATTTAATTTAGTGATAAAAATATCATTGTTGTTTTGATTGCTGGAGTATAAATTAAAAACTTCCGGACCAGGATCAAAATCAACCAATTCCTGATAGCAACCTGTAGTATAGACATTGCCTTGTTGATCCAAACAAATTCCCAAACCCACATCGTGCGCTGGTCCACTAAATTGTTTAACCCAAATTAAATTTCCATCAGAATCCAATTTGCTGATGAATACATCACCACCAATTCCCGGAGCTGTCAACTTAAATATATCAGGACCAGGATCAAAATCTACTTCTGATCTGAAAAATCCTGTGGTAAAAATATTTCCTGTTTGATCGATGGCCATTCCTATGGAAAAAACAATATTTTGCCCATCTGTACTTTTGGCCCAAATAAATTCACCTTCTGCATTTAGTTTTAGCACGAAAACATTGCCTGCTCCGGAATCTTTCAAAATATAAATGTCAGTGCCTGGGTTAAAATCTACGGTGTCTTTAAAATTTCCGGAAACAACAACATTCCCATTTAAATCTGATGTAATGGCAGTTGCCATATCGTCCAGTCTTCCACCAATCTGTCGTACCCAAATAAAATTTCCATCGGGATCCAATTTGAGCATAAATACATCAAAGCTTCCGAGCGAAGTCATTGGTTGGACATTTAAACCCGGATCAAAATCAGTAGTTCCCTGAAAATGGCCTGTTACCAGAATATTTCCGAATTGATCCAATGAAATGGATTTACCTACGTCATCTAAATTTCCTCCGATTTGTTTTACCCAGATCAATTGTCCATTGCGATTTAATTTTGCTACAAATGCATCGCCGAATCCGGCAGAAGTAAGTTTTGAATTTGGCATACCGGATTCAAAATCTACCACATCTTTAAAATTTCCAGTGAGATATATGTTTCCATTCAGATCGGAGGTTATTTGATTGCCGCGATCTGCTTCTTTTCCGCCCATTCTTTTAGCCCATAACAATTGCCCTTCCGAATTTATTTTGGATACAAAAATATCCTCCGAACCGGCAGATGTGAGAATGCTCATAGCTTCATTAGGATCAAAATCAACCTTGCCTCTGAAGAATCCACAAGTTAACAGATCTCCCGAGGCATCGACCAATACGCAATTTCCTGCATCGCTGCCGGAATCTCCAAATTGTTTTATCCAGGAAAAATGGGTTGACTGACTGTAAGAAAAAATAGGGAAAAGGAAAAAAGAAATAATACTGTACTTTAAAATCTTGGTTACCATTTCGAATGATTGTACAGTTAAGATACTTGGTTTTTAGTTTATGGGATACATTATTTTTTATTGTTTTTAATTTTCCTTCAAATAATCAACGGAAAGCAGGCTTAACGCTTTCAATAAATCTGAATAGAGAAATTTAATAGAATTGAAAAATGGCAAGTTTGTTAGCGAAATATTCTCTCTTATTTTTAAATACAAATTGAGTATATAAAAATTGTTTTAAATCGCATCATTTGTAAAATTCAAATCAAGAAAATTCGAAGCAATGTTAAGGAGTCTGAAGATGTGTCTTTTTTTAGCATGGTGACCGCCACTTCGATCCAAAATATTGCGAAGTGTTTCAATGGTTTGAATAGTGTGTGGTCCTTTGTTGATCATGACGCATTCAGCCTGTACCGCATGCGCTGCATCCGTAATTTCTGATCTCGTTGCCATACCTAATTTGTTGAGGTTGTCCAACACTTGTGTGGCCCAAATCACCGGTACGTGTGCGGCTTCACAAAGCCAGAGAATTTCTTCTTGTATCTCACTCATTCTTTCGAAACCAATTTCCACGGCAAGGTCTCCTCTCGCTATCATTACACCCAGTTTTTGTTGTTTTAATCCGGTCAATAGTAAAGAAGGGAGGTTGAGTACTGCTTCAGCAGTTTCTATTTTCAAAATTATCGCAAGTTTTTCATTGTGTGGGAGCAGTTGTTGAAGTTGCATTAAATCAGCAGCTGACTGCACAAAGGAATATCCCACCATATCTGCATGGCGTTTTATAAAAGGAAGGCACTTGATATCAAATTCCGTTAATGCCGGCATATTTAGTTTAGAGTTAGGAAAATTAATTCCTTTCTCTGCTTTAATTTGTTTTTTCTTGGCCGAGATTCTTTTTACACGCAGGAAAACAAAACCCTTTGATATTTTCTCTACGGTGGTTTCAATGGTACCATCATCAAACAAAACAGGTTCCCCTGGTTTGAGTCTTTTATGGATGTCTGGAACCGTACAACCTACTGTATCTTTTTGATCTTTTATTCTGGATTCATCCACTAATCGGATCCGACAACCTTCTTCAATTTTTAGCTTACTTTTGGATTTAAAGACTGTTCTAATTTTAGGGCCGGCAAGATCCATATATATTTTGCAAGGAATCCCTGTTTCCGAGCTGGCGCTTTTAATGTTTTGGATCATGTTGTTCCAGATTTTTTTATTGTCGTGGGCACAATTAATTCTGGCAACATTCATTCCTGCCAACAACAATTTTTTTGTCTTTTCATGATCCAAACCAATTTCAGTATCGCAGGTAACCATGATATATGGTGTATGTTGTTCGTTGTTTTTGCAAAACAATTGTACGGTTTTTTCATGTAGTGATTTCTGTGCTGAAGTGGCATCATATAGTGGAAGGCCATCCATTTTACTTCCCCCCAGAATGTTCAATATCGCATGCAATTGTCTTCTAATGTGGCTTTCTGCACTAGCCATTGAGGATAAGCCTAAAGAGTGTAATTGATTTTGTATTTCCCTGATATCCATACTTCTCAATGCCAAATAGTGTAAAAAATTACGTGCATTCTTCTGATTCGAAGGATTTAAATCTTTTATTAAATTTTGGTATTGGAATTCTGTAGAGGCCATTTTTTGATCGATTTCCTCTAATTTTTTGATGACTGAATTCAATCCAACTTTCATGATTTAAATTTGGCGCTAATATGGTGACATAAAATAATTTTAAAGACAGCGAATAACACCATAACAATATCTTAATATTGAACTTCAAATTTTATGGCGTTGAAATTTTCCTTGTCCTTCTGAAATGTTTGAACTTGCTTTAAGAAGACTAAGCATTTGTAATGAATAATTGGATTTTAGCAAGGGAAATCGGACTAAAAAACTTTGGTTTCGGAAATGAGTTGAACAGAAGGAAATTACACCGATTTAAATTTTAGGAATCTAAAATCAGATCATTGGTTTATTCAGTTGTGCCCAAATCAGGTCTTTCAGTTCTTCGAGGCCCTGATGAGCTACCGCAGAAATAAAAACATGGGGAATATCCTTGGGAAGATTTGATTTAATCAGATCTTTCCATTCCGGTTCTGCAATGTCCGTTTTAGTGATGGCCAGCAGACGGGGTTTGTCGGTGAGTTCAGGATTGAACTGATGCAACTCGTTGGAGAGGATTTCGTATTCTTTTTGAATATCCTGACTGTCGCACGGGATCATAAATAGCAACAAAGAATTGCGCTCGATGTGTCTGAGGAATCTTGTGCCAAGACCTTTTCCAAGATGTGCATCTTCGATGATGCCTGGAATGTCGGCCATGATGAATGATCTTGAATCGCGGTATTTTACAATGCCAAGATTGGGTACCAGGGTGGTGAAGGCGTAGTTGGCGATTTTTGGTTTGGCGGCAGAGAGGACAGAAAGCAGAGTAGATTTACCCGCATTTGGGAATCCAACCAGGCCGACATCTGCCAGCACCTTTAGTTCGAGTATTTTCCAGGCTTCTACACCCGGTTCGCCAGGCTGGGCATAATCGGGAGCTTGTTGGGTTGCGGACATAAAGAAAGCATTTCCTTTACCCCCACGACCGCCGGAGAGCAGAACTTTTGTTTCTCCGTCTTCCGTTATTTCAAATTCTTTTACTCCTGTCTCCGCATCTATGGCAACCGTTCCCAGGGGAACATCCAGGATAATGTCTTCTCCATCCCGACCGGTACAATTGTTTTCACTGCCGTTCTGGCCATTGTCCGCATAAATGTGTTTGCGATATTTAAGGTGAATGAGTGTCCACAGTTGGCTGTTACCACGTAGGATAATGTTTGCGCCACGGCCACCTGCACCGCCGTCCGGTCCGCCCTTTGGGTTGTGTTTGCTGCGGAAGAAATGCACAGAACCTGCGCCACCGTTGCCGGAGCGGAAACAAATTTTGACATAGTCAACGAAGTTCTGTTCAGCCAATTGGAGTGGGGTTTTGGAATGAGATTAGTGTTTAGCAGCAGATTTCGTCCAGATGGGTACTGATTTCTTCGAAGATATTCTCGATAGTGCCTATTCCGTTGATCTGATGCGATTTACCTGATTGTTGATAATGGCCAAAAACTTCCGCAGTTTTCTGGCGATACTCGTCCATTCTTTTACGGATGATGGTTTCGTCGTTGTCGTCGGCTCTGCCTGAAGAAGTGCCGCGTTTAAGAATTCTTCGGACGATTTCATCATCCGGAACTTCCAGGGCAACCAGTGCACTTATTTGTTCTCCTTTTTCGGTAAGCATATGATCCAGGGCTATTGCCTGAGCAATGGTTCTTGGAAATCCATCATAAATAAAACCATTTACGGATGGTTCGGACTCTACCTTATTGCGCAACATTTCGATGGTGACTTCGTCGGGTACCAGAATCCCCTGATTCATAAATTCCAAAGCTTTCAGTCCCAATGGTGTTTTGTTGGCAATTTCTGCGCGAAAAAGGTCTCCTGTTGAGATGTGGTAAAGGTTATACCGGTCCACCAGCTTGGCCGCTTGTGTGCCTTTGCCGGACCCCGGAGGTCCAAATAAAATTAGATGAAGCATAATCAGTCAATAAGGCAGACAGGAACTTCCGGACATCTCCAAGCATGAATATTATCGAAGGAAGGCTGTCGTAATGGTCAAATAAACCGCAAAGGTACGAAAATCTGCCTTATGGTATTAGTTTAAACTGATGGGCTTTTCTCTAGGAAAGCTGTTTAGGTCCTTGGCCATTCTGATGCGTTTAAGCCAATAGTCATATTGGAGTATATTTTCTTCCATCACGCCTTGGGAGGAAGAGCTGTGGATGATCATCAATTTGTTTTTGCTGTTTTCGGTAATGATACCAACGTGATTGATACGACCTTTGGTGCCAAAGTAGATGAGGTCTCCAGGTTTAGCATTGTCGACTTTAATGGTCCTTCCGCATTTTGACTGATCGGCAGAGCAGGAAGCCATTTGTATGCCTACTTTGTCCAGGACGTAAATCACAAAACCGCTGCAGTCAAAACCTTTGGGGTTTTTGCCACCACTTTTATATTTTTTCCCCTTCAGGCTTCTTGCAACGCTTAACACTTCATTTCGAAAACCCTTGTCCAGGCTATCCTGGTTTACCTTATTTTGGCTCAGCGTATCTTTTGATGCCGAGGCACAAGACTGAAAACCCATCAACACAATGGCCAGTAAGGAAATTCTTAAAATGCGGGTAAAAAATGGTACAAAATTCATATTGGTAGCATTTTATATATTAAACAAAACGCTAATATATGATATTTTGGTTTATTGTTCCAAAATAAATTTATCGCGGTCGCGGAGAAAAGGGTATGCTTTTCTAAAGGCATGTAGTTTTTCTTTGGACAGTGTAAACGTCCAGATACCCGGTTTATTGTAAGTGTCGTGGCCCATACGGTGACCTTCATAATCCCAAACATTGGAGTCACCGCAGTAGATCATGTCGTTGCCATCACGACCCAGCGCATTGACACCGGCCACGAAACACACATTTTCTATGGCCCTTGCCGGAAGCAGTGAAGTAAAGGCCAGCCGTCGTCTTTCCGGAAATTGGGCTACGAAGATCATCAAATCGGCCTCCTCTGTATTGCGCAGCCATACTGGAAATCTCAAATCGTAGCAGATGAAGGGCATTATTTTCCAATTCCGATAATCAATCAAGGTTTTGGATTTCCCTGCCGTATAATATTCTCCTTCATTGGCCAAATTGAACAAGTGCGCTTTATCGTAGTGGTCTATTTTCCCATCCGGATGGACGAATACGAATCGGTTGAAATACTGATGGTTTTCAAAAATGATCAAACTGCCGCACACCGCGCACTTTCTGGTAGCTGCAAGTTTTTTCATCCACTGAATGCAAGGTCCATCCATCAGTTCACCCATACCGGTTGTATTCATGGTGAAGCCGGTGGTGAACATTTCGCAAAAGATGATCAGATCGGTATCTTCCCTTAATTCGCTCAACAAGAGAACTTCCAATTCGCGGATGGCCTGTGGTGGATTTTCCCAAACGATGGAAGACTGTACAATGGAAATGCGTAATGGATGATGCATGACGGAGATTATAAATACAAAGATAAATGCTTGAGACTTATGCCGGAAGGCATAAAGCAAGCTTACGGTTCTTTCGAATCATCAGCTGACGTTGTGAGCTCGTTCCAATCGGTCATTGATACTTTGCCCTAGACCCTCATCGGGCATGCGTTCTGCTATGATGAGGTCCAGCTGCATCCGGTCGAGGGCATGCATGGATTCATAAATCTTCTGTGCAGCTTCTGAAAGATTTCTGGATCCGGACAAGACAATGACTGCAGCCACTTCAGGCAATTCTTCCACTCTGCCAAACACCATGCAGCCTATTTTCTTCCCCGGATGGTGGGCAATGCTTTGATGGACATTGTCGGTCAGCAAAAAGGGAGTGCTGGGTGAATAATGTCGCATCAACATCCCCGGAGCCTCCAGATTTTGATCATCTGCGGCCTTATTTTTTACCTTGACCGGGCCGATGCATTGTTCTATCGATTCCACATCTATGGCCCCAAGCCTATATATACAGGGGCTTTGGTCAGATTCCCCTACAATCGTAGATTCCAAACCTTTCCTGCAAGGGCCACCATCTAAAATATAAGGAATCTTTCCTTCCAGTTGATGGAATACATGTTCAGCGGTTGTAGGGCTTATGTAGGTGAATGGATTAGCACTTGGAGCTGCAAGCGGAAACGGAAGAGATTTTAACAACTCTAGGGTCATCGTATGATCGGGAATTCTTACCGCCACGTAAGCTGAACCGGCCGTAAGTTCGTAGGGAATGTTTTCATTTTTTCTCAACAGCAAGGTTAATGGGCCGGGCCAAAATTTGGCAGCCAGCGTATCGGCCCAGGCGGGCCATTCTATCACATAGGATTTTATTTGTTCGATATGCGCCGCATGCAGGATGAGCGGATTGTTGGTAGGGCGGTTTTTGGTTTCAAATATTTTTCGAATGGTCTCGGGTTTCAATGCATTTCCTGCCAGTCCATAAACTGTTTCGGTGGGAATGGCTACGAGTTCGTCATTCTGCAGGAAATCTCTAGCAATTCCGATGTCAGTTCCTGTGGTGGTGGTAAATGGAGGATTTGTCATTATTTGGAATACAAAGATAAGGCGTGGAAATGAGCTAATGAGAAAATGAGCTAATGTGGAAATGAGTTAATAACGAATCGGTTGTTTGATACTTTCCGTTGTTCGTCGCAGTTATAAACTGCGACGCCATATGATTATAGCATTTTTAATGCGGTCTGACACCACAATCATTTAGTACAACGATCCATTTTGACTCAAACCTATCGCCAACATGAGTCAAAAAGTTAAAAACTTTAGTGCGTATTAGGATAATTTAAACCCTAATTATTTGTAACCTATATATTTAGTTGAATTAAAAATGACATTCAATCCAAGTCTAAATTAATTTCCATAAAAAGAAATTTTTAGTGACATTTATCAAACAAGATTGAAATTTCTTATCTTGAAAGGTCATGTCAGGAAATATAAACCTAAGGGTAAACCCTGATTTTAATAGGTGTAAACCCTGATTTTTTTGAAATATTAACAATTTTGTGTAATTCTTGTATTAAGTTTGGAATCAGATTTTCATTATTTGAATCATAATATTTTTAAGTGAAAACTTTCTTGCTGTTGATTTTTGAAGAAATTCAATCCTTAGTAATCTTATTATTTTGTTTGAATTTAGAGATTGACTGCGATTTTTTAAAAGTTTTTTTTGGAAAATATTTATAAAAATTCAGGATATGAAAAGATTATTATTCTCCTCAGACAGTCTGACAACGATCTACGGACAAATTTTGAAACTTGGAAACACAAGCTTCAAATTGAATTGCTTACTTCTAGTACTTGTAATGGCCAATGGGGTTGGAAACTTGTTTGGCCAAACCAACTGCAATTGCCCTCAAGGTGCAATTCAAATTGGTTCACAAGGTTCAAATACGCTGTACACATCCACAAATCTTCCTTCTCAATTAATTGGAACTACATTATGTATTTCTGGAACATTAACAATCAACACTTCTGTCAGCATGGAGGATTGTTTTGTTTTTATGAATTCTGAAGCAGAAATCGTTGTAGATGGACAAACTTTTGGTACTATTAATTCTGAATTTCGGGCTTGTACTGACTTTTTATGGAAGGGCATCCGTTTTATTAATAATGCATTTCTTACAATTGATGATTCACAATTTTTTGATGCAAAAAATGCAATTAATGTAATCGGTAATTGTCCAGGCCGAATTATTCATAGCCATTTCGAGCGTAATAAAGTCGGAGTGAATTTGAACTCAGCTACCATGATTGGAACATTCGAAAATACCTTTACTTGCCCAGTTGCTATAAGGCAAGATATTACTTTACCTTTTAACCCTAATGGCGAAAGGTCCTATGCTGGAATTGCTGGCAATAATGGATCCAATATTCTCTCCTCCTCAAATTATTTTGAATCCTTATATCACGGAATTGTCGCTATTCGATCTACAATTGCCGCAACTAATAATGTATTTAGATACATGTTAATAAAAACTTTCTCACCAACTACATTTAGTCCCGGTGATGGTGGATATTGTGTTTTTTCCAGTGAAAGTACCTTTTCAAATTTTACAAATAATACTATGGCCGGATCATATGTGGGTATTTGGGCAGACAAATCTTCTCTAATTGATATTCATCACAATCGTTTTGATACCATAGATGCAGGCATTTATAATTTTCATGCCAGATCTAATGCAATGGTGCGGGATAATGAATTTAATATAGGCAGATACGGCATATTCGAACGATTCAGTCTTCCTGGTGTTGCTCCTAATATTCATAACAATACAATAAGTCGTAATGCATATTCCAATGAACAGGAGAGTGCGGGAATTAAAGTAGAACAAGTAAGAAACTCAGGAGGGGTAATTTCTAATAATATAATGGACTTAGATGTCTTTTGTTATGGTGTTTTGTTAGATAATTGTGTTGGTCATGTTGTGACAAATAATCAAATTTTTTATTCAATTACCTATAGTAATATCGGATTGGTTTCAGGGGAAGGAATTCTTGTGAAATCACTTGGCCAAAATTATATAATAAGCAACCATATTAATTGCAATAATCCACCGGACAGAGTAAGTGCAGGGGTAACTTGTGCTGCAAGTATTGGTAACACGATATGTTGTAACACAGTGACAAATGCAGCTAAGTGTTTTCAATTTTCTGGCATTTGCGACAGATCAATATTACAAGGAAATGGCAATATAGGGACATATAATGATGGATTCCTAATCAACCGTGGTTCAATCATTGGTCCACAACCTAACAATGTTAATAATACCCATCCCAAGTCTTCCTATAACTACTGGAACCCTCAATCAGGGGGAAGAATTGCAGATGCAAGAAATTTGAATGGCACAGGAGCCTTAGCCAGAAGATCAGAAGTTACTGCTAAGGGATGTATTCTACCTGAGTGGCCATCGATTATCTTACCTAATCAGAATTGTGATGTGAATCCATTGAATTGGTTTATGTCTATTCCCTCAGGTGGTAGCAATCAATTCTGTGGAACTCTTCCTGATTGCCAAATTCCAATCGTAGGTGTTAGGGGAGACCCTGAGAATTATATCTCAGAAAATGACATTGCTATTGCAAGAGGGGAATTAGGTCAAGTTGAAAATGGCAACATACTTGAATGGGAGGGAATGAAGCATCTGATTCTCAACCTTAGGATTAATTCGAATTTGTTGGGGCTTAATTCAAGTGTTGATTCCTTCTATAATGCAATTCTTGGGACTAACCTAATGAAATTCTATCTCATTGATAGCTTTCTGTTCCGTGCGTCTAATCTTTCTTTGGAGGAAATTTCTACTAATGATTCGCTTTTATTACAGTTAGTTAGTTACTCAGTGCTAAGAGAAGAATTATTAGATTCATTTAGAATAGCGACCGATTCTCAGGATATTGCTAACCTAATACTAGAAATGAATGAGAATGAGATTAATCAAGAGATTGTGTGGAATGAACTGAATCAGAATTTTGTAGAACATATTGCTTTGATCACTACAATGAAGGATACTGTACAAGCCATTCTAAACTCAATCGCCAGTGTTAATGCTTTAGAAGACAACGAGAAGATGGTTCGACAGCTACACATTGATCTAATCCTTCCAGACTTGTTAATTGCAAGTCCGAGTCAGTTGAATCAGTTGTCTGCGCTATCAGCACTTTGTCCTTATAAAGATGGAAATCTGGTATTCTGGGCAAGGGACCTTTACAACTTGTACAATGATCAGGCAATCTTTAATGACAGTACAATCTGCACTACACCAGAAAATTTAATTTTGGATAATTTTAATGAATCCGATATTGAGCATATTTTAAATATTTCACCTAATCCTGTGAAGGATATATTTGAGGTGTCATTTGGAAGAATAAATAATGAGGAGCTTCATTTTAAGATTATTTCCTTGGATGGGAAGGAGATGTTTGATTCTGGAGTGCAGGTTTCCGATCCTATTAGAGTACACTGTCATGAATGGACAGCCGGAATATACAATCTTGTTTTGTATAGTTCACACAAATTTTTAGGAAGACTTTCAATTGTTATATTGAAATGATTAAATTAATATCTTCTTATGCATAAATTCTTTTTGGCTATTGCTTTTAATTTATTTCTTATTGATCTGTATTCTCAGAAGTACGACTTCAATTGGATAATGGGAGAGTTGACTACATTGAAGATTGATTCATTGGAAGGGGCTGCCATTCTGAATTTTAACACACAGACTGGCAATCCCTTAATCCAATCTTCTAATAAATTTCCAAATTTTATGTATCATTATGTAACATTAATATCAGACATAAAAGGAAATTTTATGTTCAATTTTAGTGGGCATTTTTTATTCGATTATAACAATAAATGGGTCAAAGGTTATCAAAATATTTGTCCAGATGAATTCTGTGCTTATGATCCACAATCCTGTTTGGTACTTCCAGCTGGAATGAATGACAGCAGTTACAATTTGCTCACAACGAATTCCAAGGTGGTAGGAGATACTATTGCATATATAATCAACTTAAGAGATAACTTTCACAAATTGGTGAATACGGATAACAATTCAGGTATAAGAATTTTATCTACCAACAATATTCTTGTATCGGATTCCATTGATATAGGAAAAATTACAGCTTGTCGTCACGCCAATGGGAGGGATTGGTGGATTATTATTGGGCGATATAACAAGTCCGAAGTTTATACTCTTCTATTCGATGGCAACAAAGTAGTAAGTTCTTCCATTCAAAATATTGGAAGAATTCCTGAAACAACAAGTGGATATTGCTGTTTCTCGCCTGATGGTAAATATTATTGTGTAACAAGTAAGAAAGAAGATTTAATATCAGGTGAGGGTCGTGTAGAGTTTTATTCGTTTGACAGGTGCTCCGGATTGCTGTCTAATCGGCAATTTGACCTTATTGATACTACTCCAACACTAGCTGTTGGATGTGCATTTTCGCCAGACAATAGATTTCTGTATCTGAGTTCAAGTTATTATCTTTATCAATACGAAATCATCAATGGCAAGCTTTCCAATAAGCAGGTCATTGCTGAATACGATGGACATTACGGACACATTTTTCAGAATAACAGATCGTCTTCCACATTTGGAAATCTTCAATTGGCTCCTGACGGAAGAATCTATTCCAATCCTGAATTCATACAGTCCAGGTATATGCATGTCATCAATGAACCGAATAAGCCGGGATCTGATTGCGATTTCAGACAGCATTCTGTCCGCCTTAAATCCATCATAACAACAATCCCATCATTCCCCAATTATCGATTGGGACCAATCGACGGAAGCATCTGTGACAGTCTTGGGATAAACAATATTCCATGGTGCTGGTGGAGATATGAACAGGATACTAGTAGGTCTCTTTGTATTAAATTCAGAGATCTCAGTGCTTATGAAGTATCAGAGTGGTTCTGGGACTTTGGAGATGGTGTTCAAAGCACAGACACTTCGCCCGTTCATTGCTATTCAAAAGGAGGAGTCTATGACGTTTGTCTTATTGTAAAGAATCATAATGGCGCAGACACCTTGTGTCGCAGCTTGAATCTTGGTACAACGCATACAAGTGGTGACAATAATTTGAAAATGCAAATTGAGATATTTCCCAATCCTGCAAATGATTATGTAGTCATTAATCTAATAGATTATATTCCTCAAAGGTTGGTTTGTACACTGTTCAATTCGCAGGGAGTGAAAGTACTTTCTCAGAGAATATTTCAGGGAAGCAACACAATAGATCTGGAGTCAATTTCAACTGGATTATATTTTGTACAATTAGGTGACATCAATGGAATGATGAAAACCGAGAAATTGGTGATTGAATAAATAATTAGGATGATTTTTTTAGAATTTTATGGATCCGTAAAATTGGCTAATATACTATTAAATTAATTTGGAAATGAGCTGATGAGCTAATTAGTTTATAAAAAGGCGAAGCGTGCTCACAAAAAGTGATCAAAAAAATACTTCATTTGTGGATACGTAAATTTCAAGCTAGGAAGCTCGAAATAACCAAGTTTTTTTGAAGCTTCTAGGCGTTAAACTAATGAAGATAAAAAATAGTACTTGCTAAATACATCGTAAGAATGAGAGAATTAGGGAATGAGAGAATGTGGGAATGAGAGATGACTGAACGATCTCTGCTTTGGCAGAGTATCGTGCGACAGCACAATAAGATAAGGAACCCTGCCTGACTGCGTCGGCAGGCAGGCGCGAAAGCGGCTAACGGGAGAATTAGAGAATGAGTTAATGAGCTAATGGGTTAATGTGGAAATGAGTTCGTAAATTTCAAGCTAGGAAGCTCGAAATAACCAAGGTTGTTTGAAGCTTCTTGTCGTCAACTAATGAAGATAAAAAACATTACCTGCTAAACACTTCGTAAATTTCAAGCTAGGAAGCTCGAAATAACCAAGGTTGTTTGATGCTTCCCAACGTCAAACTATGAAGATAAAAAATGGTACTCGCTAAACACATCGTAGGAAATGGGCTAATGAGTTAATGAGCTAATGGGTTAATTTTTGAGGACTAATAAATTTGAAAATTAAATTTTATTATTATTTTTACCCTTGAACCTTTTTTCAAGGATACTAAATTCAGCATGCAGTTTCCGATATTGGCGTAAAATCAATTAATAACTTACTAACCCTACCAATAAATAAAACATATGAAACTCTCTCTCTCTCTCTCTCTCTCTCTCTCTCTCTAATAATTATTTTCACATTATACTTTTTATTTAAGGATAATTTTTCATTTGTTACGGTAGATGGGCCGGCTCATTTATACAATGCAAGAATTCTGGAACAGTTGATTCAGAAGGATGATTTTATTAGCAATTATTATCATCATCTTCATGAAATCACCCCAAATTTTTTCTCGACTTATCTGCTGTTTTTTTTGAATCAAATATTCACTCCCGTCATATCTGAAAAAGTATTGATATTCCTATTGCTTACCCATTTTTTCATTGGGATGGCATTGATTTTAAAATCAATTTCTTCAAAACCACATTTATTTCTATTATTATCGACGCCATTGGGATTGAATTATTTATTGGGATTTGGTTTTTATAATTTTCTTTTCGGAATTAATTTTTTATTAATAAGTATATGGTTTTATCTAAATTATCTTAAAGAATTTAAATTTTATTATCTTATTGGAATTTTCTTATGTACTGGGCTAACTTATCTTTGTCATGGGTTAGTTTTTCTGATAGCAATTTATATTTTGACAGCAATATTGGGTTTCAAAATAATTCAAGATGTTTACAATGAGAAACAATTTAGAAAAAGGTATCTTTTAGAGTACATTAAACTGGGCATTATTTTTTTACCTGGGATCTATTTTATTTTAGATTTCATGGAATTAAGAGAGGAACTTAACAAAAGCTATTTATCAAATTATGAGATAATCGATTTTATAAGCGAGATGAGGCCTTTGATATTATATACCCATTTGGACCGGATGTATGCCAAAGAATACTTTTACATTTTTTATGGATTAATAGCCATTAGTACTTACAGGTGGTTTGAACAATATAGACCGAGTACGAAAAAGGACTATTTCTTTAATTCAATTTGGTTAATCATTTTTGCAACACTGCTTTTATCCTTATTTTTTCTTCCTGATGGCAGTTCTGGCGGGAGTTTTATTATTGTGCGGATCCATTTTCTTGCAATTGTATTTTCTATATTTTGGATTTCCGTCTATGGATTTAACAAGTGGTTTCTTTATGGCTGTCTTCTTTTATTATTTTTCCCTTTAAAAAATTCTGTTCAAGAAAAGTGGAAAATTCAAAAGGAACTAAATCTCAGGGTAAATGAATTTCTTGAAGCGGAAAAGAAAATAGAAGAAAATTCCACCATATTTACGATGCGTCATAGTAATGAGTGGACTGATGGTCATTTTTCTAATTACCTTGGAATAAATAAGCCGGTTCTCATTCTTGATAATTATGAAGCTGGTACTGGATATTTTCCTGTAAGATTTAAAATTAACCCAATAAATTGTGTTTCTGTTCCATTTTTATTTAAACAAGAGGTCAATCAATATCCTATTAAATTATGTCACAGTGATTCTTCTAAAGTATTGAACTATATCCTGTTTTATGGGGAAGCGCCGTTGACTAATGTACAACAAGAATTTCTTGATTCTACAAAAATCTATTATGAAAATATTTAT
Organism: Candidatus Vicinibacter proximus; assembly: GCA_016713905.1. Lineage (NCBI taxonomy): Bacteria > Pseudomonadati > Bacteroidota > Saprospiria > Saprospirales > Saprospiraceae > Candidatus Vicinibacter > Candidatus Vicinibacter proximus. The sequence goes on from JADJOE010000001.1 coordinate 857,887, forward strand.
TCGACTGAGCGGTTAAATCTATACAAACTGATTGATAAATCAAAATAGGAAATTACTATACAAAGTATTTTTCATACATTTAAGCGAATGGAAATGCTTAATTGGTTTACTACTATTTTGAATTGTTAAATCATTTTATTTGTCTGAGTATTTATATATCCTTAATACAATTTGATTGGAAATCCGAAGAAATCCGTGTTTGTAATAACTTCAAATTAATTAAGGAATATTTGATGAATTTATTTCTTATAAGCATTCTGATAGCTGCGGATGAGTTCGATGGGATTGTTCAACACATCGCTGAGGGCTGTGATGAAAGCATCTTTTTTTACCTTGGACATGGCATATTGAAGGGGTTCGACTTCATCCGGGATGTATTCGAAACTGCAAGCGGGATTATAGGATTTTATGCCTTCGATGAGTAAATCGACTATGGCTTGAGGCTTTCTTCCTCGATGAAATTTTGCCTGATGGATGATGATGTGATCAAACATTTCTGCAGAGATATAGCCCAGTTTTATAATGGATTCATCCGGGCGATCACCGGTGCCTGTTATGATGCCAATGTGGTAGGGTGAATTTATGGTTTTGAGAAAATCCCGAATGCCACTAAACCCTTCCGGATTGTGCGCAAAATCAACCATCACCTTAAAATCAGGAAAATCGAAAATATTCAATCTTCCCGGTGTTTGTTCGGCAGATGCGTGGAAGGTCTTAAGGCCTGATGCGATCTGATCTTTTGTAAAACCAGCTACGTAACACGCGAGACTGGCCGCAAGCGCATTGGCCACCATGAATCCAACCCTCCCACCAAAGGTAAGCGGAATATCTTCTACATGAATGATGGAAACGGCTTCCGTGTTTTTCACTATTTTAATCAAACCGTCTTCGACATAAGCAGCCGTTTTGCCTTTGCTGAGGTGTTCGGTAAGTGCAGGATTATTTTTATCCAGACTGAAATAGGCGACTTCGTTTTTTGATTGTTGACCGATGTGGTAAGTATATTCATTTTCTGCATTCAATACTGCCCAGCCTCCCGGTTTGACTGCATCCACTACCAACCCCTTGACTTTGGCTAATTCGTCTAAGGTGTGAATATCTGAAAGCCCCAGATGGTCAGCAGTAACATTGGTGATCACGGCAATGTCGCATTGGCTAAAAGCCAGTCCTGCCCTCAACAAACCGCCACGGGCTGTTTCCAGAACTGCATAAGCAACTGACGAATCTCTCAGCACCATACCAGCACTCCCGGGACCGGTGTTGTCACCTTTTTCTACCAACACCCCATTCACATACACGCCATCGCTGGTTGTAAATCCGGTGCGCGTCCCTGTTTGTTCGATGATGTGTGCAATGAGTCTGGTGGTGGTGGTTTTCCCGTTAGTTCCGGTGACTGAAATGATGGGTATTCGGAAAGGAGTGCCCGGTGGAAAAAGTCCATTGAGATAAAGGCCTGCGATTTCCTGACTTTGTGCGGCAGATCCCTGGGAAAAAAATTCAAGGTCTGGCGTGATGTTGACATCAGCCACTTGCAAATTTGGGTCGTTCAGGTTTTCGCCCTGCATCCAGATTTCCAAGTCCGGAATATTCAAAATGTGGCTGATTCTTTCCAGACGAAAAACGGTGGATTCATTCGGTGTTTGTTGGGTAGAAGTTCCGTCGCTGATGATTACTTTAGCAAATTCATGATTCAGGATGAGCACCCTGAAGCCAATGAAAAGTTCTCTGGAGGCAATGGCTTTTCGGGAGAATGGTATCGAGGCTTCGTACAACAATTCCATCATGGAATCTCGGTCGGATGCCATTCGTGATGCCACTGCGTTGGTATGGGAATTTAAGCTATTGTATAAGGTCTTTTGAAATTTTCCGTATCCCAACAGAAAATACTCATTACCGAATAATCGCTGTGCGGGAATTCCTCTGGAGGCTGCAACATCCAGGATCATTTTTATGCCGGGTGAAATGGCATTGGCTGATTTAATATTTTCAATTTTCTCGATGTATGCTTCCAGTCCGAGTTGTTGACCATTTAAAAAAGATTGAAGGATGTCAAAGCTGGCTTGAGCTGCAGCTTTACCGGCTTCTTCCTCTTTGTATTCAAAAATAACCCCATAGGTGCCCGGATAAATGGTCTTCAATATTTTAAGAAAATGGACGTGGAGTCCACTTTTATTTTGCAACTCCAGGGCTAATCGTCCGGCGGTTTTTGCCAAAAGATCCAACTGGGGCGTTGGGTCTGAAATTTGATTTTCGATGATGAGTGCCATCTCTTCCTCCGGAATCAGCGGTAAGTTTTTAAGCATGAGTTCCAGATCGTCCGCATTGAGGAGGTTTTCCTCTGAAAGGTCAAGTCTCAGATTGATGAGTTGGTAGGGATTGAAGCTGTGAACGTTGGGTCCGCGGAGGGCCTGGATGCTGATTATTTTCATGGAGACCTAAGAATTTTTATCGAGGTCTTAAAGGTATGGATTATTTGGAAAAGTGCATTTTTGATTTGTATAAAAGGAGATGAGTTATCTGATGGGATAGAGGTCAAATTGGATTGCCAGCTACTTGAAGTCTGTGTACGAGCGGAGCGAGATCGCTTGTAATATTTTTTTATGTTCTGTACCTCAGGCATGATAATAGAACTATATTTATTCTGGCTTAGCTTTTCAAACGACCAAAATGAAAGACCGGATTGAATCCATTGACGTACTCAGGGGACTTGCCATGGCCATCATGGCACTGGATCATGTGCGAGACTATTTTCACCTTACTGCCAACACGGATGATCCCCTGAATCTGAATACGACGACGGTGGCACTTTTTTTCACCCGATGGATCACCCATTTTTGTGCACCGGTATTTGTATTTCTCTCCGGAACTTCCATTTATTTACAATCACTCCGGAAGACGAAAAAGGAATTGAGTTTGTTTCTTATTAAAAGAGGTTTGTGGTTGATTTTTCTGGAGGTTGTGGTCGTCAGTTTTGGTTGGTCATTTAACCCCGCCTATCATGGTATATTTTTGCAGGTAATCTGGGCAATTGGAATCAGTATGGTTGTGCTGGGTCTGCTGATTAATTTACCATTTAATGCAATTTTTGTCTTAGGAGCATTGATTGTGCTTGGACACAATGGATTGGATTATTTAGAGTCCGCAGAAGGCTTTCAGGCCGGATTTTTTTGGAACCTATTTCATCACGGATTTTTTACCCCCTATTTTCTTGATGGAGATCATTATGTTTTAATCATCTATGCTTTTGTTCCCTGGACAGGATTGATGATGCTGGGCTATTGTTTTGGGAAATATTTCAGTTCCTTTTCGGAACCATCCATCCGGCGGAAGAAAATATTTGGTCTGGGTATTTTGTTGATTGGATTATTTGTATTGCTTCGTGGGATCAATCAATATGGAGATCCTCATCCATGGTCCTACCAGGATGATGAAGTTAAAAGTTTTTTGTCTTTTATCAATGTCAACAAATATCCTGCATCTCTGATGTTCATGAGTCTGATGATCGGATTGGGGATGATGGTACTGGCCTGGGTGGAGTCGGTAAAAAATATATTTACCGATTTTCTCAAGACAATTGGGCGTGTATCATTATTCTATTATTTGGTGCACATTTATCTCATTCACCTATTATCCACGATTAGTTTTTTTATGCGCGGCCATACGTTTGCGGAAGGCTATAATAAAGAATCTCACTTTCCATTTTATTTTTTGGTGCAGGGCGAAGGATATGGTTTGCCGGTGGTATATGGAGTGTGGATATTGGTATTGATCCTACTTTATCCGTTGTGCAAATGGTACGATCGGTATAAGACCGCACACAAAGAAAAATGGTGGTTGAGTTATTTGTAGTGACTTTTATCTGCAGTAATATCAAGTTGATTTCCGATTTGAATTTGAATTAAATTTTGAGGATGAATGTACAATCAAATTTTTTAGGCTTATTTTTTCTTCTGCTTATAGCGCAATTTGTGAATGCACAGAACTGGAGCACCTATGGAGGAGGCAGCAACAGAAATGCGCTCAGCAGCATGACAGGTCCCAGTGAGATAGGTACAACATTATGGAATGTGGCCAGTGGAAATCAAACCACTCTTGCGCAAGCCATTTATTCATTTGGCGATCGGTTTGTTACCAGCCGCATTAAATTCAGTCCGTATTCCGGACTCATCGAATGCAGAAGAATTTCAAATGGGGTGTTGTTGTGGACATCTCCTAATATTAGAAGTACTTCTATCCTTTATGCCATAGGTTTCACAGAAGATGCGGTATATGCTCATGACTACAACAACGACAGTCTTTATGCACTCAGTCCGGAAAATGGATTGATTAAATGGAGAGGAAAGGTGAAGTCACAAACCTTTGGTGCGTATCCGGGTGTAGTGTATAGTTGTGATGGAGATTTAATACTGAATGCACCGGTTGCTTCAGGTAATTTTACCATGAGGGTGGATAAGCATAATGGTCAAGTAAAATGGTTTAACAAAGAATTGATTGCCATTGGACCTGCAGTTGGATTGGCTGCTTCCAGAACAACGGTGTATAGGATCACAGGAGGAATTACCATTCCCATACGACTCACTGCCATAGATATTGAAACCGGTAAAACAAAGTATTCATCCGCGCCTATACCCGGCGACGGAGATCAGGAAAATCCTATCATGATCGGAAGTGATGGTACGATTTATTTTTGGCGCGATGGCGGATCATTTTATGCTTATGAAGATACCGGAAGTGATTTTGTAAAGAAGTGGGAGTACATGCCACAGGTCACTACCGGTGTAGCACTTAGCGGAAATATGGCAGAGGCCATGGATGGAAATATTTATATTTTTGACAATGGTTATTTAAAAAAAATCAGTCATTCATCCGGAGAAGTTTTGGAGGTCAGTGTGGTGGATCTTCCAAAAGGAAGCATTTGTGTAGGGGTGGATTCAAGCGTTTATGTAAATGATCAGGAAGGAAAATATTATGCGCTCACCGAAGATCTACAAATCGTTAAATGGAATTTAAATTTATCGGGGAATCATTATTGTGCACCTGCCATATTGCAGGAGGGAGTGATGGTTTTAGCAGGTGGTGGATTTAATATCCGTGCCTATCAGACGGCAAAAGCGCTCAGTCCTGTGGCAGATTTTCGCGCCTCTGTCAGAAGAATCAGGGCGGGAGAATCCATTGACTTTTATGATCAATCATCGTATGTACCTGAAAAATGGAATTGGGAATTTGAAGGTGCGGAAATTGTGTTTTCAGATTTGCAAAATCCAGATGGAATTCGTTATCTCAAACCAGGAATATATAAAGTAAGTCTGCAAACAGAAAACAGTTTAGGAAGTCACATGATTGCAAAAGATTGTTACGTAGAAGTTTTGCCAGCAACAACTGTAGCTGATGTTGACAAGAAAATGACCATTCGTTTATTTCCAAATCCAAGTCATGATGTCATTTACTTTGACCCACCTATCCAAGATGAAAGTTGCCGGATATTTTCGATGGATGGAAGAATAATCAATGAGATGCGCATTCAACAAAACTACATGAATGTATCCATGCTTGATGCCGGCATTTATTACCTTGACTTAAAAGATTCAAGAAGTAGAATCCGATTCGTTAAATTCTGATGTTAAAAATGAGGTATGTATATTCAGGACACATCTCAAATATTTGAGACAAGGAAACTCATAATTGAATAACTAAAACAATATGTTGGGGAGTATCCTTACTCCCCAACATTTTAAACGATCAAAGAATGAAAGTAATATTTATAATTTTAAGTTTGACCATTGCATCTTGTACGAGCTCAGCTCAAGATCGATCATTCTTTAATCTGACCCCAGACATTGGAGCAGTCCAAGGGCAGTGTGTATTTGGCTCCATAGAATGCGATTCTCAATATATTTATATAGTAGGTGATCAAGTCGTCAGTCAGGATACGACAGGAGGTTATAAGAAAGTCAAGCCAAATCTCACAAAATTTGATTACCAGGGTAATCTTATTCATTCTAAGCTAATAACGGAAGATGATTTCACAAAACCCTATGTTCGGCAAAATTACCCACTCTTCAAAAGAAATGATTCTATTTATTATTATAACATGTACAACTGGGATGATACAACACTTCAGTATCTAAAAAACTATATAGTTGCCATCAATATGAGGTCAGGAAAGATTGTGAAGAAAGTTAAAGTGGAGCAACCAGTCAGTGGTGATATTATTTTTAGTACTCATTCTGAAATGGATTACCGTTCAAATGAGTTAATTTATGTATTCAGACATATATATCCCAGACAATATACTACAGACCAATATATTTATACTTACAATGACAGCCTGGAACAATTATCCAGAATGAAAGTAAAGAATATTCAAAGACGAATAACGATAAGATACATCTCATTCGAAGCAGGATTCTATCATCTCATTGGAGATGAATTTGAAGTTAAAAATAATGAATTGACACACAAAGGATGGCTCATCTACCTTAAAGTGGATACATTAGGTAATGTAATAAGAGAGAATAAACTTATTACTCCCGGTAATATTTATACAAATGGAGGGTTTGCTTATACAATAATTAAAGACGAAAAAGACAGCGGCTATTATATCGGCACCAACGATAATATTGATGTTGTAAATGACAAGTTAATACCTTATATTTTTCATGTCTCTTCGGAACTTGATACCGTCTATTGGAGGACAAGATTCCAACACCCAATGTACCTAAAAGAAGGGAATGCTTCATTTATCTATAGAATGGCTATGCTTAATGATGAATCTGGTATGGTCATTTGTGGATCCGTTTTCACTCAAGAAGTAAATGAACCAGACTATGGTATTATATTTAAGAGTAACTTAAATGGAGATAGTCTGTGGACTCGAGATATTCAACCCTTGGGCTGGGACAGTACCAGGGCCTGGTGGATGAAAATGGAGAGTATCAGAACAACACCTTATAATACACTTATAATATGCGGAAGAGTGTCGGATGGGAGGGAAGAAGTGATTAAGGGATGGCTGCTACATCTTGACTCAGAAGGCTGTCTTGTTCCGGGTTGTGATAAAGTTGTGAATAATACAGACATTCAATCTGGCAAAGAAAAAGCTTTTGCCATATACCCTAATCCATCAGTATCAAACCATTTGTATTTACTCTCAAGAATTGGAGATCACTCAATAGTCACTCTAGAATTAATTGACCTTTCTGGTAAAGTATTACATACCTCTCATTTTAATCCACAACAGGGGATCCAATATTTTATGGAAATACCAACCGACCTTCCTAATGGTGAATATATATTTAAAATTCAAGGGAAAGAGTTTCAACAAGCCGAGAAAATTGTCATTATAAGGTAAGGTGTTTAAATGATCTTTAGGCCAATTAGCAATAACTGGATAAACACTTAGAAGAAGAAATAGAAAGAAACTGGAATTAACACAGTATTGACGATCATGCCACCAAAAAACTTACTTTTCATGATTGGCATAACGGTATAAAGTTTTCACACTTGGCTTCATCATGATGGTGGCACGTCGTCAATACTCAACCGTTACGTAGAAGTTTTGCAAACAACAAGTGTAACTGATTTTGAAATGAAAATGAACATTCGTTTATTTCCAAATCCAAGTCATGATTTCATTTACTTCGACCCACCTATCCAAAATGAAAGTTGCCAGATTTTTTCGATGGATAGAAAAATGATCAGTGAGATGCGTATTCAACAAAACTACCTGAATGTATACATGCTTGATGTAGGTATTTATTACCTTGACTTAAAATATTCAGTAATAGAATCCGATTCGTTAAATTCTGATGTTAAAAATGAGGTATGTATATTCAGGCTATTTTTGCTATTGAAAATCAGCCTGTAAGATTTCGAGTGTAAGCCAATGAAAATCGCCTTCCTTTAATTTCCAGTTGATGTGACAGAGTGAGGGTATTCTGAAGGTGCCAAAATGTTTTTGTTCGATCACCTTCACTTCCCATTTTTCTTTTTGTGCTTCCTTTCCACCGCCATAAAATCTGTCTGCGGTAAATGAATTCAAATCACCCTTCAAATCAAATACAAAAATCCCTTCCACCTGGCCATTCGGAAATTCCAGGATGGCTTTAGCAGAATTTGAATCCATGGCAGTCCAATGAATATTTTTATTGAGTGCAGCAGGAGGGAACCAACAAATTTCGGCCAAATATCTGATGGCAGATCCGGTATTTATTTTTGGATTGTCTTTATCATCCACGACGTTTAGGAGTCCAAGTATTTGAATCTTCATTTCACCTTTACCATCCATGAGTTTATCTCGGCCATTCATAAACAAAAAAGACATCCAGTCCACTTTTACTTTCCATATAAAGGACGGCGAGGTCAGGGATGAAAATTGTTCCGACTCGAAATTCATCCATTTTCCGTTTGGAGCACTTCTCATTTGTCCTTTTTGGAGCGCATGAAAAATAAGATGAGCCTCGTTACCGGTAACGCCAGACCGGATCAACCATTTCTGAACTACGGGAGGCAAATCTGAAATAGACTGATGGTTGACAAGGGATGAGTTAGTCTCTTTGAAATTTTGAATTTCTATTTCCGTATTCTTTAAGAAGGATTGATATCGATAGGCCGGCAACGCACAGATCAAAATGATGACGTTGACAACGGTTCCGAAACGTGCATCGGTCCAACTTGTGAAAATCAAAAATTGAGAAAGGAGAATACCCAAAAGTGCAACACCTGTCCACACGGGTTTATTGAGCATAAAAAGTATCGCTGCCAGTAGTAATAATATGGAAGTCAACAACCAAATCCATCCCAGGGGTTTGGAAATTTCTTTGGTCAGTTGTGGAACTGCGGATGGATAAATGGATTTGACGAAACCCAAAAGATGAATTAGACCGTGAAACAGGATTAGGAAAAAGAAAATATATTTCATTGGTAGTAAAATTGAATTATGATCATTTGGGCCTTGTGTTATGATAAAGGACCCAAGAATAAACCATGATTTTAATTCCAAACAGCAGGAAAATCAACTGGATCAAAGAGTGATATCCCACCATCCAAATCTGCACCACCATCCAGATAAATAAAATCAGGCCTTGTGCAGCTACCAGAATGGGTGAGATGTTAGAAGTTAAAATGATGGTTATAAAAATACAGGATGAAAAAAGCCCGATGCATACAAACAGGATCAATCCCGGATAAAAAAAATCAACAAACGGGGCGTCTTTCAAAAGACTGATGGGCATTTCCAAAATGGATCCATCGGGGGCTATCATCAAAGACAATCCACCGGCAATGGCTCCCAAAGCAAGGACCAGTGCGCTGAGCATAATTAACCGCAATAATAATTTTGTTTCCAACATTTTTCATTTGATTGATTGTAAAATTAATAAATTAAATATTGCAAAGTTGTGAGCATGATCATTGAATGACCTGATTTTGGTCTAAAATACGCTCAGTATATGGCAATTTTATAAATAAAAGTAGATTGCCATATTTGTGGTTAAAAATCAATCTTTTACGATTAATCCACCAGATATGGCGACTGAATAGAAAGGTGGTGCCATCCTGGAAATTTTAAAAGGTGAACTCGAATATTTGAATTTTAGCAGACTTAAAATCATGGCCCTGATGATAGAGACCATTATTAAAAGACAAACGATATGTTTAGGACGATTATGTGAAGTTATTCAGATTGAAGCCCATGTTCTGAACGATAATAGGAGATTGCAACGGTTTATCTCAGTGGTAGTTTTTGATATTTCAGTACTGTATATTTCTATCACTTAGATGTCTACTATTTTTTCCTGGGATACTTAAATTGTTAACTACCCTGCCTTATCTGATTATTACAATCTTCTCTGTTTTCACCGCTACTCCTCTCTCATAAAGTACCACCGAGTAAAGTCCTGCCGGTAACTGCTCCGTATCGATCACATTACTACCTTGATATACGCGCTCGCTGAGGACGGTCTGTCCTTGTGAATTGATTAGATGTATGTACATACTTTCGGGCAGATAGTCATGAATATTTAGCACAAAGTGATCAGATGCAGGATTAGGAAAAATGTCAGTTTTAATCACAATTTTTCCCTTGTCATTAGTTGCTAAAGTTCCAACATTCAGCGTCCTACATAAAGTATCTGCCCCGTACTTATTCTTAACAATCAGGCAGACTTCATATATGCCATCCTTCTCAAAACAGTGAATTGGAGAAGTATCTCGACTTTGTCTACCATCACCAAAATCCCAATACCACTCAGGTTCAGATTCATCCGGAGTATATGCACTTAAATCCACAAACTCAAAGCATCGGTATCTCGTGGTATCCTGATCATAGCGCCACCAAGCCCATGGGATGTTGTCTATACCGAGCGTATCGCAATCACTACCATCGATGGGGCCGAGACGGTAATTGGGGAAGTTAGGCATGTTATATTTAATAGCTGGAAGACGGATACTATGTTGTGCAAAATCACAATTCTTACCCATTTTGTTTGGATAATTAATTACATGCAGTTCTCTTGTATCAAAATATGAACTATTTCCATAAATTCTACCATCAGGAGCCAATTGTAATTCAGATATAAAAGTTGGTCTTGTGATGTTATTAAATAAATGGGATCTAAAGCCATCGTAAACATCTATGAGCAATTTTTCACTTATAGTGCCAGCTTCAGAGATAGAATATTGCATTATCGAGTCGTTTTCACATACATACAGCACTTTATTATCTGGCGAGAAAGCGCCACTGCTAATAACAATTGGTTCGTTTCCAGAATTTGGAATATATCCTCGATCAGCAAATATTTTACGCTGGTGATTGGATAATAATCCTGTGCAACGATCAAAATGGTAAAAGTCCAAAAAAGAAATAGGATAATCTCCATCTCGATTTGTATAGACATTACAGTAATACTCTCCATTTGGTGAAAAAAAAGCAATTCCTAAACCATAAATTCTATCTAATTGGTTTGTAATTTGTTCACCGTAAGAAATGATTTCATTGGGAGTCAAAAGTAATTTATAATATGAGTTAATAAAGGGCATTGGAATTATTATCCACCAGTCTCTTCCATTGGCATGTTTGCATCCAATTATTTTTTGAGCTTCAAAAGTATCTTTTTTAATTACTTGAGCAAATCTGTCCACGATAATATGATCGGTATTTTGAACCAATATTTTTGAGTAGCTGATATTTCCACCAACCAATTCAGGAATGGAATTGTAGACTATGTCGTAATCGTGTATATTAATGATATAAAATTCATTGAGACTACCCGGTGCTGGTATTATCAAACTTTGCTGCAGAAAAGCATAACAATCACCAAGCCAATAGCATATACTGTCTGAAATAGGTACTTTTTTTCCTTTTGTGTCTTGTAGTTCAAAACCATTAAATGAAAAAAGATAATTGCCTTGAAAGTCTGAGATGCAAGGAGTGTTTCCAGTCAGCAGATCAATATTCTTTGATTTATCAAATCTAATTTCCGGATTTCCAGATTGAGTATTAAAAGTCATCATAGAATGTCCAAAAACAGAATCCCTTTTTGGTCCATCAAGATATCCAAATAACCAATTAAAATCATGTTTTTGAGCAGATATTGATGTAATTATTGAGATATAGATTATAGATATTTTATAAAATGAATTCATAAAAATTATTTACAATATTATTCAAAGCAGCAGGGCTATGCCCTGCTGCGAGGATTAAAGTTTAACGATTAATTAAAATTCTTGATGTAAATAAATTCTTTCCCGATGTTGAGTTTTCGACAGATAATATAAAAACACCTGACATAAAATTACGAGTTGAAATTTCTTTTACACAAGTTGAAGACCATCGTTCTGCTAAAATATTTTTTCCATTCAGATCACGGATGTGTATTAATTTATCCATTCTTTGATTACACATTCTATCGGTAATGATCAAATTCTCACTAACTGGATTAGGAGTAATTTGATAGGAATATCCAATATTTTCATCACCGGTTGAATTTATGATTGGACTTGGGGGAAGGCATAATAATGAATCATTATATCCATTTAATCCAGATAAGTCTTTTAGAATTCTTGCTAAGTAGACTGCATTTCCGTATTCAAGTGGACAAAGCTCCGCAATTGCGGATAGATCTGATGACTGAGTAGAATTCAATTCAAATATACCAGCCGCCACAGATTCCATATAGATATGGTTAACTTCTTGTAGGAAGGTTTGAATATCGTCTTCTGCCTCTATTAAATCATTGGCTGTAAGAACACCCTCAAGAAAAGTATCTCTTTGCTCAATCCAGCTATCCCATAAAGTATTTAAATCTGAAGTAGCTTCATTAGCGTCACTAAATAGATCTACCAAGAATTCATGGTAATAGCTACTGTCGGTAGAGTTGGCCGCATTGTACAAAGAATCTGCATACAATTTAATTGCTGTCATCTTAGCGTTAATGAGGATGAGTTCATCTTCCATATTTTCCAGTTCGCCTTCAGAAAATGATAATGCATCGTTTAGTAAACTATCCACGTTATAGTATTCATGAAGTACTCCAGAAGTATTGGAGTTGTAAAATGAATCAACCTCTGCATCTACTCCAAGTAAATCATTATCTTGTCGTAGATCGCGGTATAAAATTCTAGATCCTTCCCAGTTGTGCATGTCTCCAAATTCTTCCGAGATAAAATTTCCAGTTGCGACATCTATAGACCAATCATCAATCTCAGGTACTACAGCAAAAAATTGGGCACATGGGCCATCGTAAATACAAGTTGAACTGGCAGTTTCAGTGGTTCTAAACCAATTGGTTGCATTGTCATCACAACTTTGCGCTGGACTAATATACGTAGGCCATTCAGGCAGGCTACACTCATATGCACGAATTTGAGATTTAAGTTTAAAAAATGTCCCATTTCTATTAATTGCATTAACTCCGTTAATATTACCCTGCTGAAAAGTAATCCATTCATTCCCCGAAGGGACTGATTGCATTTGTTGTCCAAAGTAAGCACCATTGTTCAAAAGTAATCCTCGAAAACATCTGTTGATGTAGTTATTCCGCCAGATAGAGTTAGGACTGGCATTATCAAATAGAAAACCTGTATAAACATCGGAGATTTCATTACAACAATACCTTGTTCGTTCAGATGTCCTAACAAGTATTCCAATTTGCGGTAATGCACCTGAAGAACCGATGTTATTATTGAAAACATGACTAAAACGAGTTAGTGTTAGTTGCATCCCAGCTCCATATCCTTCACCGGTGATTTCATTGCTAATAATTCCAGTTTGTTCAACGTAATTTGTTCTAATTCCTACTGCTTTGATACCCTCAATATATATTTCATTCACATTTATTTCTGGATGGAATGTGAAGGTGCCAAATGCACCAGACAAATCTATCGCAACAGAAGAATCAGTAGTTTGAGTATTATTGAGTATATTGTAATAAATAGAAGGAAAGGTACTACGTGTGGGGAAACTCACTTTTATTCCAAATCGCCTATATGAAATAGTATTGGTATGAACTCTTGTGAGATTTCGGCCGTAGGTATCTTCTATCCCTAGCTCAACTGCATCCATGTTATTATCTTCTACTTTTAATAAAGCAGAAGCATGAGATCTGATACCGATGCGACAATCGTAAAATGTATTGTCTGACACATTGACAAGGTTAGAGCCCACAGAATTTATTCCAATTCCATCTATGTATTGCAATGTAAATATACTTTGAACCCATGGTATTATGGAAGTAAATGAGTTGTTTACAGCAGTGAAAGATGCATTAGACGTTACAATTCCATTTCTTAATTTAGTGAATGTATTGGGAGCAATAATTCCAGCTGTAAATGTAGTTCCGATTGCCTCAATACCAGCATATGGAAGATAATCTGGCTCAGGGTCTTGTCCAGTAAATCCAGTGATTAAGCCAGTTTGACCATCAAAAGTATTATCATAAATATCGTTTGAAACTCTAGCCCCTGATTGTAAACCTACGCCAATATTGTTCCTTAGAAAGGAATTACCAGAGACATTATAAGCATGTCCACCCGACTCAACTAGAAGACCATAATTGGCATCTTCAATCGTGTTGCCATAAAGCAACACTGTACCACCATTTTCCACTACAATGCCTTGATACATTTGATCTCCGCATGCATACATATCACATTCAGAAGCGATTAGACCGTATCCATTTTTAACATGAATTGATGAGCCTTCAGCAATCCAAAAATCGCAATCAAAAAAATAATTAAATCTATTGATGTTTAAAATACCAAATATGCAAATAGTAATCCCGTTTGCAAATTGTGGTATGGTAGTTGAGGTAATATTTGTACTGCTATTGAGATCATTACCTACCACAATCGAACCACCAGGACATCCGCAGGTTGATGTTGTAGTTATAGGGTATTTTTGAATAAATTCATCAGGCAAGAAAAACTTAGTTGATTTTCGAACCTGATCAGCTTGTTTTGAAATAGAAAGCTGGGAATATTTTAAAAGGGTAGGAGAACTAGTCCCTGTAAGCACCCCGCTGGCCATGACAAGGGCTAGGATGAGTAAGAATCTGACCGCTTTACAGGTGCTGTAACCGGTTACAGATTTGAAATTTGAAATTTGAAGTAGCGAATTGTTCATCGGGACAGTAATTTTACTGTTTACCCGGAAGATTTCAACTCGTTTCATTATTAAGTATTTATTTGAAACACCATTGTTCCCATCCTTTTTTTTGCCAACCTCATTTTACGAATAAAATGAAATCAACTCTTTGACTCACTGAAATTGACAGCTATTTTGATATGTTCGAATGGAATTTCCAAGATTCAAATTAATCCGATCAGCTAAATCGAGTTAATTATGTTCCTGTGTCAAATATACATTCTTTAGTTTAAAGAAGTTCCAACTATTTTGAAAAAATTAAAAATTCAGGGAAAAGCCTTAGGAAATAATTTATTAAAATTCAGGGAAAACCCTGATAAATTATCTATTTATCTTAATATTTTAATAAACATATCACAGTATATGGCAATTTTCTTTTATTTATAAAATTGTCATTTACTGAGAGCCACAATAATAATTTTATTTCCAACATTTACCAAGGATTCGTTAACAAAAGTAGGAAATGGGATACTATTCATTGGTGAGAAAAATCAATTGTTTAATTGATCTTAAACCAAACAGGTAACAAAAGCTGAATTCAATTCATTAATGCAACGGTTTATCTCAGTGGTAGTTTTTGATATTTCAGTACTGTATATTTCTATCGCTTAGATGTCTACTATTTTTTCATGGGATACTTAAATTGTTAACTAAACTGCCTTATCTGATTATTACAATCTTCTCCGTTTTCATTACCACTCCTCTTTCATAAAGTACCACCGAGTAAAGTCCTGCCGGTAACTGCTCCGTATCGATCACATTACTACCTTGATATACGCGCTCGCTGAGGACGGTCTGTCCTTGTGAATTGATTAGATGTATGTACATACTTTCGGGCAGATAGTCATGAATATTTAGCACAAAGTGATCAGATGCAGGATTAGGAAAAATGTCAGTTTTAATCACAATTTTTCCCTTGTCATTAGTCGCTAAAGTTCCAACATTCAGCGTCCTACATAAAGTATCTGCCCCATACTTATTCTTAATAATTAAACAGACCTCATAGATTCCATCTTTCTCAAAACAGTGAATCGGAGAAGTATCTCGACTTTGTGTACCATCACCAAGATCCCAATACCACTCAGGTTCAGATTCATCCGGAATATATGCACTTAAATCCACAAACTCAAAACATCTGTATCTCGTGGTATCCTGATCATAGCGCCACCAGGCCCATGGGATGTTGTCTATACCGAGCGTGTCACAATCGCTACCATCGATAGGGCCGAGACGGTAATTAGGGAAATTGGGTATTTGAAATTTTCTTGAAGGGAGTTTTATGTGGTGTTGTTTAAAATTACAATCTTTTCCTGATCTGTTGGGAGAGTTTATTACATGAAGCTCTCTTGTAGGTAAGTAGTTAGTTGTACCATAAATCCTTCCATCTGGCGCAAGTTGTAATTGATTGAAATAAGTAGGATATGAACTAGTTGTTGATATCCTTGACCTATAATTATCATATACATCAATAAGTATTTTTTCACCTAAAATCCCATTTTTAGAAACAGAATATTGCATGATGGAATCGTTTTCACAAACATACAGGACTTTATTATCAGGTGAAAAAGCACCACTACTATAAACAAAAGGTTCGTTTTCCGAATTTGGAATGTAACCTCGGTCTGAAAAAATCTTTCGTTGGTGATTGGATAATATTCCTGTGCAACGGTTAAAAAGGTAAAAGTCTAAAAATGAAATAGGATAATCTCCATCTCTGTTTGTATATACATTGCAATAATATTCTCCATTTGGTGAAAAAAAGGCAATTCCTAAACCATAAATTCTATCTAATTGGTTTGTTATTTGTTCACCGTAAGAAATGATTCCATTGGGAGTCAAAAGTAATTTATAATATGAGTTAATAAAGGGCATTGGAATTAATATCCACCAATCTCTTCCATTGGCATGTTTGCATCCAATTATTTTTTGAGCTTCAAAAGTATCTTTTTTAATTACTTGAGCAAATCTGTCCACGATAATATGATCGGGATTTTGAATCAATATTTTTGAGTAGCTGATATTTCCTCCAACCAATTCAGGAATGGAATTGTAGACTATGTCGTAATCGTGTATATTAATAATATAAAATTCATTGTGTCTGCCCGGTGTTGGTAATATCAAACTTTGCTGCAGAAAAGCATAACAATCACCGAGCAAATAACAAATGCTGTCAGATAAGGGTACTTTTTGTCCATTTGCATCCTCTATTTCAAAACCATTGAATGAAAATTGAAATACACCATTTTGGCTAGAAATACAAACTGAGTTTCCACTTACTAAATTAATATTTTTTAATTTATCAAATCTAAATTCTGGATTTCCAGAGGCAGAATTAAATTGGGTGATACTATGTCCTATCACAGAATCTCTTTTAGGTAATATTAAGTACCCGGATATCCAATTAAAATCATATTGCTGGCAGATACTTGAAAATGTAAATGAGAAGTAAGTTACTATTATTAAAATAATTTTGTTATTAGACATTGCTTTTACTAAATTTAAGATTATTCAGCAGGGCCATGCCCTGCTGAATAAGATAAAAATTAACGATTAATTAAAATTCTTGACGAAAACAATTTATTACCCGATTTAGAATTATCAACAGACAAAATATATAATCCCGTAATTATATTATGAGTTGAAATTAGTTTAATACAAGAAGCATCTGTAGACCATCGTTCTGCCAAAATAATTTTTCCATTCAAATCCCGAATATGTATTAATTTATCTATTTTTTGATTACACATTCTATCGGTAATGATCAAATTCTCACTAACTGGATTAGGAGTAATTTGATAGGAATATCCAATATTTTCATCACCGGTTGAATTTATGATTGGACTTGGGGGAAGGCAAAATAATGAATCATTATATCCATTTAAACCAGATAAGTCTTTTAGAATTCTTGCTAAGTAGACTGCATTTCCGTATTCAAGTGGACAAAGCTCCGCAATTGCGGATAGATCTGATGACTGAGTAGAATTCAATTCAAATGTACCAGCCGCCACAGATTCCATATAAACATGGTTAACTTCTTGTAGGAATGTTTGAATATCATCTTCTGGATCTATTAAATCATTGGCAGCAAGAACATCCTCAAGAAAAGTATCTCTCTGCTCAAGCCAGTTATCCCATAAAGTATTTAAATCCGAAGTAGCTTCATTAGCGTCAATAAATAGATCTACCAAGAATTCATGGTAATAGCTGCTGTCGGTAGAGTTGGCCGCATTGTACAAAGAATCTGCATACAATTTAATTGCTGTCATCTTAGCGTTAATGAGGATGAGTTCATCTTCCATATCTTCAAGTTCAGCTTCAGTAAATGATTGTCCATTATTTAAAAGACTATCTACAATATAGAATTCATGGAGCACACCAGTAATATTTGAGTTGTAAAATGAGTCTACCTGTGAATCAATTCCCAATAAATCACTATCACGTCGTAGATCGCGGTATAAAATTCGAGTACCTTCCCAGTGGTGCATGTCTCCAAATTCTTCAGGGATAAAATTTCCAGTTGCGACATCTATAGACCAATCATTAATCTCAGGTACTACAGCAAAAAATTGGGCACAAGGCCCATCATAAAGACAAGATGAACTTACTTCTTCTGGTTCTGAAATAAACCAGTTTGCTGCATTGTCATCACAACTTTGAGCTGGACTAATATACGTAGGCCATTCTGGTAGGCTACACTCATATGCACGAATTTGAGATTTAAGTTTAAAAAATGTCCCATTTCTATTAATTGCATTAACTCCGTTAATATTACCCTGCTGAAAAGTAATCCATTCATTCCCCGAAGGGACTGATTGCATTTGTTGTCCAAAGTAAGCACCATTGTTCAAAAGTATTCCTCGAAAACATCTGTTGATGTAGTTATTCCGCCAGATAGAGTTAGGACTGGCATTATCAAATAGAAAACCTGTATAGACATCGGAGATTTCATTACAACAATACCTTGTCCGTTCAGAAGTCCTAACGAGTATTCCAATTTGCGGTAATGCACCTGAAGAACTGATGTTATTGTTGAACACATGACTGAAACGAGTTAGTGTTAGTTGTATCCCAGCTCCATATCCTTCACCGGTGATTTCATTGCTAATAATACCAGTTTGTTCAACGTAATTTGTTCTAATTCCTAATGCTTTAATACCCTCAATATATATTTCATTCACATTTATTTCTGGATGGAATGTGAAGGTGCCAAATGCACCAGACAAATCTATCGCAACTGAAGAATCGGTAGTTTGAGTATTATTGAGTATATTGTAATAAATAGAAGGAAAGGTACTACGTGTGGGGAAACTCACTTTTATTCCAAATCGCCTGTATGAAATAGTATTGCTATGAACTCTTGTGAGATTTCGGCCGTAGGTATCTTCTATCCCTAGCTCAACTGCATCCATGTTATTATCTTCTACTTTTAATAGAGCTGAAGCATGAGATCTTATACCTATACGACAATCGTAAAATGTATTGTCTGACACATTGACAAGGTTAGAGCCCACAGAATTTATTCCAATTCCATCTATGTATTGCAATGTAAATATACTTTGAACCCATGGTATTATGGAAGTAAATGAGTTGTTTACAGCAGTGAAAGATGTATTAGACGTTACAATTCCATTTCTTAATTTAGTGAATGTATTGGGAGCAATAATTCCAGCTGTAAATGTAGTTCCGATTGCCTCAATGCCTGCATATGGAAGATAATCTGGCTCAGGGTTTTGTCCAGTAAATCCAGTGATTAAGCCAGTTTGACCATCAAATGTATTATCATAAAGATCGTTTGAAACACTAGCCCCTGATTGTAAACCTACGCCAATATTGTTCCTTAGAAAGGAATTACCAGAGACATTATAAGCATGTCCACCTGACTCAACTAGAAGACCATAATTGGCATCTTCAATCGTGTTGCCATAAAGCAACACTGTACCACCATTTTCCACTACAATGCCTTGATACATTTGATCTGTACATGGCATCAAATCACATTCAGAAATAATTAGGCCATATCCGTTTTTGACATGAATAGATGATCCTTCTGCAATGTAAAAATCACAATCAAAAAAATAATTAAATCTATTGATGTTTAAAATACCAAATATGCAAATAGTAATCCCGTTTGCAAATTGTGGTATGGTAGTTGAGGTAATATTTGTACTGCTATTGAGATCATTACCTACCACAACCGAACCACCAGGACATCCGCAGGTTGATGTCGTAGCTACAGGGTATGTTTGAATAAATTCATCAGGCAAGAAAAACTTAGTTGATTTTCGAACCTGATCAGCTTGTTTTAAAATAGAAAGCTGGGAATATTTTAAAAGGGCAGGAGAACCAGTCCCTGTAAGCACCCCGCTGGCCATGACAAGGGCTAGGATGAGTAAGAATCTGACCGCTTTACAGGTGCTGTAACCGGTTACAGATTTGAAATTTGAAGTTTGAAGTAGCGAATTGTTCATCGGGACAGTAATTTTACTGTTTACCCGGAAGATTTCAACTCGTTTCATTATTAAGTATTTATTTGAAACACCATTGTTTCCATCCTTTTTTTGCCAACCTCATTTTACGAATAAAATGAAATCAACTCTTTGACTCACTGAAATTGACAGCTATTTTGATATGTTCGAATGGAATTTCCGAGATTCAAATTAATCCGATCAGCTAAATCGAGTTAATTATGTTCCTGTGTCAAATATACATTCTTTAGTTTAAAGAAGTTCCAACTATTTTGAAAAAAATTAAAAATTCAGGGAAAAGCCTTAGGAAATAATTTATTAAAATTCAGGGAAAACCCTGATAAATTATCTATTTATCTTAATATTTTAATAAATATATCACAGTATATGGCAATTTTCTTTTATTTATAAAATTGTCATTTACTGAGAGCCACAATAATAATTTTGTTTCCAACATTTACCAAGGATTCAATAACAAAAGTAGGAGATGGGATACTATTCATTGGTGAGAAAAATCAATTGTTTAATTGATCTTATCCAAACAGGTAACAAAAGCTGGATTCAATTCATTAATGCAACGGTTTATCTCAGTGGTAGTTTTTGATATTTCAGTACTGTATATTTCTATCACTTAGATGTCTACTATTTTTTCCTGGGATACTTAAATTGTTAACTACCCTGCCTTATCTGATTATTACAATCTTCTCCGTTTTCATTACCACTCCTCTTTCATAAAGTACCACCGAGTAAAGTCCTGCCGGCAACTGCTCCGTATCGATCACATTACTACCTTGATATACGCGCTCGCTGAGGACGGTCTGTCCTTGTGAATTGATTAGATGTATGTACATACTTTCTGGCAGATAGTCATGAATATTTAGCACAAAGTGATCAGATGCAGGATTAGGAAAAATGTCAGTTTTAATCACAATTTTTCCCTTGTCATTAGTCGCTAAAGTTCCAACATTCAGCGTCCTACATAAAGTATCTGCCCCGTACTTATTCTTAACAATCAGGCAGACTTCATATATGCCATCCTTCTCAAAACAGTGAATTGGAGAAGTATCTCTACTTTGTGTACCATCACCAAAATCCCAATACCACTCAGGTTCAGATTCATCCGGAGTATATGCACTTAAATCCACAAACTCAAAGCATCGGTATCTTGCAGTATCCTGGTCATATCGCCACCAGGCCCAGGGGACGTTGTCGATGCCGAGCGTATCGCAATCACTACCATCGATGGAACCCAAGCGGTAGTTTGGGAACACCGGCATGGCAGCTTTTATTGCTGGAAGCCGCAAACTGTGTTGTCTGAAATCACAATTTTTTGAATATTGATTTGGCCTGTGCATTATGTGCAGTTCTCTTGTCTGTGTATAATAAGGGTCACCATAAATTCTACCATCAGGACCAAGTTGGAGCAATGATATATAAGTAGGACGTGTTATATTACCAAATAGATGAGATTTAAATCCATCATAAATATCAATCAATAATTTTTCACCAATTGTACCATCCAAGAAAATGGGAAACTGAAAGATAGAATCGTTTTCACAGGTATACAAGTACCGGCTATTGTGTGAAAAAGCGCCACTACTTAAAACGAAAGGTTTGTTCTCAGGATCAGGTTCATATCCACGATTTGCGAATAATATTTGTTTATGATTAGAAAATTTTCCATTGCATCGATCAAATTCCAGATAATCTAAAAATGATTTTGGATAGTATCCATTTCTATAACTATAAACTGATAAATAGTACTTACCATTAGGGGAAAACTGACTAATTCCAGGACCATAGTGTTTATAAGTAGACTCAAAAGTCTGTTCTCCATAATCAAATATATTGGATGGTGTTAATAGAAAAATGCGAAAGGAAATTTCAAATGGTTTTGGAATAATTACCCACCAATCTCTTCCATTGGCATGTTTGCAAGCTGTTAATTTTTCAATTTCAAAGGTATCTTGTGCTATTATTTTTGAAAAATTAATTAGAGCTGGAGTGTTATTTTGGTTCACAGTAATTATGGAAATGCTAATTATGCCTCCAACTAATTCGGGCATAGAATTATAAATTATATTTTTGTCATGGACTGAAATTAAATAGAATTGATTTTTAAAAGATGTTGATGGAAGAATTAATGTCTGTTGGAGATTTGCCCAACAATCGCCTAGATTGTAACAAATACTGTCTGAGTTTTTGACTTTGTTTCCTTTAGAATCTTCAATATAGAAACCATTGAAAGAAAACAAAAAATTACCTTCTTCGTCTGAAATGCAAGGTGTATTTCCAACTAAGAGATTAATGTTTTTAGTTTTATCAAAATAGACTTCTGGATTTCCAGATTGAGTATTAAAAGTCATCATAGAGTGTCCAAAAACAGAATCTCTTTTTGGTCCATCAAGATATCCAAATAACCAATTAAAATCATACTTTTGCGCAGATATTGATGTTATTATTGAGAAAAATATGAAAGAAAATTTAAAAAGTGAATTCATAAAAAATATTTGCAATTATATTAAAAAGCAGCAGGGATATGCCCTGCTGCGCAGATAAAATTTAACGATTGATTAGAATTCTGGAAGAAAATAGATTCTTACCTGATTTCTGACTGTCGATAGATATAATATATATACCCTGCACTATATTATGAGTTGAAATTACTTTCAAGCAAGAAGATGCAGAAGGCCATTGTTCTCTTAAAAGTGTTTTGCCATTTAAATCCCGAATGTGTATTAATTTATCCATTCTTTGATTACACATTCTATCGGTAATGATCAAATTCTCACTAACTGGATTAGGAGTAATTTGATAGGAATATCCAATATTTTCATCACCGGTTGAATTTATGATTGGACTTGGTGGAAGGCACAATAATGAATCATTATATCCATTTAAAACAGACATGTCTTTTAGAATTCTAGCTAGGTTGACTGCATTTCCGTATTCAAGTGGACAAAGCTCCGCAATTGCGGATAGATCTGATGACTGAGTAGAATTCAATTCAAATATACCAGCCGCCACAGATTCCATATAAATATGGTTAACTTCTTGTAGGAAGGTTTGAATATCGTCTTCTGCCTCTATTAAATCATTGGCAGCAAGAACATCCTCAAGAAAAGTATCTCTCTGCTCAAGCCAACTATCCCATAAAGTATTTAAATCTGAAGTAGCTTCATTAGCGTCACTAAATAGATCTACCAAGAATTCATGGTAATAGCTACTGTCGGTAGAGTTGGCCGCATTGTACAAAGAATCTGCATACAATTTAATTGCTGTCATCTTAGCGTTAATGAGGATGAGTTCATCTTCCATATCTTCAAGTTCTGATAAATTATCTATTTATCTTAATATTTTAATAAATATATCTCAGTAAATGGTAATATACTTAGAACTGTATTAATAATTTTGTTTCCAACATTTTTGTGATGACTGATAATGAAATTAAATATTTAAGTACTGTAGGATTGTGAGTATGATCATGGGCGGCTTTGATTTTGATACAATATACTAACAAAAGTTATATTCTTGATATTTTTTAATGAATCAAATTTGCTTTATATTATCTTTTTAAAAAAAAACTTAGGAAAAAATTAGTGAGTGTTAGCTCGAATAGTTATTTTCACAAGGCTTTAAGCCCAGGGTATTTCGAAGCACCAGGGCTATCAAAAAGTATTTGACCCGGCGCTCGGTCACAAGACGATTGCATTTTCATTTATTTGCGTGGTGGTAGACTCAATGCATGGTTGTTGAGTGGTCATTTGTTTGTTAAAAAATTAGTTATGACAGATCCAGAGAATCCAAAATCGTTATTTAGAATAATTATAGAAAAATGCAATAAAGTTTATTACTCTATTACAGAGAACTTTATTTATCTCATCATGGCCTTTGCGGCTCCTTTGTTTCTGTATTATATAAGTCAGGGCAAGGAAGTGGTGTTGTACTTGTTGGATCCGCATGAATGGATGAATATTGCCATGATACTGGTCAGCTTTATTGTATTGTTTTATGTTATTTGGGTAATTCCTGTGTGGAGCATTGAGCTCTTAAAAATATTATCCGACAGAAATATGATGACCCGGAAAATGGAAGATAAGGAGGGAGGAGTTTCGCCACCACAATTGTTTTGCATTTTGGCGAACCGGTATAACAGTGAATTCAATCACAAAAGGGTTTATCCAATTCGAATTTTTGCTAATATTCCTATCTTGGTTTTTGTATTCACCATTGCTGGAACACAGTGGGATGAATTATTTAGTCCGTTTATTTTTTTAACATTCCTTTTGATTTCATTGGTCATCAAGGATATGGTAAAAGAGTTTGTGGTAGAGAAAATTATGAAGAATAATTTTTTTTTAACGCGACCTTTTCTGGGTTATTTTGGCCATACAGCAATCATTATAATGGCTTCGCTTTTATGGGCTTGTGGATGTTATCTCTGCGGTGCGTTTGTGATTTGGCTATTGTATTTTTATAATGACTGGTTCCATTATTTTATAGAAAAGATTTCCGAATATTGGAAGCAAGATCCAACAGGCAAGCCATGTCCACCCGGTGATCTGCAGGAGTGTCTTTACAAAAAATCAAAAAAAGTCTTTTCTGTTTATGTGATAATCATTCTGCTTTTTATAATCATGTTTTGGGTTGGGGAAAGATATGAGTTCATGCATAAAATATCGCCTGTGCTGATCATGAACATTTGTTTTTCATTTATTATTTGTTTGATAGATACCGCCTTTAAGACACCTAAGGATGCGCTTGAAGTTTTGGTCGTCATGGATCAAGTCCCTGATGATCACAGTAATTGTTTAAAAGAAATTCCGAAATCGGACTGTTTGCTTGAAAAATCAACTGATAGGGAAGTGAAGGAAGATCCGTCGCCTCAGGGTAATATTGAGAAGGGACTTTACCTGTTTTTTAGTTTTGCGAATATTGTATTCCTGCTGGTTAGTTTGAATTTAATTTTTATCAAATCAATCAATGGTCACAGAATCCGAAAAGAGAGGATTGGCAAAGAGTTGTACGATCAATTGGGTAACAGGCATAGCCTATTAAATTATTATAAAGTCTGGAGAGAAAAGAATGATAATCCAAAGACAGTCGTTCTTATTGCCGGCTCAGGAGGAGGTTCCCGCGCAGGATACTGGACAGGAATAAACCTTGATCACATTTATGCTACTCTTGGAGACACTGCCAAAATATTTGCTATTTCTACTATTTCGGGCAGTACTTCCGGAGCGAATATGTTTTTAACCCGACTGGCAGCTGATCCGAAAAGTTTATCGGTGCAAGAGAGAAAATCATTTTGGGATACCATTTATTCACGCAACTATTTAAGTGGTGGAATCTGGGGCGTATTGCTTGGAGATGGAATAGGAGGCTTTTCCAAGGGCAAGACAGATTATGACAAGGACAGAAATTATTATCACGAGCAGGGGGAGCTCAGCGCAATACAGTCTTACTTTCCACTCAATGATCGGGATCAGATAAGAAATCTGATGTTGGGCGATTATATGTCCAAATGGACTGATACCACCATGAAATTTAGAATTCCTTTGCATTTTGTCAACTCTGCAACTACCCAGGCAGGCAAGAGAGTGCTTGTTTCTCCTGTGGTAGTGGACAGCACCCTGCATCCGGATGTAGTAGATCTGTACAAGGAATTCAGGATGAACACCCAGAATAGTTGCAATCAATTTTCTTTACCTATGTCCACTGCTGTTAAGATCAGTCAGTCCTTTCCGGTGGTGAGTTCTTACTATTATTTGAAGGGAGTTGGAAATCTTATAGATGGTGGATTGTATGAGAGTTCGGGATGCAATACGCTATACGAAGTATATACAAAATTGCGAGAGACTGAGGAAGACACCAGTGTGCATTTTAAGATCATAGTTATTTTAAACGGGGATAGTGATAATTGCAACACAGAACCAGTCAACAGTTTGTTTTTAAATACACTTGGATCTGCAAGCGCTACTCCTTTTTCAGGTCATGCGGTCTACTGGCAGGAAAGAATAAGATGCTTGAGAAGCGACAGTACCAGGACAGCTGTAGAGTTTGTAGAGTTGAAGGACAGTTTGGGTAATTGGAAGGAATTTCCGTTGGGTGTAATGTACAGTCAACAATCCTTGAACCAAATATGGGAACATTATAAAGGTAAATGATATGAAAAAGAAATTATTTGTGATTGCACTCTTATTATTTCTTGGATCGAAGAATTACATGGATCGTAATTTTGCTCTGGAGAATCTTGGATTTTCAGAAGAAAATTTCAGTAAAATAAGAAAGGATTCTTCCGGTCTGGCTGCGTTTTACTCAGATACCCTGCGATATAAATGTGAAGTATTGAATTGCACAACCTCGCGAACCTATACTATTCAAAAATTTAAGGAAAGCATGCTTCGATACTACAGGGCGGATTACGTATTTGCATTTTCTTACACGGCCATGTTTATCCTTATTTCACTTAGTTTGTCTTATCACAGGAGATGGAACAAGAGCACATTATATTTTTTTGTTGGGAGTGCCATTTTATTGTTTATCGCGGATGTATCGGAGAATATGATGATGATTGAATTCATTAATTCTAACTATGCAACATACCATCATCTTATTCCATGGGTTAATGGATTGAAGACTGTTCTTTTTGTTGTTTTGTGCTTGTGCCTGTTCTTCTTAAGGATACCTTTTTTAGTAGGCAGGTTAAGATCCTGGATGCAGGAAGATAAATAATTGATTTAAAATGTACACATGAAAAAGATCTTTATTTTATTATCACTTTGGTTTTTAAGTATTGTCTTACACGCACAGGGATTTAGTTTTGATTTTTTAAATCCGGTGGAATTTAGGTCTCAGGAAAGTATTATTTTTAAATTAACTGGATGGTTTTGATATCATTTGAATTGTAAGTAATAAAGGATGCAAATAATATCTGTGCTGATAACCCTAAGTAGGTAAAAATATAAAAGAATTTTAGGGAAATTTATTGACGATGAAAAATTGAAAGAAGTATGTTAGAAGATTTGAAAAAATTTACGGAGATATTCTCGTGGGAAGTTGTGGTGCTAATTCTTGCAGTAAGCTTTAGGAAGCAATTTGCAGGGGTCATTGAAATTTTAAAGACCAGGATGAGCACAGCAGATAACATTGAAATCACAAAAGATGGAATCAAGATCAAGCAAAAATTGCAACAACTGGAAGATGCGGTGGCAGGGGCCATCAATTCAGGGCAATTGGGTTTGCCTTCCAGGGAGACTCGTCAAAGCCTTGTGGAGCAAATTCACTCAGATGCAGATTTGGATCCTTTGAAGAGCAGTTGGCAAGGAAGTTTAAAAGATAGAAACAGGAGTATTTTTGCACAGGTTCATCCGCTGGAAGGAACCAACTATTACCAATTGAGAATAGTAGTCCATAGTACGGATCCGATCAGAGAACCACTAAAAGGTAGCGTGCAGTTTCATCTTCATCCCAGCTTTCCGAATCCAAATCCCATCATTGAAGTTAAGAATGGTGAAGCAATTTTAAACCTGTTGTCTTATGGATCATTTACGCTGGGCGCGGAAACCGAAGATGGGGCTAAATTAAAAATTGACCTGGCACAAGATGTGCCCGGTGTTTCAGAACAATTTAAAAACTCATAGTTATGGATTTGAATATGGTCATTTGTCCGACGACACTTTTTTGGTATGTATTTTTTTCAATTTTGTCTACCTTGATTGGAGCCTGGGGAGCACTCTATATAAAAATTTCAACTGAAACTAATGAAGTAGCATGTCAAAAACTCAATGATCATTTAATGAGTGAATGGCGCAAAAGATTTGTTTTAGCATTAATAGCATCTCTGGCAACCCCTTTGTTTTTGTTTATATCTGAAGAGAAGGATGTTCTGGATAGTTTATCCACATTGAAGATTGGGATGTTGGTTTATTTTGGTTATTCTTTATTGCTGGCCACCTTTGCGGAGCAGATACTTCAGCTGCTTTTTGAGATAATTAAGAAGACGGGTACTGCGGTCGAGAGTCTGATGGGAAAACCTAACTAAAGTTATAAGGTGGGTTTGGAAAAGATGAATGAATTTTGTTAAAAAAATATTATGAAGTATTATTTTATTTTATTGATTTTATTGTTCGAAGTAATCAGTGGATTTTCTCAAAGCACCTATTCTTTGAATGCCATAAATATCGGAATGATCAGGAATTCAGACAGCGGTGATATCAGAACTGATGGACAAGTATATTTTAGATTAAAGCGAGGAACCAATTACAAGTATTTTGTGGAAGGAGTGGATTTCACAAAATATTCTTTGATAGTGAATAATAAAGATACAGTACTGCTGGGAAAAAATTCAAATAATTTTACTTTTCCTGCTTTGCCAGGATTTACTGCACAGGATCTTGCGACTTTGATTAAGGAATTTGGCTTGAAAATTGTTAGTCCTGTGGATAATAGAGAATCATCAACAAGGGAATCCCTAGCTCTAATTGAAAAAGAGGTACCTAATCCCTGTAAACCCAGTAAATGTGATGATAAAGTTGGGAGGAAGATAGATACATTTTTAAGTCTTTATGGAAGAGTCAGAGGTAGTACATTAGAAGACTTGGCAGAATTAAATATGAAAATGATCAGTTGGATGGAGCAGGTTACGAAGGCTAAATATTTGTTAAATTCAAGTAGTGAGCTGAGTTCCAGAGTAGATAGTATTTTCTATAATTTTATAACTAAAGTACGACAAAGAAGGCTGGATTTATATGGTCTATTAGATTCGGTAAATTTATACAAATGTCAACCTTGTATTGTGTCGGAATGTGTTAAGGGTAAGGACACACTCTTGAGATCCAATATAAATGTACTCGCGAAGCAATTGGACGAATTGGGTAAATTTGTGAATTTAGATAGTTTGGCCAAGTATATGGACATGGAACAATTGGCCAGAAATAGCCGACCGGAATCTTATTACAGCCTACCTCAATATTTTAATGGAGAAGCTAAAGAGATTCATATTGACTTGGTGCCGAGAGAACCCTTCTATGGTCCAAAATATTCTACGTTGATTAGGATTGAAGAAAAGGGTAAACCCTATTTTGGCTACAGTTCGGGGTTATTTAAGTCACTTTTGGAGAATCATAATTTCACTTCTATTCAAGACACGATACAAAAGATGACCTACTTAACCCAGGAAGGAAATTCATCTTTATTCGGTATTAATGCATTGGTTCATATCGGGTGGTATATTAACCAATCGGATGTAAGTTTTCATTTGGGTTTGGGTCCTACACTCAGCTTGGCCAAACCCATTAATCCCGGACTTTTTATTGGTGGAGGTTTGGGTATTGGTCGCAAAGATAAATTAATGATTAATTTAGGTTTACATACCTCCATTATTCGACAAAAATCCAATATATTTGAATTTGATCCTGTTATAAACAAATATAAATTTGACGGGATTACAGAGGAGGTATATGTTAGTAAGGTTCGGACGAATCTAGCTTTTAGTATAGGGTATTTATTTTATTAATCTAATTTTAAATATTTAAAAATCAAACGAATGGAACAATTTCAATTTTATGGCAAACCAGCTTTAGAGATAAGGTACTTTGATCTTTATCCAAGTGATTGTACCCAATATCAGACTGGGACATATGATCCAGCACATTTTATGGAGATGCAAAGTCAAGGTGCAGTGTCCACTAAAAGTGTGTTGGCTAAATATAAACAAAATGGAATATGTACACATATTTATATTGGTGTGGACCAATCTGGTGCTGATATGACAAACTCTACCAATAAAGTTGCAGCACCTTGTCCGCCCTACTGCCCTCCTGGTGAAGTTATCGAAACGACTAATTAGTTTTCTTAAAAGTATGGAAAAATGATTGCAATTAGTATTAATGAACTCAAAAGTGAATTACCATATTTTGAAATTGATTCTAGCAACTTTCCTTCGTATCAGAATGGTAATGTTTACTTTAATGTGCTAAGATTTATAGAAGAAAATGAATATCTATTTCTAGAAGATGGAAAACTTAACTATAACTATTTCATTTTTCTTTCCTTGATGTTCGGTCTATTGGAAAATTTTGAGGCAGCAAAAATATTTTTAAGGATTGCAAAAAAGGGAATTAGCGCTTCAGAATTTATTCATCCTTTCAATTATTTTATGGAAGAGTTAAGTTATTATCAAGATTTAACAAGGGAGAATTATTTGATTGGCAGTAAAAGAAATTGTAGAGTATTTTATTATTCTGCTTCAGATCTTCAAGTAGACAAGTTATGGTTATATACCAATTATATTAATTATTCTAATGAAAAAGTGAGTATTAATTTTGAATTTATTTCAGCAATTGGAGTTTTTAAAAATATACCTATTTCTCGTTTCAGTGAAGTATTTGTTATCTTATATGCGCATTCAGCTTCTAAAGTGGATGGTGAATTGTTATACTTAAAAGTTAATGGAAAGAATATCCCAATTGATGAGGTGGTATCTGAGTTAACTGTAAACGTAAATGGAAAATACAAATGTGTTATGCTTTACAATTGTGGATCGAATGAAAGTAAGATCTATAATTTATTTAAAAATCATTTTGAATATGTAGTTACTTCAGCAGATCTATTTGAAGTTGAAAATCTAATGCTTTATAATTATTTGTTTTTTTCCTATTATCGATTGAATGGATGTGTAAAAAAATCTAATGAGATAGCTATGTTCTATACTAATTCACTCTTTTCAGTAAAGTCGATTTTTGACATGAAGATCTCATATAAAAATGGGATTGTTTCAACTAGTGAGAACAAAGGACTTTTGAGATTAATTTTAAAATGATTTTATCTTATGTTGTAGTTTGAAGTTCATTTAATAAGTTAATGAGATCTATTCCAATTTTATTAATGGTATTGAGCTTTAATGTGATAATATTTTGTCAAATCCCTGTGCAGTCTACAAATTTATTCATTTATAAATGCGAGAGTAGTAGGATATTCGTTTCTTCATTGAATGGAATATTTATTAAGCTTGGAAATTTAGATTTGACTTCTGATCATAAAATTTTAATCTTCTAGGATCGAATATACAATCTACATTTTTTCCGGATGAATTGCATCGCGTCTGGTTCTCGACCTATCAGGCCCTGCATGTGTACATTCCGGAGCTTGATGATTTTGAATATGAGCAGGTGACATCATGGAACGGAGATACCATTAAAAGTGATTACAAAGTAATTGCACTGGAGGGAGTGGATTTATATTTCAAAGCAGGTGATGAATTTTTCTTGTACGATGTTTGTTTGAGGCAGGTGATTAGGAGGTGGTCAGCTTCTGTAAGGGATGGTCATGATGCCATTTTGCAAAATGTAGAGCAGGGTAAACGATTGTATTATTCTATTGCTGACACCTTGTATTGGATGGATTTAAATTCGGGTGATGGTCAAATTAAGTATGCACCCCTTGAAAGCAGGGTTGGATTTATTTTAGGAAGTAGTGATTCGACGGTTTATTTGGGGATGAATGATGGAAAACTTATTCAGTGGAATACAACATTGAATCGAAAGGTGGCGGAACGAAAAATAACCGATCAGAATATAGGAGGGATGTGTAAGTGGGGAGATCACCAGATCATTATTTCAGACAGAGTTCAATTGATTTATTATGATGTTTTATTGGACAGCATCATGAACAAGCATTATGTGTATGGTTCATTGAACAAGGAGAAGGCTTTGGAAAATTTGCTCTTACCTTATGTTGACCCAGATTCCATTCTTTGGATTGGTTCCGATGGGTATGGGGTGATTTCTCATAGTCTTAAACCACCGAAGTTTAAATGGATCAATCGGGGAAATGAACGATTTAATGTAGTTGGAATTTTTGATCATGGTAGGGATGAAATTTTATCTGTAAGCAGAAATGCAGAGGTAGGCATTTATTCTCTTCAAACTGAATCATGGAAATCTTATTATAAACCAAAGGATCCTGCGTTGACATCCAGCTTTATTAAAGCTTCGCTGGCCTTATCAAAAGATCGGATACTTATGGCCGATTGGGATTATTTAATTTCGTTTGATGTTGAGACAAAAAAATATCTTAGACTGACCTGTTCTTCCGATCAAAGCTTGAATGGATTTATTGTATTAAAATACGGTCCTGACCATAGAATATTTACCCTTGCATCCAATGTTGGTTTAGTCGAATTATTTATTAATGGCTCCAAATATTCCTGGAAGCCTGTGGATGGTATAACAATGGGTTCTAAGCCATTTACCTATTTTGATCTAGACAGTTTCGGAAATATTTATCTGGGCCATAACGATGAATCCATTTTATTTTATAAATACAACGGAGGGGGTAAGTACCACTTGCAGCATGAGTTTCCCATTCCCGGAGGGGTTAAAGATGTAGTAGAATCTACTCAGAACGGACACATTTGGCTTGTGAATGACCAGGGACTTTATGATTTGGATGTCAGAAATAATTTATTTGCGGCCATGCAAGATCAAAGTAAATCCTTGCATCAGGTACTTTATTGTGTGATGCCGGATACTGCAGGTTATCTGTGGATGAGCAGCAATTCCGGAATTTTAAGATTTTCACTTTTGGATAGCAGTTTGCATTATTTTAAAGAAAAGGATGGGATCCAAAATTTTGAATACAATTCTTTCTCTTATCTGAAATCCGGTTCCGGTAAATATTTTATGGGTGGCATTAGTGGAATAAATTTTTTTGATCCATATGCAGTTAGGCTTTCTACAAAAAAGGCAGTTGTTGATATTTACAGTTTTAAGATTAATGACGAGGAAACAAAGAAGTACGGAGCTTCCAATGTATTGCAGAAGCTGAAATTGCCGTATTCAGAGAATACGATTTCCTTTGAGTTTTTGGCCATTGATTACGATGATCCTCAAGCCACTCGTGTCAAGTACAAAATGGATGGTGTGGACGATGATTTTATTTTGGCAACCGACGTGAAGGGTTTTGCCAGGTATGCGAATTTGAAGCCGGGACCATACAAGTTTCAAATTATAGGCAGTAATGCAGATCAGGTTTGGAATAACGAAGCCAGGGTGATAGAACTTGAAATAGTTCCTCCTTTTTGGATGACCTGGTGGTTTAGGTATGGAATGATTTTTAGTATTTTGGGGATCAGCTTTTTG
Source organism: Candidatus Vicinibacter proximus (assembly GCA_016713905.1). Classification (NCBI taxonomy): domain Bacteria; kingdom Pseudomonadati; phylum Bacteroidota; class Saprospiria; order Saprospirales; family Saprospiraceae; genus Candidatus Vicinibacter; species Candidatus Vicinibacter proximus. Next base: position 891,135 of record JADJOE010000001.1, read on the forward strand.
TTGATCCGGTTTTACTATCAAAGGCAAATTGAGAAGAGAGATCAGATATTACGCGAGCAAAGACTGATTATAGAAAAGCAGGAGGCTGTCGAAAATGAGCGCAACCGAATTGCCTCCGAGATGCATGATGATTTGGGATCAGGGTTGACGACCATCAGGTATCTTTCTGACCGTGCTTTGCGCAATGTGTCCAATGTAGATGAGCGTTCACACATCAAAAAAATTGCCGACCAAAGCAATTCCCTGGTTCGCAACATGAGTGAAATCATCTGGGCCATGAACAGTAGATTTGATACTTTAGAAAATCTCATGGCTTATATAAGAAGATATGCTTCAGAGTATCTGGAAGAATACAAAATCAAACTAGCTTGGCAGCAGGAGATGGATGAAGTCGCTGTGCGTATAAGTGGTGAAAAAAGAAGGAATGTGTTTTTGGTCATTAAGGAAGCCTTGCATAATGTTGTAAAGCATGCTTCTGCTAACCATGTGCATATTTCAATAACTGCCTACACAGATAAGGTGGAGATAGTCATCCAGGATGATGGCATTGGATTTAATACTGGATTAGTGAATGATCATGGAAATGGTCTGCACAACATGCAAAAGAGAATGAAGCAGATTGGTGGAGATTGCAGGTTCTTAAAGGAAGAAAAAGGAACAGGTATTGTTTTTACTTTTTATCCTGACCAGGGCATATCGTAAGCATCCGTTTTTAGCTAACAAAGGTTATATAATTTTAGTCTCGGAAATGGAGGACTTTTGTGGTCATCAATAAATTAGGTCACATGAAATTTACAACCATTTATCTTGACGGAAATTGTATAGAAGTTTACAATACACTCTTGGGGAAAGAGATCATAAAAGTAAATCAAAAGGTAGTAAGTGCCAGGTATAGTATCTTTGGTGGCTTACATAAATTTGAAGTGGATGGAGTTTCCTATGAAATGAGTTTTCATTTTACCGTTCATGGAATTGCTTTTGATTTGATAAGGAACGGTAAAGCGATTGTAGAATCAAATAAAGGAGGTTGTTTTGTAATTATAGGTTTGATTGTAATCAGTGTGCTGGTATTTAAACTTATCTTTGGTTAGAAAAAGTGCAGTTAATAATACCATGACAAAATGAAGATAGCCATTTTAGAAGATTTGCGGGAAGTAGCAGAAATGTTGAAAGAGGTATTTTCTGAGCAGGAAGATATGTCTTGCAAGCAGGTCTATTTTAATGCCGAAGATGCCATGCAGTTTTTGACAAAGAATCCGGTAGACATCCTAATCGTGGATATTGGATTGCCGAAGGCCAGTGGAATTGACGCCATCAATTATTTAAGTCAGTATTGTCCCGGGATGCAGTTTTGCATGTTTACCGTTTATGAAGATGACGAGAAAATATTTCGTTCCCTTCAGGCAGGGGCGAAGGGTTACATTTTGAAGGGTTCAGCTCCGGAGAAAATAATAGATGCCGTGAGGGAATTATACAAAGGTGGTTCTCCCATGAGTCCGAGTATCGCGAGGAGAATTCTGGATGTATTTCAGAAGCTGCCCATTACTCCAGTCCCTCAGAATTTACCGATCACAACCCGTGAAAAAGAATTGTTAGAGCATCTGGCCAAGGGATTGTTGTATAAGGAGATTGCCGATATTATGGGTATTACCACCGGCACAGTCAAGCAGCATATTCACAAGATCTATGAAAAGTTGCAGGTAAGCAACCGGACAGAGGCCATAAATAAATTGAATCAGCGATAATATTTATTTTATGAAATATATGATTAGAAAGTTCATTAGTGTTGTAAGCATTGGGTTTATTTTTTTGTTTTCCCATTCCATCCAGAGTCAGGAAATATTTTGGCAGAAAAGATACGGTGGCTCGGGCTTAGATAATGTAAATAAAATTATTCCAACAAAGGACAAAGGATATCTGGTCTTATCTTATTCTAATTCTGGAATATCCGGCGATAAGACTGAACCTTGTTTTGGAGATTATGACATTTGGTTGTTAAAATTTAATCAGCAAGATACACTGGAGTGGCAGAAGACAATTGGCGGGAACAAATCTGATAGTCCCGTTGGCGCATTTCAAATGGCGGATGAAGGATATTTGATATTGGCAAATTCTTCCTCCGGAATTTCCGGAAATAAGACAGTTGCAAGTAAAGGGGGAGATGATTTTTGGTTGATCAGAATAGACCGGACCGGAAATATAAGCTGGCAAAAATCAATTGGTGCAGACAGCACGGACAGTCCTAATATTTTTGTACGAACTAAAGATGGAAATTTTATTGCTTGTGGTACAAGTGCTTCCGGAATCTCGGGAGACAAAACAGAAAAATCAAGAGGAAGGTATGATTATTGGGTGGTAAAAATAGATCAGAACGCCAAAATTATATGGGAGAAGACTTTGGGAGGGAATCATGATGATACGGTAGATGGCGCGCTGGCATTATCTGATGGGTCATTCACCATTTCCGGAACTTCACTGTCACAAGTCAATGGTGATAAGACTGTACCACTCATTGGTAATGATGACATCTGGGTTTTGAATATAAGTTCTGGGGGCAAAATAAATTATCAGTTGGCCCTGGGGACTTCTATTGCGGACAGAGCCTCACGCGCTATGTTTGAAATTGGCGATGAACATTGGGTCTCCGGAAATATTGGCGTGAATTCAGGATCCAAACCTCAATTTGATGCATCAATTTACTTAGTGGATCAGAAAGGTAAGGGAAAAGATACGATCATTTTTCGAGCAAACAGGGACGATGCAATATCGTGGATGTCTTCCACTTATAATGGTGGAACAATGTCCGCAATTGTGAGTCTCTCCGATAAAGGTGGAATGAAAACAGACACCTCAAGAGGAGGTCGAGATATTTGGTTAGTGCGATTAGATAAAAATGGGAAGTTGGTTTGGGATAAAACATTTGGAGGAAATTTAGATGAATCTGCTGCATCATTTATTGAATATGAACCTGGACATTATTTAATAGCCTGCACCAGTTCTTCGCGCATTTCCGGAGATATTACGGTTGCCGGAAAAGGAGCAAATGATGTATTGATTATTAAAATCAAGGATCACACCGTTCCCAAATGTTGCTTATTAAGATGGTGGAACAAGATCTTTAATGGTTAAAATATTTTAGAGAACATTTTTATAGAAGCCCAGGAGGCCGGTATATCCGGCCTTTTTTATTTTATCTGGTTTATTGTTATGTTCAAGACTAACTAAAGTTATATTTTTTTGGTAATGATGGTGGATAATTTTGTGTGGTTATCAGTTATTAACCGTTAAAAAATTTATTCATGAAACATTTTTTACTTTTCGTTTTATTTTTATTAAATAGTTTAATTACTTCCTTTTTAGTTGCACAGGTAAGTCCTGAAGTGAATTGGGTGAAAGCTCTATATGGTTCAAAACGAGATAATGTATTTCAAGTTTTGCCGGCAACTGATGGAGGGAGTTACATATTAGGAAATTCAGATTCCTATGATGGAGATTTTAATTTTTGTACAAGTTGTAAAAAGGATGTACAAGGAATTGTAATAAAATTGGATGAAGAAGGAAAAATAAAATGGTCAAAATCTCCCATTATTTCTGATCTCTATGATGGATTTTGGTCTGCCGCAGTGGAGGTTAATGATGGACTTATAATAGCTGGATACAGTCGTGAACATTTTCCAGGAGTGGGTTCAACTGATTATTCGGTAGTTAAGTTAAACAAATTTGATGGTTCTTTGATTTGGCGAAAAAGTATTAAGGATTTTCCAAGTGACAATTTAAATGGAGCTGCTATTGTTAATACATCAGAGGGTTTTATACTTTTAGGATACAAATGGAGTGAATTGTTTCTCATCAGGTTGAGTCAGCAAGGTGATGAAATTGCACGCAGGGTTATTTCAAATTCTTATATGAATGATAACTTCACCGGGCGGCCTAATGTGCATAATTTTATACAGAAGACAAGTGATAATAATTTCCTCATACTGGGTTGCACACCCATGGACGAAAAGGGTTGCTTTTGGGGTGAAGGAACAGACAAGTTCAATGTTAAGTTGACAAAAATTGGTCTGAATCTGAACACCATTTGGGAAAAAAATTATGGAGGCCCCACATCTGATTCTCCAAGAGATATGGTTTTAACTCCAAATGGGGAAATTATTATTTTAGGTTCATCCTGTGGTGAGGATGGAGAGCAAAAAGGTCCCTTTGGAGTAAATCATTATAAATGGTTACTCAAATTGAATTCCAGTGGAAATTTTATTGCAGTTGAAAAAATAGATAAATATTCATTTACAGGAGCCACCACCACTTTTGGAATTGGATTGAGTTGTGATAATAAGCTGCTATTATCTGGAAATGCCTGGTCGTCTATTGTCTTTTATCCATTTGTAGAGAAAAGAGAGCTGGACATGAAAAGTTTTCTTTGGTTTAGTACTGTTGATCTTGATTTTAGTGATTTTCCAATGAATGATGTGACCAGTGATTTTGCCGGAAATACGATTGCGTGGGGAAGTGGTTCAAGTCTTTATGAAGAGGATAACGATATTCATGTTGTCAAGTTAAAAAGTGAATGTGGATCCAGCGGTAGATGTCAAAATGCCATTCCTATCCAATGTGGTCAAACATTGTCCGGAACAACAGTAGGCGTGGCTTCTACTTTCAGTAAAACTGATTATACTTCTTGTCATAATACTAATTCTCCATTCGATGGAGGAGATGTCGTGTATGAATTTGAAATGAATAATGGAACGGGAAATCTGGATATCAGTTTGATCAGCAACACTGACCTTGATGTGTTTCTATATAACCGATGTGATGCCACAGGATTGAATTGCATTGCCAAGAGTATTTATCCAACCAGACCTTCAGGTGGAAATGCAGAATTAATCAGGTATTATGATTTACCCAATGGCACTTACTACATAGTCGTGGATGGAGCCAGAACAAGTAATAATGGAATTTTTGAAATTACACTGACCTGTGGCGTATTAAATTGCCTGAATGCTAAAGCATTGACTTGTAATCAAGCGCTGAATGAAAGTAATTCTGATGGAATTAATAATGCAAGCTCTTACTGTGGTATAAAAAATACTGCGGGATCTTTGAATGGTTTTGCAGGAAGAGGAAAAGAAAAAGTTTATCAATTCACCATCAATCAGGCACAAACTGTAAAGGTAGATTTGACCGGAATGTCCTCCGGTTCTGATTTTGATTTGTATGTACTTTCAGATTGCGATCCGGATAAATGTGTGGCCTCCAGTTTCAATTCAGGTACCCAAAATGAAACAGTCAGTCCTATGCTGGGTCCGGGAGTATATTATGCAGTGGTTGAATCGTATTATGATAAAGTAGGTAGTTATACCATCAAGGCCAGTTGCACGACGGGTGGTGGTACCATTCCGCGTCCGCGAATTGTTTTACCAATGGGTTTGGTGGGAGAGACTGGTCAGGAATTAAAATATCCGATTACTGCAAGTAATTTTAGAAATATGGCGGCAATGGAATTTTCAGTATTGGTGGACGACCCCAGTATTTTAAATATAATTGGTGTCGAAGGCAAGGCCATTACACCGGCTTATAATTTAGTATCCAGTTCAAACATTGGTTTAAGTTGGTTTTCTTCCAATATGCCCACTGTCACTGTGCCGGATGGAGAAGTATTATTTAATTTAATTTTAAAAATCAAAGCTACTTCCGGCAGCACTGTGATTTCCATTACCGATAAGCCAACGGTCCCATATGGGCTGGCGAATAATAATGGGGTCTTACAAACGGTTAGCCTGGAAATAGGAGATGGACTTGTGACAGTGAATGAAAGCTTGGTACAATTATGCGGAGAGGTAACCAAAGAAGATGGCAGTGCAATTACCGGTGTTACTCTGGACTTGTCAGGATCAAAAATTGAAAGTGGGGTAAATCAAGTTTCCGGAAATTATTGTTTTGCCAGTTTGCCAAAAGGAGGTTCGTTTTCTATCAAACCTAAGAAGAATACCAATTATAGAAATGGATTGAATGGCAGGGATCTTTACTTAATGCAGAGACATATTTTGGGTGAAAAAATAATTTCTCCTTATCGTATTATCGCAGGAGATTATAACGGTGACAATCTGATCAATGGTCGTGATTTGTATCTGACGCAAAGATTAATATTAGGTGATTCCACCACTTTGCCAATCGGTTCCTGGAGATTTATTCCGAAGTCCTATAAATTTACGGATTACACCAATCCATTTCTTGGAAATCTGAGTGAAAAGATTGATTTAAACAACCTTGGGCAATCGGCCATAGGGCAAGACTTTATTGGGGTTAAAGTAGGTGATGTGGACAATACATCTACGTTCAGTCAAGATGAATTAAACAGTCGCAGTGGAGCTCCTTTAAAATTAAGTCTTTCAAAGCACAAGGCCCAGCCAAATTCGTTGGTCACTTTAAGTCTGAGCGCATCCGGCTTTCAAAATATTACATCCATGGATTATTCCTTGCAATGGGATACCACTGTAATCAAGTTTCTTAATTTTGAAGCTCCGGCCAATAATCCTTTGGGATTGAGTGCAGGAAATTTTGAAGCGACTACCAGTCCCGGAAAATTGATTTCTACGTGGTTTGATCTGGGTACCGGAAAGAGCGTTAATGATGGGACAGTCATTGCAAAATTTGTATTTCAAGTGAAGGGAAATATCGGACGGAGTACACCCATTCAATTTGTAAATTCTCCGGTACCATTGTTGGTTTATGACCGGTCAGGTAAAATACAGGTTGATACAGCTACAGGTAGAGTAGAAATTGCAAATGTAAATTCCACTGATTCAAAAGTTGCAGATCAGGTAAACATTTACCCAAATCCTGTACAAGATGAAATTATAATAGATTTTATAGACGGTTATGTTCATACCCAAGCAGTTAAGATGTATGATTTGAATGGAAGGGAGGTCAACGTTCATGTTAAAAAGGAAGGAAGAAAAATAGTTGTGGATGTCCGAGATATTTGCAATGGAATGTATCTTCTTAGATTAGAACAAAATGGCAGGAACATTCTGAAGAAAGTATTTATTCAGCATTAAAATTGTTTTGATATAGATTTTTAATCAGGTAGTGTATGAACCATGCTGCCTGAATTTTTATTTGTTCAATTGGGAAAATAAAATTTTACCGGTACTATTTTTAAGAATATTTGTACAGTGATTTAAAATTTATTTGTTTATATATTTTAAATACATAATTGGATAATGGAAGTTGGTGTGTATTTGAGAATTGAATTCATTGCTGAATTTGACTTCAATAATTTTTTTAATTTAAAGATAAAAGGTAAGGAACGGAATTTCGTTAGATAAAAATTTTTCATGTCTGAAATAAATATTGGATAGATTTCCTCTGAATTATAAATTAAATTTCCTATTTTTCAAATTACACAACTGGAAGACAGGTCCTTAACCAAAGTTATATTTACATTGATTTAGATTGATTTCATATTTGTGTAAAAATCAACTTATGAAAAATCTTTACTTTTATTTTATTCTTTTATTTTGTTTTCATTTTTTTGCAGCCGGACAAACAACTATTTTGCATCCGGTCAGTGGATCAGTTTCTTTAACTTTGAATCCAGGCACTTATCTTTATTATGATAATGGAGGATCGGGAGGAAATTATGCAAATAATATAAACAATTCAGAAATTTTATTGAATCCCAGGGCAGGATCAAGAATATTTTATTCATTTGAAGATTACAAAGTGGAGGCAGATGGCAATCCATGTTTTGATTATTTAACTATTTCTTACATCCCGTGTGGAGGGTTTTCATTTACCGAAGATTTGTGTAGTCCAAATTTGGGTTGGGCCGGAACACTTTGCTCAGGGGAATCTTTAAGATTTAGATTTTTTTCAGATCCCAGTATTGTTGAAAGAGGTTGGCGCGTAAGAATAACTGTAGAAGAAAAGACACCTGCAAGAGTTATTTGTGATCAAGGAGGAGAAGTAGGAGGTCCTTGCAGCAGAGATGCAAGTTCGACATTTGATTGTAATTTACAAAATTCACAATTTGTCAATTTCGCTTGTCCTGGGCCATGTTCAGCCGGCACTATTGATATTTATCCTGGATGTTCAGGAACCGTATTTTCAGGAACTGAATTGATTTGGGAAGTAGAGGTAAATGATGAAAGTGATTTAACATTTAATACACCATGTGCAGATCATATGTTTTTAATTGCTCCAGGATGTGGATGTCTTTCCAAAGCCACTAAACTGGGAAATGATTTTAAATTTACAAGGGTTCAACCAGGTGTTTATTATGTGGTTGTGGAATATGATTGCTTGAAGTCCTGTGCATCTTTGGTTCAATTAAAATGTAAAAAGTATTGTCCGGTAGTTTATGAAGATTGTGATATAGCTGGTCCGATAAGTTTTGATTATACTGGAAATGGTATATCACTCACTTATAGGTTTACCACTACATATACTATTGCGCCCGGGGAACAATGGATGGTGAGAGATTTAACAGGCAGAGTAATCACCAATACAGGTGGGTCAAGTTCGCAGTTTAACTATACCTTTCCTGGGGCCGGAGATTATGAAGTATGTTTTCCATATTTGGATGGAAATGGATGTGTGGTTTTTTGTTGTTTCAGAATTTGTGTAGTCATGCCATTTTTCTGTACTTATATTCAACCAAGATATGATCCTGCCGGAAATTATTTCTCTTTTACGCTGCCGGAAGATGTAGGAGGTTCCAATATTGAAGAGTGGAGAATTGGAGACAATCTAAGCAATACCAAAGTATTTGACAAAAAGAAGTATCCTTTGCCACCAAATTGGAATTGCAGAGACCAGGTTATCTGCTGTAAATTTTATGACCCACACCGGAGATGCTGGGTATTCTGTTGCAGGAAATTGTGGTTTTGCAATCCATTTCTGTGCGGTGATATTATTTACAGGTATGATCCGATCCAACGAAAATTTGATTTTTCATTAAAGGATGCGCAGGCAAAGAATTACAGTTCTTTTGAATGGGTGATAGATTCTACACAAGAACTTTCATTGGGAAAAACTTCTTCGGTACAATGGTATCCACCTCTGGGATTTGACTGTAGGTATTATACCATTTCAGTAAGGTATTTTGATCCAGCTTGTGGATGTTGGCGAATTTGTTGTCGGCGCGTTTATTTATGTGACCCCTTTCAATGCAATGGTATAATTGTTGGGCTTATGCCTAGTTCTGATAAATTCAAATTTGATTTTGTTGGAAATATGGATGCTTCAATTCCTGTGCAATGGAGTATAGATGAAACCGGTGAGGAGATTGGTACCACTAAAAGTATTGTTTATGCTCCGCCGGTAAATATTTTTTGCAGGGTATATACCATTAGTTTTAGATATTGGGATGGCTTTGGTTGGAGATTGTGCTGCACGCGGGTTTATTTGTGTGATCATCGAAGGTGTGCGAATTTAATCAATACCAGCTACAGCGGAAACAAACTTACTTTGAGTACGGATGTGAATTTTCAACAAGTAAGCTGGTATTTTAATAAAAGTAATACCCCAACTCCGGCTGTTCTGCAAGTTAGCCCGGGGACTTACACTTTTGATTTGTTGTATTTTGATCCATCTGATATTGCATGGCATCGTTGCAGGAAAGATAATTCCCCGGTCGCTGTAGCAGATCAATATAAATCTAATTATTTGGTTTATCCTAACCCTGCAAAAGATGAATTAATCGTAAGTTTTCCGGAAGGAATTAAAGATTTGATGAATGTACAAATTCTTGATCTGGGTGGAAAAGAGCATATTGTGAAGAAGACAAGGAATGAGGATAAGTTTGTTTTGGATGTTAAGGATATTCCTAATGGTATATATTTAGTAAAGATTGTTAGTGGAGGCAGCTCGAAAGTATTCAAGCAAATGATCCAACATGAATAAATAATTTGTTTGAATAAAATTTTCTTCTCAAGGCAATGAATTTAATTCATTGCCTTATTTTATTATATAAAATTTATCCTATGCAATTTTACAGATGTAATCAGTTTAAATAGGGTTAAGTCTTAATTTGAGAATTATTGCAAGGTCTTGTATGGTTTGTTTAGGTATATAATAATTTGGTTCAAAATTATTTGGAACATTTAGGAGTACATGAAGGCGAAAAATAAATTGATCGATACAGCATGTTTTATTCACTTCTTAAAGAGAACTTAAAATTTTTAATTGGTTAGACTTTTATAACTATACAATCCATCGGCAGTTATTCCGGACCCAATCATTTAATTCGTACAGTTCATCAGCTAATTGCGTGTATTCGTAAAAAATATGTAGCTACCCTGTCATGGCCAAATACCTTTGATCCCGGTTAAGGACTATTTCTATTTTAATAATCAAATTCAATTAAATTCTCATGAAAAGAAATTTACTCAAATTTTTTATTCTGATCCCATTGCTCGCATGTTTCAAGCTGATGGGACAAGGATGTGTTGCCATCCGCAGTACGGGTTCTAGTTGTGGATTGCAATCAAACAGTACGCAACCTAATGATGGATGGCAGTTTAATGCCTCCTATAGGAATTTCAAATCTTTCCGTCATTTCAGAGGAAAAGAGGAAGAGGAAGAAAGGGTTGCCAATGGTTCAGATGTAAGAAATTACACCAACAATTTTGATCTCTCTTTAACTAAGTTTTTAGGAGATCGATGGTCGATAAGTATGTTTTTGCCATTTCAGTCCACTTCCAGATCATCACTTTATGAGCATGATGGGAAGACCAGACATTTTACTTCTGCAACCGGAATGGGAGATGTAAGATTTACAGTGGGCGCATGGTTATTTAAGCCATCCAGCAAAGGCAATCTCCAGGTAGGTCTCGGTTTAAAATTACCTACCGGTGATTACAATTATCAGGACTATTTCTACAAGAATGACACTACCTATTCTTTTGGACCGGTAGATCAATCTATCCAGTTGGGTGATGGAGGAACAGGAGTTTCATTTGAGCTCAATGGATTTTTTAACATTGTCAGATCACTTGGGGTGTATGGTAATTTTTATTACTTGTCTAATCCACGTGAACAAAACGGCGTATCTACAACAAGAGGAGGAACAGCAAGTGCCACTGCCATTAAATACAAAACTAATACGATGAGTGTTGCAGATCAATATTTGATCCGTGGTGGAGTGAATTACAACCTTAAGAATTTTGCAATTACAGCAGGCGTAAGAATGGAATGTGTTCCAAGTGAAGACCTGATTGGTGGAAGCAATGGTTTCAGAAGACCCGGATATGTCATCGCTGCAGAACCTACGATATCTTATCAGATCAAATCATTGAATATTTTTGCTGCAGTGCCATTTGCTTTAGAGCGCAACAGAGTACAAAGTTATTCCGACAAATTAAGATCGGCTGACACCGGAACAAAAGTGGTTGGAGACGCAGCATTTGCAGATTATTCTGTGAGTGTAGGAATATCTTACCGATTCGGTAATAAAATGCACGTTAGCATGTAATCATAATTTAAGATACGTTTTGCATTTTAAGGATTTTAAAAATGGGTTAATACCAGACTTACTTACTAAATGCCAGCCTTAGTCCCTCATCCGGGCTAAGGCTTTTTTTATTTAATCATAAAATTGTCATTAGAATTCTATTTCAAGCCAAAATAGCTTTAAATGCAAGCCTCTTCTCGAAATTCGTGCTCAATGAAATATGACTTCAACTCCGCGCGAATTTCTTGCGAGGAGTCTTGCCTTTGTTGCTCTTTTGACTCTCACTACGAACTCTAATGACAAATTTGGGTTAATTTCATCTCGATAAAAGTTTTCTACATGATGAAATTTGCATTCTAAATTTTATAAATTTGGTATTCAACTTTATTTCTTAAAATAACAAATTTATCAGTTCCATTGCATGTGAAATGGACAATCAACCCATTTGCACATTCCAGAATGCTCTAAGCTAATTGCTTATAAGCTTAAACTTAATTTCCTGGCAATTTTATATCTCGGTGTGTATGGGTATATTGTTCTGTAAATTTTCTTCAAATGCGTAGAATTTGTTTGGTACTGCTTTTAATCACCGTAATGTTATGAGCTGAGAAGCATGACCGAACGATCTCTGCTTCAGCTGAGTATCGTGCGACAGCACGATAAGTAAGGGAACCGCGAAAGCGGTTGTACGTAGACTTTGATTGGTACTACTATTAATCATAGTAATGTTATGAGCTATGAAGTATCAAACAACCTTGTCCATTAATTTTAATAAAATAATATTATTAACTATAAACAAAAATAATTAGCTTTGAATTAAGTTGAAACACCATATAGTGAAATGTTCAAATAGCTTTGCCGACATATACATATTGTTTTTGAGAGCGGTTATCGATGAAAAGGCACAAGTAACTAAAATTATTAAAATTCATTAGTAATGAAAAGAGTGTATATATTATTAACCATTATTTCGATTTTATCTTGCGAAAAAAACAGCATTTTTGATAACGATGGCTTCTATGGAGAGGGAAAGGCAAGGCTTGATGAGGTAGAATGGAAAGGCAGTACCGGTATTTTTAAAGCAAAAAAATATTGCTTTCCAGATACCTGTGTGGCTATCTTAGTCGAGGGTTACAATAAAGCTAGATCAGTGCGCAGCAAAATTTTAATTGATCAAGTTTTCTTGAAAACTGGGAAATTCTATTTTAATCCTATTTATCCAACATACCTCGATACTTTGTACAATTTTTCATATCAAGAATTCAAAGGTGATGCTGTTTTAGAGAATTATAGTATTATTGAGGCTGATTCGAACAATTATGTTGAAATCAAAGAACTTAATATGAAAACCGGCGATGTCAGGGGAAGTTTTCAAGCCAGAGTGATTTCAAATTCAGGGTGGCCTTCAAATGGATCTATTCCTGATACCATTGACATTACAAACGGAAGTTTTTATGGAAAAATTAATTGGAAGTAATTGTTTTTACATTAATTGATGATAACTAAGAATCTACGGAGATAGATGCCATCTAAATGTTCTTAACTATGGATTCTTACCAAAGGTAATTTTTAAGATCTGATCTTTTGGTTTGTTCAATTGCAGTTGCTTCGCAGATACTATTTCGTTTCCGGTAAAGGTAAATTCAGACTATTTTAATGAATATAAATTCTATTAAAAGAAAGATCTAAGGAATTTCATAAGTGATAGAGGTAACAATTTATGGAAAAGAGAATTCTCTAAATACACCAAATATGATTAACTCCTTCCCTATTGGTCAGCCATCATAAAGCTTAATTGTTATGAGCGATTAACTGGCAATAGAGTGAAACTATTTTCTAACACAATTTAAATAAAACTTAAATTAATTGTAGTTTTCAAAGGAACCCAAGGAGAATTATTTATTTAAGGCATTGCTTGCAAGGAAAGTACTTGAGCCAATTAGAAATATAATATAAAAGTTGAATTTGGAAGTTATGTAAACATGGTAAATCTAACTTGAAAGGTAAAGGTTAATCGACAAATTTCAAGATAGAAACACCAAAAGTATACATAGACTTTGTTTGTTACTTCTTTTAATCAACGTAATGTTTGAAGCTGGGATGCATGACTGAACGATCTGTGCTTAGGCAGGGTATCGTACGACAGCACGATAAGTGAGGGACTTGTTCGCCTTCAGGAGGAACCTTTCCTGACTGCGTCGGCAGGCAGGCGCGAAAGCGACTAAAGGATTTATTAGACAATGAGAAATGACTATTGGATACAAAGTAAGGACCTGAGTTAATACTTGCGTTTTAATAGGTACTGCTTTTAATCACCGTACGGGCTAAGGCTTTTTCATTTAATTTCATCTTGATAAAAATTTTTTACATGATGATATTTGTGTTCCAATTTTTATAAAATTGGTATTCTATTTTATTTCTTAACATAACAAATTTATCAGTTCCATTGCATGTGAAATGGACAATCATCCCATTTGGCCATTCCAGAATGCTCTAAGCTAATTGCTTATAAGTTTAAACTTAATTTCCTGGCAATTTTATACCTTAGCGCCGATGTGAATATTGTTCCATAAATTAGATCTACATTTTAAAGAAATATAATCGTGCACGCAGGAAATTCATATAAATTTAAAGAATTTATTCTTTGGACCCGAAGGAACATTTACAGTTTGTTGGTGATCGGTATCATTCCAACATTTTTGTATCAGTACATGGGTTTTAAGTGGGTAGCCATTCCATGGACGGTGGTGGCTTTGTTGGGAACAGCCACTGCATTTATTGTGGGGTTTAAGAATACACAGACTTACAGCAGGACCTGGGAGGCAAGACAGATATGGGGTTCGATTTTAAATTCCAGCAGATCCTGGGGCCTTTGGTGCAGGGATTTTATTGAAGACGATAAGACCAGCAGCAAATTGTTGATTTATCGTCATTTTGCCTGGTTGACGGCTTTGCGTTATCAGATGAGGGACAGCAGGATTTGGGAAACTACAACCAAACCATACAATGCGGAATTTATGAATTTTTATTCCATTCCGGAAAGAACCATTCCATTGGAAGATGAATTAAAAAAATATTTAGATGAGCATGAATTAAAATATATTCTCAACACCAAAAATAGGGCTGTGCAAATTATTGGTTTGCAGTCTGCAACGCTGAAAGAATTATATGAATTGAAGAAGATTGACCAATTACAATTTGTAGAAATGGAAAAATTGCTCAAGGAATTTTATGATCATCAGGGACGGAGTGAGAGAATAAAGAATTTTCCCTATCCAAGACAATTTGCTACCATCAATGCATTCTTTGTTAAATTATTTTGCTTGTTGTTGCCTTTTGGAATGCTCATTGAGTTTGATAAATTAAATCTTGCCATGGAGGGCATGATGAAAGGTCATATGGTTTGGTTGGTTATTCCGTTCAGTGTTTTGATTTCCTGGGTGTACACCTCGCTTGAACAGGTAGGAGAGAGTACAGAGAATCCATTTGAAGGCAGTGCAAACGATGTCCCCATTTCACAAATGAGTCGTACTATTGAAATAGATTTAAGAGAAATGCTGGGAGAAACTGATTTGCCTCCGGCAATGACTGCAACCAATAATATTATTTTATAATTTAAGTACATGAAGAAACGAGAGAAATTAGCCATCATTCGTAAGATTTACCCTCACGCCATGACCACCATTGACAGCGTGAATATGCTCATTGATTTTGTTGAAAATGAATTGGATCTGGAGCCCAGACAAATCATGATTGCAGACAGCATTTGCAGCGATGATGTCAACAGCATACAATATCCGGCAAGGACGCAAGAATTTTTAGGACCGTTTAAAATGGGAGGCCTCGATGGATTTCCATTTACTGGACTTACCGGGATGGCAGCATTTGCCGGTCATGTACCGGACGAGGGCGGTGTTTTTATTTATTATGGACCGCATATAGGTATCACCAAAAGTGGAGCGATCGGTGAGATTCACCGCTTTGGCCAGACAAATAATACCGGCTGTTGTGGTGCTGCAAAAGGGGCTTTGAGAAAATTGATGAATCAAGAAATTACGCCTGATAAAGTTACAGAAATGGATTATCAAATGAATACCATTGAACAAATTTTATTTCAGAAAAAGGAGAGGATTTTAACCTCAGAGATTCCATTGTACGAAGCCACGGAAGTTATATATGAAGCCATTGATCAACGTATCAACGAGTTGGTTGCTGCCACCAAATACAATTGTAAATACGTTATTTTGATGGGTGCTATTCTGATTAACAGCGACAGCGACATGGGATCTTTTACTACAGCCAAGAGATTTGATGTAATCAATTTGGATACAGGAGAAAGAAAGAATTTATTGGATCATTTTTTAATTCAGTAAATTTTAAAGAAAATTAAAATTCAGATCCAATCTATTCCTGATTGATTAAATTATTTTATTTCATCTGTGCTGCATTTTTCCATGAGCGAGTTGAATTCCGGTAACTCATGTATGCTTTTAAAATCTTCATCTTCCGAAATGGAATTCATGTCTTCGAATTTCTTTTTGCAGGCTAGCTGAAGTTGTTGAATAGCGTCTTGGTTGTGACCTGTCAATGCATAGATTCTGGCTATTTCAAAGTGTGGATCAGGATATTCCGGGTCTAATTTAATCACTTGTTTGAAACAATAGATCGCCTGTGCATCTAGGCCTTCCACCATGGAGTACAGAAAACCAAGGTCTTCCCAGGTAAAGTCATCTTCCGGATCTAGTCTGAGGATATTAAGATAGTATTCTTCTGCTTTTGGATAATTATCGATTTCAAAATAAATGGATGCCAGTTCGTACATGGCATCTGTATGATCGGGATCTTTCAGGATTACCTCCTCTAAAACTTTAATGGCCTCTTTGGTATACCCTTGTTGGTGTAATGCGAGTCCATAGCCGAATGCTGCGTCCAGGTCTTGCTGAGAATATTTTTCAAATTGTTTGGTTGCCTGTTCTAAATTACCGGATTTCAATTCCACAAAAGCTTCTGCTACTTCATTATTTTCTATTTTTTCTGTCATGTCCCTGGACCCCAATCCCATCCTTTTGTCCTTAGGTCTGGTAGTGGTTTTCTGCATGGAATTGATTTTTGGTTTGAGCGGTTTAGAACTGCTTTGCGCGTTCAGTGCAGAGGTGAAAAATAGGAAGGTCAGAAAAAGCGAAAAAAATATTTTCATTTTTGGTAATTGAATTTTGAAAAATTTGTTTTCAAATTTTGATTTAATTATTAAGTGTGCGAATATAAGATTTTATATTTGGGTGAGATGGGTTATCCGGCAATGTAGGTAAAGATTTTATTATTTTTTGTCGGAAATCTGTATTCAGATATTTTTTGAAATCGACAGTAAGTACATTAATAAATTCTTCCAAATCATTTTTTTTAACTGCATCAAATAAATCCTCCATACTTAAATCAAAATTTTCCTCAGCACTTTCCTGATCATAACCAAGTTCGTCCATCCATTTTAAATAAATATTTAGAGTCCTATCTTCTTCTTCATTGGATATGTTTTCATCGTCTATCCATGCAGTGTATAACATCAGGATGGGTAATTCTTCTAATGCCAATTCAACACCTTCGTCAATGTCGTATTGCGTTTCCCAAGTCGAATTGTATTCATTGGTTGCGATATCATCCACAGGGACTTGTTCATAATTGCTGCCACCCACATCCGGAACGCTGATGTTTAGTTTGGCATAGGTGCATTCATTCTGATATTTACCACTTCCTTCTGAATACATTTTCTCTGAATTTTTTACAATCAGGAATTGAGGCTTTTGATCAGATTTTTTTTCCTTCACCTCATTGCTGGCTTTTCTTAATATACTGGCCCAGGAGGTAGGCTGGTTAGAATTTCTAAATCCAAAATTCATCACATCAATCAATTCATTGATGTAGTAACTGCCTTCTTCGTCATTGGTATAGGCGAATTGGCCGGGCAATGAAGCTGAGGTCAGAATATGTCCCCTAAACTTAGTCAATAATTCAAGATTTCTAAGATCATTATGATCCGGAGTGGATTGTTCTTTTTTATCTAATCCTTCGTGTTTGTTTTTTGATTCTTGTTGCCCAAATTCCGTATTGCAGCTGTTGCCGATGGTAATGGACATCCTGGGATTTATGGCGATGAGGGCATGATGAATCCAGTCGAGTGGCACACCACAAGTTGCAAGTGCTGAGCCGGACCCTGAAAGATCTGCATGGCAATAATATAGGAAGGGCCACAATACATTGTCGTCTTCCTTGCGGAATCCGTGTCCGGAATAAATAAATACGACGGCATCGTCTGATCCGCAGCTGAATTGTTGGAAAAATGAAAAAACGGAGTTTTTGTCAAAATTCAACTGGTGAAGTTGGAATTCCATGCCTGCATATTCGGCAATATCCTTAAAAAATTCAGTGGTATGATCATAATCTTTTTGACAGCCCGGAAGTATATCCTGGTTTATATTGTCGAAACTCTGTATGAGGTGGAGGTTTTTTTGGCTAAAAATGTGGGTGGGAAATACATTAACGATCAGTGCAACAAGTATAGGAAAAAACAATCTTGACATAAACGGTCTTTGAGGTAAAGTTAAATGATTATTCCGGTTCACAATCTCAGCAATAGTTATTTCGAGCCTCCCGTCTTGAAATTTATAGATTGTTTAACAAGTACCAGTTTTGAACCACTTTTAGGACTGTCCTAATGCAGGGCGTTTTTTGAATGATTGAAATATCAGGCCAAATTAAAAATGCTATGATCTTATGCCATCGCAGTTTAAAACTGCGGCGAACAATGGGGACAACCCTGCTTATTACGAGCTTCTTAACTTGAAATTTACGCAGACTTTTTTTGGTACTGCTTTTAATCACCGTAATGTTTGACGCTGGGAAGCATGACTGAACGATCTCTGCTTCAGCAGAGTATCGTGCGACAGCACGATAAGAGAAGGAACCGCGAAAGCGGCTAACGTACACTATATTAGATTCTGCTTTTAATCACCGTAATGTTTGACGCTGGGAAGCATGACTGAACGATCTCTGCTTCAGCAGAGTATCGTGCGACAGCACGATAAGAGAAGGAACCGCGAAAGCGGCTAACGTACACTATATTAGATTCTGGTTTTAATCACCGTAATGTTTGACGCTGGGAAGTATGACTGAACGATCTCTGCTTCAGCAGAGTATCGTGCGACAGCACGATAAGAGAAGGAACCGCGAAAGCGGCTAACGTAGACGAACAATTGGGAACAATTTTCAAATTTTCAAATTTTCAAATTTTCAAATTCTCTAATTTCCCCTAGCATTGTTTAGAACTGCGACGAACAATAGGGGACGATTGTTATTCCGGAAAATACTTTTTATACAATTCCTTATAGCGTGTTGTATTTAAAAGTTCACCGAGTTTATCTTCTGATCGGATCATATCCATCAGGTATGGTGATTTGGATAGTTTTATTTTTTTAAAACAGAGCGTAAAATGCTCCAGGGCCTTTGGTTTATTTCCTATCATGTGGTAGTATAACCCAAAAAGATATTGCGCATCGGCACTGGTCGGATATAAATTGAAGTAAGTCTGAAATAATTGCAGAACTTGTTGGTGCTCATTCTCCTCTAGAAGTTCTAATCCGCGGTTGCGGACTAGTTCCGTTTTTATCTTCTGGGGTAAGGGTGATCGTTTAAGAAGAGTTGAAATTTTTTTCCATTGCTGCTGATAAAGAAAAATCAATCCCGCATAGGCACTTTGATTTAATGAATCAGCCCTTATGGCATATTTCATATTTTCTTCTGCACCGATAAGATTTCCACGACTGTAATAGTGAATACCCAGATTTGTATAAGCTGCGGAATAATCAATTTTGAATTTGATCGCTTGTTTGTAATTTAACTCAGCGGAATCCGGTTCTTGGATAAGATCGTAGAGGTTGGCTAATTCAAAATATGCTTCCGGATATCCGGCATCTATTTTCAAAGATTGCCGATATTGATTTTCGGCTTCTCTAAATCTGCTGGTGTCTGTTTCAGTAAGCAATAATCCAAGATAAAGATGGTAGTCCTTATAATTTGTGTTCAGTTCCAAAGCTCTGCGATAAGAAAATTCAGCAGAGTCGATTTGATTTAATTCTTTGTAGAGATTGCCAAGATTCATATAGGCTGAGGAGAAATCAGGTTTATAGTGGATGGCCATTTGATATAATCTCACAGCTGTTGTAAGGCTATCTTCATTAGCATAAATTTCTCTTGTTGCAGATGCCAGATTATTGTATGGTATAGCCCATGTGGGGGACCATTCGATCGCCTTTTTTAAATGTGTCAAAGCTTTTTGGTAATCTTGTAATTCCAAAGACAGAAGACCTAATTCATTATGAATGTATGCGGCTTTATCTTCCAACGCCAATGCAGAGTCTTGTTTGCTTCTTGATTTTTCCAATAGTTTTTTGGAATTTACTTGTTGGCCTTTCATTCTGAGCACCAATCCATCAAAATACAATTGTTTGGCTTTAGTTTGCCTGTAACGAGAATCTCCCGGCCCCATTATCTCCATTGCCTTACTTAGATATTCCGCAAGATGCACATATTTGTCATCGGCATTTTCTCTAAGTTCTAATTCTTTGGGATCGGTATTCAGATAGGATACAATGGCTTGCTGAACAGGATCTGTTAAAGCAACGATCATCTTTTCATTTAAGATTCCACGAACTCCATAGAATGCACTATCTGAATAAATAGACTTATACCATTTTAAGGCACAATTGTCTACCGGTTTGATAAGATGGGAATTCTCAATGGATTCTATAAATTTTTGATAATTGTTGCGCCCCTCTGAGGTAGCAAGATGTACAAGCACGGAATTGATGATGCCTTTATTTAATTCTTCAAATACCTCTGGATTTTTTCCGGTAGTATTTATTACTGCAGCCGGGAAAAGAGATTCTTGTTTTTTTCCACCGAAAATATCCGGGTGTTGCGCCTTTCCTGAAGCCAGATGCACTTTTTCCTGGAGGTAGCTTTCCAGTTCGTAGAGATCCACTTCTCTGATGGTATCCTTATTCGCCTCACCCTCCAGGCCTTTGAGCAGGTAATACGAAAAGAGACCTCTTCCATTTCCCCATCGTTGATGTTCCAATGAACTTTCATATGGTTGGCAGGACATAATTTTTACCTCACTGGAGAATCTTTTCATCAGTTCCATGGCTGTAGCTTCTTTGCCACCGATACGATCACCGGCAAGCGCACCCGAATGGCAGGCATCCAGGATAACAACCACCTTAACCTGGGATCGGGTCAATCGACCTATAATGGAATCGTTCAGATAGTCAATGTCCAGTCCATTCAG
This sequence comes from Candidatus Vicinibacter proximus, assembly GCA_016713905.1. Taxonomy (NCBI): domain Bacteria; kingdom Pseudomonadati; phylum Bacteroidota; class Saprospiria; order Saprospirales; family Saprospiraceae; genus Candidatus Vicinibacter; species Candidatus Vicinibacter proximus. Next base: position 911,930 of record JADJOE010000001.1, read on the forward strand.
GGTATAATTATTTTTTGGGGTGTCGTGTGCGAGCAAGTAACCTTTTTCACGATTGCTTTTTGTCTCTACATCTCCATGACCGGAAAAGTAAATAATGGCCTTGTCATCCTTTTGACAGCTTGTGATGAGCCAGTTCAGAATGGACTGAATGCCTGCAAGGGTGGCATTAGAATCGACAATGACTTTAAGTTGGTCATTACCCAGTCCGCCCCCCCGAGGATCTTGCAGGAACTCGGCAAAAATATTAGCATCTCTGTGTGCATACCTAAGGTCCAGAATTCCCGGGTCCATGTAGTTAGAGACGCCAACTATTGCTGCATAGGTCTTTCCTGATGGGGAATTTTTCAATTCTTCCTCCACGGGTACGGCGCCCTTGGTCATGGGGGCTTGAATCTGTGCCGACAAGTTCAGACCATTGCAGAGCAATAACAGGGACAGATAAAGTCGCCAGTGCAATGGAATAGTTAGAAAATATGAAAAATACAAGATTGTTGATTACCCAGGATATGACCTGATGAGTTTGGGACAAAAATAAGGCCAATTGTTTTAACAGCTTACATACATCCACGAGTAAAGGATTAAGTTTGCTGCAGAATCAAAGTTGTGATTTTGATACAGATTTAAAAATTCGGTTATTAGCAAAGAATGAAAGCCCAATTAACAAATTTAATATTTCAGATTAAGCGGTTCGATTTACTACATAAACGATAGATTTTTTATAACTTACCTCCCGGGGTCTGCAGCTTTTTGAGTAAATTTAATGTAAAACCAAGAGTCATGAAAAACAACAGAATAGCGGGTATTAAAAGTTTGGTTGGCAATACACCACTTTTGACCATCCGCTTAAACTTTAAAGGGGAGGAAAGGATTGTATATGCCAAAGCTGAGAGTCTTAACATGACAGGTAGTGTAAAGGACAGGATGGCTTTTCACATTCTGGGAAAAGCTTATGAAAAAGGCACCCTCGTTCCCGGTATGCAAATTTATGAAGCTACCAGTGGCAATACCGGAATTTCCGTTGCAGCCATCGGCAGGGCATTGGGTCATCAGGTCAATATATTTATGCCCGACTGGATGAGTATGGAGCGAATCAACCTGATCAAAAGCATGGGGGCCCGAATTAACTTGGTGAGTAAAGAGGAAGGTGGATTTTTGGGGAGCATAGAAATGGCAAAAAATGCAGCTGCCAGTTCACATGGTTTCGTTTCCAGTCAGTTTTCCAATGAGGATAATGCAGAAGCACATTATCTTACTACAGGACCGGAGATTTGGTGGCAGCTTAAGGCAATGGACCTAAGTCCTGATGCATTTGTCGCTGGTGTAGGATCCGGCGGCACTGTCATGGGTGTAGGAAAATTCCTTCGGGAGCAAAATTCAGCCATCAAAGTTTACCCACTCGAACCGGCAAATTCTCCCACCCTCAGCACCGGATACAAAGTAGGAAAACATAGAATACAGGGAATCTCAGATGAGTTCATTCCCGCCATTCTTCATTTGGAAGATTTGGATGAAGTAATTGCTGTGGATGATGGAGATGCCATCATCATGGCACAAAAATTAGCTGCAGAACTGGGTTTGGCCGTAGGTATTTCTTCAGGTGCTAATCTCCTTGGTGCTTTGATGGTCCAAGATAGGATTGGTAAGGATAAAATAGTGGTGACTATACTTTGCGACAGCAACAAAAAATATCTGAGTACAGATTTGTTGAAAGAGGAACCAGTTAAGCCGGGGTTCATCTCAACGGATGTAGAGTTGTTGAGTTTTAGTGCCCAGAAGAGAGTATGCAGGGTTTGTTTTGATCCGGAAGAAGCACGGTTGGAATATTTGAAAACTGTTTAGTTTTGCATGGTACTCTGAACAGTTTGATTCTATTTATAAAGGATTTAAAAAGCTTTTGAGCACCACAATTGCCATATAGAATGATGCATTTAAGATTAAGGATGAAATTTCAAGTTTGCAAACCATACTGCGTTGCGGTATTTCTAATGTTTTATTTATTTCATCCACATTCCGACTAACAACAAAATGGTAAGATGGTATTCAGCAGTTTGTTGTTTTTAACTGTATTTTTTCCCTTGTTTGTGGTGGGATATTTTCTTGTACCGAAGAAAATAAATCTCAAGCATTTGTATATTTTAGTAGCCAGCTTTATTTTTTATGCCTGGGGTGAGCCAAAATTTGTGTGGATCATTTTCTTTACCACTTTAGTCGATTATTTTTTGGTGAAGAAAATGAATTCCTATGATGATCCATTCAAGCGAAAATTATTTTTGGTATTTCCAATTCTACTGAATGTGGGCTTGCTGGGGTATTTTAAGTATTTTAATTTTTTTATGGATTCTTTCCATCAGATTGGGGCAGCCTTTAATCTTCCACTGATTCAGATAAGTCAAATTATTTTACCCATTGGAATCTCATTTTTTACATTTGAAAGCATCACTTATTCTGTGGATGTTTACAGAAGGGTTCACAAGCCTTTGGATAAATTTTGGGAATATCAGATGTACATTATTTTTTTTCCAAAGTTGATTGCCGGGCCAATTGTACGATACCATGAAATCTCAGACCAGATAAACGATCATATTCACCACGATCATTTTCATAACCGGATGAATGGATTTGTCCGATTTGCCATTGGTCTGGGAAAGAAAGTTTTAATTGCAAATGTAGTGGGCCGACAAGCAGATGTGATATTTGATTTAGGTGTGGAGCAATTGACCACACCACTTGCATGGTTGGGGGCATTGGCCTATACGATGCAGATTTATTTTGATTTTTCGGGATATTCCGATATGGCCATTGGGATATCCCGCATGCTGGGGTTTAAACTACCGGAGAATTTTAATCATCCTTATGTTTCCAGAAGTGTGACTGAATTTTGGAAGCGCTGGCATATAACCTTAGGAAACTGGATGAGAAATTATTTGTACATCCCATTAGGTGGTAACCGTGCTACCCAGGGAAGAGTGTTGTTTAATTTATTTCTCGTTTTTGTTCTATCCGGTCTCTGGCATGGCGCAGGTTGGAATTTTATCGTATGGGGAATTTATTATGGAATTTTTCTTGTAGGAGAAAGGTTGCTGCTTAAAAAAAGAAACATAGAGGTCGAAGGGTGCAGGAGCTATTTTGGAATGATGTACACTTTTTTGGTTGTGGTGATTGGTTGGGTTTTTTTTAGATTGGAAGATCTTACCCTGGCTTTGGATTATGTGCATAAAATGTTTTCTCTGGACTTTAGTCATAACTATGTATTTGTTTTCCAGGAAGATTTCTTTTTTATTTTGATCACAGGTTTGTTATTTTCTTTTTGTGTATTGATACCATGGATGAATTCATTTCAGTTAAAATTATTTGGTGAAGGTTTGTACCGCTCCCAATTATACATGTTTGTTTGTCTTGGAATTTTGACATACGGTGTTTGTTTGATATCGTTGAGTGGGGGATTATTTAATCCATTTATTTATTTTAAATTTTAGATGGTGAGAACAATACAGACCGGCAATCCATCTAATCCAGAAAAAAATACATTATTATGGCAATATAGAATGGAGGAAAAGGGTAGTATGGATAAATATTTCTGGTATCTTATCCTGATTTTTCTGTTGGGTATTTTTATAGTTATATTCAGAAATAAAAGTGGGCGTACACAGTCAGAAATAAACTTTGGGAATGTGTTTTCGGGGTTGTTTCAAATTCAGACAGAGAACAGATTATTGGAAAAACCATTTATCCTTAAGTTAAAGAAATTAAAAGATAAATGGGAATATTTCCTTTTTAAAAAAGTCAATATTGATGATTCCTTTTCCGGAAAGGAGGGTTATGTTTTTGGTGAAGACATGACCAAGTCAATTTTTGGGGATGATTATTGTGGTGAGGCGTTCATTTATGATCAGGTTTACAAAGCAGCATTTGTGCAGAAAAAATTGAAAGAATCTGGGGTTGAACTTCTTTTTCTGTTTGCACCCGGAAAAGCTTCTGTGTATCCTGAAAAGTTACCTGATTATTTAAGGAAGACAAAACATAAGAAGACCAATTATGAAACCTATATTACAGAAGGAAAAAATTTTAATTTAAATATGATTGACTTTGTTCAGTATTTCAAAACACTGAAAAGTCAGACTCCTTATCCACTTTTTCCCAAGTACGGTTCGCACTGGAGTTTTTACGCCGAGTGCATAGTAGTAGATTCGACGATCAGAAGATTGGAACAAATGACCAATGTTAATTTACCCAATTTTAATTATACGAATGTAAGGCTATTGGACACAGTGAAGTTTAGAGATGCAGATATTTTTCAAAAAATGAATCTAGAAGTGCCGAAAGGTAATTTATTGGCTTATCCGGATAAATTTACATTTGAACACGGTGAAGACGTTCATGCCCAAAAGGTGTTGGGGATAGGGGATAGTTATTATCAATGTTTTCAATATACAGGCGCCATGCATGAGGCATTTGGTGACGGCAAGCAATGGTATTATTACAACAGTATTTTGCCAAAGGATGAAAAGAATCCCGAAGTTTGGGAGTTGGATCTGAAGAGTGAGCTGCTTGGTCATAAAGCAATACTGGTGCTTTGTAATGAATTGAATCTAACCTTATTTGGCAGTGGTTTTATCAATGAGGCGTATGAATTGTTCAGCAATCCCGAACAATATTATGATTACAAAAAAGACAGAGATAGGGTAAATTATTTTAGAAAGGAAATACATCGCAATAAAGATTCTTTGGATCTGGTGGCTTCAGAATCACAACGAAGGCGGATCTCGGTGGATTCATTAATTACAGAAATTAGTTTAAAGAAGCTTGCACAGGAGAAATTAAAAAAAATTGAATCGGTAGATTAGCTTTAATGGGGATCGATAAAATATAAAATGTAAAGAAAATATTTTTTACAAATATTAAATGGATGATTATGAAAAGCATGGGCATATATCAATTATTAGCTTCTGTTTTTTTTGGAGGAATGATCCTTCATTTTGCAGGACCATTTTTAATTCCATTGGCTTATGCATTTTTAATTGCAGTCGTACTTTTTCCGATTTGTGCTTATTTTGAATCCAGGGGATTTGGGAAAGTTCTATCCATTGTGTTGCCGTTAATCATATTGTTTATTTTCTTTTCCGTTTTGGTACTTTTTCTGAGTTATGAATTAGTCATTCTCAGTGAGAAATGGCCAATGATACAAGCAAAGCTAGATCCAATGCTAAATCAAATTCAGCAGCAACTTGAGATTGAATTTGGCTGGACTGCAGAAAAGCAATTAAACTGGATCAAAGGATATTTAGTTCAGATAAGTCAAAATACCGGAGCCTATTTGAAAGAAACTGCGAATGCCATTTTCTCAGCTTTATTTAATCTGATCATCATTCCCATTTATGTTTCCCTGATTTTGGTATACAGGAGAAGCCTGGTGAGATTTGTCATTGACATTTCAGCGGAACATTATCGTGTAAAGATGAAAGAAGTTATAATGGAAACTGTAAAAGTGTTTTCAGGTTTTATCCGTGGGATGGTAACAGTTTATATTGTGGTTGGTATATTGAATTCTTTTGGTTTGTGGGTCATTGGTGTGGAAAACCCCATTTTATATGGAATGGTTACTGCCATCATGACCATTATTCCAGTCTTTGGGATACTTATCAGTGCACTCTTGCCGATCACCATCGCGTGGTTGGAAACAGGAGCTTTGTGGCAACCAATAGGTATTGCAGCAGTTTTTACCATTGTGCAATACCTGGAGGCAAATTTAATCTTTCCTTATGTGGTCGGACGATTTGTTAATCTAAACACTCTGGTAGCCATTGTTTCTATTTTTCTTGGCGGACTTTTTTGGGGATTCTCAGGTATGATATTGTTTCTTCCATTTGTAGCAGTATTTCGCTTGTTTGCCGATCATTTTCCGGAATTGAAGCCCTGGAGTAAATTGTTGAGCAGGTAAATATTTAATTCTTTCTCTATCCGTGGGATGCTACAAATTTTCTTTTTTTTTAGCCACCCAGATTAATGAATTAAGTACTTTTCAAGAAATTGGTCCAGGAGGATAAAAAATAATGCTAAAAAAAATCTTCGAAAGGATAAATAATTTTATATTTGAACCGCGAGCGTAGGAGAATATGTGCAGACTGATGTATTTGTTTTGAAATGTATTTAGTTTTTGTGCAGATGGTTTCCCAAAACCAATCATCCTGATTTCCGGTACTACCTTAAGTAATCAATCTATTTATTGACTTTAAATTCTTTCCGTTATGATGAAAGTATTGAAATGGATATTTATCCTTGTTTTGGGGGTAGTAGTGCTGACCCTGCTTGCCTCCTGGATTCTCGCAAAAAAATTCAACAGCGAGTTTGAAAAAACTTATTCTTTAACTCCTGCTCAAATTACTATTCCGTCTGATTCAGCTTCCATTGAACGAGGAAGATTGCTATCAGTCGGATGTCGTACTTGTCATGATGTCGATTTGGCGGGCAAAGTTTTTTTTGATGATCCAAATATTGGTTCATTGCCTTCTTCCAATCTAACCCGTGCGAAAGGGTCAGAGACAGAGGGATATACTAATGAAGACTTTGTAAGAGCCCTCAGGCATGGTTTAAATAAGTCAGGTCACGCGCTCATGGTAATGCCCTCGAAAAGTATAGGAAAATTAAGTGATCAGGATTTGGGATGTTTGGTCGCTTTCTTAAACTCGCTGCAACCCATAGAACGAACTTTTGCCAAACGTCAGTTTACTTATATGTCTCAGGCAATGGCCGGCGCAGGGATGTTTGGGAATTTGTTTGATTACAAAGTGATCGATCACGATAAAGTAAAAAATGTAAATGCACCGCCTATAAGTAACAGTAAAGAATATGGTGCTTATGTGGTAGGTTATGAAGGATGTATGGAATGTCACGGAAATAATTTTGGCGGGGGTGTTTCACCGGATCCAGTTTCCCCTCCTGTTCCGGATATTTCAAAAAGTGGCAAGGCAGGTAAATGGACTTTGCAACAGTTTACACAAACATTCAGAAGCGGAACAACCCCAGAGGGAAAATCTTTGGATGGGCAATTTATGCCATTTGCCGGACTGGGTGCTTTGAGCGATATGGAAATCGAAGCTGTGTACAATTACATCCAGTCCTTTCCGCCAGCCAATAAATGAAATAGATTTTCGCTAAAAATTATTGCAATCATCCCATAACTGCAAAAGAGTCAAATAATTTATTTTAACCAACTAAACATTTAATTATGGAAAAGAAAATCATTTTTGGGGCTTTGGGTGGAACTGTGGCGGGGATGATTGTGGCGAGTGCAATTTTTATGGGATTGCTTGGTGGGATGGCTGAACAATGGATGAAAGACAATCAGGCATGTCTGGTTGAGATGAACCCAATGTTTTGGATTATTGCCAGTGTAGTGCAATCTGTTTTTATTACCATTCTCTTCGTAAAATTAAATATTGATAATTTCAGAAGTGGTGCAATTGCAGGAGCCTGGATGACTTTTTTTATGATTTTGTGGTATGGCTTGTTTAACGTATCCACTTTTAAAGCATATACCTGGGGGTGGTTGCCTTATGATCTTGTAGGGAATACCATCACCGGAGCAATTGCTGGCGGAGTAATCGGATTAATACTTGGAAAAATGAAATGATATTTTTCGAAAAAATTTAGTTATTAAAAGAGTGTTAAAAACAGTCAGCGAGGATTTCCTCGCTGACTGTTTTATTTTTAAAGTCTGTGGCGTTTGAAAAACTTAAAAATGTCATCATTGATTCTCTCTTTATAACCTGGAATTGGAGCGATCTGATCATAGATGGTGTGACCTATTCCTTCCAGTTCGTAATGTAGTGTTTCTTTTTTACATTTCTTACAGGTGACCGGAAGGACCGGCGTAACAGGTGGACTGCACCAGCTTGTCTTGTTGATCACGTATGTATCGATGAGGAAGGATGTTCCGATGCCTGTTGCTGTACAAAGATTATGTGTAGCCCAATCCTGGCATGCTTCATAGGCATCCACAAAATCTAAGCAGAATAACGTTCCGCCATGGTATGGAATGGTTCCATCCAGCGACCCATGAATCTGGAAGTAAGGCAGGACTGGAACTTCGTCTAAAGGATATACTTCCCACGGATATGCTGCCAGCGTCGTAATGGCTGCAAGCCAATTGACTTGTGTGGATAGATCTAATGTTAGTCCACCGCCGTTACTGGTCCCCATCGCATAAATTCTGGAAGCGTCAATGTGATAAAAGCTTTCCATGTTGGTTTTAATGTTTTCTACATAACAGATGTCGTCAATTTCCTCCAGACATGCACCATGCACATACCAAAAGGAATCCAGATAGGCTCTTCCATACACGCCAATAAATTTATTTTCATCTACCCATTCTCCGATTCGTTCCTTCCATGCACAGGCTTTATTTTTATGGCCGGAACCCTTTCCATGAAATGCAAATACTAAAGGATATGTTGAATCCGGATGAAACCCTACAGGTAACTGAATATAGAATTTTCTTTCCACACCACAAGCAGTGATTGTTTTTTCTATCAGCCCGTCTGTTGCACAGTTGTCGGCTGCTGTAGCCAAAGCGCTAATTGGTTTGTCTTGATTAAATATATCGTTAGAAATATTTTCTTTGTTACAAGCAGTAAAAAGTAACAGATTGAGCGAGAACATGTAAGCAAGTAATTTTTTCATTTTGTTTGTTTTATTTTGAATTTAATTTTGTATTTCAAAAACGAAAGAGAATAATTTCATTTTTGTAATCATGAAAATTCAAAAAAATTTCAGAATGTAAATTTTAATTCTGTTGATCAGTACAAAAAGTAAATTCAATACTTCTTTATAGTTGAGTCATTTGATTTTGTCCATGTGGTAAAATATTTTATTCATCCCGTAGCGCTCTTTTCAATTTAAAATGAATTTTAGAATCTCCGGGGTATTTCCCAGTGAGGAATTAATTTCTTAACACGTATTTAATGTAATCGTAATATGTAAATTTGTGTGAGGTAATCTCTTGAATTTAATTTTGCAGCAGGATGCACATACCATCTATTAAGCAAATTTACCAATGAGAAAGCTGCATTTTGTAATACTTGTTATCTTCTTTATTCCTTTATTTTTAATTGCCGGTCAAAGAAAAGTTTTGCTTATAGGTGTGGATGGTATTCGATCTGATGTAATTAAATATTGCAGAACTCCCAATATTGATTTTATTTCAAAAAATGGATTTGGAAGTTTTCAATCCATGCATCAGGATATTACCATGTCCGGTCCTTCCTGGTCCAGTATATTGTGTGGTGTATATCATCAAAAGCATGGTGTAGAAAACAATACTTTTAAAAATAGTCGTTACGATCAATTCCCAATGTTATGCAGTCCTGCGAAGAACATCAACCCGCAACTCAAATTTGGTGCATACATTGAATGGAGTTCACTATATAATGTTTGTGTTCCGATGAAATGGGACACCCTCATCAAAGGAAATATGGGGCATACCAGAGAGACAAAAACCAAAACGAGTTCATGGATAGGAAATTCAGATTTGGATTTTTACTTTGTTTATTTTGGTGAAGCAGATCATATGGGGCATCATTTTGGTTTCAGTCGATTTAATCCATTTTACAAACGTGCCCTGGGACGTATTGATGAATCCATCGGTGCGCTGATAAATGCAATACGGTCCAGAGACAGTTACCTCGATGAAGACTGGCTTATTTTGTTGACTACCGATCATGGGGGCAAAGGATTTGGTCATGGCGGATATTCACCTGAAGAAAGGCAGATCATGTGGTGGGCGTACAACGAGGGGATTGTAGCAAGGAATTTTGATGCTACGGAACATGGCAACCTGAATATGGATTGTTTTCCCTATTGCAATGTGGAAGAACGATCGGCACCTGTTCAGGCCGATATTGCAATTACTGCACTGCATCACTTATTATACAAGGATTGCCCTACTTTTGAGCAGGACTGTGAGATTGGATTTGACGGTAGATCGTGGCTGGCAGAAATGGGGCTCACGCAATCTCGATCCCAGCAGGTTACACTGCGATGAAAATTTAAACAGTTTTTGTTTTAAGCTTTTCAAAGTAATTGACTCCTACATGCAATACGATATTATTGCATGAAATAAACTCGCTGCTATAACTTTATTTTATCTCCTTTTTGAAGTCGCCATTTTTTAAATCGCTCAAATCATTTTTCCGGAAAAATTTGTTTTTTTATTTTTCAACAAAATGGAAGTTTCGGAAAATTAATTCTATTGCATCATGGCATCCACAATGGCAGTTCTAAAATCAAAAAATACCTGTTGTAATTTACTTTCCGCATCTGTACCATAATTGATCATGAAAGAAAGTGTCATGTCCTGATTTGGAAAATAAAAAACATCCGCTGTGTAGCCAAGATCTCTGCCGGAATGGCCATAAGCAAATTGATCGGGAGCTCGTTCGGTAAAACTTTTCATTACGCCCAATCCCAGAAGTCTGTCTTTGTTTTCCTCTTTGTGTCCGAAGGTGAGCATCGCATTCAAAGATTGCGTTTTTAAAATTACTTTATCTCTGAAAAGGAGTTCAACAAAATGCAACAAATCAATGGAGGTGCTGTAAAGCCCACCATAACCATTACCACTGCCGGTATTGTAATTGGTCAGGTTAACAATTGTGCCATTGTTGTAGAGATCAAAATAACCTTGTGCAACGGTATGAGATGGAGGTATGTCATGCCAGTAGTAATACGTATCCTCCAGATGATTTGGTTTAATGAGTCTTTCTTTAATAAGTTCAGCATGTTGTTTTCCGGTAGCTGCTTCAATGACCATGCCTACCAGCAAAGTATTGGTATTGGAATATTTGACAGAATCTCCGGGTGAAAAAACCTCTTCATCCCCTCTTACAAAATCCAGAAGTTCTTCTTCTTCCCAAAATTTGTCGGGTTGGTTTAGGACAGCCAGATAAAATGCCTGATCTTTTATCACATCTGCGATTCCGGTGGTATGACCAAGGCAAGTTCTGATGGTAGCTTCTTTTGCATTTTTTATATCTTTCAGTTGTTTGTCGGTGAGCCATTTGCTAATGGGGTCATCCAAATTCAACACACCATCTTCGACAAGCAAGTGCGTTAAAGTTCCTACAAACATTTTTGTAATGCTCGCAGCTTTTGAAATGTGACAAGGCTCAAGAAGTATGCTTTTATTAATATCCGCCATTCCTGACCCTCCCAGCCAAAGACCATTTTTATCTCTTATCGCCACAGAAATTCCGGGCATACCCTTTTTGACGTATTCGTCCATTACAGACTGGTACACATTTGCCTTAGGATGGATGGATGAACTATCCCCTGAAGGAAGATTACAATTGGCAGTGTAAGGAATTTTATCCTCCTTTTGGCAGGCCGTCCATAGGCTTGCACAAAACAGGCACATCAAAATGTAAGATATGTTGGTACGCATAGATTATTTTTTGAAATAAGTCAGGAAATTCGAAGCTACCCCTAGGTGGAACAAATTATATGGTAGAATGGTGACATAGTTCTTCACAAAGGGTGTCTGAACCATAAACTGGTATTCGACAAAAATCCTCAGCGGATGTTCACCAAATGGGCTGAAAGTATAAGAAGGACTGATGCTTAAAGCCAACATGGCCTGTGGTCTTCCGATACCTTTGCAGTCCTTATAATTTCCATTGTCGTTTATTTTAAAAACCTGCAGGTCCGGAATGGAATGGAGGTAACCAACAGCCAGTCTGGATTCAACGCCAAGATGTTTTGCGGCCATCCATCGTCTGTAACCGAGTTCGCCGAACAACTGAATTGCATATTGGGAATTGCGGTGATAGAAATAGCCTAGCTTGGCATTGTACAAAAGCTGGTTATTTCCTTTGTTTTTCCAGAGGAATTCTGCCCCAAGATTAAATCCGGGATGGAGTATTGAGGATGTAAGAAATAAATCTCCTCCCCCTGGAAGCATGGTGTTGGCATTCAGTACTGAAAAAACTATGGTGGGTAGACGGTTAGAAGATTGTGCTTTAGTACTTATAAAAATGCAAATACATAAAATCGTGCAAATAATTCTACCTACCGTTTTATTTAATTTTTCATTGGGACAACTTTATTCCCAAATGTATTTTAAAATTGGCATTTTTTCTAGGAAATATTTAACATGTATTATTAAATAGATGGAAACCATTTTCTATTTTAGGTCACTAAAGTGCAGTGGAATTTTTGAAAGTTAGTAACTGTTCATACTCGATGACGCATTTAAATATAAAATCTGTCTTCAAATCTAATCATTTGGATGATTTAGTAATAAAAATCCCTGTCAATCAAATCTTACATATAAAATGCAAAAATAATGACAGGGATTTTTACCACATTTTATGATTTAATTCCAACCGCCACCAAGAGCTTTATACATATTTATTTTTGCCATCAATTGTTTCAATTTTATCTCAGTAAGATCAATGGTTGATTCCAGAGCTTCGCGTTGAGTAAGCAATACTTCAATATAATCTGCTCTTGCAGAGCGGAACAAACTGTTGGAAATGCCAACAGAATTATTTAGAATATCCACTTCCTTTAATTTTGTTTCATAGCTTTTGGTAAAATTTTCTATTGCGTTTAACTGATTCACTACTTCAATAAAAGCATTTAATACAGATCGTTCATAATTGTATACAGCCTGTACCTTTTGGGCATTGGCATTCAGGTAATTTGCCTTGATGGCATTTTTGTTGATCAGCGGAGCCATCAAATCTCCTCCAAGGTTATAAAGAAAGGATTCCGGATGGATGAGATGTGTAGGATTAAAAGCTTGCAAACCTAAACCTGCGGTTATTTTAAACGAAGGATAAAAATTGGTTTTAGCGGATAGTACGTCCAATTTAGCAGCGGCCAATTGCTGTTCCGCTTTTTTGATATCCGGTCTGTTGGCCAGCAATTGGGAAGGAATGCCTTCGTTTACTTCCTCAAAACTTGTTTTTAAAAATAAGCCAGAATTTCTATTAATCCTTTGAGGAAAACGTCCTGCAAGAAAATTGATTTTGTTTTCAGTTTCTACAATCCGCTGGCGTATACTGTACTGCAAATTTTTTGTGTACAATAATTGAGCCTCAAATCGGTTGACAGCCAACTGTGTTACTTTTGCCGCATCTTTTTCAAGTTTAATTACTTCCAGCGCGTTCGTTTGAAGATCAATGTTCTTTTCAACAATATCCAATAAATTATCCAATGCTATTAACTCATAATATGAACTGGCCATTTCTGATATCATGTTCGTAATGAGAAAATTTTTTCCTTCTACAGTGGATAGATATTTCAATACTGCGGATTTCCTTGCATTCCTCAGTTTTTTCCAAACATCAAGTTCCCAGGAAAAGTAAGTACCAATCAAGAAGTCGCCAATGTATTTGGGTCCTCTGTCTGGATCTTGTTTCAAGTCTTCTTCGGAAAACCCATTCCATGTATACTTGCCTGCCCTGTCTGCAACAGCTCCTGATCGAAGGTTCACAAAAGGTAGGTATTCACCTTTTCTTATGCTTATCTCATTTTTGCTGATTTCGATTTCCTGCAATACCATATTCAATTCCTGGTTATTCTTTAATGCTGTATCAATCAGCGCAATCAAGATGGGGTCATTAAAATAATTTCTCCATTGAATGGATGCACTGTTGAGTGTATCCTGCGCGTTGCTGTACCTGGAAGGAACTGATTTATTTTCCTCCCGGCTTACATAGGAGGGTACTTTGCAGGCACCTAAATACAGAGCTACCAATATGAGTAAAGAATAATTAGTTTTCATTTTTGTCATCATTTTCAACTTTATTTCCGAATCGTTTAATAAATTTTTGGAAACGTTTACTAAAAGCTCTTTCATTACTGCTTTCAACAAAATGTTCAGTTAACGGATTTTCATCTTCATCTCTGATGAGGTGTTTTCCTTCTTGCATTTTTCCGAAGATGTAATAAAGTCCGGGTACTAATACAACACCGAAGACGGTACCAAACAACATGCCTCCCAATGCAGATGCACCAATCGTATGGTTACCCACAGCACCTGCTCCTTTTGCTATGACCAGTGGTATTAATCCTGCAATAAATGCAAAGGATGTCATCAAGATGGGGCGGAAACGCGCTTTGGAGCCTTCCACGGCGGCTTGCAGGACACTCATTCCCTGATTGTGTTTTTTGTACTGCAAATTCAACAATCAATACTGCATTTTTTCCAAGCAATCCAACCAACATAATTAATCCTACCTGCGCATATACATCATTAGAAAGTCCCATGGCTTTTAACATGAAATAAGTACCAAAGATGCCAGGAGGAATGGACAGTAAAACTGCAAAAGGCAAAAGAAAACTTTCATACTGTGCCGCCAGAATCAGATAAACAAAAAATAGGACAACCAGTAAAATATAAATGGCTTCGTTACCTCTTCTGGCTTCATCATACGAAAGTCCTTCCCAAGCAATATCATAGCCTCGAGGCAAAGATTGTGCCGCCACTTCTTTAATCGCATTAATTGCATCACCGGATGAATATCCTTTAGATGGTGAACCATTAATGAGTGATGATATATACAGATTGTAACGAGCTATTTCATTAGGTCCCTGCGTTTTAGTGATTTTCATAAAAGCAGAATATGGCACCATTTCATCATGATCGTTTTTTATGTACATATTGAGAAGGTCTGATGGTTGTTTTCGAAACTCAGGTCCTGCCTGTGTATACACTTTGTAATAATTGTTGAAGCGAATAAAGCCTTGCTCATAGGTACTGCCAATCATAATGTTTAGATTTTCCATAGCCGCACCAATCGAAACACCTTTTTGCATAGCCAATGCATTGTCCACGGTTATTTCATATTGCGGATACTTGGCAGAGTAAAAAGCAAACAAACCAGTTAACTCTTTTCTTTTTTCAATGCTTCTAAAAATTCTGCATTCACTTTGTCAAATTCCTGATAATCCACATCACTGTGCTTGTCTAACAAACGCAGAGAGAAACCATCTGAAGTTCCATATCCGGGCACTGCGGGTGGTTCGAAGTATTCAATATTTGCAGGCAGGTCTCTTGATTTTTCTTCCAGCTCTTCAATAATTTCCTTAACCGTTTGATCCCGTTCAGACCAATCTTTTAAATTAATTAAACATGTACCTGCATTTGAGCCCCTTCCTTCAGTGAGTATTTCAAAACCCGCCAATGAAGTAACGGAGGCTACTCCTTCAACCTCTCTGCACAGGTGCTGGAGTTTTCTTGATATTTCATTTGTGCGTTCCAGCGTGGTGCCCGGTGGTGTTTGAATGATTGCATAGATCTGTCCCTGATCTTCACTCGGAATAAATCCGGCCGGGAGAACTTTGTTTACACCAAAAATTCCAAATGCAAACAGGAGCAACATGCCATAAGTAATAATTTTTCGATCCACAATCAGGGTTAAGAATTTAGTGTATTTACCTGTTAGCTTTTCAAAGGTGTTGTTAAACCAATCCAAAAAAATACTGACAGGGGATTTTGATTTCGGCTTATCGTGTGTATTCTTTAATAGTATGGCACATAATACAGGAGTGAGCGTAAGTGCCACAAAACCTGAAATAACAATTGCAAACGCCATAGTGAGTGAAAATTGACGATACAGCACACCAACGGGTCCTGTCATAAATGCAATGGGTACAAAAACAGAGGTCATGACCAGTGTAATGGCAATAATGGCGCCGCTGATTTCTCCAATTACCTTTTTAACAGCTGCAAAAGGAGAAATATTTTCTTCCGCCATCTTAACGTGAACAGCTTCCACTACTACAATAGCATTGTCTACCACAATACCTATTGCCAGTACTAATGCAAATAAAGTAATGAGGTTGATGCTCAAGCCAAATGCCTGCATGAATACAAATGAACCAATCAAGGATACAGGTACTGCGAGAATAGGAATTATAGTAGAGCGAAAATCACCAAGGAATAGATAAACCACAAAAGCAACCAGCAAAAATGCTTCTAAAAGTGTGTGCATTACTTTGTCAATTGACGCATCCACAAATTTTGAAACATCATAATTGATTTCGTAGTCAACACCAGGTGGAAAATCCTTTTTCATTTCCTGCAGTTTGGCTTTCACCTCATCAATTACCGTACTTGCGTTACTGCCCGGGTTTTGTTTTAAAACCAGTGATGCAGAAGGGTTGCCATCTTTATTAGAATAGATATCCACAAACTCACTTCCTACTTCTACCTCAGCAATGTCTTTTAATTTAATGTTTTCCCCATCGGGATTTGCTTTCACGATAATATTCTGATATTGCTCGGGTGTATTGTACCAACCTTTATAAGTAAAAACATACTCCTGAGATTGTGCTTTTTTGCCTGAGCTTAGACCCACTCTTCCCGGTCGCGCCAATACACTTTGTTCATCAATGGATTTTAAAACTTCCTCAGCAGAAATTTTGTAAGCCCTCATTCTGTCCGGGTTCAACCAAACCCTTATGGCAAATGAACGACTGCCTATGGCTTGTGCAAAACCCATCCCTTTAATACGTTGCAGCTCTGGCAGTATATAGGTATTGGCATAATTAAACAGAAACTTTTCATCCACTTTGTTATCCTTGCTGTACAAGTTTAGATACATGAGCATACTCGGCTGTAACGGAGTTATAATTACCCCTTCCCGTTGAACAAGTGGTGGTAAATTGGTCATTACCTGATCTACTCTGGATTTAACCCTTACCGCTGCAAGTGTGGGGTCTGTGCCCGGTTCAAATACAACATCAATAGTGGCTTCACCTGCACTGGTTGCATCGGATAAAATATATTGCATGCCTTGCACACCATTTATGGCACGCTCCAAAATGGTCACCGTTGATTTGATCAATACATCCGCATTGGAGCCTGGAAATTCAATAAAAATGGATACTCTCGGCGGAGCAATATCAGGAAACTGCGCTACCGGTGAAGTTTTAATTGCCAATAAACCCAAAAAAACAAGGGCTACGGATAAAGCAATTGCAAGAACCGGCCTTTTTATAAACTTATTAAACATGGTTCAATTTTTGTTTGGTTTATGCTTTATTCCGCATGTAAATTATTTAGCTCAGCAAGTTCTTTTTCAAACGAAACAATTTTGTATTGAATCTTTTCGTCGTTCTTGACTTTGCCTAATCCTTCGGCAAGTATTTTATCTTTAGTGGTTAAACCCGAGGCCACAACATAAACATGCGGCATTTCTTGTCCAATGATGATTTGTGTGGCTTTGAGCGAATTGTCCTCTCCAACAATATAAACATATTTTTTATCCAGTACATCAAATGTGGCTTTTTGCGGAATGATAATCGCATCTTTAAGTGAAACTGGCATCAGGATATTTCCGGTTTCGCCATGGCGTAGAATTCCCTTTGGGTTAGGAAATGTTGCTCTAAATGCAATGTTTCCGGTTTCATTATTAAAATCGGCTTCAATGGTCTCTACTTTTCCGGAATAGTCAAAGAGATCATTGTTTGCCATTTTTAATTTTACCTTAAGCGTACTGTCTGATTTTACTTTTTTCACGTAGTCCAGATATTCTGATTCTGGTACATTGAAATATACCCACATTTTGCTGTTGTCTGAAAGAGTAGTAAGCAGTTCACCTTCATCCACAAGACTGCCTAGTCGCACATTAAATCTTCCCATGATGCCATCGAACGGAGCGCGGATATTTGTAAAATCCAAATGCGTTTGCGCCAATGCCAGATCCGCTTTGACTTTGTCCAGATGTGCTTTGGCCAATGCGAGTTCATTGGGTGAAACTATGTTACTGTCTGCAAGATTTTTTGTGTTTTTATATTCAATTTCTGAAAAATTATATTCTGCCTGTGCTTTTGTAATTCTGCCTGATAAAGTAAGGGCATGATTTGAAACATCAGCTGACCCTTTTTTCCAGACTGTCCCTCATCTACATAAATATTCTGGAGATAGCCCCTTTCCTGCGATCTTAATTCAATGTGATTGATGGATTGTATCTGCGCGACATATTCACGATACAAAATGGTGTCCATTTCTATTGGAGAAGTGACTAAAAAATTCGTTTCCAGTTCCTTTTCATGTTTTTCGTGACGACAACCGGAATGGATAAAAATGCTTGTGAGGTAAAGGAGAATTACTATTCTCTTCATAACTGTTTTGTTTTAAATTTATAATAAGAAAAATTTGCTCTGACGAAGGAGTGAGCGATAAAAATTCATGGGATACAAGCATCAAAGTGCTTATATCCGATAATTTTAAACAGCAGGATTTATATAAGGAAACTCTTCCAGGACTGGTAGAGAATAATTAGCGAAACCGTAGATCGGTTAACAAAGGATTGATTGAGTTGGAAAAAGTAACAGGCTAAGGAGAAATTAAATTTATTTAAGCATGTTGTGGAATCATGCCAAATAAATGGATTCCATTGGTCTTCCGAACGTTCATCTTCTTCATTCTCATTTGAGGAGTCTTCTTCATTCGGAGAATAAGAACATTGGAATGGAATGGATGAAGGGTAATGATTAGGAAGATAGTTATCCTCCGATAAGTAAGATGTTTTGTCTTTGGAGGATAAGTTTTTTTCTATTCGAATGCCAGCATATACTGAGTTTTGTCCCCAGACAAGGAAGACCCCAATCGTCAACAAAAAACAGTAATTCAGAATTGACTTCAACACTGGATTATTTTTTTAGATAGTCAATTTAAATTTATTTTTACTAAACATGCCGGGAAAACAAAATTTCAAATAAACTAATACAACTTTAAATGTAATCTGGTTTCAAATTGCGAAATTATAAAGGATACCATTAAAAAAAGTTAAAAAATGATTCATGACCATTTGACTTGTTACTTTAACAATTAATTTAGAAGCAGTTTGCAATAAATTGAAGGCTGATCAAATTTGGTTATGATCTTAGAGGTAAAGTGGATAAATGACATTCAAAAAAAAATAGGAACCAACAAGGTAATTACATCAAGAGCATTCACTTGGATATTACTCCGATCAGATTATATTCTTGTAGGTAAGATTTTATTTTCCTGAAAGACGATCATAAAAAATAAGAGCGAAGTTCAAGATACTTATCTAAAAATAGAATTCATTCAGGATAATCTATCCATGAACTACTTTGAGTACCAATTTTTTATGCATCATGTATCTTAGGATCATGGTAAAAATAATTACAAAGAGAATCCCAACAACGGCTTCAATAATGAGCATGTATTTGCTGTTAAATTTATCATGCGCCCATCCGTTTATTGCCGTCATGTAGACAACAGGTAAATTCCCTAGAGACGCAAGCAATGAAAATTTTGTGGCAATGTGTTTTTACCTATGGCATACAGGATCACATAAGTAAAAGCTGCATAAATCATTCCCATGGTAAATGCATAAATCAGGACACCACCGACATAAACCGCAGGCACCATAGGGAGTACGGCCATAATAAAAGTTGTAATAGCGCATAATGCTCCACTCCCCAGGTAGGACATCCATACACCCCATTTGTCTGCGATAATTCCACCCACCACACAGCCCAATGCACTCACCAAACCACTTAAAATACCCGTTACCAGCACTACAGTATCTGCATCCGTTTTCCAGTCTTCAGCAATAGCTGACCATAGGTTAGCCGCTGCTCCTGTACCAATTGGCATTAAGATTAAAATAATTACAAAAAGTGCTATGGGTATTTTGATCATCTCGAGAATACCTTTACCCATTTCTTTGATTTCGTGTACAATGGATTTTTCCTTATTGTGCGGAATGTCCTTAATTTTTAAGATGATCATCCCAAATAAAAGACAAGTTACGCTCAATACTATTCCCGATATCCCTACATTAAAATGTGTAGCAAGCCACAAACCGAGTCCGCCACCAAATCCGGTTCCTGCTAAACTTCCTGCCTGATACCATCCTGAGGCCTTGCCTTTATCTTTTTCTTCAATGGACTTTGCCATGAAACCATTTATAGGTAACAGAATCAGTGTTGCCGCCACTTGTGAAATAAATACAATAAGGGTAAGTAATGGTGCGCCCTTTGTGGTAAACGGGGTAAAACAAAGCAATAGCAGGGTGGTGACGGTAAAGAACAGTCCAATGTAAAACCATTTTCTCAAACTAAAGGAAATGTCCACCACCGGACCCCATAAAAATCTCCAGAGATTTGCTGAAGTGCCTATGGCCACAATACCTGCAGTTAGTGCAACGGGGAAGTCATTTTTAGTCAATAGGAACGGAAGTACCACTGTTACAAATCCGCTACTGATGCCGGATGGAAGCATCAGAAAAAATATGTAAATAGGTTTTATATAAGACTGGGTTTGTATTTCCATTTTTATTGATTACACGATGATTGTTTTTTATTTTTCATTCCTATTAAGTGGGCATTCCAATTTATAGTATTCCTTAGAGTCATCTCAAAAAAAATTAACTGCATGAAAAATAATATCCTTTTTTAGCACAGGAGAAAATACAATTCCTTATTCAATGGGAATACATTAATCCATGGGTAGACTGTCTGTTATTTCCAATACCACATTGCCTGTTTTTTGTCCGCTTTCCACATATTTATAGGCATCTACTATCTGTTCTAATTTATAGTGTCTGTCTATTACAGGTTTGAATTCATTATTTTCCACAAGTTCTTTTAGAAATATTACATCATTTTTGGTGATGGTGGGGATTGGAAACAGGACTTTTTTACCCCCTGATAGTGGTGTAGTGAGTGCAAGAAAAACGTTTTCTGCATTTTTTCCTAATTCCGTGGAAATGTAAATTCCTTTATCTGTGAGCAGGGGTTTGCATTGTCCAAAGGATGATTTACCAACTGCATCAAAGATGAAATGAAATTTTTGTTCTGTTTTGGTGAAATCCTGTGTTTGATAATCTATCACTTCATCAGCGCCAAGTGACTTCACCAAGGCTACATTTTTTGTGTTGCATACAGCAGTTACCCTTGTGCCAAAGTGTTTAAGGAGTTGAACAGCCGCGGAACCTATGGCACCTGTTGCACCATAAACTAAAGCGTTTTGTCCTTTTACAATTTTAGATGCACGGATATTGTTCAATGCATAATGAGCTCCTTCTGTGATGGGCGCTCCTTCCGCAAAACTCAAATTCCCGGGCAAAAATGTGATGGCATCATTTTCTCCAATCGTCAAAAATTCTCCGTGTCCTCCCCAGGTTTTGTCATTGTAACCAAAAACTTTATCGCCTTTTTTGAACATCGTTACATTTTTTCCAACTTCCTCAACCACACCTGCAAATTCACAGCCTAAAATTGGTTGATTTGGCCGAAAGAGTCCACTCCAAAAACGCGAAATAAAATATTCTGCACTGCGAAAACCGGCATCTGTCCGAGTGACTGTGGAGGCAAATACTTTAACCAAAACTTCCTGGTCATTTGGCAATGGTTTAGAAACTTCCCTTATGCTTACTACTTCAGGGGGACCGTAAACGGTATGAACTGCTGCTTTCATAAAGAAATTATTTTAAGATTCATGGATGGTAACAAGATTAGAACGATAATTTGCTGACTTCCTCATAAAAGTGGACAGAAAGTTAAGTTAAAAACCAGAATCCAAAGAAATTAATTAGGTATTCATTGGACACAATGAACATGCAATATACAGAGGATTAAATTGCGAAGTATTCTTTAGAGGAAAAGACATAAAATAGATGAAAAATAATGGTTAAAATATTTTTAATTTTGAATGGGATTGCCATATATGGTTCAGTTATTTTGGTAATTCTTAATAAATTTACTACCTTATCAAAGTAACATCCCCCTTAATTAAAAATCTTTGCCCTGCCGCATTTTCCCAATTAATTAAATAAATATATACATTAGGTAGACATGGATGGTTATTGACCATCCCATCCCACCATTACAATTGGATCCCATACCATTAGGATGTGATTTACAGGAGTAGACTTGTTGACCCCATCTCTCGAACAATTGTATAGAAATTATTTTACTTCTGGAATCTGAGAATGTTATATTCCAAGTGTCATTTTTGGAATCTGCATTCGGTGAGAAAATATTTGGAATATATATTTCGGAAGTTTGATTCTTGACACGAATAAATATAGAATCTATTGCTGTACACCCATTACCATCACTTACTTCAAGATAGTAGGTTCCATCATGAATAGCCGTTATTTCTGGATTTTGACATTCAGTGCAAGATAAATATTCTGATGGGAACCATCTGAATCTATTCACATTCATAGCATGTAAACCACTTAATGTATGAGTGCCTCCATAAATTAGTTCTAATGTATCATCAAGGTCTACATAAATATCTTCGTATGGAATGACTTTATAATGGATTAATGAATCGCATGAATGTATATTCGATTTATGAACAGTGAATTCGCTTGCTGTATTATACCATAATTGCTCAATCTGGACCGAGTCTCCAATACAGTAATAGAATGTAATCGTTGTGGGTTCAGGAATAGGATAGAGGTGTATTTCTGTCATATGGAATGAATCACAACCATATTGATTATTGAAATGAGTTATTATGATGGTTGAGTCATGATACCAAATATTATCAATCTGCATAGAATCCCCATTACAGATGTTATGTATAGTACGTGAAGCTGGAGAGATAGGATAATTAATGATGTTAATACTTACAATAGAATCGCAACCATTTTGACCTAACCGCTTAAATTGTAAAATAGTATCTTTTTTATACCAAATACCATTTACATAAATTGAATCTCCATAACAAATTGAAATTTCTTGTTTTGTCTCCTTAATAGGTAAAACCTTAATAGAAACTTGAATAGAGGTATCACAATTCTCAGGTCCAAAAAAATTCATTTTTAAAATAGTATCCCTTATAACAGCTGATAAAAGTATTGTGGAATCATTTGCACCTGAACTAGAAATCCAACTACCAGAATCATATATTAAAGTAGCTGACTCCCCCTGACAAACTAAAGTATCAATTTGAAGCCATCGGAAATCCGAAGGACAATGACATCTCCCAACATTAACGTGCATTGTATCGGATTTGTATCCGCAAGGTATTTCATAGGAAACAATAATTCGATAGATTCCCTCATGTTCAAAATTAGCCTTAAGTGTATCTCCATTTTCTAAAATGTTTCCACCATCAGGTAATGTCCACACAAGTTTTTCATGAGGACAAGGATCTGTCAAGTACCATTTTGATGTATCAGAGCGGCAAATCGAATTAGGTCCTCGCATATATGCTTTATAAGGCCACATTAACCCTGAAGGGTATTGAGGAGCTGCTAAGCCTGTTTGACTTCCCACATTAATATATCGAGGAATGAAACCACAATCAGGGTAAGGTTTATTAGGCTCTGGTATCAAATGAATATAATTTTGCCAAAAGCTAGTCATATACATCCTACCATCAGGTCCTAATACTGGGCTTCCTCGATTACCTAATTTAAAGGAGGAAAAATCAAATACCTTAAGGCTATTCATCATCGACACAGAATCTATCACGCTCAAATCAAATTGCCATAGAGAATTTGTTTTAACATATAAATACCGGTTATCAGGACTATACTCGCATGAATACACTGTATTTGTTAGCATACCACCAGGTAAAACAATAGTTATTTGGGTCAGAAAACTCACCTGCCCTGTAGCCGGATCAAAATTGTGAATTTCAATAAATTGAGGTTGGTCAGGATGACTAGATGTAATTTCAGTTAAAAGCCTCCCATCATGGCTAGGTTTTAGATAGCCAGCATTTGCCCAATAAGGAATACTTGCAGAATTAAAAAGATGTTCGAATCCTGATTTGCTAATCACAGGTGAGGGAGCAAGACCTAAATCGGTTAATAGCCAGGCATAGAAGGCATTTCCAGTTCCTTTCATGCCGATCACCCACCAGTCCTTTCCATTGCAATGCCTAATTGCAGTGATCTTTTCGGATGTGGTATCTAATAGAGTTACTCTTTGAACCAAACTCTTTGTTTTAATATTGTAAACTGAGTAATATAGATTTTCTGGGTCATTAAAAGATTTCAGAGCAGCATCCATATGAAAAACATAATACAAGCTGTCCTGCCCAGGCTTTGCCAATATCAGACTCATCGTTGTGGAAGTGTTACTTAACAATTCGGCAGCAGTAAACCTGATAGAATTACCTTGTCCATTATACACATGATGCCCTTCAGTATAAATTGCTAAGCTACCGTCAGGTTTACAATAGCTCGTATGTCCTTCATAAATATCCGCATTAAGACCGCCAATAATATTGGGTGTCCCATTAGACCAATCAATTCCATGTTTATCTCCTATTAGCCAGATATTCATTTCCTTACCTGTAGGGCAAGTATCAGAGCTGATAATTATTTGATTGTTGAAAACTAATGGTGTGGGTGTTAATTCATATTTAAATCCATATACCTTAAATGGAAAAATTAGCAAAATGATTAGCGTGGCTAAGTTTTGTAATGCTAAAAAGCTCAATTTCATAAAGTAGACTTCCTCATAAAAGTGGACAGAAAGTTAAGTTAAAAACCAGAATCCAAAGAAATTAATTAGGTATTCATTGGACACAATGAACATGCAATATACAGAGGATTAAATTGCGAAGTATTCTTTAGAGGAAAAGACATAAAATAGATGAAAAATAATGGTTAAAATAATTTTAATTTTGAATGGGATTACCATATATGGTTCAGTTATTTTGGTAATTCTTAATAAATTTACTACCTTATCAAAGTAACATCCCCCTTAATTAAAAATCTTTGCCCTGCCGCATTTTCCCAATTAATTAAATAAATATATACATTAGGTAGACATGGATGGTTATTGACCATCCCATCCCACCCATTACAATTGGATCCCATACCATTAGGATGTGATTTACAGGAGTAGACTTGTTGACCCCATCTCTCGAACAATTGTATAGAAATTATTTTACTTCTGGAATCTGAGAATGTTATATTCCAAGTGTCATTTTTGGAATCTGCATTCGGTGAGAAAATATTTGGAATATATATTTCGGAAGTTTGATTCTTGACACGAATAAATATAGAATCTATTGCTGTACACCCATTACCATCACTTACTTCAAGAGAGTATGTTCCATCATGAATAGCCGTTATTTCTGGATTTTGACATTCAGTGCAAGATAAATATTCTGATGGGAACCATCTGAATCTATTCACATTCATAGCATGTAAACCACTTAATGTATGAGTGCCTCCATAAATTAGTTCTAATGTATCATCAAGGTCTACATAAATATCTTCGTATGGAATGACTTTATAATGGATTAATGAATCGCATGAATGTATATTCGATTTATGAACAGTGAATTCGCTTGCTGTAGTATACCATAATTGCTCAATCTGGACCGAGTCTCCAATACAGTAATAGAATGTAATCGTTGTGGGTTCAGGAATAGGATAGAGGTGTATTTCTGTCATATGGAATGAATCACAACCATATTGATTATTGAAATGAGTTATTATGATGGTTGAGTCATGATACCAAATATTATCAATCTGAATAGAATCCCCATTACAGATGTTATGTATAGTACGTGAAGCTGGAGAGATAGGATAATTAATGATGTTAATACTTACAATAGAATCACAACCATATTGACTCGAATATTTGCTCAGAAATGAAGTATCATGCAAATAATAAGTTCCTTGGTAGAATACCGAATCCTTGATACACTTGTTTAAGTTTAAGGTCTCATGAAATGATGGAAATACGGCTACATTATAAACATAAATAGAATCACATCCTTCTTGGTTATTCCAAATAATAGTATCACTTTCATTTGAAGTTATCCATTTTCCTCCATTTGGATTGAATATCCATACTGAATCTCCTTCACAGATCTTAAGGTTTGTTGTAAATGATTCAGACTGTTTAGTTTTTAATGAAATTAATACAACAGAATCACATCCTAGTTTATTAGATAATAATATTCTTAGTTCATCATCTTGGTGGTACCATTGGTTCTGGATGTATACAGAGTCACCTTGGCAGAATTCCAGTACTGTGTGACTACTGTCGATAGGAATCACACGAATTTTGACATTGATTAAAGTATCACAAGCGTCTGGATAAGTCAGATAGATCTTTAACAATGTATCTTTCTGAAGGTCAGGTATCGTTACTAATGGATTAGGCAGAAGAATACCATTTATAAGATAGGAACTTGCATTCGTCTTAAATGATATCGTGGATGTATTACCCACACACACCAGTGTATCAGCTTGTGTCAGACTAAATTGGTGGGCGCAATGACAGCGATTAACCTGTACTCTATGGGTATCAGATTTAAAACCACAACGAATCGGATATGCTGCTATGACTCTATACATGCCAGTGTCAAGAAACATCACAGCTAGGCTATCTCCTGACTTGTTTACAATATTTCCACCATCAGGCAGCATCCATTCTGTCACATGAGGACAAGCCTCTTTCACAAGGAAATGAGCCAGACTATCCTTACATATTATTTTCTTTCCTTGAACTACAGCCCTATAAGGTCTTTCTAAACCTACTGCAAAATTTGGTGCACTTAGACCTGACTTACCTCCCAGATAGAAGTCATTAAGCTTAAGTTCACAAGCCTGACCATACTCATTGGGCTGATGTATGACATGTAGTGTCTTAAAAAACTTCATGAATGTGGTAATATAGATTCTATCATCTCTGCCTAGAACGGGTCCTCCCACACCAAAACCCAATTGGTGAATTATTCTGTTAATTCGTTTTCTCACAACAGATGAATCAGGATCCAGAAGGTCCACTTGAAATATTACATCAAATGTATCTGCACTAGTAAGATAAACTTTGGAGTCATCGGCTGAAAATGCAGCACCTGTAAGTTCTTTTCTATTTTTAGCTGTTGTAATTGTATCAAATAAATCATACCCGTTTGAGATTATGCCTGTACTTGGATCGAATTGATGCAATTCTACCTGACTTGGATGTCCCAAAGTACATTCAATAAGGTATTCACCAGAATTGGATATGGCTAATTCACCTGTTTTGTACTGTTCATTTGATATATTATGTATATTCCCAGATATAGATGTTACTATTTGATTGAATTGAATACCGCTGGTGTCTAATAGGAATGAATAAAAGACCTCTGTTACTGCATTCTGACATATAATCCACCAATCACGTCCATTACAATGTTTAACTGCCAGCACTTGTTCGGAACTGGAATCTATGAGTACCTGTTCTGGAGTCACTACTGCGCCAAGTCCACTATCCTGACTCATATCTATCTGGACATATCTCAATTTATAAGGTGGTGCACCAAGGGTGGGATAATTATCTGGTGAGAAGAAATAATATAAGGAATCACTACCGGGCTGAGGCACGATAGCGCACATGACTGAAGATGGATTAGAGAATCGAGGACACCCCGCCATGATCTGATGATTCCGATTATAGATGTAATCATTATCTGAATAGAAGAGTAGATTGCCCTGTTTATCACAGATGCTCGAATGCCCTTCTCCAATACCTAAGGCACTGTAGAAGAATGAATCTGGCTGAGGTGTTCCAGAACGCCAATCTATCCCATGAGTACCCATATACCAGATCGACGTCTCTAATCCAGTAGGACAAGTATCAGAGCTGATAATTATTTGATTGTTGAAAACTAATGGTGTGGGTGTTAATTCATATTTAAATCCATATACCTTAAATGGAAAAATTAGCAAAATGATTAGCGTGGCTAAGTTTTGTAATGCTAAAAAGCTCAATTTCATAAAGTAGACTTCCTCATAAAAGTGGACAGAAAGTTAAGTTAAAAACCAGAATCCAAAGAAATTAATTAGGTATTCATTGGACACAATGAACATGCAATATACAGAGGAATAAATTGCGAAGTATTCTTTAGAGGAAAAGATATAAAATAGATGAAAAATAATGGTTAAAATATTTTTATTTTGAATGGGATTACCATATATGGTTCAGTTAGTTTGGTAATTCTTAATAAATTTACTACCTTATCAAAGTAACATCCCCCTTAATTAAAAATCTTTGCCCTGCCGCATTTTCCCAATGAATTAAATAAATATATACATTAGGTAGACATGGATGGTTATTGACCATCCCATCCCAACCATTACAATTGGATCCCATACCATTAGGATATGATTTACAGGAGTAGACTTGTTGACCCCATCTCTCGAACAATTGTATAGAAATTATTTTACTTCTGGAATCTGAGAATGTTATATTCCAAGTGTCATTTTTGGAATCTGCATTCGGTGAGAAAATATTTGGAATATATATTTCGGAAGTTTGATTCTTGACACGAATAAATATAGAATCTATTGCTGTACACCCATTACCATCACTTACTTCAAGATAGTAGGTTCCATCATGAATAGCCGATATTTCTGGATTTTGACATTCAGTGCAAGATAAATATTCTGATGGGAACCATCTGAATCTATTCACATTCATAGCATGTAAACCACTTAATGTATGAGTGCCTCCATAAATTAGTTCTAATGTATCATCAAGGTCTACATAAATATCTTCGTATGGAATGACTTTATAATGGATTAATGAATCGCATGAATGTATATTCGATTTATGAACAGTGAATTCGCTTGCTGTATTATACCATAATTGCTCAATCTGGACCGAGTCTCCAATACAGTAATAGAATGTAATCGTTGTGGGTTCAGGAATAGGATAGAGGTGTATTTCTGTCATATGGAATGAATCACAACCATATTGATTATTGAAATGAGTTATTATGATGGTTGAGTCATGATACCAAATATTATCAATCTGAATAGAATCCCCATTACAGATGTTATGTATAGTACGTGAAGCTGGAGAGATAGGATAATTAATGATGTTAATACTTACAATAGAATCACAACCATATTGACTCGAATATTTGCTCAGAAATGAAGTATCATGCAAATAATAAGTTCCTTGGTAGAATACCGAATCCTTGATACACTTGTTTAAGTTTAAGGTCTCATGAAATGATGGAAATACGGCTACATTATAAACATAAATAGAATCACATCCTTCTTGGTTATTCCAAATAATAGTATCACTTTCATTTGAAGTTATCCATTTTTCTCCATTTGGAGTGAATATCCATACTGAATCTCCTTCACAGATCTTAAGGTTTGTTGTAAATGATTCAGACCGTTTAGTTTTTAATGAAATTAATGCAACAGAATCACATCCTAGTTGATTAGATGATAATATTCTTAGTTCATCATCTTGGTGGTACCATTGGTTCTGGATGTATACAGAGTCACCTTGGCAGAATTCCAGTACTGTGTAACTACTGTCGATAGGAATCACACGAATTTTGACATTGATTAAAGTATCACAAGCGTCTGGATAAGTCAGATAGATCTTTAACAATGTATCTTTCTTAAGGTCTGTTATCGTTACTAATGGATTAGGAAGTACAATACCATCTATAAGATAGGAACTTGCATTCGTGTTAAATGATATCGTGGATGTACTCCCCACACACACCAAAGTATCAGCTTGTGTAAGACTAAATTGGTGGGCGCAATGACATCGATTAACCTGAACCCTATGGGTATCAGACTTAAATCCACAACGAATCGGATATGCTGCTATGACTCTATACATGCCAGTGTCAAGAAACATCACAGCTAGGCTATCTCCTGACTTGTTTACAATATTTCCACCATCAGGCAGCATCCATTCTGTCACATGAGGACAAGCCTCTTTCACAAGGAAATGAGCCAGACTATCCTTACATATTATTTTCTTTCCTTGAACTACAGCCCTATAAGGTCTTTCTAAACCTACTGCAAAATTTGGTGCACTTAGACCTGACTTACCTCCCAGATAGAAGTCATTAAGCTTAAGTTCACAGGCCTGACCATACTCATTGGGCTGATGGATTACATGCAGTGTCTTAAAAAATTTCATGAATGTGGTTATATAGATTCTATCATCTCTGCCTAGAACGGGTCCTCCCACACCAAAACCCAATTGGTGAATTATTCTGTTAATTCGTTTTCTCACAACAGATGAATCAGGATCCAGAAGGTCCACTTGAAATATTACATCAAATGTATCTGCACTAGTAAGATAAACTTTGGAGTCATCGGCTGAAAAGGCAGCACCTGTAAGTTCTTTTCTATTTTTAGCTGTTGTAATCGTATCAAACAGGTCATACCCATTTGAAATAATTCCTGTACTAGGATCAAACTGATGTAATTCTACTTGGCTAGGAAGAACTGAACCTAATGTACATTCTATAATATATTCACTGGAATTAGAAACACTTAATTGTCCACTTTTTGTCAAATTATGATCAATGTTGTGTATCTTCCCTGAGATAGATGTAACTTTTTGATTGAGTTGAATACCACTGGTGTCTAATAAGAATGAATAAAAGACTTCTGATGCTGCATTCTGACATATAATCCACCAATCACGTCCATTACAATGTTTAACTACCAGCACTTGTTCTGAACTGGAATCTATGAGTACCTGTTCAGGGGTCACTACTTCGCCAAATCCATTATCCTGACTCATATCTATCTGGACATATCTTAATTTATAAGGAGGGGCACTTGTAGTTGGGTCTTGATCTGGGGTGAGAAGAAATAATATAAGGAATCACTACCGGGCTGAGGGACAATAGCGCACATGACTGAAGATGGATTTGAGAATCTGGGACACCCCGCCATGATCTGATGATTCCGATTATAGATGTAATCATTATCTGAATAGAAGAGTAGATTGCCCTGCTTATCACAAATGCTGGAATGCCCTTCTCCTATACCTAACGCACTATAGAAAAATGAATCCGGCTGAGGTGTTCCAGAACGCCAATCTATCCCATGAGTACCCATATACCAGATCGAAGTCTCTAATCCAGTAGGACAAGTATCAGAGCTGATAATTATTTGATTGTTGAAAACTAATGGTGTGGGTGTTAATTCATATTTAAATCCATATACCTTAAATGGAAAAATTAGCAAAATGATTAGCGTGGCTAAGTTTTGTAATGCTAAAAAGCTCAATTTCATAAAGTAGACTTCCTCATAAAAGTGGACAGAAAGTTAAGTTAAAAACCAGAATCCAAAGAAATTAATTAGGTATTCATTGGACACAATGAACATGCAATATACAGAGGAATAAATTGCGAAGTATTCTTTAGAGGAAAAGATATAAAATAGATGAAAAATAATGGTTAAAATATTTTGTCAATTCAAAATAGATCCCGTTTAACCAAATCAATCCATAGGTAAGGCTTAGAGATATTTTAAGCCACATAAACGATCATCCCATTAATCGTACCTCGGAATTGCTACCTCAAAATTGAAAGCCGGAAATCACATAGGTGTTTATGGGGCGGATACAAAGGATTTACATTCCATTTGTAAGAGGAATGCAAAAGGCATATTTACTAAGCTGTGCAGATTATTTAGACTTATGGTTTATGCTTGATAAATTTTCTGACAAAATGATTGTCATTAATCCAAACATCTGCGACATACACACCATCAGGAAATGCCGCCAGCGATGGAATTGGAAGACTGTGCGTTCCTACGGCTAGATTTTCGATATCTAGTACAGATCCAAAATGTTGGCCATGAACATTTGTTAACGATACAGTTACTTTAGAATTTTCCGTCAGCGTAAAAACAATATTTGCGTTTTCACTAAATGGATTTGGATAAAGGTAAAAACCTGCAGAAGATAAAACTGGTTCATGGTTACCTGTTGTAACAGCTGAAAACTTCAAAATTCTTGAAGAAAATTTATGTTCACCTATCCAGAGTTGATTGTTCTGATAGAGTAATGAACCGGGCATAAACAAACGGTTCGTACCTATTGCAGGCTTGTTGTTAGATGAATTAGAAGTTTGTCCTAAAATGATCATTTTTGATGTAATGGGCGCTTGGTTGATGTCATCCCAGATCAGTACATCATTAAAACTTTGATTTGCAATAGCTAAAGTTCCATGGTAAGTGATGGCCTCGGACGGCAGATTGAGTAAGCCTTGTTGGATGATTGTTTTCCAGGGAGAAAGGTTCCCATTTTCCAAATCCGATTTTTTGTAAATGAAAATTGTTGCAGGTGATTGTTGGGTGACACAGAAGTAAGTTCCGTCTGAGGATAAACGGTTGAGCTGAACATTTCCAAAGTTTAAAGTGTACACCGGGTTTGTAGAATTATTATCGGGAATTCCTTTCCAGATATAAACCATTCCAGCTTTATCCGCCAAATAAAAAAATTTATCATCCAGGGCGACTCCTTTTAAATCGTTAAAAGATGCGCTGCCTATTTTTCCATTGTACATGGTGGATGGATTGAGATCCAGTTTATTTGCATCATTCCAGATACAAACTGTATTTCTGCCTGCTGCAACAAATGTATTGTTGTGTAATGCGTTGTCCCAGGCAGCAAGATTATACTTTGCTGTAGAAATGATCTGATCTGCTTTTTCTCCGGATATTTTTGGGAATTTATTAAAAATGTAAATCCGTTTGTAGTAGTCTGATGTAATGATGAGTCGGGTTCCATCGCTTGACATGGCAGGATTCTGGATGTATCCGATGGAATCCAGGGTGTTGTTGTGGTAATCATGTACACCTACAGCGAACAATGGGTTGGTGTGGATCTGATCTGGTGGTGAATCATAAACCAAAATGTTGTTGCCATTGTAATTACAAATATAAATATTCCCATTAGCTTCCACCACATCTACGCCATCACCATTATCATAAAAAGTTGGCGAAGCAATTAAATCCGGATTTTGTGATGCGCTGGTGGGTATGCTGTTCCAGGTATAAATTCTGCTCAATCCGGAAGCGATTAATTTTCCATCCGATAGTTTAGTTCCTTTGATCCATTCGTCTCTGTAGAAATCATATTTTTGATTGGACGAAATTGGGTATGAGTTCCAAAAGAAAGTTCCCGGATTTCCATGGACTCTGGCATTGTGGTCTCCAACAAAGAAATATTGAGCGCCATCTGTGGATATATTTCTGGGCGTACCAAAATCAGGGTTGGTAATGGTGTAATCTGGTTTTTGG
This sequence comes from Candidatus Vicinibacter proximus, assembly GCA_016713905.1. NCBI lineage: Bacteria > Pseudomonadati > Bacteroidota > Saprospiria > Saprospirales > Saprospiraceae > Candidatus Vicinibacter > Candidatus Vicinibacter proximus. The sequence goes on from JADJOE010000001.1 coordinate 944,956, forward strand.
TTATCTGTGATGGGGAAAGTATTCCAAAACAAAATGGTTGCTCCCTGAGTGGCCACAGCAGCGAGGCGGATGCCATCTGTCCAGATCCCCCAGGGCCATTCCCATTTTTGTGGGGTGTTACCAGGCCATATGGAAGGTAGGTGGATGGAGATATCGGCAGGTTGACCATTTTGAATGGGAAAATTATTCCACAACAGAAGACTGTCATTGTTTGAATCGGCGATCGCTAATTTGCCGGATGGAGATACCGATACATTTCCGGGCCAATTTAAACTGCTCTTTGTGATGCCGGGATTATTGTCTGTAAAATTTTGTTGCCCAAGGACCAGATCAGGTGGCGCATCCCATGAAGTAGGGGCCTTGAGCCAAATGAGAATGCGGTTGTTAAAGCGATCACACATCAATAAATTACTTCCGTTACTGGCCAGGCCATTGGGATGATTGAAGGAAAAAGCACCGCCGGTATGGTTAAAGTCTATTCCGGAAATCATGAGGTCTGCATTCTGGTCTGTCGTAAATCCAGATTGTGTCAGGCCGAGAGTCCAATGCATTACGCAAAGAATTGCTGTAAAAAATGATTTGGCCATGTTTTTAAAATACATAAATCAATTATATCTGAAATTTGCAATGAGTTTATTTAAGAATTCTATATAAAATTAATCGTTTAGTTCCTTGATGAATTTATCCATGGATTGCAGCCCAACATATTTTTACATTTAGAGATAAAAGTATTTATTTTAGATCTTGTACTTGATTTGTAGGTATAAAATTAAGTTCTGGAGAGAAATATTAAAATGTGATGTTACAGTAAGTAACCCAAAACACTTCTACAGTGGAAGAAATGTTTTTCCCACAACAATTATAAAACTTCAATCATCCAGTGGAGAAAGTCAAGCTCACAAAAATTTAAGCCATAGTTTTGGGCATGGCCCCTATTACCCATGTGCCGCCCACGTAAGCCAGGCATAAAAATTTAAGCTTAATCAAATTTTCATTTGAACTTTAGATTGCATTATAATAAAGGGTAAACAGCTAACCTTGGAATAATAAATTAGTGCCATTTGTTTATGCAAGAGACTCAAATTGATTTCTTCAATTTTACTTACTTCAATTTCCGTTTCAAGAGTATTCCAAGTCCTAAATTAAACAAATAAGTTAGTTGTCCAAGAACAAATATCCATGTTAAGATTTGTATAAGGACACCTATGGATTCATGCCTTTCGTTGCTGAAGGTGGAAGGATGGATGCCTATGTATAAAATGGGCAATATCAGCAAAATGGTGATCACGGTTGTGATAACGTGTATCCGCGTATAGGTGATTGAGTATAGGAAATTCCTTGATGCTAGATACAAGAGCCATGAAAAGATCAGAAAAAATGGAAGGGCCCAGATCATATTTTCCAAAGGCCGGCCAAACATTTGCATATCCTGAAAATTCATATTAGATAAGGGTTTTATTGCAAATGTCAGCAATAGAATAATTGTAGTAAACAACAATAGATGGAATGGATTTTCTTTAAAATTAAGAGAGATATTCATAACTTAAATTTTTAGATTTTGGTAAAGATTAATTTTACCGGTTTGACCCTCTCAGGTAATTTGAACGGCATAGGACTTATTCATTAAAGTAAACCGAAGGAATTTGATTAGCGTGCTAAAATATGAAATATTTTATAAAACGCTTCTAACATTGATTTTATTTTAAATCTCTAAGGATGTTGATGGGGTTATACCACTGTTCATTGTATCTAATGGCCAATGGCATATTTGGATTATAAATAATCATCATCTGAGAATTATATTTTCTTTATCCATCGGGTTTGAACATTTAAATTAGGACCACAAATTATTATGGAAAGTATGTCTTTTAAAAGAGAATAATTTCTAAAACTTGAGTTTTGCAAGGTGTAAACCTTTACCTGAGTAAGCACAAGTAATTCCTTTCTTTTCAGAAGGAAATAAGCCAAATAATAAATTTATATTTTCTTGTGGATTTATTTTTTACAGGACAATTATAAATTCCTTTGAGTCGATTTAAAAGGTTAAACCTTTTTTGTATTCCTGCTTGCACTACAGCTGCAAAGCAAGTCCCACCTTTATAAATATTTCTTGTTTCAACCAGGAAGCTGGTGAGTGATTTATTAGTAATTATTGGTGAAAATAAAATTACTATTTGAAATCATCCGCATTGAATTAATTTTCTTATAATATGAATTTATTTTCCAATTCCACAATTCAAGGGATGTTGTTCAATTATTAAATTTTTTGGGTTTATCTATTTTTTATATTTTAGCGTTGCCAATTATTTCCTTAATAAAAAATTGCATTGGCCAATTAAATGAATATTCAAAGCCAGAAAAAATTTAACCATGCCTAAAAAGACTTTGTCGGCTAAGGAATCTCAAGATTTATTTGCCACCCTCAAGTCCCGATTTGAAAAAAATAGTTCACGACATAAGGGACTAATCTGGTCAGAGGTCCAGACCAGACTGGAAGCAGCTGGACAAAAATTATGGTCACTCAACGAGATGGAGAGAACAGGTGGCGAACCTGATGTAGTTGGTCAGGATAAAAAGACCGGTGAATTCATTTTTTACGATTGTTCCCCGGAGAGTCCAAAGGGCAGAAGAAGTTTGTGTTATGATACAGAAGCCTTGTTGGCCAGAAAAGAATTTCCTCCGGAAAACAGTGCCCTCGGTATGGCAGAGGAAATGGGTATAGAAATACTGACAGAAGAACAATACCGAAATTTACAAAAGCTGGGTCATTTTGATGCAAAGACCTCGTCCTGGTTGCTTACCCCTGCGGACATTAGAAAGCATGGTGGAGCGATATTTGGCGATTACCGCTATGGGAATGTATTTGTGTACCACAACGGAGTTCAATCTTACTATGCAGCAAGAGGGTTTAGAGGTGTCATTAAAATTTGAGGCTTGGAAGGATATTTATTATTTTAACTTAAATATTATTGATATAAAATTAGAAGCAAACTATTGACGTATGAAAAGTAAAATTTTAAACCTGTTGTTGATCCTGACCTCATTTGTAGGATATTTGGAATGGGGTGGACACAATCAAATTTTATTGTTTCAGGCAGAAGGGGAGATTATATCCAAACTTTTTAGTGATCCTGCCTCCGTTATGCATCCGTTCACATTATTGCCCATGATCGGGCAGATCATTTTATTGGTCACCCTTTTTCAAGATAAACCTAATAAAATCATGACCTATATCGGCATATCTTGTCTGGGATTATTATTGGGTTTTATGTTGGTGATCGGCTTGATGAGCTTTAATTATAAAATTATTTTATCCACACTTCCTTTTCTTATTGTGGCCATGATTACCATATTGCATTACAAAAATTTAAAAAATCAGAGCAAGCTGTTATAAAGCTAATTTAAATTTTAGCAAGCTAATTTTTTTTTATTAATTAAATTGAACTTTTTGCATTTATGAATTTATGTCCATTTTAATTTCTCATTTGACCATTTAGAAATGATCAAATTTTTAAAAATGTCCTCTGGTTTGAATACACAATCAACGGCTAACCATACCAATTAATATGATTCACAATAATCCGGCTTTTGATTACGATAGTTTTGGACATCATTATTCCGGACATCGACGGACAGACCCAAGAATTGCCGCTTATGTAGATAAAGCGCTTGAGGATGTGGATACTGTTTTGAATGTTGGCGCAGGTGCAGGATCTTATGAACCTGAGGATAAATATGTAGTAGCCGTAGAGCCTTCGGAGGTCATGCGAGCCCAAAGGAATCTAAATGGAAAGGTCCCTGCGATAAATGCCAAGGCAGACCATTTGCCATTTGATGATCATTCATTTGATGCTGTAATGGCCATGGTTACCGTGCACCACTGGCCGGATGTGCAAAAGGGCTTAAGAGAATTACGCAGGGTTTCCAAAAAAAAGTAGTCATCATGACTTTTGACCCGGATGAATTGGACCAATTTTGGAACGCACATTATTTTCCGGAACTTATAGCGGTGGAAAAAGCACGCTATCCGGCGATTGATTTTATTCAGAACTCCTTAGGAGGAAGAGTTGAAGTAATTCCAATTCCTATACCGTTGGATTGCGAAGATGGATTTCAGGAAGCATTTTATGGACGACCTGAGGCGTTTTTGGATAAGGAGGTTAGATTGTCACAATCTGCCTGGGGATTCTTGCCCCAGGGACTGGAAGAGAAATTAGTAGCGCGGTTAAAAAGTGATTTGGATTCAGGGGAATGGGACAGGAAATTTGGCTCTTTTCGCAGCCAGTCAACATTTACCTGCGCCTTGCGTTTAATGGTTTTCTACCAACAGTTTTGAATAAAATGACTTTTAAAGTAAGCATAAAAACCACTTATAATTGTTCTCTGGAGAGGGCATTTAAAACCCCGATGTTATGTGATGTTTCTAAAGTGCACACGGGTTATGGATTCATGCCTAAGGTTACCCATTGTACTGAGGATGACAGTTGGGGAAAACCAGGTGGCAATAAAAAAGTATTTGCCGCTAAATCACTCGGCTTCAAGGGAGGAGAGGCCTCCATGGACAGGGTGCTGGAAAGAATAGAGAATCAATACTGGAAAATTGAGGTAAGCAACTTTAAATCATGGATGCTGGGCTTTTATAAGTTTGAAGGAGAATGGAAGACAACGCCCATATCTGAAGCAGAAATTCTGGTGGAATATACCTACACTTTATTTGCCGATCAGGTATTTTTGTATCCATTCAACTGGTTGTTTGCACAACTTTTTTGGCGCACCTACATGAAAAGAGTGTTGGAGAATGTACGTAAGATGATTGATAACAATGAGCCCTATTTATATCAATAGATAGCTCATTGGTTTTTTACAATCATGACGCTGGTGCTATACTTGCAGGATAAGAGTTAGGAAGATGATTTAGCACAAAATTAATGCATCTATAAGATTATTTCTGCTCATGAATTAATTAAAACTATTTTATCAAGTGAAAAAGGAATATCATTTTATAATATTAAATTTGCCATATGAGTAAAATTGGAAACATAACTAATGATCAAAGGAACTTGATTTTAGAGCTAATTAAAACACATGTTAAGCAAGAAAAAACTGCAGAGTTGGATGGGCCGTAAAAGAAATAATTGGAGAGGATGTGGAATATCATTTATTAGACAAGTTATCTTCAGATTTAATTGAAAGCACACGTTATACAAGAGACAAAGCAAATCCAAATTTTGAATATGATTGGAATATAAGAAAAAACCCAGACTTTTATTTATCAAGAATAAATTTAATTGCGTCAGTAATAAGTGTATTAGCAGCCATCGTTTCAGCTTACTATGCCTATAAAAATTAATTATAAAATAATTTATAAGCAAAATAGCATTTGTAATTCCAAAATAAATAAAATCTCAACACTCCCATAAATCCCAGAAATCCCAGTTCAGACGAGATCAATCAGCAAGTCGCAGACTTGCGCCAGCAAGGGGTTTTATTAATGATCGGGGGTTTCCAATAAAAGGGTCTTATTAATAATCGTGGCACAAGTCGGAGACTTGCGCCAACAAGAGGAATATCATTTTATAATATTAAATTTGCCATATGAGTAAAATTGGAAACATAACTAATGATCAAAGGAACTTGATTTTAGAGCTAATTAAAACACATGTTAAGCAAGAAAAAAACTGCAGAGTTGGATGGGCCGTAAAAGAAATAATTGGAGAGGATGTGGAATATCATTTATTAGACAAGTTATCTTCAGATTTAATTGAAAGCACACGTTATACAAGAGACAAAGCAAATCCAAATTTTGAATATGATTGGAATATAAGAAAAAACCCAGACTTTTATTTATCAAGAATAAATTTAATTGCGTCAGTAATAAGTGTATTAGCAGCCATCGTTTCAGCTTACTATGCCTATAAAAATTAATTATAAAATAATTTATAAGCAAAATAGCATTTGTAATTCCAAAATAAATAAAATCTCAACACTCCCATAAATCCCAGAAATCCCAGTTCAGACGAGATCAATCATGGCACAAGTCGCAGACTTGCGCCAGCAAGGGGTTTTATTAATGATCGGGGGTTTCCAATAAAAGGGTCTTATTAATAATCGTGGCACAAGTCGGAGACTTGCGCCAACAAGAGGTTCGTTAGATAAAATTTTGTCGATATGATTTTCATCAAAATGTAAAACTACCGAACCATTCACACCAGTAGTTGCCTGTAACAATAATTTAGTATTATCCGCACAAGTAAATAAAATTAATTCATCTGTCTGTCTTAAATATTCAAGCTCTTTACATTTATGGGATTTTACAAATTTTCTAACGATATCAAAACTATTTAAATCATCAAATATATCAGATGACACATCACAAAATATATCGATTTTAACTATTTTATTTTCCCATATGTGCATACCGCTGCCATCACTAAAATCATTTTTACATTCTGTAATTTTCAAAATAGGGATTTCACTTTCGATAGCATCTAATTCATTTTTTGAAATAAAATCAACACCTCCTATTTGTTCCTTTGGGTTCTGATTGATCAATGTTAAATTGCCTGGAAAGTATACCTCAAAACTTGAAATGGAACGGTCAAATGAAATGTATTGTGATTGATCGAGATATAATCTACTATAACTTGAATTAATCATTTGTTGCAATATAGAAATCGCCTCATTAGAAATTAAATGTTTAGTTGATATTACTTTCATTGCAATCGAACTTTAAATTTATGACCTCCTGGTAAAACAATTAAGATTGCTGGACCGTTAAATGAAGCATCTATATAGTGTGAAATCGCAACTCCATTACCCATATCTATACATAAAGCTGGCGGACATGGCATCCATGTCTTACCAAGTTTCAATGCCAAAAGATCAAAAAATTCATCTACTGATTTACCGCCTAAAAATACAGCAAACTGGCCAATATTACTGCTTCCCTTTTTTTTCCATTCCAAAACATCTGTCAAATTAAGCTCATCAATAGTTTCAAAAATAGTGCTAAATATGGTATTATGTAATATTCCCCATTGGCTTTACAAAAAGTTCATAAAGTTAATAATCCCTATTGAATTAAGTCCTAAGGAGTGTTAGCGCTTTTTATGACTTGATTGTACAGAATTAAAAAAATTCAAGAATTTGTACAAGCTTCCTTAGTTAATAATAATCACACTCTACTTCGCCCTCACAGAGCACTTTATATGTTTCAATTAAGTTTTCCTTAAAATAGATTACCAATATATCCAGATCTATATGGAATCCTGGTCTATTTCCTAAAATATAAGTCCAAATATCCTTACTTGCTCTGGTATCAGGTTCTCCCAAAATTTTCAATGTTTCCTCTTTGCTCAATCGATTTAATTTCTTTGTATATATTAGTGAATGAGTTTGTTTAAATCTAATATATGGTTCTGTTCTCCATCTTGTCATATCAAAACCTTTGTTTGGATACCAACTTATAATCAGAATCCATATGAAAAATGAAATTTTCTTAAGAAATTGGAACATCATGATAGATATAAAAAGGCTATAAAATGAGCATTTATCTTTGTTCTGAATGCTTTCCATAATTTAAAGATAATAAAATAAGAATTTAATGTAAGAACAATTAGGCTGAATGTAAATATTGGTTCTGAATACATAATTTATGCTATTTACAAATACATCCTGTACTAAATATTAAATGCTCTGATGGCAAATGAGGGTCCGCCATAATTTTAAAATCTCCTGAGTTTATGTAATTGCATAGCAAATTTGCTAATTCCGCTTCACTTAAACCTGGATTGTTTTCTGCAATTGAAATACCTAAATCGTTATTGAATAAATCCATAATTTTATCATTGGCACCATCTGGCAAATCACATTCATGTGCAACCCCAAATGCTCTTGCAACTGTTCCACCACAAACTGTGACCCTAGATATTTATGCCATCCAATAGGCATGCCTAAATGCATCACTGGAATCTTTAACAGAACTTTGGCCCCATTTATAAATTGTCATAATTGTAGCTTTCTCTATAGCTTTGTAAACCTCAATTGCACATTCCGGAAAATTGATTAATAAATCTAGCTCACAAATATTTAACCTATATATTGGATTTTTGTCTATATTAAATCCATTTTCAAGTATCTCCTTGAATTCCTCCCATTCCTCCTCCGTTAATCGATACATTTTTCTAATTGCATCTTCAAAGCAATTGTTAAAATCCTTAATTCCCGTATCAAAATAATCTTCACACACCTGTCTTAAACACCCCTCATCCACATACCAGGACACATGATTGTTCGGGATCTGAAGATCAGGGTAGTTTGTATTAAAATAACTTACAAAGGCTTCTTCAATTTCTTCACGTTTAAATATGCACTTGGTGTCAGCGCTTCCATTTGTATTTCCTCCTCCATAGGAAGGATTGTTGGGAGGGGGACCTCCTTTTCCTCCCCAATTAAATGTACCTCGATCACTCCAAATAGTTATTACAATCGTACCACTGCTCGATCCTCCACCGCCGGTACCGCCACCTCCGGAATTCCCGTCGTCATCTCTTTTCGCACAATTGATGCGGGGATGCCGACATGGGGTACAATTATTAGGACAAGGTTCTTCTCTACATATTGGGGTAGTGAGAGGAACAATCTTAATACATCCCGAGGATTCAAAATTACTTGAAGAGCCTCCGCCACTTCCATCAAAATCATCATCCTCTTCTGTTTCTATGCTCAGCACTTCAGGAAAATCCTGGTTCTCATCAATTTCATCTGCAATGTTTGACTCCGTGCCAATTAGAAAATACCCAAACTCATCTCCGTACCTGATTGCCTGAAAATAGTGTAATACCTGACCATCATTCCTGGCTATCGGAATTTTTATACAGATAACATGGTCGTTTTCATTTTTTAAAACACTTATGTAATGGATTAGAGGAAATCCATATTGATTGTAAAAAATAGTTTAAGTCGCCTTGTTGATTTTGACTGTTTACCTTTCTTATGTGATATAAACAAGTTTGAACAAATTCACTTATCTCAGTTTGACCAGTTGATGCTAATCCCTCTAACATCTGATTAGCATGATCAATTGTTTGTTCCTTTTGACAACTATAGAAAGAAACGTTTAAAAAGAAAAATAATAATAATACCCTGAATAGAGTGTCTGATTTTTTCATAATGTTAGGTGTTTACAATTAACTAAAAAAAACAGATTGCACAGTTGTGTTCCTTCACGTGCAACCTGATTACAAAAATACCTATCCTCTTTGTTTATACAATACCATAAAATTGGTATTTTACCTATTACAAAAATATACATACTTTATTTTGTAGAAATAAATCAAGACATGTCTTGAAATACAAATAATGATAGGGTAAATTTTTCAGACTTCTTAGAAGAATGAATCTTGAAATAATAGTCTCAGAATTATAGGACTTAAAGGAATTAGTCAGGATATTTATAGAAATATTTAAAAAGTAAATTATATCTCAACACTCCCATAAATCCCAGAAATCCCAGTTCAGACGAGATCAATCATGGCACAAGTCGCAGACTTGCGCCAGCAAGGGTATATCCTTTTTCTTTTTATGATTTTTGATTAGACAAAACCCATTTAAGCGTTTATCACAATAATTAAGGAAAATGGTTTGTTTTTTATGAATATTTGTATATTTGCTTTATGGATGATATAAATAAATATATTCAGATTGACGGCTTAATTCGCTTTGGAAAACCTTGTATCATCGGTACAAGGATTTCAATTGATGATATCCTAAAGTGGTTGTCCTCAGGTATGAGTTATGAAGAAATTGAAAGAGATTTCCCACAACTTAAAAGAGAGCATATTTTAGCAGCTTTAAGCTTTGCTGCAAACCGAGAAGCATCTCTCTGCTTGATGCATATATGAAAATATTATTGGATGCAAATATATCTTGGAGGATCAAAGAAAATTTGAAGGAATGGTTTGAGGATTGCATACATGTAGATAATTGTGGACTCAATGCTCCGGTTACAGATCAACAGATTTAGAATTTTGCTAAAGCAAATCAATTGGTTATTTTTATCAACGATTTAGATTTTATTAACTTAGGAAATTTATATGGCTTTCCTCCAAAATGTGTAATCCTTAGAACCGGTAACCAATCAACTTTATTTTTAGAAAGAGTAATTATATCGAAATTAAAAGAGATTAATGATTTTTATTCAAACGAAAGTGAAGGAGCATTAGAAATATATTAAATTCCTATAAAATTAAATCTCCCTGTTTTACAAATGTGTATTTTAATAGTCTGCGGCAATGTGTACCTATGATTCAATTATTGTCATTTACTTAGGTTATTAAAACTACTAGGCACAAGTCGGAGACTTTTGTCAACAAGGTTTTTTTTTAATAATCCTGATGCAAGGTGTAGATTTGCGCCAACAGGGCTATTCTCCTGATGCTTCATCCATACTGATCCGCCAATAATGCCTACCAGAATAAATATCTTTTTAAAATTCATCCAGTTGTAATACCCTCTGTCGGACCAATTTTCTATTTGATAAAAATATATAAAAACATATACCAGCAGAACAAAACTAAAAATACCAATGAATAACCAACAAAGCTTTGACATCAGTTAAGATAAGCCTGAAGACATTTTATGATTTTTTATTCAATAGACAAAGGGTTATTTCGGCTCTTAAAATTAAGAATCGATTAATAAAGTTTAGGATTTAATTACTTTTGGAGATTTGTTTTTTTAAACCTTGTTTGCAAATATAAATTAATTTTACTACTTGAATCTAAGTTACGAATACATACTTATTAAGTTTTTGTAATGACCAAAGAACAAATAATCCACTGGCTGCTTGAAGGCGATGTATCGATCCAATATCAGACCTATAGAGATCTTTTAGATCAGGACAAACCCAGGCTAAGAAATAAAATCAATTCTGAAGGATGGGGATTGAAATTTCTTTCCAAACGACACGAAAATGCATACTGGGGACAAAGTTTCTACCAACCCAAATGGATAAGCACACATTATACCTTATTGGATTTAAAAAATCTAAATATCTCCTCAACCAACAAGTTGATAAAAGAATCTGTTCAAAAAATATTTAATACAGAAAAAGGACCTGATGGAGGAATACGCCCTATCGGACAAAATCAAAAGTGCGATGTTTGCATCAATGGCATGGTATTGAATTATTCCACCTATTTTGGAATTAAAGAAGAACTTCTTTGTTCGGTGATAGATTTTCTATTAAATGAAAAAATGAAGGATGGTGGATTCAACTGTCGTTCCAATTCCACCGGTGCAATCCACAGCTCGTTGCATACTACGCTGTCCGTTCTGGAAGGCATTTTTGAATACCACAAGAATGGTTATACCTATAGACTTAATGAACTTTTAGAAGTGCAGCAGGAAGCGCACGAATTCATACTGATGCATAAATTATTCCGCTCAGACAAATCCGGAGAAATCATCAACCCCAACTTCCTGAAATTATATTACCCTAGTCGTTGGTATTATGACGTATTAAAGGCTTTGGATTACTTTCAGTATGCAAAAATTAAATACGACCACCGTATGGACGATGCCATTGAGTTTTTACAAAACAAAAAAACCAAAGAAGGTGTATGGAAACTTCCTTCAAAGCATCCGGGTCAGACTCATTTTGAAATGGAACAGGCCGGCAAGCCAAGCCGATGGAATACTTTAAGGGCATTGAGGGTATTGAAACATTTCAACATCCCAGATGTCTAAAATTTAATCTACACGCCATGCACAAATTCGGAATTCCGTTGGTAACACAATTTTGAATTTTAATTGAACCCTTACCAAAATTCTTCACAGATATTATTTCATTTCTGATGGTATTTTCCGCAGTCGCTGCAACTTAAAAGACTTCACTTTGCCAATCAAAATTAGGAAGCCTGAATTTTCGGATAAAACTTAACTTTGAAAAATATTTTCTCACGAACTTTCTCTTGACATGGAACAGAATGTGTATAAAAATTGCCAAAGTTGTGGCATGCCGCTTAAAAAATCACCTAATGGAGGTGGGACCAATTCAGATGGCTCCATCAGCCAAATGTATTGTGCCTATTGCTATGAAAACGGTCAGTTTAAACAACCGGACTGGACTGCAGCACAAATGCAGGAATTTTCCAAAGGAAAATTAAAAGAAATGGGCTTTCCGGGATTCCTTGCCGGATTCTTCACCATGGGAATTCCGAAATTGGCTCGTTGGAAAAAATAATGTCTTGAATGACCCTAGTTGATTTATTTCAGGACAAAGACAAGAAGACTAAAGAGAAGACGGAGACCATCAGCAAATGGTTATTGGATGGATCTTTAGCGACAGATGAGCTTTGCGTTTTTGCAGAAAATTCGAAGGATTCAGTAAAGGCTACTTGCATTGAAGCATTAGAATACGCCACTAAAATCAATCCCAATATCGCAGACGAAAATGTATTTTCTTTTGTTTCCAAAACCCTGACAGACACGGCACCCAGAGTGAAATGGGAAAGTGCGAAGGTCATTGGAAATACAGCGCACTTATTTCCTAAAAATTTAGCTATTGCCATTAAGAATCTTTTGATCAACTCCGGACACGATGGCACAGTTGTGCGATGGAGCGCGGCATTTGCCATTGGTGAAATATTAAAACTAAAAACAAAACATCAGTTGATGCTTCTTAAGGAAGTTGAAAAAATGGTCCACGAGGAGGAAAAGAACAGCATCCGTACGGTATACCTGGAGGCTATGAAAAAATGAACAAGTAAAAAATTCAGGGATAAGATTTTATATCCCATTTTATTACATTCTAATCTAATGAAAGGGTTTAACCCATCGAAAAAAAAGGTGGTCCTAAAAAGAACCACCTTTGTAATTTATAAAATCTTCTGAGGATCGTAAGAAACTAAGCCAGATCAAATCGATCAAGATTCATCACCTTATTCCATGCAGCAACAAAATCTTTCACGAATTTTTCCTGTCCATCCGCACATCCATACACCTCTGCAAGCGCTCTTAATTCTGAATTAGAACCGAAGATGAGGTCAACACGTGTTCCGGTCCATTTTACTTCACCGGTTGAGCGATCGCGTCCTTCAAAAACATCATGAGTTCCGGCTGCAGCCTTCCAGGAAGTATTAAAATCCAGTAGATTTACAAAGAAGTCATTCGTAAGTGTCTCCGGACGTTTGGTGAATACCCCATGTTTGGAATTATCGAAGTTGGTGTTCAACATACGCATCCCACCGACCAACACAGTCATCTCCGGTGCTGTAAGGTTAAGTAGTTGTGCTTTATCCACCAACATTTCTTCAGCGGAAACCGGATATCGATTCTTCATGTAATTTCGGAATCCGTCGGCTTTAGGTTCAAGAACGGCAAAGGACTCAATATCGGTTTGTTCCTGGGTAGCATCTGTTCTTCCTGGAGTAAAAGGCACTTGGACTTCATGTCCTGCTGTTTTTGCAGCTTTCTCCACGCCCGCACATCCTGCCAAAACAATTAAATCTGCCAGAGATATCATTTTATCGGATTGGGCACTGTTGAATTCTTTTTTGGATTCCTTCCAATGTCTCCAGAACTTTAGAAAGTTGAGTTGGATTGTTGACTGCCCAGTATTTCTGAGGAGCCAGTCTGATGCGCGCACCGTTTGCACCACCTCGTTTATCCGAACCACGGAATGTGGATGCAGATGCCCAGGCGGTAGAAACCAGTTGGGAAACACTCAAGCCTGAAGCCAACACTTTGCTTTTTAATAAAGCGATGTCTTGGGCCTCGATTAATTTATGGTTTACTGCAGGAACAGGATCCTGCCATATCAAAACCTCTTTAGGCACCTCCGGTCCAAGATATCTGGAAACAGGCCCCATGTCGCGGTGCGTCAGTTTATACCATGCACGTGCGAAAGCATCGGCAAACTGATCCGGATGCTCATGGAATCGTCTCGATATTTTCTCATAAGCCGGATCAAATCTCAGGGCAAGATCTGTGGTAAGCATTACCGGTGTATGACGTTTGGAAGGGTCATGTGCATCCGGAACTGTTCCGGCACCCATACCATGCTTAGGTATCCACTGATGCGCTCCTGCAGGGCTTTTGGTCAATTCCCATTCGTAGCCAAAAAGATTCCAGAAAAAGTTGTTGCTCCATTTGGTTGGTGTGGTGGTCCAGGCGCCTTCAAGTCCGCTGGTAATGGTGTTTACGCCATTTCCACTGCCAAAACTGTTTTTCCAGCCAAGGCCTTGCTCTTCAATACCCGCCGCGGAAGGCTCAGGCCCTACATACTTTGATGGGTCAGCAGCACCGTGGGTTTTTCCAAAAGTGTGCCCGCCTGCAATCAATGCTACAGTCTCTTCATCATTCATCGCCATTCTGCCAAAGGTCTCGCGGATGTCGCGGGCCGCGGCTATAGGATCAGGGTTACCGTTAGGTCCTTCCGGATTTACATAAATCAGACCCATCTGAACAGCAGCAAGTGGATTCTCCAACTCACGGTCACCGGTATATCGTTTATCTTCAAGCCATTTGCCTTCAGAACCCCAATAAATATCTTCCTCCGGTTCCCAAACATCTTCACGTCCACCTGCAAAACCAAAAGTTTTGAAGTTCATGGATTCCAGAGCGCAGTTGCCTGCAAGGATCATGAGGTCAGCCCATGAAATTTTCTTTCCGTATTTCTGTTTGATTGGCCAAAGCAACAAACGCGCTTTATCCAGGTTGGCGTTATCCGGCCAGCTGTTGAGTGGTGCAAAGCGCTGGGTGCCAGAACCGCCGCCGCCACGACCATCGGAAATCCTGTACGTACCGGCGCTGTGCCAGGCCATACGGATGAAGAAAGGACCATAATGACCATAGTCTGCAGGCCACCAGTCCTGGGAGGTTGTCATCAATTCAAAAATGTCTTTTTTAACCGCCTCAAGGTCAAGAGATTTAAATTCTTCTGCATAGTTGAAATTTTCACCCATCGGATTAGAAAGAGGAGAATGTTGCCGAAGAATATTTAATTTCAAAAGATTAGGCCACCAGTCTCTGTTTCTTGTACCCCCGCCTGCACTTTGGTTGAGTGCTCCTCCGGAGAAGGGACATTTGCTTTCACTGTTTACACTGTAAGATGGCGTACTTGATGGTACTTGATTTTCCATTTTTTATCAATTGTTTTATAGTTTGTAAGAATAAATAAAGTCGAATAAGCTTTGCTCATCGCTCCTATATGGGTACTTACATTCTTACAGAAGCAGGACCAATTCTATCGTCCAAAAGACCCCTGTTCCAATCCCGAGAGGATCAACAAGCCAATATTTAAACACCCGGATTGAGATAGAGTTTAACTGATTTGTTACTCTTTTTTAGGCTTTGATTAAATCCCTACGTTTCAGGTTAAAAATGGCTTGGTTTGTTCAGAAATTTTATCTACGAATATGGGTGAAGTAAATGATAAATGTACTACCTTACTTAAATTATAGCGCCGCATTTCTGCGCATAGGAAAAAAAGCAAAATGAACTTCCTTATGGATATAAACAGAATTTAAAAAATACTGGATGCTGGGGATAAGAATTTAGTACTCAAAAAAAATAAGCTATATGACAAAAAAATGGCTTTTGCTGTGCATGTTGATAATACCTATGGTAATCGTTGCACAGCAAATTGCGGATACTGCCTATCACCCACCCTTACCTCATCCGGAATATGCGCCTGGCCTTGGGTCTGTGGTGTTTATTGATGAAGCGCATCATAATTTTCATACCAAAGAGGGAAGGTTTAAGCCATTTGCTAATTTGTTGGCTAGAGACGGTTATCGGGTGCAATCCTACAAAGACCCTTTTAAAACCAAGGAATTAGAGAAAGGCAAAATTCTGGTCATTTCCAATGCCTTGCATGAAAGCAATGTAAGCCGTTGGATAGTGCCTAATCCTTCCGCTTTTACAAAGGAAGAGATAATTGAATTGGAACAATGGGTAAGCAATGGTGGAAGTTTATTTTTAATCGCAGACCACATGCCACTGTCCGGAGCGGCAAAAGATCTTGCTGCAGCTTTTGGCTTTGAATTTACCAATGGCTTTGCTCTGGATTCCAATTCAAAAGGAAATACCTATTTCAATCTAAATGAAAAAACCTTGGTGGAAAGCCAACTCACTCATGGAAGAGATTCTACAGAAAGCATACATCAGGTAGCCACATTTACCGGGCAGGCATTTAAAATTCCGGGTGACGCCACTCCGGTATTAATTTTTGATAAAAATTATGTGAATTTTCTACCCGATACCGCCTGGGTATTCCATGACCAGACTGCCAAATACAATGTAGCCGGTTGGTCACAGGGCGCATTTAAAAAACACGGTCAAGGCAAATTGGTAGTTTTTGGTGAAGCAGCCATGTTTACCGCACAACTGGCAGGTCCAAACAAAAAACAAATCGGCATGAACAGTCCGGATGCTCCAGAAAATCATCAGTTACTGTTGAACATTATACACTGGCTGGATGGCAGGCTGGAGTAGAGTGTTCTATGAGATTTGTTGATGGCGGAGTGGGTTATGTTTTACTAGTTTGCCGATCCTTATGCACATATATGAACATGATTTATTAATTTTGACTATGTACAGTATCTGTTGAGCAGATCTCCTTACTGTTTGTCAGCTTTGTGCCATTATGTGGCTGGGATATTTGCGTTAGTGGCAACTAATAAATGACATTTCAATAAGAATAAGAATCTCTTCGTATCAAGAATATTTACACAATCATTTTGATAGCTTTGACGAAATGAATATTGAACAATCAAAATATACTTACTTAATCAACGAAATTGGTGGACTTCTTCAAAAAGGAAGAAAACAAGTTGCTAAATCTGTAAATATTATTTTAGTTCAGACTTATTGATTAATTGGCAGACACATCGTTGAATTTGAGCAAGGCGGAAAAGAAAAGGCAGAGTTAGGGTCTTTTCTCTTTGAGCAGCTATCCAAAGATCTGACTCGACTTTATGGAAAGGGATTCAGTAGAGCTAATTTGTTGTATATGAGAAAGCTGTATCCGAACTTTCCAAAAAGTGAGACACTGTCTAACGTATTGAGTTAGAGCCATTATTTTGAGATATTACGGTCTGATAACGAACTTGAAATCAGTTTCTACACAAAACAATCTGAGAAAGAAAACTGTAGTGTAAGTGAACTTAAACGCCAAATGAAAAGTATGCTGTTTCATCGTTTGGCAATGAGCAAGATCAACTCATTCTAACCAGAATTTCTTTTTGTAACTTTGAGGCTTAGTGAATTAAGAAATGGCAGGAAGCAGAAAGCTAAACGTAAACGAATCTGCGATAACGGTAATCAGTCAAAATGAAACTGACTATATAAGTTTAACCGATATGACAGCTTCTTTTCGTGAAGGCAGCGGGTTAGTCGGCAAGTGGGGTACGAACAAAAACACATTGGAGTATATTGGTGTCTGGGAAAAAATCAACAACCCGAATTTTAATTACCCCGAATTCGGGGTAATTACCCAAGAAGCAGGAGTGAGTAGGTTCATAATGTCTGTGGGACAATGGATTGAACGAACAAACGCTGTTGGTGTGCTAGTAAAAGCAGGGCGTTACGGCGGAACTTATGCACATAAAGAAATAGCATTCCACTTTGCAATGTGGTTAAGTCCAGAGTTTCAAATATATCTGGTTAATGAATTTCAACGCCTGAAGGAGGATGAAAATAATCGACTGAAGTTGGAATGGAATTTACAAAGGACCATAGCCAAGGTAAATTACCATATTCACACAGATACTATTAAAGAAAACCTGATTCCTCAAGAAATTACCAAACAACGATCAAGTTTTGTTTATGCTAATGAATCCGACCTATTGAATGTAGCTCTTTTCGGAATTACAGCAAAGGAATGGAGAGAAAATAATCCCGTGCTAAAAAGGAAATTTAAGAGATTACGCGAAATTGGAACAATTAGTTGTATTGAGCAATATGGAAAGCATTAACGCCTTACTTATCCGGCAAGGACGCACACAAAAGGAACGTCTTATCGAACTTAACAAAGTAGTGATAAGTCAGATGAAATCCTTAGTTGAAAATAAAGCAATGAAGAAACTTAAATAAACGGACGAAATAAAAAGCGAAACGCCAACAGCGTTTATGAGAAATAACAAGGGCAGTACTAACTGGGAGGTCAGTATATTTGAAGAAGTAGATGGTGTACAGGAAGACAAATGCTTTTAAATTCGCTACTTCTCATACACGTAAAACGTTTTAGGCCAATTAAAAGAAAGTCGTGTATTGGGTATTATGCATAAATTCGAATAGAGATCATTAATAATTCAAAAAAATCAATAAATGAAAACTGAGAATCCATTACAAAAGTTTAAAGATGAAAGTCCTGAAGTACAAAGAGCCTATGATGGACTAATTCAATCGTTAATTGAAGACAAAGGATTGGATAATAAAACTAAACAATTGATATATATAGCAATGAAGATGATAGCTGACGATGAAAGAGCTGTGAAAATGCACGTTCTAATGGCTAAAAATATCGGTGCAACAAGGGAAGAAATTAAGACAACTATTTTGTTAGGCCTTACTGTAATTGGATTAAAGGCTGTTTCGAAATTTTTACCACTTGCTTTAGAAAGTTATGACAGTATCTAATTAAATTATACAACATCAAACTAAGATTTAAAATGAAAGAATATGTATTGATCTTCCGAATGGACATAACAAATGAAGATGCACAACCTTCCAAAGAACAAATGAAAATTTATATGCAACAATGGATGGAATGGATAAACGAAATCGCAGACAACAAACAACTTGCAGATGGGGGAAATCACTTTTCCCGAGAAGGAAGGGTGCTGAAACCTAATGGGGAGATTGTGGAAACACCGTATATTGCTGACAATAATTCCATTGCAGGTTACATCCTTGTTTTGGCCGAAAATCTGGATCAAGCCACAATGATTGCAAAGAAATGCCCAATCTTAAACGGACAAAACACTAGTGTTGAAATACGAGAAACAGGAACACCGGGATGATGGGTTAAAAGCTGGAAACAACGATCATAATTGACAACCACTTACTACATTTAATAACTGAAAATGAATTACGCATTTTTAAAACTATAAAATCAACAAAATGGCACAAATTAATCCACACATTAACTTCAACGGAAATGCAGAAGAAGCATTTACATTTTATAAATCTGTCTTTGGCGGAGAATTCGCAAAAATTGTGCGTTTCAAAGACATGGCAAGTGCTGAATTTCCGGTTCCAGAAAATGAAGCAAATAAAATAATGCACATCGCTTTGCCGATCGGAAATAATATTTTAATGGCTAATGATGTACCGGAAAGTATGGGACGGACAAACGAAAACGAAAACAGGTCAAAAATATCCATCAGTGCAGAAAGCAAAGAAGAAGCCGACAAATTATTCAATGGGCTATCAGCAGGTGGACAAATCGAATTTCCCATATCAGACAGTCCTTGGGGATCATATTTTGGAATGTTTAGAGACAAATATGGCATTGAGTGGATGGTAGATTTTGACCCAAATTATAAAGGACAAATTTGAGTGTAAAAATAATAACTGTTGGCAGGACTTAAATGAAATTTTTGGTATAGCGCTAAAATGAACCTGTATTCATTTTGACCATTTTATTGTTGGTAGAAAGTTTTGTCCTTGCCGACCTTACGTCAACACAAGCTTAAAACAGCAACTTCTTGAGCCTGCAAACCGTCTGATAGTACACAAGAGATTTCGCATAATTTATTAGACTCTTTGCTATTTTAATATTGATTAGTATTTTTTACAAATCTTGTAAAATATGCATTTGTGTTGCAAAGGAAAATGATAACAATGGAAGAATTCATGCATCATAAAAATTCAGATAGATTTATTCCTGTTCGATTGTAAGAATGGAAGCATTTTTAACCCCTATTGATCTATTAAAATGTGACTTTTAATTTCATAAAAATTGAAGGTAAGGGGAACCAATTTTCACTTATCTTAATTATCGGTTACAGGAATTTAAACAGATTACATTTATTGTAATTATAATTAAAAATGTAGTATTTTCACATTCTGTCCTGAAGGACACATATAACGATACGATAAGCAAGTATGAATATGAAATTATTATTTTTAATGATTTTATTTAGTGTCTTGTCCTGTCAAAGTATTCGTATATCTGACAAAATAATTAAGGTAACCAATGGCAATTATTTCACAGGCAAAGTAGAATATCAGTATTTTTACGAAAGTGAATTATTGAATGTCGATTCGCTAAAGTCGATTAAACCATTTAAAAGTTTTTTTAGATACGATACCATGGATTACCAAAGTCAGTTTATTGGCAAGGACACTTTGACATATTATTATTCCGGCAAACTAAATAGATGTCTGTCAAGAATAAACACTATGATTGAATATGAGTGTGAAGATTATGGGGTGTTTACAGACTCAATAATTAATTTTAGGGTTTATAACACAGACGAGAAGGTTATGGGTCAAAATTGTAAAATTGTTGAATATCAGACAAGATATTATTGGACCAAGTATTATGTAAGTCAAGATATAATACTTGCTCCAGGTACTTATCGGAGGCACTTGGCTTATAATTGGAGTTTCTATGGAAAAATTGCGGATGGTGGATTAATTCTTAAATTGGAACACAGATTTAAGAATTATACCATGAAAGGAATTGCTACCCATATAAGTATGTTTGAGAAATCATTTAAAGCTAATGAAATAGACCTTAGTTCTATAATGAAGGCGTGTAATTATGAGAAGCCATAGTTATTGAATTATTAATTTTAAGACTTTGTATTTGCGACCAATGAATCGCAGATCTATTTTAAAATCCGTTTTTCTTTTTAAATAGAGTCATAAGTTGTATTTTTTTAACATTGTAGTAGTATTTTGATGACACACAGTGGGAAATTCAGGCAGTAACAATTTGAATGGATATATGCACGAACCCATTACATTTGCATGAAAGAAATAGAGGGAAATAAACTAATGGAATTTAAAATACAACTTGTATTATTTGGAGTAAGAGTATATTCTAAGCTTTCATATCAATTACTACTTTAAGCTCTTGAACCTTGATGACAAGCCTAAACGAATTAATCAAATAACAATGAAATTTTATTTTTTTCTTTTTTTTAGCATACTGGTCCTGTTTACTTCTTATAAAGGACAAATCTTTCCAAAAACCAGTAATGTAGGTCTACCAAATATGTTTTTATCACAAGGGGATACCGTTCAAAAACTGGGGAACAACATCATGGTTATTTATCAAGACTCGAAAGCCAACTACTGGTTTGGTAGCTGGCATGATGGTATTTATAAGTATGATGGAAAATCAATCATACATTTTACTACTAAGGACGGTTTGGCAAGCAACAGGGTGGAAGAAATTAAAGAAGATAAAAAGGGAAATATTTATTTTAATACGCGTAAAGGTTTGTGCCAATTTAATGGAGTTCGCTTTTCAACATGGACAGAGGCATTGAGTATTGGTACGGAGTGGACTTTAAATCCTGATGACCTCTGGTTTAAATGTTTAACGCATCCTAATAGTGTATATCGGTTTGATGGATATAATCTGTACAGATTACAAATACCGAGAACGAAACTTGGAGAAGACTATATTCAAAAGCATCACAATTACCCTGATCCTTATGCAGTGTACTGTATTTACAAAGACAGTAAGGAGAATATTTGGTTTGGTACAGCAACATTGGGTGTATTTCGTTTTAATGGAAAATCATTTGAATGGATTTCGGAAGATGATCTTACAGAATTCCATGATGGACCGGCCAATGGCGTACGCTCCATTGCAGAAGATGAGCAAGGGTATTTTTGGTTCAATACGGAGTATAAGTACGGCATTTACAATAACAAGGCTATAATTAAAAAGGACAGTTAAAACCGAATATTTTACGACCGAATAGAAAATATTGGCAGTTTAGATGGAATAAGGAACGGAAATCTAAGTGAATATTTATCCATTACAAAGGACAACAACCATGAATTGTGGATTGCCACCTATAATAATGGAGTATATCATTATGACGGAAAAAACATTGCGCGCTATACTGTAAAAGAAGACAATAATGAAATCACTTTATTTTCCATTTACAAAGACAAGGCTGGACAGCTGTGGCTTGGATCTCACGAAGCAGGTGCATATAAATTTAATGGAAAGACTTTTGAACGATTTAATATAGGACCACAAAATGAATAACCATTTTTTATCGCAAATAGACAACAGACGACGGTTTGAGCTCATTGATCAAAAAGTTAGGTATGGTTATAAATAGCTCAGAACTAAAAATATAGGTTCAAACCATTGGACCTGCACATCGATATCCGGAAAGTCATTCTCAATTTTGACATAATACATTATTAATAGAAAATATTTAACTTTGTAACTTGATACCGAAAAAAATTCAAACATGAGAAAAATTTTGCTATTCTTTATTTCTGCTTTTATGATATCCTTTTTTTCTTGTACCAAAGAAAATTCCGGCAATCCTCAATCTCCTAAATATGCGATTGGGAAGAATCGCTTTATCGTAAATGTGAATGGCGATGATAGAGAATATTTTGTACATGTTCCGGCAGGATACAAGGGTTCGGCTCAAACACCTGTTGTTTTTATGCTGCATGGAACAAATGGCAATGGAGAAGATTTTTATACCGATTCTGGCTGGAAAGAAGTAGGCGAAGCAGAAAATATAATAACTGTATTTCCTTCCTCATGGAAATACTGCATTGTGGAGGACGGTCAACAAAAACCAAATACGGAGAAATGGAATGCACAACCCGCAGGTTGGACACCTTGTGCTGGAGAAACCCTTAGAGATGATATAAAATTTTTTAAATCTATTATCACGGAACTGGATTCAAAATTTAAGATTGACCATAAAAGAATTTATTTAGTAGGTTTTTCTAACGGAGGTGCCATGGCAAGTAAATGCACCTATGAAATGAGTGATATTTTTGCGGCTATAGTAGAAAGTGCTGCTTCATTATTTGGACAGCAGCCTACTCCTCTGCGAAAGCTACCTGTTTTTTTTCAAAGGGGTAATGAAGATTATGGTCCTGGTGGTACTGGTCCAACTGCTCCAATGTCATCCCTTTCTTTTATGCTTACAGATTCCAATACAACCCTCTTGCAAGGGCATCTGTATAAATTTTCGCATACGAATATTTACTATTTTGGACTGAATCCAAATTTCACCATTGCCGGGGATGAAAATTCAATTGTAACTGCTACTTATACTTCCAATAATCCAAATGAACCACTAAATGTTTATACTGTGGCTTTGATAAAAGGATTAAAGCATGCTTATCCCGATGGTGCAGCAGCTAAGAATTGGGCATGGTTAAAACAGTATAGCTTGCCATAAATTGTTTGTGAACCATGGGGTTGATTTTTAAAAAAAGAAAGCTTGAATCACCGGCTTAGAATTATTTCGTATAGTCCTATTAAATCCGGTGAAAAGATTAAACCCAATTTATCTGTTGAAACTCCCATTCGAACAGAGCGTACGGCTTTATTGGTTATAGCCGAACCTTGCTAAATCCTAATCTTTTTATTGGATAGACGGATCTTTGCTTCACCTCTCAGGATGCTAGTAAACTGCATCCCGAGGTGTAAAAGCAAATTTTTTAAGGGAGTCAAATCATTCGTTTGCCGGTAAGCTGATATCTTCTAAAGTATAAAATTTCTCTTTCGGTTACCTTTTTATAACCAATTTGTGGATGCTGACATCCCCTTTCTTATTCCGTAAATTAATTAAATACAATCCGTCTTTTAATTGGAGCTGTTCCAGGTCAAGACTGAAATGTGTATGTTGTATAATTTCTTGGTGCCTTACTGTTCCATCGATAGTAATGAGATCCAACTTTATAGGAAGATCCACATCACGTAAATCAATTTTTAATTCATTTTGTGCCGGATTAGGATACATTTTGGCAAAACTATAATTCGTGGAAGAATACACTTGCGTCAAAAAAGCCCAGAAGAGGGTATGATGGGTTTCGTTGGTTATGATAGGTTGATTTTTATCAAAATAAATTTCTGCCTGATTCTTTACCACAGCACCAACATTTAAGTCGGATTTTAAATTAATTCTAAAACTTACATATCCGTTGGATCCTCTTTCATTTATTCCGGCATATGGTAAATTAATGTTGTCAAAAACAAATTCTATCACCCCATCCCGGATAGAATAATTCATCGGATGAGAGCTTCCAATGAGTTCAAACGAATTAACATCCAGTCCCTGGTCAAGCCTGTCAACCACCCTAACCCGTTCCGCATAATCATTACCTGTGTTCTGAAACCTAATGGTATATTCAATGGGTTGATTGTTGATAAAATGTTGAGCTCCAAAACCCTTTGGCTCTGAAAGTTTATCATTAGGGTCATAAGATCCCCTTAATATTTTGCAATCCACGGATTTAAATTTATCGTCTTCATCATTTGCAAAAGAAGTTGCGAATCCCTTGCTGGTCTCACCGTTTGGATTAACGCCACATCCTTCCACAAATATGGTAGGTCGGGAATTGCCTGGATGATTCAATGGTTGCTGAAGTAACATTCTATAGGTTCGGCCATTAGCCGGATAATCAAAAACTTTTTCCTCATTCATTTTCAACTTAACAGAACCTCTTAGCAATGGCATGATTTCATCTTCGATGATGGCAAATTCAGAAGCCAATGCCATGTCCGCTCCACCCACATTGGTAATTGAAAATTTTACCAGATTGTTGGTTTTGTCGCAGGTACCTTTGAGTTTTAGACTACTGTTATCCCAGCTTTCAGGTTTAGGACAGGGATTATCAGGGTATATATGTGACTCCACACAATAGGTATTTCCAAGATATTCCGGTTCGCAAGGTGTCTTCAATATAATTTTAAAACTCCCTTTGGTCATCCCCTTTAAATTCCCTAAATCAAATCGAATAAGCGGTAAATTAATATTGCTTGGGGTCAGGGTTGAAGTTACAAAAGTAAGAATTTCAGGAATCGTAACTTCAATATAAGAATCATCAATATCCTCTACACTTATGTTTGAATAATAAACTGTATATTCAACATTGTTGCAAAATCTTAATCTGTCCGTTATCACTTCTGTTTGAAGTTGTTCACAATTTCCATTCTTCTGAATGCCTATATTAAGATCCGGAATGGCCTGCTTAAAGTCAACATTAACGATGTATTCTAGCTCACAACTGGCAATAGCAGATGAGATTTCCTTTATATAGAATTTATGGGTTCCTGAATCTCTTTCATAAAGAGGGATTTTACCAATATTAGATGGATATAAATACTTCTTGCCTTTAAACTCATGAACAATGGTCAGAACATCCACTTTGGTTTCTGTATTTTGAAAAATACAATCAGCATTTGCATCAATAAATACCGTTGCATTTAAATAATCTTTGGGCTCATCCGTTTTTATAATAAAGTCGCACACATCACCTGAGCAACCATCCACAAACAAGTAATATAATTTAAATGGATCAAGGACTGCACTGAAAGATTTTTTTCCGGGTCCATTACAACTTGGATCACAAACTACATTTTCGCTAAAACTACAATCGGTATAAATTCCAAATTGTACACCGGTACCATTACCCGTACAATTGTCAAACTCGATTTCAAAACGATGCAAACCTCCGGGCGTATAAAAACTCCACCAACCCAGATTATGCGCAGCACCTCCTGATGGGCATAAGGGAGAAGGTCCGTCGTTTGCATTCGAAAAGTTCGGATTTCTTCCTCGCCATCCATTAATTTCACTAATGGAAAAAACCGGGGCATTGATGCATTGCAATCCAAAAGTATCTATCTGGGCTATGGATTCTGAAACATTGAAGAGTACTTGCAACAAAATAAAACAAGAAATTATAACTCTGTTCATAAGGATAAATTTTAGTCCTGTTTAAATAACGTAACAAAATTAGATGTGTCCCCTGATAAAGATATACCATTATTTCTTATTTTGTAGCTTAAAAAATTAAATAAAATTATTTAAATACTTGTAAATCAAATATATAAAATCAATTAATGTACCACAACAAGCTTAAAAATATTCAAATTTTAGAGCTATTGCAGCAACTAACGGAAAGAGAAATATCTAATTTTGTTAAATTCCTTCGTTCCAGGGGGGCGAATGATGCACTTTTAGTCTGTCTATCGCATCTTATAAAGTCAAAGATTAAGGATCCTGAAGATCTAAAAATGAAGATCCATCAAGATCTTTATCCCAACCAAGCCTACAAAGATGTCCGGGTAAGACTACTTTTCTCTGATCTGTTGAAAGAATTAAAACAGTTTATCCATCAAAAAATAGTTTTTTCAGATTGGGATGCTGAACTGGACTTATTACAATTTTACCGAAAAAGGAGAGTGGAACGTTTATTTGAAAATCAAGTTGAACAACTGAAAGAAAGACTTTTATCACATTCCTCATGGGATGAAAATAAATATTATTATAATTATAGACTAGAGCTTGAAAAACTGAAATACGAGTCCGCCAAAAGCAGATATAACCCAACTAACTTTTCTGATGTTTTATCAAACTTTGAAATACACGTATTTATACAAAGACTAAGATTATATCTGGTACACCTATCCTTTAGACAATTTGGTTCTGAGCTCAATACTTTTCCTGAATTAGAGTTAAGCATTCAGGACGGTATGAAGTCTGACTGGTCTGCAATTCCTGAGGTTAACTTATATCTTGTTGCAGTTAAACTGTTTACGAATCCTGAAGATACCGACCACTACGAAAATTTTATTGCACAACTCAAACCTATTTCCATTAATCTGGATCTGGAAACAAAAAGAGAACTTTATTCTCATGCTTTGAATTATTGTATCAGAAAAATTAACCGGAACGATGAACTGTTCTTTATGAAGACCTTGGACTTGTATGATCATGGAGTAAAGGACAATTGGTTATTGGATAATGGTGTGATGAATCAGGTAACCTATAAGAATATTATAACACTCTGTATTCGGCTTAGCAACTTCCAACTGGCTGAAGAAAAACTAATTCAGTACAAAGAATTTGTTAATAAAAAGGACAGAGAAAGTATCTTCCAATTCAATCACGCAAGAATACTCAAAGAAAGAGGTCAAACAAGAGATGCACTAGTATTGCTATACTCTAATCGTTATAAGGATTCGCTCATCGAAATTCATGCACGTATAGAAATGATAAAAATTTATTATGAACTTAAGGAAGATGATCTGCTTATAAATCAAATACAATCTACAGAAAAATTCATTAATAAATTGGATAAACTAGGCTATCATAAAAAATACTATAACAATTTCTGCAAATATGCCACTCAACTCCACAAACTGAGAAGTACTTTAAAAAAAACTTTTATGGGCAAAGAGTTAATTAAAAAACTCAACAATGAAACCGAAGTAATAGAAATAAATTGGTTGCAAAAGGAAGTTTATAAAGAACTTTCTAATCTTTAAATTATGCCGACGTATATACCACCAATATATCTCAACGGTAGAAATAATTTTAATCTTATAGCCGTTTACAAACTATAGTTATGAAAGTGATTTAAGCCTTTGGTTTGTTTAATTCACATTTATCAATTTTCGGCATTAGGATTTCTATTCCAATGAAATATATTCAAGTGCCGACGATACTCTTTTCCAAGGACAGGATTTGATAAATAAAGTTCTGTCTATGGGCAGAGAACTCATTCAATTTATTGAATTCAATTTAGCGCTTTGGTGGTAATCAAAGATCGGGCAATATTAGGACGCTTGTCTTTTGTGCAGTGCGATGAATTAAAACTGATCAATAATAATATGTCTTATGAACAAGTTAAAAAATTGCCATTTATATTTTGGAGAAGATTACTGCGTCAGGTTCTTGCACAGAATACTTTACCTCTCTGCAGTTATTTCCGAAAATTACATTCAGGGTTTAGAATGATTATCTTAGGGTAGATTTTCTAAAAAATGAATTATTAAAAAAAATTAGGGCATTTAAAGAAAGCTTCTTAAATTTGTTAATTGAGTATGTTAAAACGGGTTCCAAAAAATTTGTATAAACCTCAATGGTATACTTTTTTCAAATTTTATAATTCCTGACAGGTATGTTGCTCTTAAGAATGGAAGAGGTTTTATAACCACTCAATTAATTTGGCCAGACATAAGAATTTCTGTGTTTATATTTATAATTTTAGAATAAGCTGCTATCTTTTAGTTAACATATAAATTAGAAGATTATTAAGATGAGAAAAATTTCTGTAGTGGTATTTTTTACAAGCCTCTGGTCAATGTCATATGGACAGTTTCCAGGATCAGTAGATAGTTTATACACTTTTATCAAGTCAAATTCGATTTTACGAACCACAGTGGAGTGGACACAAATCGATGAGGCATTCCAAGAGCAAATCCATACTGCTAAATCTCTTAAGGACACCATGAATTGCTTTGTTTTTGTATTGAAGCAACTGAATGATTATCATACACAGATTTTTCTCAACAATGAGTACTATGGTTACTATCCAAGTTTTGAAGATTCAGTTTTGATTAGACTTAAAACTTTAAGTGACAGGGCAAGTTCTTCGATCAATCAAATACATTCTGAAATAATATCGAAAGAAATAGGTTATATAAGAGTTCCTACCATGCAAGTTTACAATCAATTGCAGATAAATAATTATGCACAATCAATGGCTGACAAGATTACCGAATTGTCCAAGAATTGCAAAAATGGATTTATCATTGATTTGCGCTTGAACGGAGGAGGGAATGTCTACCCTATGTTATCTGGACTTAGCCTTTTTATGGGAAACAAAACCATTGGATATGAAACAGATGTGGATGAGCAAGTCGTACGAAGTTGGGTATTGGAAAATGGAAATTTTGTAATAGGCGGATATCCATCAACCAACATAAAAGTTGAACGTTTTTTAAACCTTGATTCTATTCCTATTGTGGTAATCATAGGTCCGGTTACAAGAAGTTCTGGAAGTATGACTGCTATAGCTTTTAAAGGAAGACCTAACACTATTTTTATAGGAGAGCCAACTGCTAACGGATACACTACATCAAACGGATACTTTCAATTTGCCTCAAACCTGACTCTGAATTTTGCAACTAACTATGTTGCGGATAGAAATAAGAATATATATAAAACGACCGTAAATCCAGACATAATAATTTCGCATGGAGATAATTTTGACCATCTAATGGAAGATAAGAAAATTCAGTTTGCAATAAATTGGTTGAATGGCAAATAAGAATTATGAGATACAATTTACTTGTTTTGATAATATTCTTGGGCAGGACTTTAGCTCTTGCACAGGAAATTAAACCTAAAGAGATAGATGCTATTGAATCTATTGCTAAGAAATATATCCGGGAGTATGCAGTAACCGCTCTTTCAATTGGCATTGTTAAAAATTCAGAACCCTATACTTTCCATTATGGATACACAGATGTAAATGGAAGGGTTCCCATATCCGACAGCACTATGTTTCATCTAGCATCTGTAACAAAACTTTTTACAGCAACTGCCATAATGCAACTTATTGAAAGTGGCCACTTAGGTTTGGAGGAAAAACTAGTCGATATTCTTCCGGCTTTTAAGATGAGAGATAAGCGTGCTAAAAAAATTACTGTTTGGCATCTGTTGACACATACTTCAGGATTGATGTGGGATAATATATTAGAAAATTCACCAAATGATACAAGTTCTGCTCGTTTATTCCTGCAAAAACTGAGTAAGAGAGAGTTGAATTTTAGACCTGGTGAAAAATTATCTTACAAAACTTATAGTAACACGGCTTATGACCTTTTGGGTATGGTAGTTGAAAAGAAATCAGGGAAAATATTTAGTGATTATGTGACCGAAAATATTTTAAATCCCTTGCAAATGAAAAGAAGTACCTACGACTATAAGGATATTGACTCAACATATCTTGCATTACCAGTTCTCCTTTCTGGAAAATCAAAAAAAATTGCCCGATTAAATTTAATTGGTTTAGACACCAATGATTCGACTTGGGTTTCGAGTAATGGGTTAGGGTTAATTAATCATAATGTTTATGGTGAAGATTATGAACACAATCCAAGTGGTAATCTTATATCATCAGCCCTAGAGCTCAATAGATGGATGCAAGGCATGATGGAGATATATTCAAATTCAAAATCTAATAGTGTACTTAGTAGAAATTCATTATCGCAAATGTGGTCAATACAAAGACATATTGACAATAGTAAGACCTCCATTGGCTTAGGATGGTGGGTTTACCAAGATGACAAATTGGGTACTTCAGTTTTTCATGTAGGTAATAATCCTGGTTTTTGCAGTATACTGATGATATTTCCGGATCAAAAGCTGGGAATTTGTATATTAAGTAATGCATCCTATGCGCAAAAAGCTATTTGGAACAAAATGACTACCGAATTAGCTCAGCTTTTGATTAAAAAATGATGTCAGTATATTCCTGCTTGCAATTTATCTTTTTTTTGGGAATTTCTTAGTCCACATTTTACTTCTTTTCCTGTTCATAAGTACAAAAATATTTTCGTAATCATGGCTGATTTTCAAGATGGTGATTCAATAGTTAAAATAAAATTTATTAATCGTGAATTTTAAATATTTTTTTGATTTCAATTAAGTCGGAATCAGATTCACTATATGAAGTGTCCATTGAAATAAGTTCTTCTTCATGAAAAGTATGTCCTCCATTAAATTTACCAATACTTTTTAGAAGAATATAATTATTGGATTTATATTCAGTAAAACATTCAGTTGTCCAATATTTTTCGAAATTAAAATTATCTAAAGAACCAAGAACGCGCTCTATACTAAATCCTTCATATTCTTCTTTTATGTATTTTGCATCAGTCCAAATTAAATAAGATTGTTGTAATTCTGTTTTCTTAAGAATTTCATTTTTAATGCTCGAGTCCAATATAATTCCACCCATCCAATTGCTACTTTCATCTAAATAGACACCATTCCAAAATACCTTTACAGTATCATTGCCTATTTTGTGATAAATATATTTATCATAAACATATGAATACTCCTTGTTTATTGTATTATACTTAACAAAAATTTCTGTTGGTGAAGTAAATACAATTTTATAAAAAATTATTGCGCCCGCAATAGTGTTTTTAAAGACAAATTTATACATTATAATTAGTTACAATTCCAAACTGGACTTGATGGTGTTACCCCAGGGTAAACATTTGATCCTACAGAAATAGATGGAAATACACTTAATAAAAATTGAAAATTTTCAAATCCTGCAATTTTATATTGAGCATTAAGAATTACTGTTAAATGTATTGCCAAGTTTCGATCCATTGCGGTCCAAATTCCCAATCTAGCTAATTTTAAAGCATTGGCTATGTTAGTTTTTATTGGTTTGTCACTGAGCAATACACCATCAATGTTGTGCTCATTGAATTGAATGGAGATATTGCCGATATTCTTATTAATCCATGTACTTGAAATTTGAGGATGAATTTTATATAGACTCTTTGTAAGCAAGATATAATATGTCAATTGAATATTTTGTAGTATGAATGATTGCCTGCACAAATCGGTTATCTCTTCTTCTACTTCCCAATCTCTATAAGTATTTATATTTTTCATATAACATGATTCGAAATCAGTAAAATTTATATTGTTGCCCAAAGAAAAGTTCTCGAATTTTATATAACAAATGTCCAAATCATTTTGACCCTTCAAAGTAGTATATTTCATTAATTTTTGCAAACAAGGTAAGTTTTCTAAACAGTCTATTAAAAGTTCTTGTATTCCTGTGGACTTATTCTATTATTTTAATGCAAATTTATCCTATTCTGCCAAAATTGCAAGTGTATTACAATTAATATTTGATAATTATTCCCTCAATCAAAAACTCTATAACTCCGTATAATTTAATCTGGTTGACCAACACGAGGAGCAATGTAAATGGAAAAATTTATGATCGGCTTTCCCATTTAAGAAAGTCAGATTGTCAAAAAGTTAATTTGGGGTTTCACTTAAAAGTTGGATTGCGGGTCATCCTTAAGGATCCAGGTGTCGTTCACTTAATTTAATAGATTATAGGTGTATCCAAAAAATTTTAAGATATTTACACTTAGAGAATTTAAAAAAAATAGTATAATCTTATGCTTTTATTCAAAATCTTTACAATGAGAATCCCTATTTTATTTTTAGCCATATTATGTTTTTACTCATTGGGTTGTTCTCAAAATACTTACGCTCCGGAAACCCTCGATAGAATCAAAGAATTCGAGAATAATATCTCAGGAAATCTATTGCTAAATGATGAAATGCCGGGTACCATTGCTGAAAGGATGGCTAAATATAAGGTGAAGGGGATGAGCATTGCAGTCATACATAATTATAAAGTGGATTGGGCAAAAGGCTATGGTTGGGCAGATGTAGCAGAGAAGAGACCGGTAACCACGGAAACTTTATTTGAACCGGGCTCTATATCAAAGTCTTTGAATGCTGTAGGTATTTTAAAATTGGCTCAGGATAAAAAGTTAGACCTATACACCGATATAAATACCTATTTAAATTCATGGAAGTTTCCTTACGATTCACTTTCCGGAGGAAAAAAAATTACTTTGGCTAATTTACTTAGTCATACAGCCGGCTTAACAGTGCATGGATTCCCGGGGCATGATATCCATGGGCCAATTCCAAGCTTGATTGAGGTTTTGGACGGGAAAAAACCTTCTTTTACACCAGCAGTGCGCAGCATGTATGAACCAGGAGTGAAGTATGAATATTCAGGAGGAGGCACTTCAATTTCCCAATTAATTTTATCGGATATCGTAAAGCAACCTTATGATGTTTGGATGTATGATCATATTTTAAAACCAATCGGTATGACCCATAGTACTTATGCACAGCCACCAGCACAAGATAGAAGGTATTTATGCGCTTCTGCCTACAATCAGGACGGCTTGCCGATAGATAATAAATTCCACGTGTACCCGGAACAGGCTGCTGCTGGATTGTGGATGACACCAAGTGACCTTTGTAATTATATTTTGGATATGCAAATGGCATTAAAAGGCACAGCTTCAAAAGTGCTGAATGATGAGATGGTGAAATTGCATCTGACTCCGTATATTGACGAAAGCGCTGCGATGGGCACTTTTATAGAAGATCACGATGGCGTTAAATATTTTCAACACGGAGCTGGAAATGATGGTTTCTGCGGACAATTTTATGGTAGCCTGGAAGATGGCTATGGTGTTGTCATTTTCTTGAATTCAAGCTATCCAAAACTCTTGCCGGAATTAATTAATAGTGTAGCTAAGGTGTACAAGTGGAAAAATTTTTACCGGGAACCCCAAAGGAAAAAGAGTATCATGGTTAAGGAGGAAGTCATAAAGGACTATGAAGGTATATATTTATACGATGACCAGTGGGCTGCAGTCGGAAAGAAAGACAATGAATACCATTTTTATACTAGATGGACTTATGCCAAAATGCATTTTACTTCAATGACCAGTTTTTTCAATGAGGAATTTCCAGCGGTAAAGGAGTTTATTAAAGATGCCAAAGGAAATGTAACAGGCTACAGTAGAAATGTAAATGGAAGGGATTTTCCAAAGGCGATTAAAATTGGGAATCCCGATACTGTCCAATTAACAACCCAATTATTCAATGAAATAGGATGGTATTTCTTAGAGATCAAAAAATATAAGGAGTCATTAGCTTATTTCACCAGAGGAGTCCAGTTATATCCGGAAGATCTGAATTTGTTAATGAATCAGGCTCATCTGTATTTATTTAACCATGAGTATAACAAAGCCATAGATATTTATAAATCTCATCTTAAGGATTCTATTAAGCCAGGTTATATCTGGGAAGATTTAATGAGGGATGATTATATCTTTTTTAAAGATAATAAATATGACCTCGTAATGTTTGATAAGGTATTTGCAGATTTAAATATTAAAAAACCATAGTTGTTTTATTAAAAATTATCAAAAGCAGCTACAACAACTTTTGTAAACAAGTGCCGAAATGTAAGTCGATGTAACTCATTTCACAAACTAGTTTATATTAGATGTTCAGTAATCAATGGTACATTTAGTGCATATCAAACTTTGATCACCAAGTTAAAATTGTAAGGAATTTCACCCACTTTGCAAAGTCGATGAAGTAAGTGATCAGGAGGATTTTATGTTAAAATATATAATTTTTATACAAGAGAAAAATTTATTTATGACCTTTATCAAGGGTTGAATTTGATCGGCGAAGTATTCTTTAATTCTAAATAAAAATGTATTTTTAGCAGATGAATTTTAATTAAAGAAAAATACAAATAGTGTAATATTTATCCATTCTTGCTAGATAGTGATGATTATAATGTAAACAGTCCCAAAAAAGTGGCATATCTTATGGAAACCAAAAAGAATTTAAAGACTTGTAGCAAAGGACATCGGTTCTATAAAAGTTCTGACTGTCCTGTTTGTCCGATTTGTGAAGAAGAACGGAAACCGAAGGATAATTTTCTCTCATTACTTGTTGCGCCGGCTAGACGTGCATTGGAAAATAATGGAATTAAGACACTGGAACAACTTTCAAAGTATGCTGAGGAGGACGTTCTAAGTTTCCACGGAATGGGCAAAAGTACAATTCCTAAACTACAAAGATTGTTGGCCGAAAATGGCTTGCGTTTTAAGAATAAATAATAATTACATTCCGAAGTAATCAAACCAAATGGAAAACAAATCAATTCAAACCCCTTTTGCTCAGACCTATTTTCATGGTACCAAAGCGGATCTTAAAATTGGTGATTTAATTGAAGTGGGGTTTAACTCTAACTTTGGCCAAAGAAAAAATGCCAAATATATTTTCTTAACGGCAACTTTGGACGCTGCCATTTGGGGTGCTGAACTATCTGTGGGCGATGGAAAGGAAAGAATTTATTTAGTAGAACCGACAGGAGAAATCGAGGATGATCCTGATTTGACGGATAAAAAATTTCCAGGTAACCCAACTTTATCTTATCGGTCGACACATCCGTTTAAAGTAGTGGGAGAAGTTACTGTATGGCAAGGACACTCAATCGAACAAGTTGAAACGATGAAAGCACATCTGGCAAAACTCAAAGATCAAGGTATTAATTCTTTAAACGATGAGTAGATTTGAAATTTAATTTACAAAATCTGTAAAAATATGAAATCAACTATTTGTAGAAACGTTTCTCTGAAATTTTAAAGTTAAATGTTGCTTGCCTGTCGTATCTCATAGGGTTGGCAAAAGTTTTTAGTCAGGTAAATTTTATGAGTATTAAGTACAAATTAAACATCTTTAAAAGTTCGATTAAAAGGATTCCGATACCTCATCATATAGATCTCGAATGAGAAATTCAGATCGGCCTTTTTCATTTTAGCATAAACTGATTTAAAAAGCGTTAAAAGCAAAATACTGTTTGAGCTCGCCTGCAGATAAGCTAAGAGGATTATGACAGTAAGGCCAAGAGCTATTATGGATGATTATGGCGAGTTTATTTTGTTTAGCTTTTTAAATCAGTTTTTGCGTTAAGAAATGAAAACAGCCTTGATTTTTTTTGGTTCTTTTTTGTATTAAGACTAAAAGGAACAATGTGAATAAAAGGATGGAATTTAAGACAACTTTAGTGAATACGGGGGGGCGCAAAACTGCTTTCTCCTCAAAATTTTTACTTGACCCAAAGCTTTGTTTCACAAATTTGTTCTTGGCTTAAGATGGAATAGTTTGTTGCTCATTTACCTCAGCAAAATTTTGCAAATCCGACCATTGCAATTTTATTTTTCCTACAAAAACCAATCCCCGGCTTCTGTTTTTTTACGCCTGGAAATAGGAATTTCACAACCATTTTTTAATATAAATTGATCGTCTTTTAATGCATCAATATGGTATCTGTTTACCGGATACGAACGATGGCTACTGAAAAAACTTTTATCGGCAAGTATTTCTTCAAAGTATGCTAAATTTTTTAGAGGACAACTCACGGGAACCGTTTGATAAATAAATATAACTGTAATTGCGCTCTCCTTCAATGTGCGTAATTTGCTTTAGCGTAAAGCGTAATGTACCTGTTTGCGTAGGCAAAACTAACTTTTGATCGTCTATATTTTTTGTTTCCAGATTTTGCAGTGCCAAGGTAACATCACTGTGGGATTTTGTGCTGCCAATTCTACGAATCGCTTCCTTAAGTTCTGAATCTTTAATAGGTTTTACTAAATAATCCAATGCATTAAATCTAAAAGCATTAATTGCATAGTGACTGTGGGATGTAGTAAAAATAGTTTGGAAAGGAATATGGTCCAGCTGATTTAGTAATTCAAAGCCATTCATATCCGGTAATTCAATATCCGAAAAAACAACATTAGGTTTGATAGATTCTATTAGGTGCAGTGCCTCTTTCCCTGTATTGGCTATACCCAAAACTGAAATATTGGAAGCTTCTTGCTGCAGTAGATCTGCCAAAACAGCGGCCATAAAGGCATTGTCTTCTACTATTAAAGCTTTTACCGATTGCATAAAACTTGCAGTAAAGATACATTATTAATTAAAACCGTTTGATCATTATGCTTACCTTTCGATAACTCAAACATAGGCATGAAAGCTATTACAACTATTTTTGAGCTACAATAAAAGATAGACATGAATTCAATAAAAATATTATTATCCCTTTTTATAATTGTTACAGGCATATATCCATGCATTTCTCAAAACAGCTTGCAGGAGAAGAAAAACAAAGATGCAACATCAAAAACCCTTGCACTTCCGCAGGGTTTCGAAAAGCGTCAACAGATACTTTCAAGTATTATAGAGGCTTTACATCGAAAAAATTATAATTTGGCTATAGAGCAAGCGGATAAACTGGTAACAGATGCCATTACCAATCAGGACTCTCTTCATCTTCGTGATGCATATCGCCTACTATCAAAGGCATATCATAAAAAAGGAAATATACAGCAACGCGATCTATGTGAGCAACGTATTCAGGAACTTGCCATTTCCTATGGTTATCATGTGGATGAAGGATAATTGTTTTTATCAAAACTAGCGGTCGGCAGAGATAAAATGTCAGATAAATTACCTTATATTTATGATGAACTTCAACTTCTTGAGG
This sequence comes from Candidatus Vicinibacter proximus, assembly GCA_016713905.1. NCBI lineage: Bacteria > Pseudomonadati > Bacteroidota > Saprospiria > Saprospirales > Saprospiraceae > Candidatus Vicinibacter > Candidatus Vicinibacter proximus. The sequence goes on from JADJOE010000001.1 coordinate 982,120, forward strand.
ACATGGAAGGAAAATATAGTTTTGAGGAAATCAGTTCCCCTTCATTTCAGGAAAAGTATAAAAATAATTCTACCATAGAGCCAGGAGAAAAGTTATTTAATTTCAGAGTTTCGGAATTAAGCTATTCTGAAACCTCCAGGTTTCTTTTTAATCAAGATGCCGTCTATTGGGTTAAGTTGAAAGTGGTGGGAAGTAAATCAAAAAGAGATAATTATTTGTTTCATGTTGCGCCTTATTGGCAGGCAAGCTGGGATAAGGTAGATTTATTTGTAACTTCAAATAGCGGGTCAACAGAACATTATAAATTTGGTCTGGCGCTTTCGCCAAAAGAGAAAGATTGTAAGTACGGTGCCAATTATTTTGAGCTTAATTTGGCGCCAAACGAGGTGAAGATAATTTATCTGAGACTGGAGGATGCAAGAAAACAGAATGCGGAGGGCTGGCGTCCAGATCACATTTCCCTGGTGTTGGCAGATAATCAGAATTTTTTTGAATTTGGGGAGGTTTATAATATCCAGGATTCTATCATGCATACCCACAATTGGGGACAACCGCGCAGATTAAACCACATTTAACATCTTTTAACTTTTGTTGAAGACCCAAATCAAAAGTATAGTCTGGAAGATGTTATGAACAATTGGGACCAGATGGATCCAATGATCTCGCTTCAAATGATACCCCGAAAACCAGCGGCTTCTTATTGGTGTAGATTGAAGTTAGTGAGTAAAGCAAAAAACAACACGAGACATTCTTTTATGCTGCCCGAACAATGGGATGATGTCGAGGTATATGTGCCGGATGAAAACAAAAACTACACAAAATTTATCACGGGAAGTAATTTAAGTGATGATCAGAAAACGGTTCCCGGAATGTTCAATATTTTCCGCCTTTATGCACATTACGGCGACAGCCTGACCATTTATATTAATTTTAAATCAAACAGATTATTTCCTTATTCATCCACTGGAATTGGTAAATTTGAGGTCGTTCATTTTGAAGAATCCCTACTTTGGTACGATCACTACAGACAAAATCTTCCTCACTACATCATGACAGGCATCCTGTTAATCTTATTCTTGTATTATCTGATTATTTTTCTGATCAATAAGGAGGTCACACATTTACATCTTACGTTTTTCTTTTTGGGTTTATTTCTCAATACATTCAATACATCAAATATCTACGCACAGTTTCAATCCAATCGTGCAATTACTGTTTTTGCAACATCCATCAGCCTATTAGGTTTGTTCAATTATACGGAAACCGTATTGAAAATAAAACAGATATCCCTTTGGGTCCATAAACTGAATAGTTTTGTATTTATATTATTGTTGATCGTCCTTCTTACCCAATTTGGCGTTTTATCTTACCAATATTTATTTGAACCTGCTATTGTTTCAGATGAAGAACCTGTCATTGGAAAGATATCCAATTATTTTACCTTGTTTGTAGTGATTATTTTACTCATTCAAGCTATTTTTGTGGCCATAAAAAGGGTAAAATATGCCAATCTATTTCTATTGTTTTATATCCTGTCCATTGGCTCTCAACTTATACCTTCTTATCCCGGAGTATGGAAATTTGGATATGATCATGTGACTTCCTTTTCTTATGTTTTATTAACTTTATCCACACTTGGATTAATGTTGGTCACCGCTTATCGTCTGAAACAATTACGTGAAGATCAGGCAGAGAAAGAAAAGGCACAAGCCAGGAAAGAGCCAAACATCAATTTCTGGCCAACATGAGCCACGAGATCCGCACACCAATGAACGCAATCAAAGGCATGACCGATATTTTGTTGAGACGCAACCCAAAAGAGGATCAGAAAGAGTACCTGGAAGGCATCAAACAGTCTTCCGATTCCTTACTGGTAATCATCAATGATATCCTTGATATTTCAAAAATTGAAGCCGGTAAAGTTGAATTGGAACAGGAGCCTTTTTCTGTTCATGAATTGGTGGATAATGTGCACACCATCATGCAGTTTAAAGCAGAAGAAAAGGGACTGGAAATGAAAGAGGATCTTCCAAAGGATGCTATACATGTCAAAGGTGATGCGACCCGCTTGCGGCAGATTTTGATCAACCTTTTAGGCAACGCAATTAAGTTTACTGAAAAAGGTTTAGTCACTACGACGTTAAGTTCCGAGCAGACAGGTAATAAAGTGCATTTACACTTCATTGTTTCGGATACGGGTATTGGCATTGATGCCGATAGAATGGACAGGATCTTTAAATCCTTTGAGCAAGCGTACAACGGCACCTCCAGAAAATTTGGCGGTACAGGATTGGGTTTGAGTATTTCTAAGATGTTGATTGAATTGCACGGAGGTAAAATTTGGGTGGAAAGTGAAAAAGGAAAAGGCAGTAGGTTTCATTTTACCCTACCTTATGCCATTGCCGAAACAGCCGTACAGGAACCTCATACTGAATTTTCAAATGCAAATATTGCCGATGAACTCAAGGGCATACGTATTCTGCTTGTAGAAGACAATACATTCAATGCAGTGGTTGCGCAGGAAGAATTGGAAGATGCCATTGAAGGCTTAACATTGGTGCTGGCTGAAAATGGACTTATTGCGGTAGAGAAATTGAGATCTTCAGACTTTGATGTGATATTGATGGATGTACAAATGCCAACCATGAATGGATTCGAAGCAACCAAAGCCATAAGAAACTTTGGCAATGAAAAAGCCAATACACCTATCATCGCCATGACTGCCAACGTGCTCAAAGAGGAAGTAGATTTTTGCTACCAAGCGGGCATGAACGATTTTATTGGAAAACCGTTTGATACAAATGAATTATTACAAAAGATTTATAACTTAAAAAAAAAAAAATGACCAATGACAATCCAACCATTTTCATCGTAGATGATGAGCCACTGTTAACCGAAATGTTAAGTGATTATTTAAAGGAACAAGATGCAGGATTTAATGTAAAAACATTTCCAACCGGGGAAGCGTGTTTATTAAGCCTGGATGAACACCCGGATGCTGTAGTTATGGATTATTATCTCAATTCAAAAGAAAAAGATGCTGCGAATGGTATCGATATTTTGAAAGAAATTAAAAAGCGAAATCCTGCATTACCGGTAATCATGCTGTCCAGCCAAAAAAGTTATGCAATAGCTTCACAAACCATCATGTATGGAGCAATGCATTATGTGATCAAGGGCCAGGATGCTTTTGAAGAAATTTTTCAACTGATTAAGGCAAATGTGTAGATGGTCGATTTAAGCTTTTTAAAAAAGTTCACCAAAGACGATCCTAAAAAAATGAAACGCTACATTTCGTTATACCTTGATGTGACGCCAAAGACTTTTGAGGAAATGCAGCGAAACCTGAAAAATGGAGATTGGGAACAATTACGCATTAATGCACATTCTTTAAAACCACAAGCTGATTTTATGGGCATTGCAAGTTTAAAAGAAGAACTCATCAAAATAGAAGAAGCTGTGAAATTGAATAATGTGGATGTTCTTGAAAAACTATTAAATGAATCGCACTCCATATCGAGGCAATCAGAGAATATACTAAAGGGGATGTTAGATCAGTTTTAAACAACATTTGTATCGGTCTCTTCGACTAAGTGTCCGAAAAGCTGTAAACTATATGCCAAAACATGGGTCAGCTGTTTCATTGTTGTTTTTATTTGTAAAAGCAGAATGTCTGGTGCGTATCGGTAAATACTAACAGAGGTTTAGTCTTGGTGACTTTCTTTGAGGGGAACAGGTGAGTTAAGTAATTTAAACACGATTTTTCGGGTGGGGCGGACAGTGTAAGCATGGAGAGTTAAAGTTTCCGAGTTACTTGATTTTCAGGAATATTATGCGTATTAGAATCCGTATATTTTTTCCTCAAACATCTCTAGTTCTTTTTTTGCTTTTGGTGTTGCATACGTTGACATCAGTTTCATGATCATGGATAAATAGTGACTGATTTGCTCTTGTACACCCATGCGACTGTGTGACACTGCTGCCTCCGAAATCCAGAAACGAATGATTAGCGAGAGTGTGGAAGTTAAGAAATCTATATCCTTTTCATCCTTTATTTTGAGGTAACCGGACTTAGTAAGTGCTTTTATATTTGACTTCATTACACTGTTTCTGTCCTTCCCCGTTTTTTGGTAACGTGCCGAGATGGCCTTATTCTGCTCCATTAAATGGACAAAACTCAACAAAAGACACCTATATTTAACGTGGTTTGCAAATACACTATTCAGCATTTCAAGAAAGGTCAAAACCGTAATATGTTCATTTGCAATGACTAATTCAGAATTCAATTTGTTTAGATCCAATGACAGTTGATTCACCAAATCATCTTTTGTCGGGAAATAATAGGTAATGTTGCTAACCCGCATATCCAAAATAGCAGCCAGTTCCCTGAGGCCAACATATTCAATGCCTCTGTCATTAAACATTTCAAGTGCCTTGGATAATATTTTCTCTTTTGTGGTCATAATAATTTGGACAATGTCCAAATTTATGTATTTTTGGTGAAAAATTAATGCAAATGAACTACAAATATCCATACACCATTGAAAACTGCGTTGGAGAAAAAATTATTTTCCAATCCGTAGAGCCATCCAACGGAGGTGACAAAGTAATATTGGATGCATATTGCAAACCCGGAGCCGGCCCGGCGATGCACACACATTTTAAGCAAGAAGAATCACTCACCGTCGTTTCAGGTAAAATGGGCTATCAACTCCTTGGAGAAGAACCTAAGACGGCAACAGCTGGCGAAACAGTCTTGTTTACAAAAGGCACTCCCCATAAGTTTTGGGCAGAAGGGCAAGAGGAACTACATTGTAAAGGATGGATACATCCAGCCAATTCCATTGTATTTTTTCTTTCGGCAGTTTACGCTGCACAGAATAAATCAGGCAAAGGGGAACCGGAGCCTTTTGACGGTGCCTATTTACTTACAAAATATGCAAGTGAATACGATATGCCCGAAATCCCATCATTTGTCAAGAAAGTAATTTTTCCTATAACCAATTTTATGGGCCGAATTTTGGGCAAATACAAACACTTTGAGGATTCTCCTTCGGCATTGAAATAGAAATAAAAGGGCATTCTTCTGCAGTATTATTTTCTAATTCACCCCATCATCGAAAATACGCACATCAGCTTTTAAAAAGTCTATGCAAGATGACGATGGGAGGATTGTTTGACCATCTGTAGACTTGTTCTGCACAAAATATTTGAACCTTATTATCGGAATATCGCTTTACGAAACGGATCTGTATGTAATGTATTTACTTTTATAAGCAATAAAATAAGATCTTTAAATGCCAAATAAATTAAACCAATAGAGAACCTACAATTTTCTTTTCCTACGCACTTTTTATTCTCCTAATGCAGACCAAAAGGTCTATCCACATGACTAAAGGACTCGATTGATTTTGCAATAGAAATATGGCCTTATTTGAGTGACCAAATTCCAAAGAATCACAAACTTTTATATGTTTGTAACTTCAAGGCTTTAAATAAAAAATTAAATGATACAATTAATCGGACTATTTACAATTTCTTGGATTCTCATTTATTTTTTTGAAAAAGGCAACTTATCGGTTTTGGGATTTGTACCAACAAAAGACAGACTGAAATATTTCACAATTCTTTTCATGGTTTCTACATTTTTTTCTGCGACTGCTTTTCTTTTGAGAATGTATATTGCAAGAGAGGAGTACACAATATCTCAATCTTTATCCCTTAGTTCAATTGTACTTGAAACATGGTATCAGTTTCGATCAGTTTTGACAGAAGAATTAATTTGCAGAGGTGTGTTGCTTTATATTCTAATTAAAAAAATCGGTCAGGTAAAAGCTATTCTTGTTAGCTCTGTATTTTTTGCAGCTATGCATTGGCTAAATGCAGGAGTTTGGGGCAACTGGACCCAAATGACCATTTTGTTTGCATTTACATTTGCAATGGGGCTTTTATTGGCTTATTCATTTGCGAGAACCTTTTCTTTACTCATCCCTTTTGCTATACACTTTGGATGGAATTTAACACAAAACTATATTTTTCCGGATACTGCAACAGGCAACCATATTTTTACTTTAGTAGTTCCTCCACCAACAGTGACTATATCGTATATGGCATTCTTTACAATGCTTTTGTTTCCAAAAATATCAGTGCTTGTGTTTGACTATTTGATTGTAAAACAACATCGACAAATGGATGCACCTTAGAATATGGCATAAAGTATTTTATCATCGTAATAACCATTGACTCTTATGGAGATAAGGTAAGTGAATCAACACTAAATTGAAAAGCCCATGAAGAAGGGCAATAGACTACAATGATTTGCTTCAGGTGTTGGAGGGATAATTCAGCAAGTTTGCAATTTATAAAGTGCCATTCAATGTGACCCACTCAATCTGGGGTAAACTTTGTAAGATATTGTGAGTTAAAAGGGTTAGTTCTAATCTTTAACAAAGGAATAATTGTCCAACGACCTAGTATCTGACTCTTCATAAAAGGTATAAAGTAGCCTATTTGCTCACATATGCAATAAATTGATAGGCTTAGCACCTGAACCAAATTCGATAGTAACATTTACATCAAACCATATTCTCTCAATATCGGGTACCATCACCTCTAACTGGAACAAGTAGTTCAATTGAAAGGCGGATCAAGGTATTCTACGGTTAGATCTGGGGCTTTCTGAGTAACCACATCCTTAAGAGACAGTAGAAATCTTAACAGACCTCATAATTAGAGCTCAAAATATGACCACTCAACTCCTGATTTAAAATTTTGAGAGCTCCTTTCAATTAATATACTGTAGGGATTAATTAATGGTTTCAAATATTTTTTGTTAAAAAATAATAAATTATCGAATAACAATAAATATTTATTATATTTGCCCCATAATTTTAAATTTTAACAAGATGTCAAAAAGAAACAACTATGTATTTATTGGCCTGCAGATTGTTGCTTGGGTCATTTTTGTTGGCTTATGCATTGAAGCAGGAGCCTTGTTAGTGAATTTTATTTACAGTCTGTACAAACCGGATATTATCCAGAATTTGTATCAAAAAATGGACTTAAGTGAAATGTATAATCGCAGCAAATGGGCTTTTTACAGTATGTATAGTTTCATTTTGGTCGTCTCGATTTTGAAGGCATACCTGTTCTATTTGGTCATCGGACTTATTAGCAAACTAAATTTGTTAAAACCATTCAACAGTTTGGTTTCCGATCAGATTACAAAAATTAGCTACTTCACGCTGTCGATTGGACTCGTTAGTTACCTGGCTCGACAAACAGCAAATTATCTCCTGCACCGTGGATATGATATCGATATGCTGGACCAGTTTTGGGCAGATAGCCAGGCATTCATATTGATGGCGGCAGTAATCTATATTATTGCGACAATATTTTCAAAAGGAGTTGAAATTCAAAAAGAAAACGATTTAACCGTTTAATTTATGCCAATAATTGTAAACCTGGACGTGATGATGGCAAGACGGAAAGTTTCTTTAAATGAACTTTCTGAAAGAGTCGATTTGACTTTATCCAATCTTTCGATTTTGAAAACCGGAAAAGCAAAAGCAATTCGTTTTAGCACTCTTGAAGCAATTTGCAAAGCTCTAGACTGCCAGCCTGGAGACATTTTAGAGTATTTAAGTCCACCAAAAGAAGAATAAATTTTAGATGCAGGTTTGAAAAAATTTCGACTTGACAAATGGAATTCCAAGAGTGTATAACCTATTTTCTATCCATGTCAGGACAGATTATGAATGAATGGAAAAACTTTTAATGAAATGGTTATGGCTAAAATAAGGCTTGGCTTAATCGTAAAGGAATTTGTTTATAAATCTTTTATTACTAAGGATATAAATAAGTTAAAAAATGACAACGGGCTTTGTACGTAATAAAGATTTTAAAGAATAAATATACTCTTTCATTAAATTAAAATCCTCTGTTAATTATTCTTGGGATAATTAATTATTAGAATGACATGGTGATGCCATGCACCTAGTTTGTCAACATCTTAAGTGTTCCTCAATATTTTTTCCATTTTCCTGCCTTTTGCCAATTCATCTACGAGCTTATCCAAATATCGGACATTTTGCATCAGTGGATTCTCTATTTCCTCGACACGGAAGCCACATATAACACCGGTGATGAGTTTAGCATTTGGATTTATGGAAGCATTTTGAAAGAAGGTTTCAAAATTTATTTTTTTTTCAATGAGATCCTGAAGCTTCTCATTAGTGTAGCCTGTAAGCCATTCTATAACCTGGATTAATTCTTCTTTAGTTCTGCCTTTCTTCTCCACTTTTGCAACATACATGGGATATACTGAGGCGAAGGTCATTTTTGCAACTCGTTCTTCTTGTACCTTGTTGTTCATAATTTGTGGTTTGGCATTAAGTATTAAGTGAGCTAATTGGATGAAAGGAACAGCTAATCTATTTTACAAATATAGTGCTGTAAAATTTCAAATCATCTTTTGATTAGACTCAAAAATAGTAATCTAAAGATATGCATTAATTTACAAGTTGCGACTTAAATTTAAGTTTCAGTTCATTATGTGGACACTTTCTCAATCAATTTAACATTTAATATTCCAACCTTAAATAAAATGCCGGAACTAAATTAATTTTGAAATTTTATTAATTGAAATGAGGTCATTCCTACTTCGTAGACTAAGGACTGATAAAATTGTATTTATTCTTGTATTGCTGATCATAAATAAAAAAAGGCAGGGGTTTTAAAACCCCTGCCTTTTAGAATTACCAAACATCAAATACAAATTAATTATTCGATATCTTAACTATTTTTTGTGTATAATTTCCCTGTGTAGTGCTAATCTTCAAAATATAAATTCCGGAATTCATACCAAGTATTGTTGCTTCACCATTTCTGGCTCTTGATTTGAAAATCTCTTTGCCGGATAGTTCGTTTATCGAGATATTGAAATCTGCGTTTTGATCTTGACTATTTCTTATATAGATTCTATCCAGTACCGGATTTGGATATACTTCAATGTTTGTTGGCAATATTTCATTAACGGATACAGTTGTTGAAAGAACGGCATCGATGACATGCACAACACCATTATCGGCAATAACATCTGCAACAATTACTTTAGCGTTGTTGATAAAAACGCCATCCGTGTTGATGGTAACCTTTACAGATTGTCCATTGATGGTTTTAATTAATTGTCCGTCAGATAAGTCAGTGGACAAGACTTTGCCACCAACGGCATGATACAATAAAATTTGGGTAAGGGCTCCTTGTGGATCTTTAAGTAAAGCTTCAATGGTACCAGCAGGAAGTGCAGCAAATGCATTATCTGTTGGCGCAAAAATGGTAAAAGGACCAGCACCTTGTAAAGTAGGTACAAGACCCGCAGCTCCGGCTGCAGCTTCAAGGGTAGTAAGTATTGGCGAATTTACGATGACATCTGCCACAGTGGCAGGAGGTAAAAGAACGGCATCAATAACATGTACCACACCATTATCTGCGATCACATCGGCAACCGTTACTTTGGCGTTATTGATAAAAACGCCATCTGAGTTGATGAGGACATTTACAGATTTGCCATTGATGGTTTTGATGAATTGTCCATTGGATAATCCTGTAGACAAAGCATTTGCACCAACCGCATGATACAATAAGATTTGGGTTAGTAATCCTTTCGGATCTTTGAGTAGCGCTTCAACTGTGCCTGCTGGAAGCGCAGCAAAAGCATTATCTGTTGGCGCAAAGATGGTAAAAGGACCTGGACCTTGTAAAGTAGGCACAAGACCCGCAGCCCCGGCTGCAGCTTCAAGTGTATTATGTATAGGGGAGTTAACGATGACATCTGCCACGGTGGCAGGAGGTAAAAGAACGGCATCAATGACATGTACCACACCATTATCAGCGATCACATCGGCAACTGTTACTTTGGCGTTATTGATAAAAACGCCATCTGAGTTGATGAGGACATTTACAGATTTGCCATTGATGGTTTTGATGAATTGTCCGTTGGATAAAGAGGAAGACAAAGCATTTGCACCAACCGCATGATACAATAAGATTTGGGTTAGTAATCCTTTCGGATCTTTGAGTAGGGCTTCAACTGTGCCTGCTGGAAGCGCAGCAAAAGCATTATCGGTTGGCGCAAAGATGGTAAAAGGACCTGGACCTTGTAAAGTAGGCACAAGACCCGCAGCCCCCGCAGCTGCTTCAAGTGTATTATGTATAGGGGAGTTAACGATGACATCTGCCACAGTGGCAGGAGGTAAAAGAACGGCATCAATGACATGTACCACACCATTATCAGCGATCACATCGGCAACAGTTACTTTGGCGTTATTGATAAAAACGCCATCTGAGTTGATGAGGACATTTACAGATTTGCCATTGATGGTTTTGATGAATTGTCCATTGGATAAACAGGTAGACAAAGCATTTGCACCAACCGCATGATACAATAAGATTTGGGTTAGTAATCCTTTCGGATCTTTGAGTAGGGCTTCAACTGTGCCTGCTGGAAGCGCAGCAAATGCATTATCTGTTGGCGCAAAAATGGTAAAAGGACCAGCACCTTGTAAAGTAGGTACAAGACCCGCAGCTCCGGCTGCAGCTTCTAGGGTATTATGTATAGGGGAGTTAACGATGACATCTGCTACAGTGGCAGGAGGTAAAAGAACAGCATCAATAACATGTACCACACCATTATCAGCGATCACATCGGCAACTGTTACTTTGGCGTTGTTGATAAAAACCCCATCTGAGTTGATGAGGACATTTACAGATTTGCCATTGATGGTTTTGATGAATTGTCCATTGGATAATCCTGTAGACAAAGCATTTGCCCCCACAGTATGATACAACAAAATTTGAGTAAGGGCTCCTTTCGGATCTTTGAGTAGCGCTTCAACTGTGCCTGCTGGAAGCGCAGCAAAAGCATTATCTGTTGGCGCAAAAATTGTAAAAGGACCTTGACCTTGTAATGTAGGTACAAGACCCGCAGCTCCGACAGCTGCTTCCAAGGTGTTGTGGTCAGGAGACCCAACAATGATGTCCACAACGGATTGGTTATAAGCATTTAACCACGAAAAACCTGCAATAAGTAGGAGTAACATTTTTGATTTCATAAATTTTTATTTAAAGTTTGATATAGAGCATATATGCGGCCTGAACCAAAAGGGTTGCCTCTTGTTTAACTTTTTATTCAAAATGATTAAACAAAAAAAGGAGACAACCCTTTTTTCAAAAACCGCATATATCTTGAGTAAAGCTTTACAGATTATCGAGGAGAATTTAATATTACGGGCCAAACAAGGTGATGACCGAGCTTATAAAGAATTGTATGATAAATACTGCAATTCCTTCTTTGCCATCTGCTTACGTTATAGTTCATCCAGAGAGGAGGCAGAGGACATGCTGCAGGAAAGTATGATTAAAATTTTTAGAGAATTGCATAGTTTTGATAAAGACCGTGGTACATTTTATACCTGGGGTGCGCGGATTGTAATCAACACCAATCTTGCTTCTCTCAGGAAGTCCAATATTAAATTTGATGCCATTGAAAGTGAAAATTTAGCTAATACTTTAAAAGATCAATACAATGTATTGGCAGATTTAGAGGTAAAGGATGTAATTGCAGCTTTGCAGGAAATGCCGTCCGGATACAGGACAGTTTTTAATCTTTATTATTTTGAAGGTTACAATCACCAGGAGATTGCAGAGCAGCTGGGCGTTTCGGAGAGTACTTCTAAAACACAGTTGATGAAATCTAAAGTTTATCTAAAAAAAACTTTAGAAGATTTAGAATTAGCGAATTAGAAAATGAGTAATAAACTTAATTTAGATAGATTAAAGACCAATAAAATTCAAGAGTTTGAACCTCTAGATGATGTATTTTTCAAACCATCAGATAAAGTTTGGTTAAATGTGCATAAGGAGATCAGGAAGAAGAAAAGGCACCGAAAAGGCTTAATCTTATTTATGCTCACTGGCTCATTTGCCTTAAGTTTACTTTTTATCTGCCAACAGTTCCAGGCCATCCAAAAAACCGAATATATCCAACCTTCTGCAAATCATTTGGAAATAGGTAGAACGAATCAGGAATCAAATTTTTCAAGGATTCATAAAAGTGAAACTTCTAACGGCAATAACGAAAAAGGTGCGCTAACCGAATCAACTGCGAAAAATAAAAAAGAAGAGCAAATAAGGAATTCAAATTATTCTGGAAATTCAAATAGTCATAAGAGTTTAGTAAATGATACCCAAGTAAAAAGTAAGGATGTGGCTACTAACAAATTAAGGGATTACTATTCCACCAAGAATCAAATTGCTCCAAGGGGACTCATGGACTCACTGATTGATTTGAAAAATCTGACTCCATATGTTATTGAAGGATCAGAACGCGATAATTGGCAATATGAGCCCTTAAAGCAATCGAATGATTTAAAATTCAGATTAAATTATGAAAGAAAGTCTATTGACAAATGTAATGTACCTAAAGTGAATTCATCAAGATCAAAATCTTTCATTAATTATATTGGCTTAGAATTAGCCTGTTTCCCTGTCAAATACCATAAGGATATTGAAGTCAGTTCATTGAGTGAAACTGTTTCCTCTTCTATATACGACAGAACATTTGGTGCTGGCATCCAATTCGAAAAATCAATTACCAGAAAATTTGCATTGGTTTTTAACCCTGGATACAGACAGGATCAACTTCTAACAAAATACGATTTGAACATACCTTATGATTACAATACGGAAGAAAAATTACCGACCATAAACATCAATCATTTCACCCATTCTTTGCCAACGGATTTTGGAAACATCCGGACCAATATGACTGTATCCAGAGCAAAAAACAGTTCTGTTGGCCATAATGAATTGGTAAACATTGAATTCCAAGCCAGGCAAATGGTATCCACATTGTCCTTGCCAGTTGGACTTAAGTATTATTTTAAAAAATTCAAAAGTGGTTTTTATACCACAATTTTTGCTGCAACAGAAATAGTTTTGAGTAGAAGAAGTGCAGTAGATAAATTTTTGTCGCATCACAGTCTGGTTCATGGAGATCATGTTGAAATTAACCCAGAATTCTCCTCTTATAAATATAGATTCAATCCGGGCATGTCTCTGCAATATAAATATCAAATCACTAATTCATGGTCGACAGAAATTGGCGTTGGTTATGCCAGAAATCTGAGTAACCTCGGCAGAAATCAAATGTTGAATTTAGGCATATCGATAGGGAAATCTTTGAGATAAACTGATTCGTAATTTCAGGCAGTTCAGGATTTCAAGCAAGTAGCAGTTGCGTTAAAGACATATAATTTTGGAAAAGTGCTATTAGCCTTACTTCTTAAGTATATTTTTTTAAGACAAGTTATCTTTTAAAACGCATTAATCATTCAGTTTTAGTTTCATCATGATGTCCGTCTGCAAGTCATTTCCCAATTGAAAGAGGTGTTTGTCAAACGCAACAAAACCGTTTTTCTTATAAAAATTTATAACTCTGGGATTTTCTTCCCAAACGCCCAACCAAACATAGTCCTTATTTTTTTCTCTGGCAATTTGTATGGCTTTGTTGTAGAGTAATTGTCCAACGTTCTTGCCATGAAATTCTTTTAAAACGTAGATGCGTTCTATTTCAAGCCCATTGTCGTCCCGTATTTCTGTCTGCGATTCTCCGAAATTTAGTTTTAAATAGCCTATAACTTTATCATCTAGTTTGCGAAGTAAAATTCAGCTTTTTTATCGTTCAGTTCAATGCTGAGGTTCGCACTGGAAAATACTTCATCTAAGTATTTATTCATATTTTCTTCCGTATTCCCGGAGGAAAATGTTTCGCAAAAAGTTTGCCGACTGATTTTTTCTAATTGGACTATTTCTTCCAGGCTTACTTTTTGTATGTCCACAACTTAATTTTTAATTGCACAAATCACAGCAAGATAAAAACTGTAATTTAACCAATGTTTGGTTCAATCAATGGGTTCCCATAATTGAATTTTATTTCCTTCGGTATCCAGGATATGGATGAATTTACCGTAATCGTAAGTTTCCATATTATCCACAATGGTTACCCCTTCTTTTTTTAATTCTGCCACAAGTGCTTCCAGGTTTTCAACCCTGTAATTTATCATAAAATCTTTAGAAGAGGGTTCAAAGTATTTTGTGGTTTCAGAAAAAGGTGTCCATTGGGTTTGTGCCTTTTTAGTGCTGTCTTCAGATTCATACCATTCAAAGGTAGCACCATAGGGATTGGTGGTTAAGCCAAGGTGTTTTTGATACCATTCTGTCACTTTTTTTGGATCTTTGCATTTAAAAAAAATGCCTCCGATGCCAGTTACCTTTTTCATATTTGATGCGTTTTTATTTTGATGTACAATTAATGACTTACAAACAAAACCAAAGCCAAATGAGGCTACGGTTAACAGGAGGATAAATGTAAAAGTTTTCATTGATTTTGTAAAGCTATCATTTTTAAATAAACTTATTTTAAGAATTAGTTTGGTTAGAATTCATGTATTTAATTCACCTGAATTTTATAGTTCGGATTGCTTACAATAATAAAACTCATAGGGTCCTATTCCCGGAATTTAATCTGGAGTAGTGATCGTTTAGTTTTGTTTGATGATTAGTAAAATGGATTTACAAATGCATCAAACTGATGGATAGAATCTCGCCTACTTCAATTAATTTCATGCACAGGTACGAATTAAGCTTTCGTCTTTAACTTTATTGTTTTTGCTTATCTTGATTACTATTCAATGACTATTTTCTTATTGGTTAAATTTCTATGCTCATCCAAGATCTGTAAAAAGTAAATGCCATTAATCAATTCACCTCTTTTTAGGATAAATTCTTTCCCATTAAAGTTATGACTTCTTATTTCCTTGCCAAACAAGTCAATTATTTTTATTGTGGTGTTTTTTTGTTCTTCACTAAAGGATAAGGTAGTTTCTGATGTAAGCGGATTAGGATATACAAGGGGCTGATAAACCGTATGCTCATTCAATCCTGTCGTGTTGGGAATGGATTGATTTTGAAACCATGCCATACCACCCGGACCACCAAAACTTGCAGTGAGAATATCCTGATCTCCATCACTGTCTATATCCTCCACTCTTACAAAAACTGGATAATTGATAGCCGTGGTAACCACTTGGTATTTGCTGGAATCAAATACATTACCACCCTGGTTCCAGAAGCATCTGACCGCACCCTTATTGTTGCCACGGACATACATGGATGCAACAAGATCTTTTTGACCATCACTGTTAATATCAGCAGCAAAAATGCTGGTGACTACATAGTTTGTATCCACCACCAGCAAATTATGGATGGTGAAGGTTCCTTTTCCATTGGACTTATACCACTTCATGATGTTGTCAGAATTGGGAAAATAGGTACTTGAAGGATAAAGTATATCTACGTTATTGTCAGCGTCAAGATCACACAGACTCATGTAATAATAGCCAAATTTAAGCAGTGAGTCAATTGTTTTAGGTGCATTAAATCCGCCATTTGTGTTGTTTTGATAAAAAACTATTTTATTGTTGTTTGTATATTGAGCGATGTCTTCAAAAGAGTCGCCATCAAAGTCATGACTTATGGTTGAATAACCGAACAGGCTAAGCTTCGTACCGACGCTGTCGAAAACGCCTTTGGTATTATTAAAAATTCTTCCGGAGGCAACTATTTCAGGGTAGTCATCATTGTTGACATCAACGGTATTGATGCCAAAAAATTCTCCTCCTATATGGCTTGCAACAGTTCTTGTAAAATTTTGAGAGCCATCGTTTATAAACGCAAGGGCATTTTGTCCATAATAATTGTCAGCAGCAAAATCAAGGTGTCCGTCATTATTAAAATCTGCCAAAGCGATGGATTCAGAATAATAAAGGTTGTTTCTTCCGGCGTTCCATATTTGCTTTGCTGGTGAAAAATATCCATTGCCCATATTTTGATACCAGACTATACTGGTATCTGAAGAGCGGTTAACCATAAGTATATCTTTCTTACCGTCTCTATCCAGGTCCACAATCTGTGTGTTGGCTGAAGCTTGTCTGGACAAAGTAAAATGTTTAAAAGAGACTTGTGCTTCTACATGATAATCCAGCGCATAAAATACGAAAACAATAAGTGCGTAAAAAATTTTCATTTTTTTATCTTTTTATCAATTCAAAATGTTTCTAAGCAATAAACTTAAAGTGAGCTCTTTTTACCTGTAGATTCTCACCGCCGTCAAAAATAAAACATTTTTTTAAATCCAAGACCAATTGGTAAAAATAGTTGTATCAAAGAATGGTTGCAATTTGATCTTTTTAATCAGTCTATTTTAGGCTAACTGGTGTTTTTTTTACGACACGATTCATTACTTAGGCCCCTTTACCTTTTAATATTAAAATTTCATATATGTTTTAGGATGGAATATAATATTGATGTAAAAGGCTTGAGATTTCGGTCTCATTGGTAAAATAAATAAATATTGGAATGGTTTACATGGGAAAGTGGTCTACTCGATTGTGTACTGCCTTGTGTAGTATATCTCAAACTCTAACCACACCTATCCTTGCAATTGCTGATAATTTATTGTCAATCGTCAACTGTGGCGCAAGTAATAATCCGTTATGTTTTCCACCTGCCATAGCAAAGACGGCATCATTGGCAAAGTCAATTGGGCACTTCCCCATTTTAGAGTAGGGTTCTTTGGTTGTAAATAGATTGTCGCAATAGTTCTTTTCAAAATAAAGCTGAGAATTGATCCATTCTTTGTTGTTTACGAAAACCTTGAAATGGATATGTGGAATTCGTCCGATATACCAGCAAGGAATAATGGTGTTAAAATTTACCCAACCGTTTTCATCCGTTCTTTGTAAGCCACGCAGATAGGTGATTGTGTCTTTTACTTTTTATAGTTGTAGGGAAAATATGTTTCCCATTTCCAAGGAGTAAATGTGTCGCCAATTAGTTTTTCCAAAAGTTCTTTGAAGATCAATTCTCCATTTGCACTATTTGTCATTATAATAATTGAAATTCCTTTGTCAATAAAATTGATGTTGTAATTTCTCCAGGCGTCATCGTGTCCTTCTTTGAAGAATGCTCTACCATATTTACATTTTAGAAGTCCCCAGCCAAGTCCATAAGATAAGTCTATGGCTTTGTTTTCCGTTGTAGTTTCTTCTGTGATTGTCGGAAATTGGACCTTTGAATGTATTTTAATTTGAGATGACAACATTTCGTTATACATTTTTTTGTCTAACCCTTTTTGTTGCATTACAAACTCAATAAATTTTGAATAGTCAGTAATTGTTGTTACCAATGAACCGCTTGCAACAGGAATTTTTCGTTTTTTCTTTGGGTTTAGCGTTCCATCTTGCAAATGTCCAATTGCAAAATTGTCATCGAATTCTTTGTACCAAATGTAACCAGATCTCTTCATTCCAATGGGAGCAAAAACTTTTTCAATGGCTAAATCTTCAACTGTTTTATGAGTAATTTCTTCTTCAACTAATTGTAAAAGTTTTAAACCTTCTCCTGAATAAGCATATTTTGTACCAGGTTTAAAATAAATTTTCATAATTCCAAGTGTATCTTCCACTCCTGTTGTAGGATGTAACCATCTTACATTTGGAAGCCCGGTTGTATGGCTTAAACACATTCTCGCTGTAATTAATTTCCATCTATCATCTGATTTTAGGTCTGAAAAGTATTCATATTCAGAAATTGGTTTACTTAAATATTTATAAAGAGGCTTATCCAACTCAATTGTTTTTTCTTGAACAAGTTTCAATGTTAAAAAAGCAAATACGGCTTTACTAAATGAAGCACCATACATTACACTATTTGTATCCAATAGTTCTGCATTGGTCTTATTTTTATAACCATAGGATTTTAAATAAACAGTTTTCTTGTTATTGAGAATTGCCAAATCCAAACCTTGAACATTTGCCGTGTCCATAAGATGTTTGACTATTTTGTCAACTTCTGAAAAAGAAATTTTGCTTCCATCAAGTCTTGTAATTTTTTTACTTTGTCCATATGTAAAATAGGATATAAGTAGTAATCCGAATAAGGATTTTAATTTCATAATATTGTTAGTTTAATATTTTGGCGGTGTCGTTTTTTGGCAGAATGTCTTAGGTCCGCAGGCTTTGCGTTCGTGCGGGCTTCGGAGCGCAAAACTGTCAACCTGCACTGAACTTGAATAGAAGCACAAAGCTCCAAGTTTGCACGTCACCACACCTGACGCAAAACATGTGTTAGCGGTAGTTTTAGTCATTTGCTACTTTCAGTTGACCTTTTACTTGTTTACGAACCATTCCCCAATTTTGTAAATCCCCTTTGGGCAATTTCTTATTTGATATAATTTCAAATCCAAATTTCTTATAGATGGCTACATTATCAATATTTTGTGTTTCCAAGTAACACGTTAAATTTTGTCTATCAATTATCTCAAGAGCATGGTTCAAGAGTTTCTTTCCAATGCCTTTTCCCTGCTTGACGGGCAAAACACCCATTACCATAATATAGTAGTGATCAAAATTAGCAGAAGCAAAATGTTCCTTGTCAACATGGTCCATTAGCTCAGAAAAGTTAAAGAAAGTTTTCATGCCTAACTTTAAAGGAAGAGCAAGCATTCCAGCTTTAGCCATTTTCATAAACGTCACTTTAACTTCTGCAGGCGGCAACATAAATAGAACGCCACTATTATCTTCAGTCGCATAGCACTCTCCGTGCGAACATGCATAAATGAATGAGCGTCCCTGAATCCATTCCATTTTTCGTTTGTTATTGATTTGGTTTCCCAAAACAAAATTAAACATTGGGTCTTCGGCAAAAGATTGCCCAAGTAACTCTGAAACCCATTTTAAGTCACTTTTATCTATTCTTTTTATTTCCATGAAAATTCATTTTGTGTTAAATTACCGCTAACGGATTTGGTTTAGACGCTGCACCGCCAAACATTAGCAACCAAAACTAAAAAATTAATTTGTTATTTCCGGAAAAAGAAAAAAAGAGAATGATAAAAGTTGCTTGGCGGAATAGAGTCTATGCCATGTTGGGCGCAGTTACATTCCTTTATTACGCAGTAGCTTCAATTGATTTTTATTTAACATAGCCCAAACTTCTTTTGACTCTAGCACTTGGCCTCCGATGCATATTTTAATTTTTTGTTTTACTTTTATATTGCCTAAAGAAATGTCATGATTATCAAATAGTAGGGATATGTAATAATTTGGTTCTAGTTTTTGCATCCAATAACTATTACCGCAGGTAGCCTTTGAATTTTCTTTAATTATTTGCCATTTGTTATATACAAAAAGATAATTTTCAACGCTGAGTATTGTGGCGTCTGATCTTGGGATTAATACAACAGAATCAGACAGGTTGAATAAATAAGCTTGTATGTACCTGTTTCCATTTTTCTTAATAATTTGATATTTATCAGGAATATAGAAAATAAGTCCAGATTTAGTTTTCAATGATTTATAGTGGTCAGAATTTATGTCAATTTGATCAGTAAATTGGACCCATCCATTACCTTCATTAGATATATAGCCAGATTTTAGTTTTAAGTCATACCATTGTTCAAGAGTAATAATTCCTTTTTCCTTTAATTCCCACAATGAATCGCTTTGCCCCCATGATGCAGTGGTGTACAATAAAATCAGAAATAAATTATATCTCATATTTTCGTTACAATTGTGCCCAACGGTTAGAGATTGATGCAGTGGCCTTTTACTCGATCACCCAAAGAGAAGATACAAAACCAAATATTCAGAGAACACCCTATTTTTCCAATAACGAAGATTTCTGCAGTCCATTGCTTCAATCTGGTGTTATCACCAGCATTCGTTAGTTAATTTTAATATTAATATATTCTTTATATGCGGTTTTTGTTTTTTTGTATACAAAAATATGACATGGGGTACCCGATAGGCCACCGCCAATGCAAGTTATCCCAACCAACAAATACTTTTTATTTCGAAAATAGTTTGGGTTTGTTATATAAACTATATAAGGTAATTTCATTCTTAATCTTTCGTATTCCTTAGCTGAAATTTCAGATTTTATATATTTATTTAAAGGCACCTTTCCTATTCTATTAATTGAGTCTAAAATATCGCAAGCCATTTCAGTATTTATAATTTTACATTTATTTTCTAATGGAAATTGCCAAACAAAGTCCTTACTTAGATTTTCAATAATTTGTTGTTTTTCAATTGATGTAAGAATGATTTTATTTTTGAAATACTTGCAGTTCGTACTATACAAACTATTTTGCTCTAATTTTTCAATAATTATTTTGTTAAGAAATGCTTCTTTTTTGATAGTATCTTTAAGAAAGTAATCTTCTGTGGTGAAGTATTTATTTATTTATTGTTGACGCTAGCAGAGTATCAATTGAAGATTGCGAATAAAGATTATTTTCAATAGAAAAAATTAGTATTATTGATTTAAGGTAATTCATCTTATTTTAGTTGGTGATAACTCGTATATACTTGCCACATCGTTGCACAAGTCTGTCTAACGGTGGAGGGATTGGTGAAACAAAAGGTGTACATATCTTTTTCCAAAATTAATTAAATTTTCTTATAAAGTATCAAATTGGCTGGTAATTTTTTGTAAGTTCTTGTTGCTGACATGCGTGTAAATTTCAATAGTCGTGCTGCTGTTGTGCCCAAACAGCTCTTGAATATATCTCAAATCTGTTCCTGCTTCCAGGAGGTGCGTGGCATAACTATGTCTCATCCAATGTAAAGTGACAGGTTTCTTAATTCCTTCTTTTTCTATAGCTTGTTTTAATACATTGGACAGACTTCTTTCATCGTAAGGTGTATTTTTGGTCTGACCCTCAAACAACCATGTTTTGGGTTTATATGCGTTATAATATTCCCTCAGAATGAGTAGTATTTTTTCGGATAGGGGCACTATCCTGTCTTTATTGCCTTTTGACTGCCGGATAAGAACCACGTTTCGATGGGAATTGATGTCTGAAAATTTAAGATGGACCAACTCACTTCTTCTCAACCCACAGCTATAAATTAGCGAGCGCATTGCCCGATGTTTTAGATTTTTTAATGCATTTAAGATCAATTAAATTTCTTCCTTACTGAAGACATTTGGCAACAATTTCGATCTTTTTGGTCGGTGAATTAAATCAATTTCCAGACTTCTGTTTTCTATTTGCCTGAAAAATAATTTCACGCCATTTACAATTTGGTTTTGGTAGGATGCCGATAAATGATGTTTTAAAATATAGTCGTTGATGAAGTCAAATAAATCCTTATTATTCATGTCTTCTAAGTGTTTTGCTACAAAATAGCTTAAGAACGTTTTTAAAGCTTCGCTATAAGTCTTGATGGTGCTTTCACTATACCGCTTACTTTTCATCCATCTTTTAAAGGATACGATCCTATTTAGGCTTACTTCTGGCAAGAGAGAAGTTTGTGTCGGTAGTGTTTTATTTTCATGCTTAGAGCAATTCTATCCATTACCCACGAATCATGCAAGGTTATCTCCATTCATTATTTATAATGAGTAGTTTCTGAGAAGTCTGCAACACATGAGCGGTTTGTCTTATCTGCAATTTAAAATGAAGTTATCGCAATCAGGAATCCGACTATGCCTTTTTGCACAGGATGATGAAAGCAGGAGGAATGTTGATGGGTACAAATTCAAATCTTACCTGGCCGAAAATCTCTTCGTACATTTTTTTCAAGGAGAGACTGTAATGTAGTTGCACAAAACTGGCGCCTTGCTTCATACAGGATTTGACAGCTTTGAGGATGTTGATGGATAATTCTTTAGGAAACAACACGAATGGAATTGCAGAAATAACGGCATCGATGCTCTCAATCTGAAGATTTTTCAGATATGCTTCGATGTGTTCTGCGGAGTCTTCAATAATGGTGATTCTGGAATCCGGTAGTTTTCTCAATTCCTCGCAAAATGCAGCGTTCACTTCAAAGATCAAAAGTTTGGCATCAGGATGCAGCCTTTTTAAAAGATGCTCTGTTATGGCGCCATCACCGGCCCCTAACTCAACAACTACCCTGGCAAGGTTAAAGTCCACAGCGTCCAGCATGGTCTTGCTGACAAAGCCGGAAGACCTGCTCACAGAACCAATGGTCCGCATGTTTTTTATTCCCTGCCGTAGAAAATCCAGTTTGGCCACTTTATCTGTTATTGATTTTTGTTGTATTCGTTTATCAGTAAAATCAGATCATCGTATTTATCCACAAAATTAATCAGCTCATTTCTTTCCAGTTTTTTACCATCGACAAAGGCACGGATGTTACTACTTTTTTCACTGGTATTCTGGTTTAGGAAGTTTTTAGCCTCCCGGAAAGTTCTGAACAATCCACAATAGTAACTTATCTTTTCGTTCCTAGGGTTTCTTTCTGCAAAAAACTGTTCATTCCCCTTTTGTAAAACAGGGTGATTGAGCACTTGTGCGGATTCTCCAAGCAGGATCGAATAGAACAATCCGGTCTGAAACAGCGCTCTGGTTTCCTGGTTGTTCTCCAGCAGGCTTTCGTTGATCCCTGGAATGTTATAACCTACAAGCAGGTCCGTAGTCTCTGTGCCCAGCAATTGCAGCTCTACACGTTTGTTGATTTTTTGTGAAGCAGGATAAGGGATTCCGTTGATTTCTGTTTTGACAATAGGAAAGGATCGACCTGCTGATCTTAATTCTAATCTGTTTTGTGGGATGTTCTTGCTGATGAGATAATCATTAACCTGGCGGGCTTTTTTCATGGAAAAATACAAATTCAGCGCTTCGGGACTTTCTTCGAAGGAATGTCCCGTAATCCTCAGACGAAGTCCGGGATATTTTTGTAGAAGTTCCACCAGCTTTGCAAGCGTATTGCGGTTGCGCTCGTCTTTGAGAAAATCGTCTCCCTGATCCACAATAGCATCCAGCTTAATTTCCGTTTTAATTGGAAGTGATTTCTCAGGTGTTTCCGTGAATTCCTGGGTCTGTTTGTTTTTTCTCAAAGGTTCGTTAAATTGAAACCATTGAGTGACTGCACTTCCATTGGGTGGATAATATTGCTCTTCGAGATCTTCTTTAAAGTAGGCAATGTAGATATCTCTTTTACCCTGATTGTCTTCTTTGCGGTCAGAGCTAAACACTCCTGCAATCCCATCCGAGGTCAATTTAAAATGCAAATCATCACCGGCGCTGTTGATGGGCACCCCCAGATTTTTAGGTGTCTGCCATTTACCTTCTTCCGCACCAAATCTTGTTCTGTAAATATCAAAGCCACCCATGCTGCCGGAATGATTGGAAGAGAAATACAGGGTCAGGCCATCATTGGCTAAAAATGGGGTGGTTTCATTGTAGTAAGTATTTATGTCCGGACCGAGATTGCTGGCTTGTGACCAATTGCCTTTTCTGAAGACACTAATGTATAAGTCATACCCACCATAACCTCCCGTCCGGGCACTGCTGAAAATCATTATGGAATCCTGAAAGACGCACAAACTGTTGTCCCCAATCTCAGGGTTAAAGATGGATTCGAATTTAGAGAATTTGTATTTGCGGTTGCTGCCGGTAAAGGTGTCTACACTCGCAGTTCCTTTTATTTCATCCCATCCCTGGAAGAAAATCATCACCTCACCGTGTTTCGCAAAATCAAGTATTACGTCATGCTTACTGCTGTTGAGGAGTGGGTTCAGATCTTTCATCGAGGACCAGTTTCCCCTGGCTTCTTCAATCACAAAAAGATCTGCACGAAAACGACCTTTGGTTTTATCCAATACCCCTTCTTCATTTCTTTTCCCCCCTTCATTGTTTTCTTTGACTGCGCTGAAATAGTATTTGCCGGGATAATTTACGCTGGGGAATGCGGCAAACTCATCTTCGTGTGTATTGATTTCGGGGCCGATGGATTCTACAATGGCAAGTGGTTCTTTTTTATGGATTGCGAGTCCTTTTGTGCAGTGTTCAATCTGGGCATAAATCTTTGGTCGCTCATGATTATCCCGGTCCAGTAAGCTCAAATATCTTTTGTGGTAAAAAATAGCCTGCCGAAAATTTCTTTGATACTGATGAATCTGAGCCAGATAACGAAAGGATTCTTTGCGGTATTTTTTGGATTTGCTCAGCAGGTTAAATCCTTCTGCGGCGCGATCCAAACGGTTGCTTTCGTAAAAACATTTGGAAGCAATCAACAAGTCGCTTTTGTCTTTTTTTACTTTGTTGAATAATTGCTCAAATAAGATACCGGCATGGTAATAATCCTCCTGTGCGTAATATTTTTTTGCAGTCCGGATGGATTCTGATTGCGCTTGCATCCTTACCAAAAGCAAGGACAACAGAGCGCAAAAAAACATCCGGCTCATAAGCGTGCTCAGATATTTTGGTTGATGTCAAATTGCTCCAGGTAGTCGCCTACTTTACGAAGGAATTTGCCACCCAAAGATCCGTCCACTACCCTGTGGTCGTAGGAGAGGGACAGGAACATCATGTGACGGATACCAATGGTATCACCTGTTGGTGTCTCTATTACGGCAGGTTTTTTCTTGATGGCACCGGTAGCCAAAATAGCCACCTGGGGCTGATTAATGATGGGTGTACCCATGATGTTGCCGAAACCACCCACGTTGGTGATGGTAAAGGTTCCCTCCTGAATTTCTTCAGGCTTAAGTTTGTTTTGCCTGGCGCGGTCTGCAAGATCGTTTACGGCATAAGTTAAACCAACCAGATTCAAACGATCGGCATTTTTAATGACCGGGACAATCAAATTTCCGGAAGGAAGTGCGGCCGCCATCCCGATGTTGATGTCATTCTTTTTGATGATCCGGGTTCCGTCCACTGAGATGTTGATCATAGGGAAATCCTTGATGGCTTTGGCAACCGCTTCTACAAAAATGGGCGTGAAGGTAATTTTCTGCCCATATTTTTTCTGAAAACTGTCCTTTACTCTGTCACGCCACAAAACGGCCGGGGTCATGTCGATCTCCACAAATGAAGTTACATGCGGTGAGACAGATTTACTCATTACCATGTGATCGGCAATGAGTTTGCGCATGCGATCCATCTCAATGATTTCTACATTGCCACCAATGGATATGGCCGGTGCCTGAGGTTTGGCAGCCGGTGCTTCCACGGGTGAAGAAACTGCGGGTGCTTGTGAGGCTGTAGAGGGTTTACCCTGACTGATAAATTCCAGAATATCTCGTTTTGTCACGCGACCTCCCAGTCCGGAACCTGTGATTTGGTCCAACTGACTTTGGGAAATATTTTCTTCTTTGGCAATACTTCTGACTAGGGGAGAATAAAACCTGTCTTCTCCGGATTTAATGGGTTCTGAAGCAACTACAAGCGTGCTTACGACTGAAGAAGGTGCAGCTGATGTTGCCGGAGCTTCGTTAGCGACAGCAGGAGCA
The DNA here is from genome assembly GCA_016713905.1 of Candidatus Vicinibacter proximus. NCBI lineage: Bacteria > Pseudomonadati > Bacteroidota > Saprospiria > Saprospirales > Saprospiraceae > Candidatus Vicinibacter > Candidatus Vicinibacter proximus. Next base: position 1,007,506 of record JADJOE010000001.1, read on the forward strand.
GGAGCTGCTGCAGGAGCAGGGCTTATAGCCACGTCAGATGCATCTGTTTCTATATAGGCGATGACGGTACCGATGGGAACTACATCATTTTCTTTGAAAAGGATCTTACCAATCACGCCGGCGGACGGGGATGGAATCTCACTGTCCACCTTATCCGTGGCTATTTCCAGGATGGTTTCATCCAGTCCAACGGCATCTCCTTCTTTTTTTACCCACTTCAATATGGTGGCTTCCATAATGCTTTCCCCCATTTTGGGCATAATCAGTTCGACTCGAGCCATATGTGATTTATTTTTGTATGAATGTTTAGGTGGTTTAAGTTCCAATTCAGAATCCCCGACCAACGACAAAGGTAAGCAAAATGGCGGCGTTCACAAGTGCTTTTGGTAGTTAGGCAGATGGTTTTTAAGGATAAGTTTCAAATCAGAACCAAAGTAATTTACCTAAGCAAAACCAAAGGCATTCAGATGAATTTACCCCTTACTTTGGGGAAAGTATCCACTCTCTTGCAAGCAAAAGGCCATAGATGCTTGCGGTTTCTATATTTCTGCTTCGGTCTTTCCCCAATTTGAGTTTTCGGGTAAATATTTTATCGGAGTTTCCAGCTGCAATAAAAATGGTCCCAACGGGCAACTCATCCGTTCCGCCTTCGGGTCCCGCAATGCCACTTACCGCAACTGCAAGATCCACACCCAATGCCGCACAGCATCCGACTACCATCTCGCGGACAGTCTCTTCGCTTACCGCACCATGAAACTCCAGAGTGTGGGCGGATACATGCAGCAAACTGTTTTTTACTGAATTGGTATAACTTACAATACCCCCTTTGAAGTAGACCGAACTACCCGCAATTCCGGTAATTTTGTGGGCTATGTTGCCTCCGGTACAACTTTCCGCAGTGCCGATACTCAGGCCTTTTTCCATCAATAATGTGCCTATTGCTTTTTCAAGTGAGCTGTCCCCGGCAGCAAAAACTTTTTCCCCCAAACTGGTGACCATTTGGCCAATATATTCATCGATTTGATTTTTCAACAAATCTGCATTTTCATGATTTCCGGTAAGCCTTACCCGCACTGTCCCCAAGGCCGGGAGATAAGCCAGACTTATGTATTCAGGGAGTGGATCCAGAAGTGGTTCGATGATGGCTGCAATCTCGGTTTCTCCCATCCCCCCCACATGGATGGTCTGATGATACATGTTGGAAGAATAGGATTTGGCGATTAATCCGGGTAGGACACCATGGGTCATAATATAATCCATTTCGTAAGGAACACCCGGCATAGCGACGTAAATCTTTCCGCCATTTTCCATCCACATGCCCATCGCAGTCCCCATTTTATTCTCCAGGAGTGTGGCATTGGCAGGCATGTAACATTGTTGGCGGTGAACCTCGCGGATAGGCACGTTTCTGGGTTCCAGCAAGTTTTTCAGATGGCTATAATTTTCTTCGCTAAAAAACCAATCCGACGCCAAAGTATTCTGCCAATACTGTCTTGGTAACATCGTCTCTGGTAGGCCCAAGTCCGCCGGTGATCAGGATAATTTCAGAGGTTTCACTTGCTTCGGTGAGGGCATATTTTATTTCATTCGCATCATCCCCCACACACCATTTCCGGTGCACGCTTAAGCCAAGAGGTGCGAGAAACTGCCCTATTCTGGCTGAATTACTGTCTATCACCTGACCAAGGAGCAATTCATCTCCAATATTGATGACTCCTATCCTGGTTACTTTCATGCGCTAAGATTTTGTTTTGCAAACCTAACACCCTTCGTTGGAATATGCATGGTCTTGCAATGTTAGGACCTTAAACTTCAGATTGTCCGTCTGAATATTAACTTTGTGTAAACTTATGATTAAATTTTATAACCGAAAGCAATTACATTTTACCCAAAATGAACTTATTGCTTAAGAATCTATATGCAAGAATTTTTATCACTCTACGCAAATATTGAGAATCCAACCCTGGAAATGGTGTTGTTTACTTTTTTGCTTTCTTTTTGCCTTGCCTGTCTGGTAGCCATCACCTATCAAAACACCTCCAACATTACCATCAAGTCTTCCAATTACATTCAATCCCTCATCCTGTCATCTCTGGTGGCTACCACCATCATGCAAGCCATAGGTGATAATGTTGCAGTAGGTCTTGGTATGCTGGGTGCACTTTCTATCATACAATTCAGAACTTCTTTCAGAGACCCCAGAGACATTATTTTTATGTTTGCTGCATTGGGAACAGGTATTGCCTGTGGGGTTTATGGATTTTACGTGGCCATCCTGGGTACAATACTTTTTTGTGTAGTTGCGGTTATTTTGCGGTTTACACCATTTCACAACGGACGTAATGTCGTGTGGGAACTCAGGGTAAGATCGGACAGTGGAATTTTTATGGAGGATTTTCATCTTATCATGGATCAATATTGTATTCGTTATGATTTGGATAATTTGCGCATCGATGCAGAGAAAGGTAAAGAACCTTATCGGGAGTTGGATTACAAGTTGATCTTAAAGCATGAATCAGATTATGAGGAATTGATTAAGAACCTGCACGACAAATCCTATCAGGTAAAAAAGATGTCTCGTCAGGGAGAAGAACAAATCGATAATACATAGGCCCATGAAATTTAATCTCATTTATATTTTTTGGGTGTTGGCGATGATTGGTTTGTATTTTATCAAACAACACATCACCAGTCAAAGTCTGGTAAGTTTTTTTGGCAGCACGGAATCAGAATCAGTGGGTGTTCAGTCTGAACTCGACGGCCAAATTAGTCGTATCCTGATCAGGCCCGGAAGCTATGTGCAAAAAGGTGATACACTCTTTATTCTTCAGGCATTAGAACTTAATAAAAAATTAAAGGAGCAATTATTGCAAATAGATCAATTGAAGAGCGTTGATCGTTTTGATCGTGTATTACTGGAACAGGAAGAGCGCATTACAACGGTTCAGTATGACAGCAAACTGACTGAATTAAAAACAGAATTGAAAGAACTGGAAGGCAAACAAAGTTTTCAGGATAAATTAAAAGAAAGTTTGCTGGGGGCAGGACATCAGCAAGCTGGAGACCTTCAAATCCAAATTGAGGGACTTAGAAAACAAATTGAAAAAATTGAATTGGAAAAATCTGAGAAGTTAAATATTCTGGGAGGAGAGTTGTCAAAAAAGTTTGGACTCAATCAGGGACTGGTACAACAACATCAATCCGAACTGGATTATCTGAATGAGAAAACCGGATTACTTTTTGTGCGTGCCACGTTGAGTGGTTTTGTGGAAGATTTTAAATTACAAGCAGGTGATTTTATTTCTTCCAAATCCAATTTAGTTACCATCACACCAAAAAAACCGCTGAAGGTAAGAGGCTTTATTCCGGAAAGTTCAGAATTGGAATTTGAACCCGGAAGCACGGTGAGACTGGTGTCTTCCTTGCGACCGACCGTTACTGACAGCGGAAGAATTATTTACTGCAATCCACGAGTAGTGGAGCTTCCTACCAGACTTAGAAAAAATCCCGAAATCAAAGCCTGGGGTCGTGAAATATACATAGACCTTTCCGTAGAAAATCCTTTTTTCATTGGGGAGAAAATCAGAATTGAGTTAAATCCTCAGCAATCAAAATAAAATGGGCCTCCACCTGATCATTTATTTTTTTGCAGCAACCATTTTTTATGCGGGTGATCCGGTCATTAAAAAAAATTCGACACAGGTACTGTCCAGTTATAAGTCTGATCCTGTGTTGAACAGCAGACTCTTGCTTTCTGACGCTGCTGCCGGTCAAAAATTTCGTTTACCACTCATCAAAGAACTGGAACTCAGGGCAGGAAACAGGGATCTTTATTTCAACGATCTATTTTATGGGGTTAGGGTCTCTACCAATAATTTTACTGAGCGCAGACAACTAGAGAAACTACCTGCATTGAATGCAGATCTCTATCATTCAGAATACCAGCTTTTGCTGAAGGAAAGTTTGATGGACCGATATGAACTTGTGCTGAAGTATCTGGAGGCACAACAAATGAAATTCTGGATGGATTCTTTATTGTACTGGAATCAAATGAAGAGTGAGATACTTGTTGAGGCAATGGACCACGGAGAGAAAATTGAAATCAAAGATCTCACGAATGCCAGAGAAAATATTTATGCATTGACCAAGGACCTTCATGATTGGAATACCGTTATGGACAATGTCCTCCAAAAGCTGAAGGTGCAATACAAAATTCCTGATTTGGATACGCTTGTAGAAAATGAGCTGGTGCAAATACGGGAATTGGAAAACCGGATGCCATCCAAACTGCAAAATGAAGTTGTGTCACTTACAGAACTCAACAGACAGTCGGAACTGAATTTGTTGCAGCAGGAAATTTTACTGGAAAAAGCAAAGAATCAAAACTGGGGCACTTTTCTTCAATTGAATTATGAAGACAACACCGACCCATTTGTTTACCAGGAAAGATTTGCAGGGCGTGTAGGAGTCAGCATTCCAATTCGTGGCAACTCCAACCGGAAACTCAACGAACTGCAATTGCAGAAAATGGAACTCGAACAAAAAATAGCCGTGAGCCGTGAAATCACCCGGACGAATTATCAACTGAAGACGATTTCTTTGAGAAATGAAATTCGCAATTTTGTGATGGAGGAAGAAAACTTGAGCAATAATATTTTTGTCAGATTTTTAAATTCACCATCGTTGGTGGCAACGATTCAAGCAACTGAGATTATAGAACTCAAGATCGGTCTGATCAAAGAAAAAATTCATTTGGAAAAAAGCAAATGGGCCATTCTTGGATCTTTTACAGAATTTCTTTACGAGTCAGATTTAATTTCTGCAAGCCCTTTGGTTAACCATTTACACAGATCGTCTGTTACCCTTGACTAAATCCTAATTTTGAAGTATTTTATTCTTTTGTTTTGTAGTTGGTGGACCTTGTCGTCCTTTGCGCAAACCGGTCCGATGATTCAGGGCCGGATTTTGGATGAACAGGGTCAGGCTTTACCTGGTGCGAATGTATCTATACTCCGGATCACAGACAGTGTGGTGATGAGAAGCATGCAGACCGAAATGGATGGGAAGTTTAGTTTGCCCTTGCGCAAGGTAGGTACTGTTTTGTTGAAATTCAGTTATGTGGGTTATGAAGATCTGCTGCAAAGAGTGGAAGTCGCAGATGGGACAATGGATATGGGAGACATTCCTTTAAAAAACGAAAGCAGGACGCTGAAAGAAGTCGAGATCAAAGCCCGTGCAGTCAGCGTTGAAAATAAAGGCGATACCACAGAATTTAATGCCCGCGCGTACAAAACCAATCCCGATGCAAATGCAGAAGATCTGGTAACCAAATTACCGGGCGTTGTAGTCACCGATGGAAAAGTACAGGCACAGGGAGAAGATGTCAAACAAGTGTTGGTGGATGGCAGACCATTTTTTGGAGAAGATGCAAATGCCGCTTTACGCAATATGCCGGCGGAAGTCATAGACCGTATTCAGATTTTTGACCGGCGCACGGATCAGAGTTTGTTTACCGGATTTGACGATGGAAACGCTTCTAAAACCATCAACATCACGACAAAACCGGAATTCAGAAATGGTACATTTGGGAGAGCCTGGGCTGGATATGGCAGCGATGAAAGGTGGAAAACAGGTGCTTCGATTAATTTTTTTAAAGACAAAAGAAGAATCACTCTTTTAGGCAATCTCAACAACATCAATGAGCAAAATTTTTCTTCAGAAGACCTCGCAGGTGTGCTCAGTGGAAGCCAGGGAGGTAATCGCGGAGGATCTGGCAGAGGAGGGCCGGGTGGAGGAGGCAGAGGACCCGGACAAGGAGGCCGCGGAGGAGGACCGGGAGGATCCGGAGACCAGTTTCTGGTGGATCAGCGGACCGGAATTGTAACCACAAAAGCTTTTGGCCTAAACTATTCTGATAAGTGGGGATCTGCAGAAGTCAGTGGCTCCTATTTCTTTAACCAAAGCAACAATATTGCAGAAAATGATTTGATCAGAGTTTTTACCAGTCCGGAGAATCTTGGCTTGGTCTATAACGAGATTGGTAACAACCAACTGGACAACGCCAACCACCGGGCGAATTTTAGGGTGGAGTGGAAGATAGACAGCGCTAATGCATTAATCTTTACGCCAAGATTCAGTCTCCAAAATTCAAAAACCATTCAATCAGTAGTTTCTTCCAATGATTTTAATTTATCTCTGCTGAATACAAACAACTACACAAATAATCTGCAGACAGAGTATTATAACTTTTCATTGCCGGTATTGTACCGTCATAATTTTAAATTACCCAGGAGGACTATGTCCGCTCAATTCAATCCTTCCCGGAACAATGGACTCAACAACAATCTTCTTTTTTCTGTATTGGAGGACAGGCTGTTTATGACTACCGATACACTCGATCAATTACAAGATACAGAACGCAAGGGTACTAACTTAAACAGCAATCTAAGTTATACCGAACCCGTAGGAGATAAGAGCATGATGATGTTAAGTTATACGCATGTGCTGAACAACAATGATGCAGATCAAAAAACTTTTCTTTCCACAGGACAAAATGAAATTTACACCTTGGTGGATACTTCTTTATCCAATGTTTTTAATGCAGATTATCAAAGTCACAATGTAAATCTGAGTTATCGTTATCAGTACAAGGCTATTAATTTTAATGTAGGAACTGCGTATCAATTTGCAGAATTGAAGAATGCTCAATTTTTTCCGGCAGAATACAATTTAAATCGTCGGTTTCAAAATATCTTACCGGATGCTTCGCTGCAATGGAAATTTTCAAGCAGCAAGAATTTAAGATTTAATTACCGCACATCCACCAACCAACCATCCATACAGCAATTGCAGGAAGTGGCCTCCATTGCCAACAGTCTTTCCGTGAGCAGTGGGAATCCTGAGTTGTTGCAGGATTTTCGCCACAATATTTTTATGCGATATCAGCAGTCAGATTACATGAAAGGAAATAATTTATTTGCTCTGTTGTCTGTCAGTTTCGCGGATCAATACATTGCAAATGAATATATAATTCCTTCTGCGGACACCGTAATTCTAGGGGATGTGTTCTTAAGTCGGGGAGGGCAATGGGTGCGTCCGGTGAATCTGGATGGCTATCTATCTTTGCGATCATTTGCAACCTATGGTTTTCCGATTACCGCTGTAAAATGTAATTTAAATTTGAATGGAGGTATCAGTTATGTCATCAGTCCTTCCAAAGTAAATGAAACCATCAACGAAAATAAAAATCTGAGCTCCAACCTTGGATTTGTTTTATCCAGTAACATCAGCAAAACCCTTGACTTTACGCTTTCTGCATCCGTCCTGTTAAACGACTTTAAGAATTCTACATCCCCTGATCAAAATACCACCAACTATACACAAAATACCGGATTCAAAATTCAATGGCAGATATGGAAGGGTTTGGTTGTTCAGACGGATTTGAATTCGCAAATCAACAGTGGACTGTCTGATGATCTGAATCAGAATTTTGTCTTATGGAATGCCGCACTTGCCTATAAATTTTTACCTAAGCAGGCGGGAGATCTCAGGTTGAGTGTTTTTGATTTGTTGAATCAAAATGTCAGTTTGGTGCGCAATGTAAGAGAAGCCTATTACGAGGATGTTAAAACCAATGTCCTGCAACAATACGTCATGTTGAGCTTTACTTATAATTTGAAGAGATTCACCGAAAATAAGTCGATGCCCGGCGGTCAGGGGATGCAAAGACATCAGTAAATTCATTTAAGTTACAGGTGGTTGAAAAAGCTTTTTCTTCATACCAAGGTAAGTTATCAGAGTCGGTGAAAATTTTAATGGCAACAGTTACAGCAATCTGATTATTTTTAAGTCTAAATATTGCTGTATGCTAAAAAATTATCGTTTTTATGCTTTTGCGGCTGTAGTGTGCCAATTACTTACCGCGTTTTTACATTCACTGAGTTTTTTCAAAGGTCCTGTAGCTTCCAACGATCAGGAAAAACAGATGCTTGATCTGATGATGAATTATAAAATGGATATGGGTATGGGGATGATGCGATCAATGTATTCACTGTTTAATTCATTAAGTGCTTGCATGACTCTGATTTGTTTTTTGGGTGGGTTGGTAAATTTATTTTTGCTTAGATCCATGGTTGCATCACCTGTGATTAAAGGAGTCATGGGAATCAATGCATTCATTTTTGGTGTAGGTACCATCATCATGATCGTTTTTGCATTTATGCCACCCATTGTGTGTTTTGCATTGATTTTTCTATTTAGTTTTCTGGCCTTTTTGATGGTGCCAAAAACTAAGGTGGGTAATTGAGTTTGAAAATGAATAATCCTTATTTATTTTTTGTGTAATAAATTGAAAACATGCTTTATACAGAATTGGGAGAATTGCCAAAATATTTTGATCGCTACATTAAATTGGTACCGGAGGACATGCATCTTATGGATGCATTGCATAAATATGGTCCGGAATATTACAGGGCAGATCTAAATATCCTAAATGAAATTGGAGACAGAGTATATGCTGCCGACAAGTGGTCCATCAAAGACATTCTTCAACATTTATTTGATGCGGAAAGGGTCTTTACTTATCGTGCAATGTGTTTCAGCAGAGCTGAGAAAATTCAGCTTCCCAGCTTTGATGAAGACGTTTATGCCAAGGAAGCCAGAGCCACACATCGGCATCTGGAGGATTTATTTGACGAAATGCATTTGTTGCGTCAATCTACCATTGCACTTTTTTCATCATTTGACACGCATCATTTACAAAGCAGTGGACAAACCGTTAGTGCAAGCATCTCTGTTCCTGCCATTGGCTTTACCTTGGCAGGACATTTCATTCATCATAAAAATGTATTGGTGGAGCGTTATTACCCGATCATAAATAAAATTTAAAAGGGTCAGGTAAACTTTATTAGGATTAAGTAGAAATAAAGTAGTGTAATAATCTTAGTCATTAAATAAAATTCCATCCTCCTGATCTCATTAATCCCACGCATCATAAAAATCATGGTTCAGACAGATTACGGAATATTGTCTGAACTGGGATTTATGGGATTGTTTGGATTTGTGGGAAGGAATATTGTCTGAACTGGGATTTATGGGATTGTTGGGAGTTGTAGGAATGAAATCATTGTTTATTTTGAAGTGATAGCAGAGGTAATATTTTTAGTCATGAAATAAAATTTCATCCTCCTGATCTCATTAATCCCATGCATCCCAAAAATCATGGTTCAGACAGTTGCGGGGATTGATGGGAGTTGTGGGTTTTAAATCAATGTTTCTTTTAAAGTGATAGCAGATGTGACATCAAACTACAATTTCAAGAGTGTTGTAGTATCAAGCAAAATATTGCTCAAGTAACAATCATCCATGCATCTAGCCTTTGTAATGTGGACTGGAATGCATATATTTGTTTAAAATAGTTTTTTTTTAAATGCCAACAAATAACTTGAGCCTATGAGAAAGGAAAGGAATCGGATCAGCATCCTGCAACAGATTTGGGAAGTAAAAGACAGGATAGAGCAGGCATAAACATGCAGGGTCGATTCATTCATTAACATTGAAACTAATTTTTACTATGAAAATGTACAATAATTTAAAACTACAGAATATTCCTAATATAAAAATTAGCGAGGCAATCTTAATTACATTATCTCTTTCCTAAATGGATAAAATGAGGATGAATTTCAATTTTTTTAAGGCTCACCAGATTTTTTCGTAACGATAATGAAATTCAAAAATTTAATAACAGCAGTTATATTTTTTGTAATCTTTTATGCAGATCTGTCATCACAACCTTGCTTAAGATTTGACTCCAACCATTGTTATCAAATGGATAAATTCAAGCCTTTAGTCACTAGAATCGATAAAAAAATTGAATTTCCTCATAAGGTTTATGACGCCTCTATACATTTACTGGCTGATATAGACGGTGATTGTAATTCTGAGCTTATCACTTTTTCAAGAAGAGGAGATTCTATTTATATTATTGATTTAGTAAATGGAATTACAAAAATAACTATTCCAATTAAAAATGTTAACGCTTCTGAAAATAGCATATTAATTTCAGATATTAATGGTAATAACATTCCTGAATTTATAATTCAAACAGTTCGAAATCCAGCCAATCCAGATAATTTTGATAGCGACAGGCTTATTTGTTATGGTTTGGATGGTTCAATACTTTGGATATCTGACACAACCGTAAACGCAGTCAACAACGGAAATGCTCGGACTGGGGCTATTGGGATATGTGATTTTAATTTTGATGGGATTCCAGAAATATATACTTCAAATAAAATCTTTAATGCCTTAACCAGTAAAAAATTGGCGGATGGAGGCAATAATGGTTTTGGCTACAACAGATTGGCAATCGGAACATATATTCCTATAAGTGTCGCAGCGAATCTGGATTCAGATTCAAGTGATTTGGAATTGGCAGCCGGTTTCAGTATTTACAAGGTAATGATTACCAATCCAAATGGAATGACCGGAAACTCCATGATCGCTAAAAATATTTTATTCAATGGTAGCACTGAAGATGGAACGACTAGTATTGCAGACATCAATTCCGATGGGATATTGGACGTGATTGTCTCTGCACCAACTAGAAACAGCGACCCAATTTTATATGCATATTACCTGGATAATAATTCCCCAAGTTTGATTAGTTATGCCAGGTTTCCAAATGTTCAACAAATCTCCCATGCATCTGTTGGCAATTTGAATAGTAATGGCAGCCCAAGCATTATTGTAAATATCTCCACAAAATTGTATTCTTTTAGGTTCAATGGTTCGCAAGTATTTAACCCGGATTGGATTTTAAATACGACAGATACTTCGGGTGTTTGCGGAATTGGAATCTATGATATAGACGGCGATGGCTTGCAAGAAATAATTTTTCGGGATATGACTGATCTAAGAATATTATCAGGTATTGGAAGCACTCCATTCGTAATGAGTCAAATCAAATGCTCTTCTCCAACTTTAAGAGAATTCCCTACCATATCCGATTATGATCATACAGGTAATATTAAAATTTGTGTGACTTGTACAGATCCTTTTCCATACAGAAACCCTAGAATTACTGTCTTCGGTCCTCCGGATGGAGATCACTGGGCCCCTGCCCGCGGCATTTGGAATCAATATGCCTACAATCCACTGTTCATCAACGATGACCTTACAGTGCCGCGCTACCAGAAGAATCAGGCGACGTATGGGAACGGGAAATACAACAACTTCATGCAGCAGGAATCTCTACTGGATTCCAATGGCTATTACAAAAAACCTGCTGCAAGTATTACCGGAAAGATCCAATGCATAAACTACGATCCCATCACAAAACTTTATACCGTAACTTTTGATTTATTCAATCGCAAGGATGCTTCTGCGGCGGCAGACTCCAATCTGGCGATTTCTTTTTTAATGGTGATCCTACCATTCCGGAACCTTGATCGGGCATCTATTATACGCTGAAATCCATTTATCTGGGAGACAGTTTGCTGAATCTGGAATTTAAATTTTCTGCCGGCAATCTTTCAGATCTGTTTATGGTGATCAACCCAGACGCAATACCCGGGCATTTTTGGAGATGAAGATTTTATTTAGGCAGAATGTGATTACACGGACAATATTTTCCGAACAATTGATCTTCCGAAGATTGACAGTATTCATGCAATGATTTGCAAGGGATCCTCTTATCGGTTTTGTGGATACCATCATCAGAGATGCAGGCAATTATTATCGCAATCTAAGTTCTGTAAAAGGATGTGATAGTTTAATTACAATATTGGATCTGACGACAACTGATACCATCTACATCAATCAATCCATTCAAACTTGCGATGCATACTTCTGGAACCATCAAACCTTGACACAAACGGGCATTTATCGCTTTGATACGATAAATCAATTTGGTTGCGACAGCATCGTTAATCTGGATCTAACGATCCTTATATCCAATTCAACAAACATCAGACACACTGCTTGCGATGCATACAGCTGGAATGGACAAACCTACGATACCGGTGGAATCTATTTGTACAAAACAAAAAATAGTTCCGGCTGCGACAGCACCGTAACACTGGAACTCACTCTTCACCATTCCGATTCCAACCGTGTGCAAATCGAAACCTGCAATTCATTTGTTTGGAATGGAAGGACCTATGCACAAAGTGGTGTATATACACTCGACACCATCAATCAACCTGGATGTGACAGTACAGTACATTTAAATCTGAGCATAAATTCTCAGATCAATAAAACCATTGTTCAAACTTCTTGTGATGCTTATCAATGGAATGGACGCAATTACAGTCAATCAGGAATTTATACGGATACGACACAAAGTTCCACAGGATGCGACAGCATCACTACCCTGCAATTAACCATCCATAAATCCAACAGTTCGAATACGGTGCACACCACTTGCGACCGCTATGTGTGGAATGGAAAGACTTATACACAAAGTGGTACATATACTTTTCAAACACAGAATGCAAAGGGTTGTGACAGCACTGCAACTTTGCAATTGACTATTTATTCATCCACTACTTCAACTTCAGATATTACGACCTGCGATCAATATCTCTGGAATAATGTAAATTATTTTCAAAGCGGAACATATAAACATTCATCTCTGAATGCACAAGGCTGTGACAGCACGGCAATTTTGAATTTGATCATTCATAAGTCGGATAGTTTGTTGCAAAAACAAACGGGATGTGAGACATTTGTTTGGAATAATGTGACCTACACACAATCAGGAAAATATATTTTTCAGACCACCAATCAATTTGGCTGCGACAGCATCGTTACTTTGGATTTAAACATTGTTTCATCTACCAAAAAAGATACTTCCATTACCATTTGCGACAGCATAATGTTTCTGGGTAAAACATTGGCCAGCACGGGAACTTATTCCTTTCCACTAACCAATGCGGCGGGTTGTGATTCCATCGTAAATCTAAATTTGAAAATCAACTCCAACTATTATAAACAAAATGTTACAAGATGTGATGCATACGTCTGGGATTTGAATGGCAAAAAGTTTGACACTTCCGGAATGTATTCAGAAAAATATACAAACAGCTCAGGTTGTGATTCTATTTATTATTTGGAATTAACCATCCATCCGAAGTATGAATTCACACAACAGGCAGAAGCATGTAAACAATACCGGTGGTCACTCAACAATCAATTGCTTACAGAATCTGGCTTGTACACTATTCCACTCAAAACCCATCAGGGCTGTGACTCTATCCTCAGATTGGATCTTAAAATAAATGAGAATTTTGAAAAGCGGGATACGGTCATCACAGATACGACCTACACATGGCCTGTCAATGCACAGACCTATGACAAGTCCGGAACGTATCAAGAGTCCTTCCGTTCGACGGTAGGTTGTGATTCGATCCACTACCTGTATCTGCTCATCAAAAAGAATTATGGAATCTACTATCCGAATGTGATCCACCCCGGCGGGGTGAACAATGGATTTACTTTATTCGATGATGGATCGACCATTGCACAGATCACAAAATTATCGATCTACGATCGCTGGGGATCACAGGTATGGCAACAAGAAAACTTTACAGCCAATGATCCCTCGCTGGGCTGGGACGGCAGCTTCAAGGGGAAAGCAGTCGTTCCGGGTGTATATGTGTGGCATGCACAAATGACCCTGCAGGATGGATCGGTGATCTCCTGGCAGGGGGAGGTGACGGTGGTGAGGTAAGAATATTGTCTGAACTGGGATTTGTGGGATTGTTGGGATTTGTGGGAAGGAATATTATTTTCTTTTGAATTGTTCAAAGATGTAATATTCTTGACCATGGATAAAATTCCATCCTCCTGATCTCATTAATCCCACGCAACCCAAAAATCATGGTTCAGACAATTGACGTGGATTTTGTCTGAACTGGGATTTATGAGATTATTGGGATTATTGGGAAGGAGTATCATTTTCTTTTGAATTGATCGAAGATGTACTATTCTTAGTCATGAAATAAAATTCTATCGTCTCGATCTCATTAATCCCACACATCCCAAGAATCATGGTTCAGACAGTTGACGGGGATTGATGGGAGTAGTGGGTTTTAAATCAATGTTTCTTTTAAAGTGATAGCAGATGTGACATCAAACTGCAATTTCAAGAGTGTTGTAGTATCAAGCAAAATATTGCTCAAGAAACCATCATCCATGCATCTAGCCTTTGGAATGTGGACTGGAATGCATATATTTGTTTAAAATAGTTTTTTTTTAAATGCCAACAAATAACTTGAGCCTATGAGAAAGGAAAGGAATCGGATCAGCATCCTGCAACAGATTTGGGAAGTAAAAGACAGGATAGAGCAGGCATAAACATGCAGGGTCGATTCATTCATTAACATTGAAACTAATTTTTACTATGAAAATGTACAATAATTTAAAACTACAGAATATTCCTAATATAAAAATTAGCGAGGCAATCTTAATTACATTATCTCTTTCCTAAATGGATAAAATGAGGATGAATTTCAATTTTTTTAAGGCTCACCAGATTTTTTTCGTAACGATAATGAAATTCAAAAATTTAATAACAGCAGTTATATTTTTTGTAATCTTTTATGCAGATCTGTCATCACAACCTTGCTTAAGATTTGACTCCAACCATTGTTATCAAATGGATAAATTCAAGCCTTTAGTCACTAGAATCGATAAAAAAATTGAATTTCCTCATAAGGTTTATGACGCCTCTATACATTTACTGGCTGATATAGACGGTGATTGTAATTCTGAGCTTATCACTTTTTCAAGAAGAGGAGATTCTATTTATATTATTGATTTAGTAAATGGAATTACAAAAATAACTATTCCAATTAAAAATGTTAACGCTTCTGAAAATAGCATATTAATTTCAGATATTAATGGTAATAACATTCCTGAATTTATAATTCAAACAGTTCGAAATCCAGCCAATCCAGATAATTTTGATAGCGACAGGCTTATTTGTTATGGTTTGGATGGTTCAATACTTTGGATATCTGACACAACCGTAAACGCAGTCAACAACGGAAATGCTCGGACTGGGGCTATTGGGATATGTGATTTTAATTTTGATGGGATTCCAGAAATATATACTTCAAATAAAATCTTTAATGCCTTAACCGGTAAAAAATTGGCGGATGGAGGCAATAATGGTTTTGGCTACAACAGATTGGCAATCGGAACATATATTCCTATAAGTGTCGCAGCGAATCTGGATTCAGATTCAAGTGATTTGGAATTGGCAGCCGGTTTCAGTATTTACAAGGTAATGATTACCAATCCAAATGGAATGACCGGAAACTCCATGATCGCTAAAAATATTTTATTCAATGGTAGCACTGAAGATGGAACGACTAGTATTGCAGACATCAATTCCGATGGGATATTGGACGTGATTGTCTCTGCACCAACTAGAAACAGCGACCCAATTTTATATGCATATTACCTGGATAATAATTCCCCAAGTTTGATTAGTTATGCCAGGTTTCCAAATGTTCAACAAATCTCCCATGCATCTGTTGGCAATTTGAATAGTAATGGCAGCCCAAGCATTATTGTAAATATCTCCACAAAATTGTATTCTTTTAGGTTCAATGGTTCGCAAGTATTTAACCCGGATTGGATTTTAAATACGACAGATACTTCGGGTGTTTGCGGAATTGGAATCTATGATATAGACGGCGATGGCTTGCAAGAAATAATTTTTCGGGATATGACTGATCTAAGAATATTATCAGGTATTGGAAGCACTCCATTCGTAATGAGTCAAATCAAATGCTCTTCTCCAACTTTAAGAGAATTCCCTACGATATCCGATTATGATCATACAGGTAATATTAAAATTTGTGTGACTTGTACAGATCCTTTTCCATACAGAAACCCTAGAATTACTGTCTTCGGTCCTCCGGATGGAGATCACTGGGCCCCTGCCCGCGGCATCTGGAATCAGTATGCCTACAACCCACTTTACATCAACGATGACCTTACAGTGCCGCGCTACCAGAAGAATCACGCGACTTATGGGAACGGGAAATACAACAACTTTATGCAGCAGGAATCTCTACTGGATTCCAATGGCTATTACAAAAGACCTGCTGCAAGTATTACCGGAAAAATCCAATGCATAAACTATGATCCCATCACAAAACTTTATACCTTAACTTTTGATTTATTCAATCGCAAGGATGCTTCTGCATATGCAGATTCTAACATGGCGGTGTGTTTTTACCTTGGCGATCCTGCAAGTACAGGAACGCTGCTGGGAATCTATTATACCTTGCAACCCATTGGTGCAGGAGACAGCCTATTGAATTTGAAATTTTCCTTCACTGCCGGAAATCTGACTGATCTTTTTATGGTGGTCAATACGACCAGAAGCATCCCTGGTATTTTTGAGGACAAGGATTTTAATTTAGCGGAATGTGATTACACGGATAATATTTCCAGAACATTAGAATTGCCTGACATAGACAGTATACGTGCTGCGATTTGCAATGGAGATGCGTATTTTTTTGTGGATACATTCATTAGAGATGCAGGCATTTATTATCGCAAAATCTACCAGTCAAACGGCTGCGACAGCGTAATAAAAATATTAGCACTGACGGCAACAGATACCATCTTTACCAGACAATCCGTGACAACTTGTGATGCCTATTCCTGGCATGGCAAAATCATTACGCAAAGTGGGACTTATGCATTTGATACGATAAATCAGTTTGGCTGCGACAGCCTGGTTAGTTTGGATCTAAAGATCAATAAATCCACTGCCCAAATTATCCCACACACGGCCTGCGATTCTTATACCTGGAATGGAATGACTTACGATACAAGTGGCGTTTACGATTACCACACAATAAACAGTATCGGCTGCGACAGCATCGCTACTTTGCAATTGAAAATAGATGCTTCAGATTCATTGAACCTGAATGTACAAGTATGCAACCAATATAATTGGAATGGAAAAATCATTACACAAAGTGGTACATATA
Source organism: Candidatus Vicinibacter proximus (assembly GCA_016713905.1). Classification (NCBI taxonomy): domain Bacteria; kingdom Pseudomonadati; phylum Bacteroidota; class Saprospiria; order Saprospirales; family Saprospiraceae; genus Candidatus Vicinibacter; species Candidatus Vicinibacter proximus. The sequence continues at coordinate 1,024,518 of JADJOE010000001.1, forward strand.
CCCAGGATACCATCAATCAACATGGCTGTGACAGTACAGTACATTTAAATCTAATTATTCAATCTGTACTGAACCACACCCTTACACAAACAGCCTGCGATACCTTCCACTGGCAGGGACAACAATATACCCAAACTGGTAATTATCACGACACCACACAAACATCCACAGGATGCGACAGCATCACTACCCTGCAACTAACCATCCATAAATCCAACAGTTCGAACACCGTACACACCACTTGCGACCGCTATGTGTGGAATGGAAATACTTATACCCAAAGCGGTACATATACTTTTCAAACACAGAATACAAACGGTTGTGACAGTACTGCAACTTTGCAATTGACTATTTCAAATTCAAGTCAATCGGTAAACAATCGTACAAGTTGCGATGAGTACAGCTGGAACAATGTAAAGTATACACAAAGTGGAACGTATCCATACAAAACAATTAATTCATCAGGATGTGACAGCACGGCAGTTTTAAATTTGGTCATACATAAGTCGGATAGTTTGCTGCAAAAACAAACGGCATGTGAGACATTTGTTTGGAATAATGTGACCTACACACAATCCGGAAAATATATTTTTCAGACAATCAATCAATATGGCTGCGACAGCATCATTACTTTGGATTTAAACATTGTTTCATCTACCAAAAAGATACTTCCATTACCATTTGCGACAGCATAATGTTTCTGGGTAAAAATTTAACAAGTTCTGGAAACTATTCCTTTCCGCTAACCAATGCGGCGGGTTGTGATTCCATCGTAAATCTGAATTTGAAAATCAACTCCAACTATTATAAACAAAATGTTACAAGATGTGATGCATACGTCTGGGATTTGAATGGCAAAAAGTTTGACACTTCCGGAATGTATTCAGAAAAATATACAAACAGCTCAGGTTGTGATTCTATTTATTATTTGGAATTAACCATCCATCCGAAGTATGAATTCACACAAGAAGCAGAAGCGTGTAAGCAATACAGGTGGCCACTCAACAATCAATTGCTTACAGAATCTGGCTTGTACACTATTCCACTCAAAACCCATCAGGGCTGTGACTCTATCCTCAGATTGAATCTTAAAATAAATGAAGATTTTGAAAAGCGGGATACGGTCATCACAGATACAGCCTACACCTGGCCTGTCAATGCCCAGACCTATGAAAAGTCCGGAACGTATCAAGAGTCCTTCCGCTCGACGGTAGGCTGTGATTCGATCCACTACTTGTATCTGCTCATCAAAAAGAATTATGGAATCTACTATCCCAACATCATACATCCCGGTGGGGTGAACAATGGATTTACATTATTCGATGATGGATCGACCATTGCACAGATCACAAAATTATCGATCTACGATCGCTGGGGATCGCAGGTATGGCAACAAGAAAACTTTGCAGCCAATGATCCCTCGCTGGGCTGGGACGGCGGCTTCAAGGGGAAAGCAGTCGTTCCGGGCGTATATGTGTGGCATGCACAATTGACCCTGCAGGATGGATCGGTGATCTCCTGGCAGGGGGAGGTGACGGTGGTGAGGTAAGAATATTGTCTGAACTGGGATTTATGGGATTGTTGGGAGTTATGGGATTGGATATCTTTTTCCTTTGAATTTATTGAAGTTGAAACATCCTCAAAATTTAATAATATTCCATCATCGCGATCTCATCTATCCCATGCATCCCAAAAATCATGGTTCAGACTGATAACGGAATTTTGTCTGAACTGGGATTTATGAGATTGATGGGAGTTGTGGGAAGGAATATTATTTTCTTTTGAATTGTTCAAAGATGTAATATTCTTGACCATGTATAAAATGTCATCGTCTCGATCTCATTAATCCCATGCATCCCAAGAATCATGGTTCAGACAGTTGATGGGGAACTAAGTGTGATGAATTTATAAGTTCATAACTAAATACAAAATCAATGCAGGAATTCCCTGAATTTTCTAAAATCAGTGTTTTCCCTTTTTTGTATCCAAACAAAAAAGAACAATGTGAATAAAGGGATGTAATTTAGGACAACGTTTGAGAATGTCTGGGTTCGCAAATCTGGTTTCTCCCAAATTTTTAACTTGACCCATTTAAACGATCCTAGATTATAAAAAAATGCCTGAAAAAGCAGCTCACTCTTTCAGGCATATTAATTTTATAAATTTTATTTTATCTCCAGACAGGATTAAATTCTGTTCGTCGGTTTGTCTTACGACCTTCACTGGTTTTGTTGTCTCCAATTGGTTTGGATTCGCCATAGCCGGAAGCCATTAATCTTGCGGCAACAATTCCTTTGCTGGTAATGTAATTCATACAAGCGTTAGCTCTTCGCTCAGATAATTTCTGATTGTTTTCTGCTTCGCCGACATCGTCCGTATGACCTTCGATGTTTAACATCATCTCCGGATATTTTTTAAGAACATCAACAACATCATTCAGATTTTTGTAGGATGCTTTTGTCAGCGTTGCAGTACCTGTAGTAAATTGAACACTACGCATGGCCACATCCAAAACTTTTTTATCTTCTTTTTTAATTTCAGGACAGCCATTGTTGGCTGCGATACCTGGAGTATTTGGACACTTGTCTAAATTGTCTGCGAGTCCATCGCCATCTGTATCAGGACAACCATTGAATTTACCCGGGGTATCAGGACATGGATCCTTTGCATCTTCCACTCCATCTTTATCTCGGTCATTCGGACATCCTGCATTGGAGGCAGGGCCGGGTTCATTTGGACACTTGTCATCTTTGTCGGCGATGCCATCGCGGTCACTATCCGGGCAACCCATCAGTGTTCCGGCAATTTGAGGACATTTATCGTCTTTATCTGCTACACCATCGCGATCACTATCAGGGCATCCTTTTAAAGTACCTGCTACATCCGGACACATGTCGTCCACATCGTATACGCCGTCCTTATCCCTGTCTGAAGGGCATCCCATGTTTTCCACTACGCCTGCAAGATTAGGACATTTGTCTTCCATATCGGAAATTCCATCTCCATCTGCATCCGGGCAACCCATCACAGTTCCGGGTACTTCCGGACACTTGTCCGTTTTATCCGGAACTCCATCTTTATCGGTGTCTTTAGGTTTGCAACCGAGATTGGCCCTTACACCAAGTGCGTATTGATAGTTGTCATAACCATCCTTGAACGAATAGCGGTAGTCCCCCTGGGCCACGACACTAAACTGATCACTGATCCTGAAATCAAGTCCCAGCCCTACCGGAGCCTGCACATAAAAATTGTCAAAATTTTGCAAGGCACCACCCATGCCGCCATAGAAAAAAGGCGAAATGGCTTTTCCTCTCCACAAATGCAGATTGAGTAAAGCATCCAGTCCGGTATAAAATTGTCTGTCCGTGTATTGATCGACACTGTTGGTTACTTTGTTGAAAATGGGAAAATTGGCAATTCCAATTCTAAAAGGAACCCCCAAGGAAATCATATTTCCAAAATGTCTGTTGTATCCAACCTCAAAAGCACTCGTCAAATCCGTAAACATCCCTTTATTGTCGTTATGGGGGGCTTTATAATTGATCCATACGGGCTTTAAGGTAAGAGTATTCACAGGTAGGTCTTGTGCATAAAGCATGGCAACCAGGGCCAATGAAAAAATGAGTGTGGTAATTCTACGTTTCATTTTTGTTAAGTTAGGTGAAAAAATGGATTATATAAAAGTCATTTCTTTAGAAAAGAAAATGCAAAATTTAAATTCAAATATGATACTGTTTTGTGTTTTTTTCTAGCCTATCATTAATTATTTTGAACCACAGCCTGGGAATTGCTGCCAGAATCATGCTTCCCGGATATCCTGTGGGTAATTTGTGGGATGCCATTTGTGGATTGAGCTGATAGTAAGTTTTGAAGAATGCTGATGGTGATCAGCATGACGAGATAATTCAAACAAGGCAATTCTACCAATCAGTTGTTCTGAATCCCAGGCATGGTTGGCCTGCACCTGTTCGTACGTTCCGTTGGGCAATTTCTTTCTTTCCAGTCCATAGTGTTCAATGTAATTCACCGTCTCCAGTAAAAGAATACTTACCGCGGAAGAAATGGCCAGATATAACACTCCGGACCAACCAAAAAAATACCCGATTAAAATATAATATCCCAAAATAATCAGATGGTAAATTGGCATTATCGGTATTATGCTCCCTTTGCGTCTGTATAATTCCCTACTTATCGTCCAGGCATGTACATAACCTTGTCCACTGCTGCGTACCCAAAATCGGTACAAACTCTCTCCTTTGCGGGCAGTTGCTGGATCGTTGGGTGTTGCCACCTGTTTGTGGTGACCATAATTGTGCTCCAGATAAAAATGCAGAAAACTGCATGGCAGCAAGAGTAAATGTGCGGCAAATTTGTACCAGACTGAAGCTCTGTGGCCCAGTTCGTGTGCCACATTAATGCCGATCACTCCGCCACAAATCCCAAGTCCAAGAATCAAACCGATGGCTTGCAGAGAGAAAATATCCTGATTTTTAAGGCTGTCGAATACCCTGTATTGCAAACCGAACAATACAGGAATGCACAAAAACAAAATTGTGTCAAAGGCCCAACCATCCTGACTTTTGTAATCGTGGGCCTTTCCACTGGCCGGAATGATCCATTCTACTAATGGGATTAATCCAAAGGCATACAGTAAGGTAGCCCATGATGCCCATTCTATATGGTAGCTTGACCAAAAACAAACCAATGGAATCGTAAACACAAATAAATATTGAAGACTGTATAAAGGGTTCTGGAGGATCATTGAATACCTTTGCACCGGATTTAAATTTGAAGTCATTGCACAATTTACAAAAGTATCATAAGAATTCAGAAGGAAAAATACTGAGTGCCCATTTGATCGGCGATCCCTATGGCTTTCATGCAATCATCACCAATTATGGGGCAAAACTCATTGAACTTATGGTTCCGGATGTAAGTGGACAGCTTACAGATGTAGTAGCGGGCTATGACAACATAGAGGAATACCTGAGTGGTTGTCCTTACTACGGTGCCATCTGCGGAAGGTATGCCAACAGGATTGCTAATGGTAAATTTTCCCTTGGACAGCTAAACTATCAATTAGATATCAATCTTCCACCTCATACATTGCATGGTGGGAGTAAGGAATTCAATCCCATGCATGGGATTGGGAAGATCAGGCAGAAAACAGGGCAATATTAAAATTGCTTAGTCCGGATGGAGACATGGGATATCCGGGAAACCTTTCAATTACAGTGACTTATTCTATCGGTACGGACCAAAGTCTAAGCATAAAATACAGTGCCGAATCAGACCGGGATACAGTGATCAATCTTGCCACGCATTCTTATTTTAATCTGCGTGGTAAGGGAGATATACTCCATCATAATTTGCAGATAAACGCAGCACAAATTACAGAAATTGATCGTGATTGCATCCCAACCGGAAGACTGATTTCTGTAGTTCAGACACCACTCGATTTTAGAATGGAAAAGGAGATTGGTTTGGGGATAAATACGCCACATCCTTTGATGCAATGGACAAATGGATACGATCATAATTTTGTGTTGCAGGAAAGCGCCATGGAAGGTGATCCGGCAGCAATTTTGTCCGAACCCATTTCCGGCAGACGCATGGTCATTTACACCAGCCAGCCCGGTCTGCAGTTGTATACCTGCAATTGGGGATCAGAAATAGATCATGGAAAAAATGGTGAGACATATCACGCAAGATCTTTTGTGTGTCTGGAACCGCAGCATTTTCCCGACAGTCCGAATCATCCTGAATTTCCCGAGACTTTGTTAAAAGCAGGGCATACATACGAACATTGGTGCCGTTACCAGTTTGAAAACATGAAGTCACAATGAAATTACATCGAGTACTGGTAGCTGCTGTCATTGATGCAGTAGATCGCATTCTTTCTGAAGGACAATATGCAGATCGCGTCATCGAAAAACTGCTCAGGTCTAATCCACAATGGGGAGCCCGTGATCGTGCATTTCTTGCCGAGAGTTGCTATAATCTGGTCCGTTACTGGCGATTGTATAAATACTGCAGCAGAGATCAAAAAAACAACTGGCGCATTTTTGAAAGCTATTTGGTGTTAAAAAAAATTCCTTTACCGGATTGGGAAGAATTTAAGCAATGCGACAAAGAAAAAATTTTTAAAAAATACGAGGAAGCCCAGACTATCCGCTGCATCCGGGAATCATTGCCGGACTGGTTGGATTCATTGGGGGAAAAGGAGCTTAGGGAAAATTGGGATCGGGAACTTGCTGCCTTGAATGAAGAAGCCCGTGTGGTCCTTCGTTGCAACACACTCAAAATAGAAAGATCCGCACTCAAAGAAATCTTGCAGAAAGAAGGGATCGTCTGTCATGCTCCCGAAACACACTCGGATGCTTTGGTTCTGAACCAAAGGAAAAATGTATTCAAATCTGAATATTTCAAAAAAGGCTTTTTTGAGGTCCAGGACGCTTCTTCGCAGTTGGTTGCGCCATTCCTTCAAGTGGCGCCCGGTATGCGCGTAGTGGATGCCTGTGCAGGCGCAGGGGGCAAGTCATTGCATCTTGCTGCCCTGATGCAGAACAAAGGGAGTTTAATTTGTTTGGATACGGAAGAGTGGAAATTGAACGAACTGAAACTGCGTGCCCGGCGCAATGGTGTATCGGTCATCGAGACCCGAAAAATTGAAAATAACAAAACGATCAAACGTCTTTACGGTACAGCAGATCGCCTTTTGCTGGATGTTCCATGCAGTGGATTGGGAGTACTCCGTCGTAATCCGGATGCCAAGTGGAAACTCAACAAAGAATACATCGATCGCATGAAAAAGAATCAGGAAGAAATCCTGCAGTCTTATGCCAAAATTCTAAAACCCGGAGGCAAATTAGTTTACGCTACCTGCAGCATGCTTCCATCGGAAAATCAGGAGCAGGTGGCTCGTTTTTTACAAAACAATCCTACTTTTTCACTGGAACAGGATCTGGCTGTTTCGCCCGCGGACAGTGGGTTTGATGGCTTCTACATGGCAAGAATGGTACAGGCATAAAATCCTTTGAATGTCAGCATATAAAAAGCTGATCCGGATTTATATGACCATGCAGAATTGCTCATTGGTTAACACACCAAACCCTATGCAAATTTTAATGAGTCAGATAAATTTTATAGGGATTAACTAGAAATTAATCATCCTTAATAGCTGATTAAATAGATTCCAATACTTCATATAGCTATCGAATATGAAATTCAGCCCGGCCTTTTTCATTTTAGCTAAAACTGATTTAAAAAGCGTTCAAAACAAAATACTGTTAAAGCTTGCTTGCAGATGAGCAAATAGATATATGACAGTAAGGCCTAGAGTTATTGCTGATGATTAAGGCGAGTTTATTTTGTTTAGCTTTTTAAGTTAGTTTTAGCGTTAAGAAATGAAAACAGCCTTGATTTTTTTTGGTTCTTTTTTGTGTCAAGACAAAAAAGAACAATTACAATTTGATGGAATTTAGTTCAACTTTAGTGAATACCGAAATACGCAAAACTGGTTTCTCCCTAAATTTTTGACTTAACCCATTTTAATTTGGCAGGCACAATGCGTTGGTGGACAATTCACCACTCGGTATAGGCCAGATGTAATTTTTTGCAGTGACAGGAACAGCAGGTGCTGTACCTATGCTGCCCGTCTTGGCAGGCAACGGTAATACATTGCGCTGTAAATCCTGCAATCTGAGTCCTTCTCCCAAAAACTCAATCCTTCTTTCAGTCCAAATGCTGTTCAGCAAACTATCTGCAGAATTTATTTGTGCATCAGGAAATACATAATTCGGATTGGAACGATTTCTGACGGCTTTGAGTAATTCAGCACCCTTTGTCAAATCATTCATTCTGGTTGCAGCTTCTGCATAATTCATCAGGACTTCCGCATAGCGCATGACCGGCACGTAATCTCTAAAAGGCGCAGTAGTGATCGCAAACTTTCGCAATACTTTTTGTTTGGCGGCATTTGTGCCAATCAATGTAGATCTGGCATCTTGTGCATCTGATAATGCAGGATTACTGACAACCCCTAAGGTGGCTAGAAAAATAATTGGTTGTGCAAGATAATTAAAAGCCAGTGAAAACTGGGATGCCGGAGTTTCGGTATTTGAATTGGCAAATGGAATAAAAAATATGGCTTCAGGACCTGTATAGCTTCCTGTGAATACATTCACAAAGGAAGCTTCCAAATTGTGTGAAAGACTCCCGGCAGTATATTTGTAGGGCGGTGCAGCCGGAACAAGTTTTGAAGCTTCCTGCATTACTTTTGGATAATCGGATTGATTCAGGTACACTCTTGTTTTTAATGCAATGGCTGAACTCTTATGCGCTCTGGATGTATTGAGAAGCGGTGTGGAATAAGCTACAGGAAGATCTGCTTCAGCTTCATTGAGATCCTTGATAATTTGTGTGTAAATTTCTTCTACCGAACTCCTTGCCAAATCATTGTAACCAAGACTGGTTATTGGCGATAATCTGAGTGGTAAGCCTAGTGCAGTCTTGTCCAGATTGTAAGGCTTTGCATAAGTTTGCAGCAAACTCAAATAACTCAATGCCCGGACAAATTTTGCTTCCGCGATATAATGCTTTGCAAGGCTGTCTGAAATCACTTTAGTTTGTTGCAATTGATGGATTAGTACATTGGCAGAATTAATTGCGCGATAACCGGCTGCCCAAACATTGTTGATGTATTCATTGGTAGAAGCAACATTCTGATTCCAAACTGCAGAACCTGTTGCCGCATTCCCATCATTCTGTCCGAATTCATCTGCCCTTTGTTCGTTGAATACAATAAATCTTCCACCATAGAAAATGGAATTTTGCAATTGGCTGTACAGATTGTTCACCTGAGCTAAAATTTTTCCCGGTGTGCTGAAAGCATTTTTTTCATCCACACTGGTCTTGGAAGTGGTGTCGAGGAAATCGTCATTGCACGCAGTAAAAAGTATGCACACAACAACAAAGGAACTCAAAAAAACTTTGGATAATTTATTTAGATTTTTCATGATTGCTGACAAATAGATAAAAAAATTAGAAACCAACATTTAATCCAACAGACATCACCTGCGCGTTAGGCGGTACATTCTGATCTTTTCCGGAGTGAATGGAATTTCCATTGATGGATACTTCCGGATCTGATCCCCGATATTTGGTCAGTGTAAATACATTCGAAGCCTGGAAGTAAACACGTGCAGAAGAAATTTTTCCATTGAAATATCTTGCTTTGAGTGGTATCTTGTAACCCAGCGCAATGTTTTTTAATTTCAAATAATCACCGTTTTCAACTTTGGAAGTAGCTGAAAAAGAGAATCCTGCGGAAACATTGTCGCCGTAATATAATTTCTGAATTTCGGTTTTTTGTCCCGGAGTGGTCCAACGTTCTTTAATGAATGTACCATTGTTAAAATATCTTTGATCTGAATTGGTGGCTCTAGTTCCGTTGTATAATTTATTACCCATCACATAGGTAAAATTCACATCGAGATCAAAGTTTTTATAAGTGAATCTGTTGTTGATTCCACCAAATAATTTTGGAAGGGATGGTCCCTGAATTACGCCATCTTTATAATTGTCGATAGCCGGTGCAGCTGTTCCATCCAGATAGGTCCATCTTGGCGAACCAATATGATTGTACTGAACTTCTCTACCCTCACTGTTGACAAACACCATCAATCCATTATCGGGATTAACGCCGACCGTCGGAACAGCAAAAATGGATCCAATGGAATAACCCACTCTGGTCATGTTTTGCACCCCGAAAATACTTGGCACGTAAACATCACTGACCAGTGAGGTTACTTTGTTGGTTAAAGTAGCCATGTTAAAATTAAGGTCCCATTTGAAATCTCCTTTCTGTACAGGCACACCATAAATGCCTAATTCCACACCTTCATTGTACATGCTGCCCACGTTGGCATTAATGAATCCGCCGGGAATACCGGTAGACAATGCCTGTGGTGCTTTCAGGATCAGGTCATCAATTAAATTTTTATAATAGTCAAATTCAATTCCAAGTCGATCATTGAACAAAGTCAAATCAAATCCCAAATCAAGTTTGGTGCTGGTCTCCCATTTCAAATCCGGATTTCCTGCCTGGGCATAGTTTAGTGTAGCAGAACCTCCATAAGTGGAAGATGTGTAAGCTCCGATGGCCGGATAATCACCAATTTCACTGTTTCCTACAATTCCATAACTTGCTCTTAATTTCAAATTGCTGACCCAATTTCTCAATGAGGATTCCTGAAAGAAGCTTTCCCGGGATACATTCCAACCAAGAGATCCACCTAGAAAATTTCCATATTTATTTCCGGCAGACAGTGCAGACAATCCATCTCTTCTGAAATTAAAACTCAACAAATATCTTCGGTCGAAGTCATAAGTAAGATTTGAAAAATAGGAAAGTAGTGCGTTTTCTGAATATACATTTCCGATCGGTGCTATGTTAACAAATCCACCCTGATAATTGGAATAATCCGGATCGGTAATGTTGGTACGCTGTGCACCCCAGGAATCGATGGTGGTGTGTATTCTTTCATAACCTACAAGCAATCCAAGGTTGTGTACATCTGCAAAAGCCTTGTTGTAGTTTAAAGTGTTTACCCAATCCGCGCGGTAATATTTGGAAAAAACATTGGTGGCACTTCCGTTGGCACTGGCTCCTCCTCCGTGCAATGGATTGAGAAATGATTTGTTTTGCACCTGAAGATTGTTGAGACCATAACTGGTTCTGAACGTAAGGTTATTTAAGATCTTCCATTCAGCAAATACATTTCCCAAAAAAGTATTGTTCTCAGAGGTATTGACATCCAGTTTTTGTACCAGTGCAAGGTTGTATGCATTGATGGTTCCGATGGTACTTGGATTGTTCAGACCATATCCCACACTGTTTCCATTCTGAATGCTGTAAGATCCATCTGCATTGTATACCGGCACATTTGGTGGTAATACAAATGTCATACGCGCCAGAGGCTCATTGGTAATGTATTCAGAATTGTAAGAAGATGAAGCAAGGGTATTGCTTGCAATGGCACCGGTGTTTGGTCCTTTATTCAATCCATTACTGTAGGATAGGTTAGCTCCGATTTTAATGTAATCGTTAATCTGATTGTCGATATTTAATCTGGTGGAATATCTTTCAAAGCTGTTGTAGCGAATGAAATTATTTTGATCTGTATAGCCGAAGGAGAAAAAATAATTGGTTGAATTATTGGCACCGGATACATTGAAATTATGATTGTGTGACCATCCAGGTCTGTAGGCAACATCATACCAACTGGTATTCACTGTAGAGCCATCCGGATTTTTCATCAGAAAATATCCCGGAGCTCTGCCTGAATTTACCATCGCCTCGTTTTTGATGGTGACATAATCTTCTGCATTCAACAATTCAGGTAAATTGTAAGGTGTACTTCTGCTCACCCAACTGTCGTAATTAATTTTGACTCTTCCTTTTTTTCCTTTTTTGGTGGTAATCACCATCACACCATTTGCAGCACGCGAACCGAAGATTGCTGCTGCTGATGCATCTTTCAAAACGTCTATGGTCTGGATGTCACTTGGATTAATGTCAGACAACGGGTTGTTTCCTACAAATCCACCTATAGACCCTACGAAAACAGTCACCCCATCCACAACTACCAGGGGAAAAATTCCGGAGGTGATGGAGTTTATACCGCGTATTCTAAGGATAGGTGTGTTGTTGAGGATGTTGGATGGCTGGAGAATTTCTATTCCCGCAGCACGTCCACCGAGCAATTGATCAAAGCTGGAAGCCGGTCTGTTCAACAATTCTTCGGAACCTATTTTGGAGACAGCACCTGAAAATTCACTTTTCTTTTGCACGGTATAGCCACTTACGACCATCACCTCATTCAATTCCTTGTATTCCGGTTCGAGTAAAACTGTAATTACTCCGGGTTCGTTAACATTCAATTCCAAAATGCTGTACCCCAAATAACTGAAGGTTAGAGAAAGAGGAAACTTATTCGGTACCTGAATGGAAAACTCTCCCAATACATTTGTGTTTGCTACTGCACCGCCACCTTTCATGACAACGTTTACCCCTTCGAGGACTGCGTTATTTTTGGCATCTTTTACAATGCCAAAGAGGGTGGTTTCCTGGGAAAATAACTGGCTTGTGAACAAAAGAAAAACAAGGGTGATGAATCCTGATTTAATATGATGCATAAACAGATAATTTTTAGCTTTGGACATAATTGGGATATTTAGAGACATCGGTTGGCGTTAAAATATATTCTTTGCTTTATTGAAAAAGCAGGAATGGACGACAAAAGTAACCTGATTCAAACTAAATGAATTGTTCATATCCATACATTCCAACATAAGAGGACCAATAGTACTAAATAATTGATGGAGTTGGCAAAATAAATGACCAATCCTGGTGAAAAGATTCCTTATAATGGCAAGACAATAGAAATTTTAATTCCCTGGAATAAAATTATGGATAAGAAGAAATCTATCTACAATTTTCAAATTCTCTCATTAACCGTTTAGCGCTTCCGCCAGAAGGCGGACAAGTCCTTCACTTGAAGCACTGTTGTGCTTTATTTAACTTTGCGAAAATCGTTCAGTCATTTTTCATCAACGCATCCACCGTACTGTAGATATCCGGAAATTTGAATCTAAAATTGTGTCGCATCAGACTTTCAGGGAGGACGTGGTTATCCATGGTGAGCATGGTAGAAAATTCGCCTAGAAAAATTCTAAGGAAGAACTTTGGAATCCCGAAACTTAAGCAAGATTTTGGTTGATACGAGATTATTAATTCAATGATTTTTTTTAGTTCCACCGGATAGGGTGCGGTCAGATTTACCACCTTGTCTAAATCTTTTCCCTGAATAAGGAATAATACAGCCTGACATAAATCATCCATATGAATCCAGGAATAAATCTGATGCCCATTCCCAAACCAATTGAAGACTCTGAATTTTTGAGTGAGGAATAATTTTGGCCAGATACCGCCTTTGTTGGACAGCACCAGTCCGATGCGAATCCGGGTAAGTCGGTCGCAATATTTTTCCAAGGTACATGCTTCGAACTCCCAATGATTGACCGTTGGTGCCAAAAATCCTTCAAATCCTGGCATGGACTTTTCATACAATACTTCACCAGGCTTATGTCCGTATATCCCTATGGCGCTTGCATTCAGGATCAAAGGAAGCCGGAGGTCCAGTTCCTTCATACAGGTTCTCAATGTTTTGATGGCCTGCAACCTTGAATTTAGTATCTTTTTTTTGCGACCGGTGGTCCAGGGCCATTTCGCAATACTTTCTCCGGCAAGATTGATCAGAATGGGCTTGTTGTCAAATGCTGCAGGGTCTACATATTCCTGATCCGGATTCCAAAGATAAATGGGGTAGGGTGCATTTTCCCGTTTGGTACGACTCAGCCAGCTGATGTTATAGCCATTATCTGCCAGGAACTTGCTCAAAGCCTCTCCAATCATGCTGCTTCCGCCTGCAATGAGAATGTTTTTCAATTCTGTATCTGAAATCATGATTAAGCTTTACATTAGTGCGTTACAAACAATTCTCCCGATGATTAAGTTTTCTCCAGGAATCCACGCTCTAACGACTTTATTACTTTTCATCTGTCTTTTTATCAGTTGCAAAAAAGAACCCAAAGAAAAGGAACTTATCTTAAAAATAAGAATCGCTGAAGAACCCGATTGCTTGCATCCGGTCATCTCACAGTCCTCTCTCGCGACTCAGATAGAAGTACTGATCATGCCACCTTTGTTTGAGTATCATCCCGACAAACTGGAACTTTCCCCAATGCTGGTGCGGAACATGGGCCCGGCACAAAGTATAAACGACAGTATTATTGCCTATAGCTATGAGTTGCATCCACAAGCCGTGTGGGATGATGGCAGTCCGGTCCAAGGATCGGATGTGGCCTTTACCATCAAAGCGGCATTAAATCCTCTTTTAAAAAATGGGACCTGGCGCGGATTTTTCAAAAATATTGTGGATTTCAAAATGGACTCTGCCGATCCCAAAAAGTTCAGCATCCTTGTTCGAAAAAATTATATGCTGGGTCAGGAAATGAGCGGGAATTATTGCTTGTATCCTGCCCATGTCTACGATCCGGCTCAAATGATGGATAAATTTACCATTCCCGATTTGACAACCAAAGATTCTGCATCCTACAATCCTGCAGAATGGGATCTGTTGAATCGTTTTGCTGCAGAATACCAAAGTGCAGAATTCTGTAAAAATAAAATTCAGGGTTGCGGTGCTTACCGATTGAAAAACTGGGAAAGCGGAACCAGGATTGTTTTGGAAAAGAAAGCAAATTGGTGGGGAGACAGTCTGGCCAGCGCATATCCCTTACTTGCAGCATATCCAAAGGAAATTCAATATGTTGTCATTCCGGACGAAGCCGCTGCAGTGGTAGCTTTGAAAAACCAAAGTATTGACTTGCTTACCGGATTAAGTCATAAACAATACGACGAATTAAAAAATAATTCTGCCGATCAGTTTGAATTTGCAAATCCATCTTTATCACAATATTATTATCTCGAAATTAATCACCGTAATCCTATTTTAAAGGATAAATCTGTACGTCAGGCCCTGGCCAAATTGCTTGATTTGGACAAATTCATTCAGACACAATTCAATGGACTTGCAAGCAGAATTGTGGGTCCAGTAAATCCTTCCAAATCTTATTACAATCATTCACTAAAACCTGTCGGATTTTCTCCTCAGGAGGCGGTTAAATTGTTGGCGGAGGCAGGCTGGAAAGACAGCAACGGCAACGGTACACTGGATAAATTAATCGAAGGTAGGCAAACAGAGTTGGCGTTGAATTTATTTATTTCCGGCAAAGAAATTGGAAAAAACATTGGTATTCTGCTGCAGGAAGAAGCTACTAAAATTGGCGTAAAAATAGAATTGGTCAGCAAGGAGTCCGCGATGATGATGAAGGACATGAATGCACATCAATTTGAATTGGCTACCATGGCTGCGCGTCAATCCCCATCTCTTTGGGATCCCTATCAGGCCTGGCATTCATCCAATACCAAAGCAGGAGGATTTAATAAATCAGGTTTTGCCACGGCACTTTCCGACAGTTTGATTTTAGCCATTCGCAATGCAACTTCTGAAACAGAACGCGATGCTGCTTATTTGAAGTTTCAGGAACTGTTGTACAATGAGCAGGCACAGATATTTTTATTTGCACCTTTGGAACGGTTGGTGTATAACAAGAGGATTTCCCTGCAAGCCACTTCTCGCAGACCGGGATATTCAGAAAATTTGATCAAGTTACGTTAATGCGATGCTGATTTTTATCCTCAGGCGATTGTTGAATGCATGTATCCTGATGCTTTGTATTGGACTGATCGGGCATTGGATGATTCAAAACATTCCTGGGAGCTACGACGACATGAGCAGAGAAGAAGATGCACCCGATCCAGAACAGACCAAAAATGTTAAGACAATCTTGCCTTTATTTTATTTTGGATTCATTCCTGAAAAGAAAGCCGACAGCATCCGTGCAATTAATTCTTTGATGCCGGAATTCAAATGGAATGGAACACACAATCTCTATCATCGATGGTTATGGCATGCCTCAGAATCCCTTAGGGATGGGATACCTGTTCAACAGAAAATACTCCGCGCCATACAATGGACAATGGCTTTGCAAATTCCTGCTGTATTGCTCATTTTTGTTTTAGGATTATGGTTGGCATTTCTGGTCACGCGATCCAAAAATCAGAAATTCAGAAAATTCATGGATATGGGCCTCACTGCACTGCATGCTTTTCCGGTGTTTTGGTTCGGGAGTCTGTTGTTGATATTTTTTTCAAATCCAGATTTTTTCAATTGGTTTCCTGCTATTCCGGAGGTTGGTGAAGGCTCGGATCCTCTTGCACTTTGGATGCATCAACCCACATTTTGGATTTTGCCGATCGTTGCGCTTGTATTTCCTTCTTTGGCGGTCATATACAATTTGTTTAGAAAGGGACTGGAGAATGCTTTTCAAAAACGATTTTGGATGCGGGCCAAAAGCAGCGGTATTTCGGAGTTGGATGGGCTTAGGCATGAATTGATTCCGCATGCCATGATTCCTGTCTTGGCCTGGATAGCTTCGGCAGTGCCATTTCTGATCAGTGGTTCGATTTTGATCGAAACCATTTTTAGCATTCCCGGTAGCGGAAGACTTTTATATAACTCGATTCATTACCGGGATTGGCCAGTGGTGCATGGATTATTTATGCTCGCTGCAGGGATGACCTTGTTGGGATTATTAATTTCCGATGTTTGTCAGCGATTAATGGATCCAAGATTACAGCAAGGAGAAGCTTAAGGCGGTCTACAATTTTATTTCTTTTCCTGCATAAAAGTCAAGCACTTTTTGTTTGAATATCAGGTCGTATTTTGAAATCAGCAAGCTCAATTCTGCGGTCTGTAAATTATTTTGAGATTGATTTAATTCGAACAAATTAGTAGCACCTATTTCGAATCTCTTTTGTGTAAAATTTTGAGAAGATCTCGCAGCTTCATAAGCGCTGTTGGCGGCATCATATTCCTTAATGGCTGCCTTGACATTTGCGATGGCCTGTGAGATGTTTTGGCTAAGATTCAGGCCTTGCGTTTCAAAATTTATTCTGCTGCGTTCTGAGGCAAGTTTAGCGCGTTTTACATTGGCCCGGTTGCGGTAATTATTGGCTATGGGAATGTTCATAGAAACACTGAAACTATAACCCAGATATTGGTCAAACTGATCTGCAAAAGGAATGGCTTTTTCATTGGTGCCAATGACCAGCGGTTCTTCAAACACCACATTTTTACCATCAATGCGGATACCGGGGATGGCCCTGCTGCCGATGATGCTGTAGGAACTGGGTATTTTTACATTTGAATAGCGGGATCCGGCAAATATATTTCCAAACAAGGAGGGAAAGAATGCCGCTCTTGCCATGCCTTCACCTAATTTGGCTGCTTCGAGTCGCAATTTGGCGGCCTTCATTCCCGGTTGGTTCACAGAGGAATATTCATATAGATTCTCATAGGTGTAGGATTCTGATTCCAGATTGCGCAGCTGTTCTTCTGAAAGAGGCTCAAGGCTCATTTCCAGGTCTGACCGCAGCCGAAGGGATTGTTTCAGAGACAGCCATGCCAGGTCGAGTGCATTTTCTGCACTGACCACTCCTTGTTCGGAGCGGGCTACCTGGGATTTAATTTCGTACAGGTCTGCCTCAGGTCTGCCTCCTGCACTGATCATTTTTTGGATTTGTTCCATTTGCTGTCGGATGGCTTCAAGATTTTTTCCGGCGATCTCCAGCCGTTCGTCTGCAAGCAACACATTGAGGTATTGGCTGGCAACCTGCAGGGCAATGTCGTTGGATGTTTGCTGGTATTCCTCCTTGCTTGCGGATAGATTGATTTTGCTTTGGTTGATACTTTTATTCACCAGTCCTGCCTGAAACAAAATGACGGAACTGCTGAGCCCGTAGTTTCCATTGAGGATGTCCTGGGTGATGAAGTCGTTTGAGGTGGGGTCAATGTTGCGGCCAATGCTCCAGCCCATGTTGATGTTACCGTTCAGGTCCGGCAACCTCTTGTATCTGTTTTCCTTCAGATTGATTTCTTCGCTGAGTACGTTGACCCTCCCGGATTGTAAAGTCAGATTTTCTTGTTGTGCCTGACGGATGCATTTGACCAGACTCCATTGTTCCTGAGCCTGTGTGGCCAGTGGAGCGAGCACCCAAATTAGAAAAAACTTTTTCATAGATTAATGATAAACTAACGCAATATTAGGGATTTTCATCCATTGCGGCTGCTTTGTTTCGACCAATGCCCTCCTGGAATGGACAGAATAGGCACAATGTTAAAGTAGCAACTATTCCATAGTCATTCACACGATGCCTCTCTTGTCTGAACTGGGATTTATAAGATTATTGGGAGTTGTGGGAAGGAATATTGTCTGAACTGGGATTTGTGGGATTATTGGGAGTTTTGGGAAGGAATATTATTTTCTTTTGAATTGTTCAAAGATGTAATATTCTTGGCCATGTCTAAAATATCATCATCGCGATCTTATTAATCACATACATCCCAAGAATCATGGTTCAGACAGTTGACGGGCATTTTGTCTGAACTTGGATTTATGGGATTGTTGGGAGTTATGGGAAGGAATATTTTTTTCTTTTGAATTTATTGAAGTTGAAACATCCTCAAGATTTAATAATATTCCATCCTCTCAATCTGATCAATCTCATGCATCCCAAAAATCATGGTTCAGACAGTCAACGGGATTATTGTCTGAACTGGGATTTATGGGATTGTTGGGAATATTGTCTGAACTGGGATTTGTGGGAAGGAATATTTTTTTCTTTTGAATGGATTGAAGATGTAATATTCTTGACCATTGTAAAAAATACCATCATCTCGATCTCACCCATCCCATGCATCCCAAAAATCATGGATCAGACAGTCAACGGGATTATTGTCTGAACTGGGATTTATGGGATTGTTGGGAATATTGTCTGAACTGGGATTTGTGGGAAGGAATATTTTTTTCTTTTGAATGGATTGAAGATGTAATATTCTTGACCATTGTAAAAAATACCATCATCTCGATCTCACCCATCCCATGCATCCCAAAAATCATGGATCAGACAGTTGACGGGGAACTAAGTGTGATGAATTTATAAGTTCATAACTAAATACAAAATCAATACGGGTATTCCCTTAATTTTCTAAAATCAGTGTTTCCGCTGATGAAAGGAGAAGAATGTTGAAAGAACTATGTAGAATTAAATCATTGTTCATACTTTCATAAACACCCTGCCTATGAAAACGGTGTACCAGAAATCAAGATTGCTGGATTGATTTCGGAAATCTGCCATATAATCCTGTGGATGAGTTATGGCGAAGGATAGCAGCATATCCGCATTATTTTCTTATTTTTAACTTTCTTAAAATTGATTAATATGAAAGCATATTATTTAATTCAGAATAATCATAAAACAAAAACAGGGGATGTCAAATTAAATATCCTCATATCGTTAGCATTTCTTAATTTCCAAATTATATTTTTTATGATCAGCAGTACTGCAAGGCTTAGTGCCCAGGATACACTCATCTGCGACAATGGAGGATTTGAGGATGATTTTTTATACTACTTTGGAGCTGCAGGATCTTTTTTGAAAGGCAGTAATTCGTGCATCCCTGTGGTTTCAGGAGTGCCAACAGTTTTTACTTCAACATCTTTGCCCAGTTCCCGTAGATTTGAAATAGTATCCTCTGGAACGGATAATTTAGTTGGTATAAATCAAACTAAGTTTGGGAGTAAGGCAGCTAGAATCAATTATAAATATGGACATGATGGGAGCATGAGTTGCAATGGTTCTCAAGATGTAAACAAGTTAACAAAAAGATTTAAAGTAACGGAGGAAAATAGAGAATTTACCGTATGGTATGCAGCAGTATTGGAATATCCTACGAATCCAGTACACAATGACGACCAACCATTCTTCAGCATTAAATGTGATTTGGCTCCATCTTATGATCTTTGCTTCGATTCAGATTTATTAAATTGTCCTGAAACTTATTCGGATTCTATTTGCCCATTTGTACCGATTAAGGTACTTGATTGGGCCTGTCATCGGGTAAAAATTCCTCAGGATCAAATAGACCAAATTGCAACCCTGGAAATAATGGCATCCGATTGTGGAATAGGAGATCATATAGGATATGCCTACATTGATGGAATATGCGAAGAATGCACAGGCAGTGCATTGGGTTCCGGAAATTTATATGACCATCCACTTGACGAGACAGGATTGGGCATTGATCATTATACCTGTGATGGAGATTCAATTAAAATTTGTGGAGATTATACTATACCCTCTATTTGTGGGGAGTGGAGATTAGATTCTATTAAAGTACCAAATTTTACAATCTACGAAGTATCCATTGATACTACTTACCATACATTCTGTTTTATATTATCCAATGATAGTTTTCTAATCGATACCTGCAGACCCTTATTTGTAGAGTTGTATTTTAGTGATGGCACAATCAAATTGCCAACCGTACTTACCAATACGATAGAAATATGTACGGATGATTTTCAAGGCATCGTAATTAGCGCAACCAGAGGTAATTGTTATGATAACGGAACTTCTGATTTGTTGTCAGATGACTATTATTATGTTTATTTAGAGATAGACAATACCTATGGCAAAAGCTGGACCATTAAAAGAGCGCTTGATGATCCGTATGATGGTGAATCAGGCGTTTATACACTTGGAAGCGGATCGGTTGATAGCATATTAGTTTTAGGTCCGTTTTTAATTCAGGAGGGAAGCTGGGAAATAAGAGTAGATATTGCAAATTGCGATTTTACAGATGGAATCGAGCCACCGGATTTCTGTGGAGCTTGCAGCTATTTGAATAAAACCGAAATCAACGAAATTACTTGTAAAGATGAAACCTCATCTACTCCAACTGATGATACCTGGAAATTTACTCTATATGTTGATAGATTAGGATATAGTGGAGATTACGCGCTTTATAAGAATACTAGTTACGTTAATGATTTCAGTTATAATAACCCACATACCATTTCGGCAGGTTCAATTTCTGGTGGATGTATTAAAATAAAGTTAGAAACAAAAGATTTAGATCCTAACTGTATTTCAGAATTCTTAATCTGTCCACCAAAATCCTGTTCTTCCGGAAGCGAATGCAATCTTGAAGCTTATGTAAGATATTATCAATGTGAGGATGAGGAATTTTCGTTTGGATTAGAAATAGTAAATCCAGGATCAGGCAGTTTATGTTACAGATCTAATTCCGTAGCAGCACCAATGGACTCGACCAATTTAAATAACCGTACAGGAAGTCTCCCTTCAGGTTCCATAGGAACTTTTACCGAAGATATATACTTGACCGTTTATCTCTGCAGTAACCAAGCTTGTCTTAAAAAAATTTATGTACCCTACCTGAATTGTGATGGGGATAATTATGGGGAAGGAAGTTCTTCAAGATCAAAACAGTCGATGAATGCTCCTGACATATTAATCATTCCCAATCCGACAAGAAATGGGGTGTTCAGGATATATTCCAGATTTGAATATACCACAATGGATATTCTGGGTGTGGATGGCAAACTGTTGTATTCTACTTCGTTTAATGGAAAATCAATCAGCTTAAATTTGGAAATACCTTCTGGTATTTATTTCCTAAAGTATTCAGATGGAATTACTGAAAATAGATTAATAAAATTTATTAATCATTAATTGATTTCATTTGGAGAGGATTAATTGACATTTAATCCTCTCCAGATTTTTAAATTTTTTTTAAGACTAATTAAAATTTTTATTGAACAAGAATGAAATTCTATAATTTATTGGTTGTAATCATTTTAATTTCTATAAAAGCTGTTCAATCACAACATTGCTTTATTTATCCAGACTCTAGGCATTGCTATAAGATGGAAAAATTCACCCCAATCGCTACCAGAATTGAAAAAAAATTAGAACTTTCTAATCAAGTTATTGATGGTTCTATACAATTATTGGTTGATATTGATGGGGATTGTAAATCGGAACTTATCACAATCTCAAGAAGAGGTGATTCTATTTTTATTATAGATTTAATTTCTGGGACTACAAAAATAAAATTTCCAATAAGTACCGTTGACGCTAGTAGTCATAGTATTTTACTCGTTGATTTGGTTGGAGATAATTCTCCAGAAATTATAACGCAAACAGTTAGAAATCCTGCAAATCCCGATAATTTTGATAGCGACAGACTTATTTGTTATGGTGTGAATGGTTCAATTCTTTGGATATCTGACACCACTGTGAACGCAGTTAATAACATAAATGCTCGTTCTGGAACTATTGGAATCTGTGACTTTAATAAGGATGGAATACCAGAAGTATATAACTCAAATAAAATCTTTAATGGTTTAACCGGTAAAAAGTTAGTAGATGGTGGCAATAATGGGCTAGGTTTCAACTTATTGTCAATTGGATCGTATTTTCCTATTAGTGTTGCAGCCAATCTGGATTCTGATACAAGTGATTTGGAATTAGCGGCCGGATTCAGTATTTATAAGGTAATCATTACTAACCCAAATGGAGTGACAGGAAACACAATGATTGCAAACAATATTCTATTCAACGGTACCATTGAAGATGGAACGACCAGTGTTGCAGATATCAATTCTGATGGGATATTGGATGTGATTGTATCTGCAACAAACCGGAATAAAGATCCTATTTTATATGCATATTATTTAGATAATAATAATCTTAGCTTGATTGGATATGTCATATTTCCAAATGCTCTTCAACTCTCCAATGCATCTATTGGCAATTTAAATGGTATTGGCAATCCAAGCATTCTTGTAAATATCTCTAAAAAGATGTTCTCTTTTAGGTTCAATGGTTCACAACAATTAAACCTTGATTGGATGTTAAATACGACGGATACTTCAGGTGTCTGTGGAGTCAGCTTACTTGATATTAATGGCGATGGTAAGCAGGAGTTCATCCATAGAGATATGAATAGAATAAGCATTTTTTCTGGAGAAGGTAACAATCCAAAAATTATTAATCAAATTGAATGTTATTCTGTAACTGCTCGAGAATTGCCTACTATTGCAGACTATAATCAAAGTGGTGACATTAAGATTTGTATAACATGTACCGATCCACCTCCATACAGGAACGCTAGAATTACCGTATTCGGACCACCAAAAGGAGACCAATGGGCCCCTGCCCGCGGCATCTGGAATCAGTATGCCTACAACCCACTGTTCATCAACGACGACCTTACAGTGCCGCGTTACCAGAAGAATCAGGCGACGTATGGGAATGGGAAATACAACAACTTCATGCAACAGGAATCCCTGCTGGATTCCAATGGCTATTACAAAAGACCCGCTGCAAGTTTGACCGGAAAGATTCAATGCATAAACTACGATCCCATCACAAGACTTTACTCCATCACCTTTGATTTATTCAATCGCAAGGATGCTTCTGCGGCGGCAGACTCCAATCTGGCGATTTCTTTTTTTGACGGGGATCCTACCGTTGCCGGAACATTGATCGGCCATTATTATACGCTGAGATCCATTTATCCGGGAGACAGTTTGCTGAATCTGGAATTTAAATTTTCTGCCGGCAATCTTTCAGATCTGTTTATGGTGATCAACTCGGTACGCAATACCCCGGGCACCTTTGGAGATAAAGATTTTCTGCAAGCAGAATGTGATTACACGGATAATATTTCCCGTACAATTGATCTTCCGAAGATTGACAGTATTCATGCAATGATTTGCAAGGGATCCTCTTATCGGTTTGTGGATACCAGCATCGTGGATGCAGGTAAGTATTATCGCAAGCTAAGTTCTGTGAGAGGATGTGATAGTTTAATTACGATATTGGATCTTAAGACAGCTGATACCATTTACATCAATCAATCCATTCAAACTTGCGATGCATACTTCTGGAACCATCAGACCTTGACACAGACGGGCATTTATCGCTTTGACACCATTAATCAATTTGGTTGCGACAGCATCGTTAACCTGGATTTAAGGATCCTTAAATCCAATGCAACAAACATCAGACACACTGCTTGCGATGCATACAGCTGGAATGGACAAACCTACGATACCGGTGGAATCTATTCGTACAAAGCAAAAAATAGTTTCGGCTGCGACAGCACTGTAACTTTAGAACTCACTCTTCACTATTCCGATTCCAACCGTGTGCAAATCGAAACCTGCAATTCATTTGTTTGGAATGGAAGGACCTATACACAGAGTGGTGTGTACACACTGGACACCGTCAATCAATTCGGTTGTGACAGTGTGGTGCAATTAAATCTGAGCATAAATTCTCAGATCAATAAAACCATAGTTCAAACTTCTTGTGATGCTTATCAATGGAATGGACGCAATTACAGTCAATCAGGAATTTATACGGATACGACACAAAGTTCCGAAGGCTGCGACAGCATCACTACCCTGCAACTAACCATCCATAAATCCAACAGTTCGAATACGGTGCACACCACTTGCGACCGCTATGTATGGAATGGAAAGACCTATACCCAAAGCGGTACATATACTTTTCAAACACAAAATGCAAGTGGATGTGACAGCACTGCTACTTTGCAACTGACTATTTCAAATTCAAATCAATCGTTAAGCAATCGTACAAGTTGCGATGAGTACAGCTGGAACAATGTAAAGTATACACAAAGTGGAACGTATCCATACAAAACAATTAATTCATCAGGATGTGACAGCACGGCAGTTTTAAATTTGGTCATACATAAGTCGGATAGTTTGCTGCAAAAACAAACGGCATGTGAGACATTTGTTTGGAATAATGTGACCTACACACAATCCGGAAAATATATTTTTCAGACAATCAATCAATATGGCTGCGACAGCATCATTACTTTGGATTTAAACATTGTTTCATCTACCAAAAAAGATACTTCCATTACCATTTGCGACAGCATAATGTTTCTGGGTAAAAATTTAACAAGTTCTGGAAACTATTCCTTTCCACTAACCAATGCGGCGGGTTGTGATTCCGTCGTAAATCTGAATTTGAAAATCAACTCAATCTATTATAAACAGAATGTTACAAGTTGTGATGCATACGTCTGGGATTTGAATGGCAAAAAGTTTGACACTTCCGGAATGTATTCAGAAAAATATACAAACAGCTCAGGTTGTGATTCTATTTATTATTTGGAGTTAACCATCCATCCGAAGTATGAATTCACACAAGAAGCAGAAGCATGTAAGCAATACCGGTGGTCACTCAACAATCAATTGCTTACAGAATCCGGCTTGTACACTGTTCCACTCAAAACCCATCAGGGCTGTGACTCCATCCTCAGTTTGGATCTTACGATAAATGATGATTTTGTAAAGCGGGATACGGTCTTCACAGATACGACCTACACCTGGCCCGTCAATGCACAGACCTATGAAAAGTCCGGAACTTATCAAGAGTCCTTCCGTTCGACGGTAGGTTGTGATTCGCTCCACTACCTGTATCTGCTCATCAAAAAGAATTACGGAATCTACTATCCGAATGTAATCCACCCCGGCGGGGTGAACAATGGATTTACATTATTCGATGATGGATCGACCATTGCGCAGATCACGAAATTATCAATCTACGACCGCTGGGGATCGCAGGTATGGCAACAAGAAAACTTCGCTGCCAATGATCCCTCGCTGGGCTGGGACGGCAGCTTCAAGGGGAAAGCAGTCGTTCCGGGCGTATATGTGTGGCAAGCACAATTGACCCTGCAGGATGGATCGGTGATCTCCTGGCAGGGGGAGGTGACGGTGGTGAGGTAAGAATATTGTCTGAACTGGGATTTATGGGATTGTTGGGATTTGTGGGATTGACTATTTAAGAAGGATCTCCAATTTCAGATTTTACTACAAGAAGTATTAAACGGATGAATTTACGAAGGGTAGCTTGTTTTTTATATATTTGGAACAAATTTCCACCGATTACTATGTTGCCACCAAAAGTAAATTTTGAGGAATTAGATGGGAATACCATTATTTCCTTAATGGCACAGGGAAATATGCAAATTTTAGATCAGGTATATGACGCCTATAAACCGGCTTATCTTAATTGGGCCAGGAGACAATTCTCGTCCATCAATCAACAGGATTTGTTGGATAGTTGGCATGATGCAGTAATTGCATTTTATGAACAAGTCATTGCTCGTAAGCTGGTTAGTCTAAGTTGTGCTTTGAAGACTTACTTATTTACTATAGGGTACCGATCATTGTTGAGAAAGCATAAAAAAGTTAAGGAAATAATTGAGGATACAGAAATAGATAAGCATTTCCTGGAGGCTTCTGTTAATTTGTTTTTTGAGGAGGAAGATCCCTTTCTTGAGCAAAAATCCATACTTCTAAAAGCAATTAATGAATTGCCAGCCCAAAGTCAACAGGTTTTGATGTTAAGATTTATCGATGGAAAATCATTAAAGGACATATCGGAAATTGTACATTACAATTCTTTAAATGTTTTGAGTGCAACCATATCCAGGAGTTTGAAGCTATTAAAGAGTAAGATTCATGACAAATTGGAAATAAAAAAGCATGAAGGAAATTGATCAGGAATGGATTGAAGCTTATCTGGCAGGGGAACTGACTGATAAACAAAGAGCTATTTTGGAATCCAGGATGGCAGAAGATGCTGTCTTAAGACAGGAAGTTGAAGATTATAAATTGAGTATACAAGCCTTGCGTCTCAAAAGAAGGGAGGAGTTGAAGGAGCGTTTTAAGAATAGAGATCAGGTAAATGCAAAAGTTTTTCCCTGGAAATTAATTGTCTTGGCCATTTTACTTATATGTGTTCTGTTTTGGGTATGGAATAATCAAAATGGAAGTCCTCCAATATTGCATGAGGTAGAGCAATTAAGCGATTCAACCTCCATAAGAGAAGATTTAAATGTTCCGGCAGATACGCTTAAGAACATTCCAAACCCAACAGAGAATGAAGCGAAGAAAATTATCCCAGCTCCGGTAAAAAAATTAAAACCCTCTGCTAATAAATTAAAACAACAACCCATAGCTGCCAACGGTTACACCCATGAGGAATTATTTGCAATGAATTTTAAGCCATACAAGGATGAAACAATGAATTTAAACTTACGGGGAAATGAACCATTAAGTGCTTATGATCAATTCATAAAATTCTATTGGGATGGAAAGTATCAGGAAGTTATTCTTTCGTTTAATCAATTGAATACTGCTTTGCAAAATAATGACAACGTGCTTTTTATAAAGTCAAATGCTTTAATGTACAATGGAGAAATTGATCAGGCCAAGCAGTTGCTCGAAAGTATTATTAGACGCAACAGGACAAGATATTCGATTGAGGCCAGATGGAATCTTGGATTATGTTATTTGAGAACCAATGATTTGACAAAAGCCAAAGAACAATTTAGGGTGGTAAAATCTTTTGATCAGACAAGATATAAAATGTCTGTTGAAAAATTATTGCGACAATTCTGATATGGGTTAATTAATCTTTGAGAATTGGATGGGAAACTTTTATATGAATAATTTCATAAGAATCAATCGGTCTGAACATCGTTCTTTAAAGATTGATTTTAGCAAGTTGAAATGCATTTGCATCATCATAATAATTTGGAGACCTTTTCTAGTATTTTCACAAAGTGTAGATTCCATCGCCATTAAGGAGATTGATAGTTTGATTCAGGTGTCACAAAAATTTAATTCAAAAGATAATTTTGTCAAAGCACTTGAAGTTAATTCACTCTCTGAAAAAATTGCTTTGGAAAAGTTTGGACGAGAATCAGTTTCATATGGTAAGATTTGCCATAACAAGGGAAGAATATTGAATTCTAAAGGGGATTACTTACAAGCTGAAAGCGCATACTTGGAAGCAAAATTCATCAGGGCATTGGTTTTAGGAGAAGAACACCCTGAGTATTTGGGGACATTAATCAACCTTGCAACTTTGTATAGTAAATTGTCGAGATTTGATGAAGCTGAAGCACTATTTTTAACTTCTAAATCTAGTTTTGAAAAAAATGTTAAAAATTTAGAGCATCCTTTTTATAAAAATTGTATTATTAATTTGGGTAATTTGTATTTAAAATTGGGTAAATTTAGCAGTTGTGAGGTACTATTTTTACAATCGAAAGCAATAAGTGAAAAAAAATTTGGGAAAAAACATGCCGATTATGGCCAAGCATTATTAAATCTGGCAGTTTTATACAACAAAGTAGGTGAATATAACAAGGCAGAATCATTGTACTTAGAAACGAAATTAATTTATGAAGGATTGATGGATAAAGAAGATCCAAAATTATTAAAACTTCTTAATAATATTGGAAGATTGTATTTTGATTTATTTCAATATGACAAGGCTGAAATTTTCTATACTGAATTGAAAGTAATTTATGAGAAAGCACATATCAGGGACAGCATCGAATATGCTACCTACCTGGATAATCATGCAATTTTATACTTTATGCTTGGTCATTATGATAAGGCAGAAACTTTCTACCTTAAATCTATTAATATAACTGAAAATATTTTAGGGAAGTATAATCCAAATTATCTTTCATGTCAAAATAATCTAGCCATATTATACCAAACTATTGGCCAATATTCAAAGGCAGAATACCATTATATTGAATCCAAGGAAATTCGCGAAAAAGTTTTTGGCAATAAGCATTTTGAATATGCTGCAAGTCTGAACAATATGTCAAGTTTTTATTGTGAAATTGGCAAATATGATAAAGCAGAACTACTCTGCTTAGAAGCCAAATCAATCATAGAAATATCACTCGGTAGTGATCATCCTGAATATGCAAATGTTTTAAGCAGTCTTGCAAACTTGTATATGAATATTGGTAAATATGACAAAGTTGAAGGTCTATTGTTAGAAGCCAAAGAGATATATGAAAAGTCACTTGGAAGGAATCACGACTCTTATTTAAGGTGCTTGTGGAATCTTGGAAAATTTTATGGATTACAATGTAAGTTCTCCGTTTTAGACCATTTATTTACAGAATTAGGCACCCTCTATCAGGCAAGAATGACCAAGATGGTGTCATTCCTTTCAGAAATTGAGTTGAATAAGGTTAGTACAGATTTTAGAATCATTAATGATAATTTGAATTCATTACTGCGTGCAAAAATGACTGTGGAAGATTTAAGTCAGGGAAGTATGCTTGATGACCTGGCATATGACTACACTCTATTTAGTAAAGGATTTCTCTTGAACGCAGCCATGCGATTAAATAATCTTTCAAATACTTCTGTGGAATGCACTGAGGGAAGACTTCAACTTAAGAATTGTTTAAGACTCTTAAATGCAGAATATTCAAAACCCATTTTTGAAAGAAAAGGTGTATTAGAACTAGAAGAACAGTCCAACAATTTAGAAAAAAAACTGATTAATAATGTATCTGGATATGGGGAAATATTTAGGCAAGTAAAATGGCAGGAAGTTCAATCTGTTTTAAAGTGGAATGAAATATCAATTTAGTTCATTCATTCTTTCTATTATAGTAATTACTACCATACAAGAAATATAGACAGCATTTCATATGCAGCTCTGATATTGCTACCAGGCGATTCTACACCTCGTTTTGTTCATTTATTCGAATCAAGTGACCTGAATCAGTTATTGACTTATTCACAATCTAAGGGAATGGATTATGTTGCAGAAGTATATCGCCCTAGCCAAGGTTATGAATCAGACTTTAGTTTACACAATGCAAAATCTCTTTATGAATTGATCTGGCAGCCTTTGGAACCCTACCTTAAAGGTGTGCGTAGAATTTATTATTCTCCAAGTGGATTGTTGCATCGAATCAATCAAAATGCAATTGCTATTAATGATCAAACTTTGCTTTCTGATAAATATGAATTGATTCAATTGGGCAGCACAAGACAATTGGTGTTAAACGGAGATGGAAAAAATTCGCAAATTCTTGATGCTTGTATATTCGGCGGCATAAATTTTGAAATGGATACCACTTCATCGATTGAAGAAAATAATCGGTTAAATATTGATGGGATTGCATTGAGAACTGAACTCAGTTTTTCTGATACAGATTCAACCTTGAGGGGGGGGAGCTGGACCTACCTCAAAGGATCTGATCAGGAAGCAGATGAAATCAACAGTATAATTCGTAAGGCAAGTATCCGCAGTCATCTCTTTAAGGGACATGAAGCATCTGAACAAGCCTTCAAAAAGCTCGGAGACTTTGAAAATGAATCACCAAAAATCATTCACATCTCCACTCATGGATATTTTTTTCCTGATCCAGGGTATGTGGTCTCCTCAAATATCGTAGAGGCAAGCGACGGTGAGACAAGTAATCCAGACAAGAAGGCCAGAGCAAAAGTGGCATTGATTAAACCAATCCTAATTCATGGAATAGAAGAACCTGGTTTTAAGAGGTCCGAGCATCCTATGTTACGATCCGGTCTTATTTTGGCAGGAGGTAATCATGCCTGGAAAACAGGTAAGCCTTTCAAACCTGATGCGGAGGATGGTATATTAACCGCTTATGAAATAAGCCAGTTAAATTTAAAAAATACAGAGTTGGTGGTGCTCTCTGCATGCGAGACAGGGCTTGGAGACATACAGGGTAATGAAGGAGTGTATGGACTTCAGAGGGCCTTTAAAATCGCAGGGGTTAAGAACCTGATCATGTCTTTATGGCAAGTGCCGGATCAACAAACCAGCGAACTCATGACTTCTTTTTTATAAGTATTGGCTAATTAATAAGAAAAGTATTCGCGAATCCCTAAAATTAGCCCAGAATGATTTAAGGAAGAAGGGTTTGGAGCCTTTTTTTTGGGCGGGGTTTGTGTTGGTTGAGTGATACAATTGAATTTAAATATTTAGTTTAATTCCATGAATAGATTATTCGTTTTCCTATTATTTTATTTCTATGATTCACTATTAAATGGACAAATTGTTGATTCAATTATAATAAAAAAGTTGATAGTTTAATTATTGTTTCCAAAGAATTTGCAAGTAGTAAAAATTATCTTAAGGCTATTGAGATAAATTCTATTGCAGAAAAATTAGTTTTAGAAAAACTTGGTCAGGAATCAGCTGCATTTGGAAAAATCTGTTTACATTATGGAGTCATAATGTATTCTAAAAGAGACTATTTGGAAGCAGAAAAATGGTACTTATTAGCAAAGGATATTCAAGAAAGAATATTAGGTAAGCATAATGCTGATTATGCAAATACATTAAACAATCTAGGTATTTTATATTGGAGCAAAGGTGATTTTATCAAATCGGAACCATTCTTTATTGAAGCGCTAGCTATTAGAGAATTAGTTTATGGAAAATTTAATTCCGAATATGCTAAGAGTTTAAATAATTTAGCTCAACTATATACTAACTTAGGTAAATATGATAAAGCAGAATTATTTCACGTTGAATGTAAATCTATTAGACAAAAAGTCTTTGGGTTACAACATCCAGATTATATTGGGACTTTAATAAATTTGTCATCTTTATATAGAAATATTGGCGATTTTGAGAAATGTGAACCACTTTTGCTAGAAGCCAAGGCTTTATGGGAAAAGTTTTGGGATAAATTGCATCCAACTTATTCGGCAATTCTTATAAATCTAGGGCTATTGTATTATGATTTAGGACAATATGAAAAAGCAGAAGTTCTTTACTTGACTGCAAAATCTATTTTTGAAACTAAAACAATGGATTTTAATAATCCTTTTTATTTTAATTGTATTATCAATTTGGCGACTTTATATCAAAATTTGGGGAATTACCCAGAAGCTGAAGCTCTTTACATAATGGCAAAAGATATACAATTTAAGTTGTATGGAAAAAACCATCAAAATTATGCAACAAACTTGAACAATCTAGGTACCTTGTATAAAGACATGGGTCAATTTGAAAAAGCTGAAAGTTTATTGATAGAAGCAAAAGATATTCGTGAAAGTGTGTTAGGGAAAGAACACAATGATTATTTATATAGTCTAGTACAATTGGCATTTTTGTACTTAAAAAACAATAATAATGCGAAAGCGGAAATATTACTTCTTGAAGCTAAGTCAAAACAGGAAGAAATATTGGGAACAGAACATCCAGACTATATTTGGAGTTTAAAAGGTCTTACTGATTTATATATTGAATATGGTAAGTATGATTTAGCATTTAATCTAGTTCAAAGGATATTTGAGTTGAATCAAGGATTTATATTTAAGGTTAATAATTTTCTGTCTGAAAAGGAAATGAGTCAATTTTTAAATAGGAGTTTACAAGTTCAAGATCTAAGCCTTTCCTATGCGAGCGAAACAAGAAGTAATTTAGTAGGTAAAACTTGTTTTGATATTTCTCTTTTTTATAAGGGAATAATCCTTAATTCAACTTTAAAAATCAAGCAACTTGCGTTATCAAATCCTGGGTCTGTTGAAAATCTTAATCAACTTAAATTTTATCATCGGTTATTATCAATTGAATATTCTAAGCCTAAATCCGTACAAAGGAATCTAGTTGAATTGGAAATTAAAGTGAACAGTTTAGAAAAGGAGTTAAACAGGTCAAATTCAGACTACAGAGAAATTTTAACACCTGTTAACTGGAAGCAAGTACAAAACATGCTCCGCATGGGGGAAACAGCAATTGAGTTTGTGCATTTTAAAAATTTGATTGGAAGCCAATCCAATATTAATACGTATGCAGCCCTGGTATTGCTTCCGGGTGATTCATTTCCTCATTTCGTGCCTCTTTTTGATGAAGAGAAACTGAATCAATTCTTGTCGAATTCCCAATCAAGGAGAATGGATTATGTTGCTGATTTATACAATTTATCAATTCAACGGGGAGCATTACCCAATGAAATTACTAATTCCCTTTATGAGTTGATATGGAAACCATTAGGTCCATACCTTAAAAGAGTTACTAAAATATATTTTTCTCCAAGTGGATTATTGCATAGAATTAATCAAAATGCTATTGCTATAGATGATAAAACATTACTTTCTGACAGATATGATTTGATCCAAATGGGAAGTACCAGGCAGTTGGTAATTGATGATAGGCGAAAAGTCCCAAAAGTAGTTAATGCCAGTATTTATGGTGGAATCAACTTTGATGTTGGCTCCATGGATATAATGCCGAAAGTTCAATACAGGGACAGTAATAGCTTTTCGCTCAGATCTGAACTTAGTTATTCAAATACTGATTCCACTTTAAGAGGTGGAGCATGGACCTACCTCCATGGATCTGATCATGAAGTAATAGAGATTAATAAGATATTCAACAAGGCAGGTATTAAATCAAATTTTTTCGAGGGCAAAAAAGCGACTGAAGAAACTTTTAAAAAGCTTGGAGAGTACAACAAGGAGTCGCCTCAAATCATTCATATTTCTACACATGGGTATTTTTTTCCAGATCCAGAAGTTAGTCGTCAGTCATCATTTATAAGCCTTCAGGAAGAACCCGTTTTTAAAATATCCGAGCATCCTATGTTGCGATCCGGCCTTATTATGGCAGGTGGTAATTATGCCTGGAAAACTGGTAAGCCCGTATATCCTGATGCGGAGGATGGTATATTAACCGCTTATGAAATAAGCCAGTTAAATTTAAAAAATACAGAGTTGGTGGTGCTTTCTGCATGCGAGACCGGGCTTGGAGACATACAAGGTAATGAAGGAGTATATGGACTTCAAAGGGCTTTTAAAATCGCAGGGGTTAGGAACCTGATCATGTCTTTATGGCAAGTACCGGATCAACAGACAAGTGAACTCATGACTACCTTTTATAGGTATTGGTTAATTAAGAAAAAAAGTATTCGCGAATCCTTAAAGCTCGCTCAGAATGATTTACGAAAACAAGGCCTGGAACCTTTTTATTGGGCAGGATTTGTGTTAGTTGAATGAATATTCAAAAAATTCTCGCACTTATTCTCACTCAGTTTCCCTACATAATTTGTCCTAGGTGAAAAACACAATCTTATTTATTGTCAACCTTAATCAAATGAAAATTTCCTTTAAAAGGGTTTATGCGATCTAAGGTTTTACTGCCTATTTGCAAATGCAATCCTTTAGTTTTACTCAAAATAGCTTCCATCGACCATCTAAATCTTTCGATTAAAGTTGATTTAAGTCAAGTTTTCCAAACTTAATTGATTTTTATTTTAATCGGCTAGGATGCACTCATTACTAAGTATTTTAATCCTATTGTATTGATTTACAACACTTGTATTCCAGAATGCATACCGCAATTATGGTGCTTAAGTTTACTTTGGGTCCAAAAGTTTAAAATATTTTTCGTCTGATGTTAAGATTTTAAACATCAAGTATACTAACTATTATTAGTACCACACTCAAGGTTTTGAACTGACTTTGTGTTGTGCTGATTAATCGAGAAGCCGATAGCGATAATGGAGGCATAATTTGAACTTTTAATATGATGAAGAATATTATTATTGTATTATTATTACTGACTTCATTTACACCCATTATTATTTGTCAATCTACTGGAAAGATAACGATTAGTAAGGACTTTTATGATTCAATAAAGAAGTTACATGGCAGTAATCTATTAAAAACCGAACTTACCCTTGATGTTTGGCGTATTGATTATGTTAGCGTATTTGTAAATGTTAATGGAGTTAAGTCTCCAATTACACGGATCTATTTAAGAGAAAAAACAATTTCGTCGATCAAGTTAACTGAGGATTTTGTGGAGGACAAGGTTAACTTGAAATTCAATCTTCCAAAGATTTCTAATCCTGGTAATTTTGTATTTGTTTATTCTTTAGGTACTTACCCAGATGACTACAAAACTGTAAAATTGGATCATAAAGTCGATGATGGTTCTAAAAGAAGTAATGTGGAATATCAATCCAATATTGCTGCTAAGATAAATATCAAAAATAGAAAATGGGGGATGGTGAGTATTGATAAATCAGCAAAACAATATAATCTTGAGATATTTTCATCAAGGAATGTAGTGCAATATGGATGGGCATCATGGATTAAAGATAATTTTTTCGATCCAATATGGGATGGTGCAGAATTGGCTTGGGAGGGAATTAATAATTTATCATGCTTTTTAGTAGGATCTGACGCAGGCAATATCTTGGTACAAGTTGGAACCATCACATTGGCACTTGGAAAAGATGATGGCGTTATTCTTCCACGAAATCGTCAAATATCACTTTCTGAGTACCAATGGGCCAATGAAAAAATATTTAATGGTAATTTACCACCTCGTGATAAAATTATAATTTCCAACCTTTTGGGCAAAGGTGGAAGAGCGTTCGTTTTTCCTGCCTGTGGAAAACTTACTATGCATTTAGGTGCTAAAGGTTATAATAACCCCATCAAGTGGTCTGATAAAGAAAGCATCATAGATGGTCAAATATTTATTCATGAATTGACTCATGCGTGGCAAATATCAACAGTTGACGATTTAGATTTTGTTAAAACTAGTTTGAATGATCAGTTAACTATACCTGGAAATATTCTTTATAGTTTTAATTGTGGTAAGGATTGGAAGAGTTATAAATTTGAGCAACAAGCAAAAGCAGTTGAGAATTGTTTTATCAATCGAGAAAAGGGAATTGGCAATTCTTGTGAGGAAAAATACATTGTAAATAATATTCGGAATGGAGTATCTTTTCGAACACCCGAGTGTATTAAATTATTATCAGATATAGATAAAGTAAAAAATAAGATTACAGCAAGAATTAAGAAGTTGAAGGAAGATTACCTCAAAAGTATAGGAGAAACCATTGCGCTGCAGGCTGATGGGACTCCAAAAGTGGGTAGTGAAAAGGGACTTGATAATGTAAAGATTCCTTCAACTACTCTTGAAAATGACTCTATTTTGAAGTCATTAAATGCAGAGCTAAAAACTCTGGAGTTGAGAAAAAAGGCTATTAAATGTCTATAACTGTATTCAGATATAAATTTAGGTAGTGAGGTCTAATTTCAAAATATTCATTATATGTTAATGGATTGATCTCAAGTATATTAAATTTTTTGTAACCAAATTATTTGAACAAGTAAATAGCCAGTAATGGTGGAAATATCGAGAAGCCGATAGCGATAGTGGAGGCATAATATTTTAAAATTTAAAAAATGAAAAATTTATTTATTCTTCTTCTACTCGGGATTTTTACCAATTCCGGATTTACACAAGTTGCAAAAAGTACCGACAATGAAAACAAGTTAAAAAATTGTGCACAATGTACCGCCAAGGATTCTAAAGGAAATTGCGCGGTTTATGATTTTAGCAGTTGTCAAGCCGATGTGGTTAAAACTAAATACAAGACCTACAAGGATATAGCGAAGACAGAAACCAATCAAGTTAAATTGCAGAGAATTATTTTTAAGGATTTTAAGAAGGGAATTTTAAACAATGGATGGATAGTTGGCGGAAATTACAATGGCACTCTTATTTTAGTAAATGCCAAAATGAATGCAACCGGTACTTTAATATGCGGTTGTTGTGGGGTGCAATCTATTGTTCATGATGGCTCACATTGGGTTACTTGTGCAACACCTAATGGAGATTGTAAAAAGTGTGATGATGGACTAATTGTGAAAAGTATGGGTTCATTAGGTTTGTCTAAAAGATAAATTTGCTTTCTATTTTTTGTATATTTATTTCGTGCAAAAAATTTAAACATGGTAAAGTATGATCATGAATTATCAGAATTATAAAATCTTGATTGCTTTTACAATACTCATTATTGTGATTTCCAAAGTTCAATCACAAAATAATTTTGTTTCCACTGGAGCTAATATTTCTGGTAGTGGAGGTACTCTGAGTTATTCTCTTGGACAACTGACTTATTCCGCGTTGAATGGTTTAAGTGGCAGCATTTATCAAGGAGTGCAGCAACCTTATGAAATTTATACAGTAGGAATTGAGGATGTAAAACTGAATATTTCTTTATCTATATATCCAAATCCCACTTATAACAACCTGGTTATTAGAATAGACGAATTTGCATCCAACAATTATAATTACCAATTGATGGATCTTCATGGAAAACTTTTAATTAGTAATAAAATATTGAATAAACAGACAATTATTGATGCAAGTGCTTTGCCGCCGTCCGCATATTTATTAAAAATTATTCAGGATTCCAAGACCATTCGATCATTCAAAATTATTAAAAATTAATCCTCATGAAAAGAATTGCCATAGTTTATTTATTGTTATTTATTTATATTGGAGTCTTCGCTCAACCAAATAAAATGAGTTATCAGGCGGTAGTTAGAAATGCTACAGGTCAATTGATAGCAAATGGAAATGTTGGGATTCGTTTACAAATTTTGCAAGGTTCAGAATTTGGGGCTGCTGTTTTTGTAGAGACGCATCTGACCTCTACCAATGCCAATGGATTAGCAACTTTTGAAATTGGTGGAGGAACTAATGTTTTAGGAAGTATTGCAAATATCGATTGGTCTAACGGTCCTTATTTTTTGAAGACAGAATCTGACTTGAATGGAGGAACAAATTATACCATTTCTGGTACCAGTCAAATGCTCAGCGTACCTTATGCATTGTTTGCCGGTTCGGGTTTGAAGGGCGATAAGGGCGATCCGGGTGCAATGGGAGCGAAAGGCGATAAAGGCGAAAAAGGAGATCAAGGTATTGTTGGACCAAAAGGTGATAAGGGTGACCCTGGTGCGGATGGACTTAAGGGTGAAAAAGGAGATAGAGGAGACGAAGGACCTGTTGGCCCTAAAGGAGATAAAGGTGAAAAGGGGGATATTGGTTTAACAGGATTGAAAGGTGATAAGGGAGATACGGGTATGGAAGGGCAAAAGGGAGATAAGGGAGACCCAGGTGCAGTGGGACCAAAAGGAGAAAAAGGTGATCAGGGAAATACTGGACCTCCTGGAAGCGCCAATATAAATGGGACTGCCGGATATATTATTAAATTCAGTGGATCTACTACCGGCGACAATTCAATAATGCGTCAGGAAAATGGAAATATTAATATTAACAATCCGGCAGGAACAGTTGGCAAACTTAATGTCAAAGGGGCAAGTGGTGGTTATGGGATCCATGGTGAATCAGAATTTATTGGCGTTTTCGGAGATGGGAGTATTGGAATTTATGGCAATGGAATAAGTGGGATTGGGGTTAAGGGAGTTGGTGTAGTTGGTGTTCGGGGCGAAGGAACAAGTGGGGAGGGGGTTAGAGCGAGTTCTGAAAGTGGCGACGGAATAAGTGGAATTTCCAATTCAGGGGATGGCGTTTCTGGTGTGTCAACTAGCGGTCTTGGTGTACGTGGAACATCGGCTAACAGCGATGGAGTGTTTGGTATTTCTACAAGCGGCGCAGGGGGGCGCTTTAATTCTACTTCAGGTACTGGTATTGTCATTGGGGTAAGTAACTCCCAACAAGCATTGCTTGCAGTTTCTGGCGACTTAATTTTGTTAACGGGACAAATTGGAATTGGGGTCGCTGATCCAACTTTTAGATTACACCTTCCAAATACCAATACTAATATAGGCGGGGTTGGGAGAGCGTTTAATTGGACGGTATATTCAGATAAGAGAATAAAGTCGGATATTAAAGAGATTCGATATGGGCTTAAAGAAATACTTCAAGTAAGGCCTAAGTCTTATTTTCAGCATGACTCCGAATTTGAAGATGGAAAACTTAAATTAAAAGAGGCAGGATCACAAAATATTGGTTTTATTGCACAGGAAATTTATGATGTTATTCCAGAAATGGTTTCTAAACCATTAAATGAAGCGGATGAATTATGGGGACTTTCTTATGAAAGGTTAATACCTGTATTAGTCAAAGCAATACAGGAGCAACAGGAATATATAGAATCCTTGAAATCAAAACTCGCAAACCAAACAGTTTCCATCAATAAGATCCTTAAAATGCAACTTGAATTAAAAGATGAAATTGATACCCTCAAGGAAAAAAATATAAAAACAACATCCTTTAAGAAATTTTAACAGATAAGTCAAGTGGTAGGAGTACTCTTGAGGTATTAGTAATAAACTTAAATGTGATTGAATTTGTGAAATTGAATACATTAAATTAAATCTCCCTCCCCCATAATTAAAATTATTGTACCCCTATGGTAAGAAAAATAAAATCACCAATTTTTATGAAATAATAAAAGACCTTCATTAGGAGGTTAATTTATTTATTTATCAAAAATTTAACTGTTGTAGTCATTTTTTTTTATTGGAAAATATTAAATTACACAAGGAACTTTGTTTAATAATAATGTCTACTCAGAGTATAAGGTTTCTCTCCCAAAATGAACAAATGGAAAGAAAGTTATTGAAAAAAATTATTTAGGTTTTCACCCTACGCTTACTTTACCAGTTTCCAACCGATATCCTACTCCATGCACCGCCACGAGTCCAACAGTTGGATCAGCGGCTAACTTCTTTCTCAACCTGGACACAAAAACATCAATACTTCTTCCAACCAACACGCCTTCATCTGCCCAAACCTCGCGGAGGATAAAATCGCGCTCAAGCAATTTGTCGGGGCTGTTGGCAAAGAGCCGAAGTAATTTGGTCTCACGGAAAGTCAATGATTGTGGTACGCCATTACAATGCAATACTTGACCGGCAACATCAAGACGAGAATTTCCGATTTCCAGTAAATCTTCTCCGGAATCAGAAGTGATCTCACTTTGCATAGATTTTTTTTGACGGAAAAACCAAAAACCGCCAAGTGTAAGTAAAATTAAAAACAGGTATCCTGCTTTATTATACAGCAATGATTTTTTAGGGCTGCTATCTAAAAATGTGATTTCAATATAATGGCAACCCACGGGCATCTCCCTTCCGGCACAAGGCACCGTGCCATTATTTAAAAAATCTGTCTGATGAAATCCCAGATCTATTGTTGCATTTTCACAATTTCGTACCGTCACTTCGTAAGGATTTTTAATACCGTACACATCGAGGGAGGATTGGAGCATAGCCGGAAGTTGTTCGTATCTGAAAGCTTGAAGCAGTCGCACCCTCCACACGCCTGGTCCTGCTTGCTCAATCGCCGGAATGCGACTCGTGCTGTCCCCTGAAAGTCGAAGCAACCCATCCGCCGTCCTGCGGAGCGCAAGGTTTACTTTTTCAGCGGAAATACTTTGTGGCCCATCCGGTTGTGCATTAACCAGAAATAGAACACCCAACAAAATAGGGATCAACAATAGTTTTTCTGAATATTTGAATCCCCAACGAAAAACATCCTCAAAAGTAACTTCTTTTAAATCAAGAGACACATAATAAACTTACAATTTGATGGATATATTTTAAAACCAAGCATCCATCCTTTTTTATACATACTTAAATCACAAGATTGGGTTTACCGAGATTTTTACCAATTACATTTTATCGGCTGTTAAAGGACAGTGATAAAAAAGCATTGGCGATTTTCCAGTAAAAGGATATACTCATTTTCAAGATGTAAAATTAGAAACGCTCAGGATGGTGTGAGGTTTCCAACTGTAAAACCTTGTAAAGGAAATGTAAAAGAAGCATTATTGCTTTATCGATACCTTATTGCTGAAGCCTGAAGAATTGTATTTGCAGATGATACCAAACACATTCATCTTTAATGACTTCAATTAAGTGCTTCCTAAAAAAATTACCATAAAATAATCACATCAGGAATGATCAGCCAATGCATATACAATGGCTTCTGACAATGGCATCCTTTTTCCTGCTTCATAATAAGCTTTGTTTGTTGGAAGGTGCATATCCGGTTTAACAATGGACATCGTCATTTTGTATTGAGCTTCCGCGCCTCCTACAACAGGGAAGTTTGATAATTCGATAAAAGAATCCAAAGCTCCAAGAATTTTATATGCTTTTTCATCATTTCCCTTCAATTTAAAAAATGCACTTGCTTCCATACCACCATACACTTCGCTTTCTTTTTCTCCAGCCAGACGAGAATATTCCAATCCACTCATCATGGGCGCTTCTGCTTCTTCGATTCTACCCTGCATCATTCTTGCATAGGCCAATCCCATCATAGCAGCTGACTTCAACCCTTTATAACCTTTCTCAGGTAGCATATTGTACATTTCAATTGCGTCCTGAGCTGTTTTTTCGTAATCATTGTGTTCATCCATACATGCTAAACTAAAACGTAATATGTAAAGGGCTCCAAGGATATAAGTGTTGCCATCTTCCTCTGCAATTTTTTTTCCAAGTGCCAGATTTGCTTCCAAAATGTCCATTCTTCCCTGTTGCCTGTAGTATTCGTAAGACCATAAATAGAACATGCACAAGCAAACTCTGTCCTTGGTCTTTTCTGCAAGTTTTAATCCTAAATCCATTTTTTGTGCGGAATCAGGGAAGGCTAAAAAAGACCCATAACAACCATCGAAACAATTGGCGTATGCCAAAGAAACTTCATCTGTGGTGTCTGATAAAATTCGCTGAGCTTCATTCAACATGGGAAATCCATTGTCGAAATCGAATAAAAATAAAGTACAATACCCTGCCCAAGTAAGAGTCCTCCCTCTGGTCTGAGGACTTATTTTTTCAGAAGTCCAAAAACTCCTGTCCGAAATGTGTGCATCGGCAATCCAATGTGCGGTCTCAGAAAACCCGCCTCTTATAGTCCAGTATGGAGCCAGATATGCAATGAACTTCCACGCTTTTTCAAAATTTTCAATTTCAATAAAAATATAAAATGCAGCACGGATGTTTTGGTATTCAATTTCAAGTTTATCCAACCAGGCATCTCCGTTTCTTATCCATAATTTTCCATCGGCCTCTTCACAAAGTTTTAGAAAATATTCAGCAAAGCGCAATTGGGTACCTTTAAATTCTGGTGATTTTTCCAGCATTTCTCTTGCGTATTCATGTACCGTCTGCAGCATATTAAAACGTGGTTCGGCACTGTGGCTCACCAACACCGGTTTGATAAGACTTACATCAAGCAATCGCTCCATCATTTCCTCCACATCAGTAAAAGTAGTGCCATCATTCATAATAACATCTGCATCTTCCATTGTCCAGCTGCGTTTAAAAACCCCAACTGCCGAAAAACTTTCTGCGTGTCTTCTGCCAACAAATTATAACTCCATTCTATTGCACCGCGCAGCGTCTGCTGCCTCTCCGGCAAGTCTTTGTGCCCTTTTGATACAAGGTCTAATGTTTTTTCAATGCGCGACATCAGGGCGGCAGGTTGAAAGAATCGGGTACGTGCAGCTGCGAGTTCTATGGCCAGTGGTAAACCGTCCATACGTTGACAGATCTCAACAATGGCTTCCGTATTTTCCTTAGAGAAGGGCATCTGAGGATTTACCTCAAGCGCCCGCTCGACAAATAACTGCGTTGCAGAATAATCCTGCAGTTCGGCTGATGTTATGAGTTTATTTAATTCTGGAAGTGAAAGCGTGCTCAGGTTGTAGATGCGTTCATTTCGAATGTGCAAGGAGGTGCGGCTCGTAACCAATACTTTTACATCCTTGCAGAAAGTAAGGAGCTTACTGATGAAGGTAGAGGCCTCTATTACCTGTTCAAAATTATCTAAAATAAGCATGAAGTTTTTATCAGACAAGAAATCGATCACTGTTTGTTCGATTGGTTGTTTGCCACTGTCTTGCACGCCAAGAACTTCAGCAATGGCTGCACCCACCAACCGATGATCAGTCAGCGGTGCCAATGAAACAAATACAATACCATCCTTAAATTGATCTTTTATCACATGTGCAAGATGAACTGCAAGGGTGGTTTTTCCTGTTCCTCCAGCACCAAGTAGGGTAATCAATGCCACACCGGATTTGGTCAGCATCGATTCAATTCTTTCTAAGTCTTCTTCCCGGCCATATATTTCAGAACGGATGTTTGGAATTTCTACAATTCTTTTTAATTCAATATTTAATTCAGCAGATGAATTATTATCCAAAGCTCTTTCTCCCAACAAAGCATTTTCAAAAATCTCAGACATGAGAACTGATAAGTCATTTTCAATGAGCTTTTGTAATTCAGCTGCAGTAGAAAATTTTTGATAACAAGCAGAATCG
Source organism: Candidatus Vicinibacter proximus (assembly GCA_016713905.1). Classification (NCBI taxonomy): domain Bacteria; kingdom Pseudomonadati; phylum Bacteroidota; class Saprospiria; order Saprospirales; family Saprospiraceae; genus Candidatus Vicinibacter; species Candidatus Vicinibacter proximus. Next base: position 1,067,087 of record JADJOE010000001.1, read on the forward strand.
CTTTTCTCGATGTCTTCCAAAAGTCCTTTTAATTTATCTTGTCTTTCATTCGATTGCTTAACATAAATGAGTTTGGGTTTTTTATTCCCACACAATCTGTATTCATCCTCCAATCCTGAGATATCTGAGCCAGGTGCAATCCAACCATAACTGTTCCAATAGATGCCCAAAAATATATGGCTTTGGTCCAGATAAGCTGAATACAGGTCTCTGGGAGGGTGTGGTCTAGCTCCTGCTTCAAAAAAAACAGGTATAAGCCTTAGGTTTTCAATAGCCTGACGGGCTGCCTGACGCTCTTCTGCCAATTCGTTTATAGTGGAGCTGATAAAGACCCTGACTCTCTGATCAGGCGTTTTAATGATAGCCATCGCTTGTTGAATTTAAAAGTAAATATAGCAAAAACTATCTGCCAAGCTCCTATGTCATTCAACCATCATAATTTTGGGAAATATCAGTTTCTGTTGGAGAAGAATGTTGGTAAATTATTACAAGCTCTTTAAATGTATTTTTAAATTGTAGGGGAATGATTAATACGGCTCTGTCTAAAAATTATAGAAAGTTTTAAGTTGGTATTTTCGCAAAACCTTTATGTTAATATTTTAGTTAGATTTTGAAATTTAGTATGAACTCGTTACGAGATCAAAGAATTGAATCTTCGGGATAGTCAAAACTTAAATTTGATTTTTAATTTTTAAAGTTGGAAGTAACTGTTTTAAAGTTTCATGAGGATAAAAAGCAGTAATGCCATTAGGACTAAATAGAGACCATTGAATAATTTTGGTAATATTATAAAATTAAACAAAGTGCTCCCGGTGACTGCCGTCACAATAGGGTTTATTTTTTGAGTGGCCACAGCGGCACAATGCACATTTTTTGGTTTTGGTTTCTTCACGTCCATCCGGGTGTTTGATGATGACTTCTCCAATTACCATTAGAGGGCCCTTGTCCATAACTTCCACTCTGGTGAGCTCTTGTTGAATCTCTTGTGGCTTTTCCTGCTGATCGTTGTAGTAAAAACTCAGCGCTCCACTGGGACATTTATTTATTTGTTCGACGATGCGGGGAGTGTCTGCGCCAGCAGGTTTGATCCAGGGGCGTTCAGCAGGATTAAACACCTCCGGCAATCCTGCGGCACCTCTCCAGCAAATGGTAGAATGGATACACACTTGAGGTTTCCAAACAATGGTGATTTCACCATTGGAATATTTTTTGGTAATTTCTTTCATGCCAATTCACTGGTAATTTGGATAGGGTGGGTCAGTATTTTATGTATGTGACATTTATCTGCAATCTGTAAGAATCTTGTTTTTTGCTCTTCAGAAATAGCTCCTTCAAGTTTAATCTTCCTGTGCAATTTTGTAATGCCCTGTTCTTTATCTTCTTCAAACCAAATGTCTACGTCAACTGCCTCCAGTGCAATTTCCTTTCGGTCTGCATACATCCGTAAGGTGATCGAAGTGCAAGCCGCAAGGGAAGCGCACAGAAGATCGGAGGGCGAAAATCCAAGATCTGCTCCCCCATTTTCCACAGGTTCATCAGCCAAAATTTCGTGTTGGTGATTACTCAGTTGAGTTTTATAAACTTGTTTTTCTATGTGTGCGTGAATGTCTGATGACTTGTTTTCCATCTTAAGGTAGTTTAAAGTATAAATTCATGAAGTTCTTTTCTGTTTCTTGCAGTCAGTTCACGAGTTTTGTAAGGCTCTGCTAGTTTTTCAGCATCATCAAGATATCCAAGAGCAATGACCAGCATGGGTTTTTGCAGATCCGTTAATCCAAATGATTCGATGATTTTAGATTTGTCAAAACCTGCCATTGGATGCGCATAAATATTCATCGAGGTGGCTTGTAAGAGCAACAATGCGTTTGCCATTCCAAGATCGTGATCGGCATAGAAATTAGTTTTTTCATTTTTTTCAAAATGAGTTCTGGCAATAGAAAGGATAAAAGCGGCAGCATTTTTACACCATGGTCTGTTTCCTTCCATCAGTGCCTCATATATCCTTTCAAATACATCGGTACCTTTTGATGCAAGAATGAATTGCCATGGTTGTTCATTATTTGCACTGGGTGCCCAGGAGGCCGCTTCTGCAAGAGTGTGCAAATCTTCGGTGGAAATGCTTTTGGAAGAAAAACTTCGGGCGCTCCACCGGTCTTTGATCAATTCAAGAACAGGGTATTTTGTTTTTGCTTTTTTAATGGAATTCATATTTTAAATTTAAATGCTCATGGGAATTTCCATCAGCAATATTTCTGAAGAACTGTCTGCCTGAATGGTTATCTTATTCGTGTCCCAGATACCAAGCCCATCTCTGGATTTTAAAGCTTGACCATCAATGATTACATTGCCTTGGATGATAAATGCATATACACCATTTCCTTTTTTCTTAATTGGATAATCCAGGGAAACACCTTTATCCAATTGACCCAGATGAAACCATGCATCCTGATGTATCCATACACCTTCATCATCGGGATTGGGAGATAAAATTTGTTGCAGCTTGTTATGTCTTTTCTCTGCTTCCAAAGTCAGCTGATCGTATCGAGGTGTTACATTTTTCTTATTTGGAAAAACCCAAATTTGCAGAAATTTTCCTACCTGGTCTTTGTGGTGATTGTATTCGCTATGCGTGATGCCTGTCCCTGCACTCATCACCTGTATATCTCCATTTCTGATGACGCCCACATTCCCCATGCTGTCTTTGTGCTCTAAAGCACCTTCCAATGGAATCGTGATGATCTCCATATTATCATGCGGATGGGTTCCGAATCCTGTTCCCGGATCAATACGGTCGTCATTCAGTACACGCAACACCCCGAAGTGCATTCGTTCAGGATTGTAGTAATTCGCAAAACTGAATGTATGGTGCGTATCCAGCCAACCATGATTGGCGTGTCCTCGTGTCTCAGCCTGATGTAATATTTTACTTGCCATGATGTTTGATTTTGTGTTTGGAAGATGATTGAACCCAAGAATTTCCAACGGCTTGAGTTCGTCAATGTCATTGTGAATAATAGAACCTATGGCAGAAGAACTAGCCAGGATACCTGTGCCGAGCAGGCCTTTTTTTAAAAAATCTTTTCTGTTCATAATTCAAATTATTTATGTTTCAAAATTAACACGAGTTGATTCTTCTTCCAATAATCCAGTTTATCAATTGCGCTTAATGTAAGACAAGAAACTAGAAGCCTTTTTCAATTTTATCGTAAAAACCACCGTAGGTTACCGTCTTGACCCCATCTTCATTGAAAAAATCACCAGGAAAGCCAAGATCTATCTTGCTGACCTCATGTAATTGCTGCATATGATGCGGTTCCAGTTTGAGGTCGATCGCCTTTATGTTTTCTTGCAGCTGGCTTAGTTTGGTGGCACCTACAATTGGAATTGCAGAAATCTTTTGCTGCATGGTCCATTTTAAAGCCACATGTGAGGCTTCCACACCTAGTTCTTCAGCGACGGCCATAACGACTTTTGTGACCGCTACTGCGCGTTCATTGAGCCTGATACTTCCTTCTTTGATTCTTCCCGGATCACCTTTTAAGTATTTGCCGGTAAGTGCACCACCGGCCAATGGAGCCCAGGGCGTAATCGTGAGGCCATGCTGCAAAGCCATAGGTATAAGCTCTCGCTCTGGGGTTCGTTGCAGCAGAGAATATTCCATTTGGAGCGCAATAAATTTTGACCAACCCATGAAATGTGCAAGAGTTTGCGCTTCACTAATGACCCATGCTGGTGTATCACTGATGCCTATGTAGTTAACCTTGCCCTGTCGTACCAGATCATCCAGACCACGCATTACCTCTTCGACAGGCGTGAGCCGATCCCAGATGTGTAGATAAAGCAGGTCTATAAATTCTGTATTCAATCGCTTCAGGCTTTCCTCTACACTTCGCATCATGTTTTTTCGGTTGTTGCCGGATGCATTGACATTGGTAAGATTGTCATGCAGGGTGTATTTGGTAGCAAGGACATAATGATCTCTGTTGCTGTGTACAAACTCACCTATGATACGCTCACTGGTGCCTTCTGTATAACGATTTGCTGTATCGATAAAATTACCTCCGGCTTGTGTAAAAGCCTCCAATATTTGAAAACTTGTTTCTTTGTCCGCACCCCAATTCCACTCTTTGCCAAAACCCATCGTTCCAAGACATAATTCGGATACTTTAAGACCGCTTCTACCCAATAATTTATAATGCATCTGTGTGGTTTATTTGAAGTATAAGAACAAGTCGTGTATTAAATGGTTCTGAACTGCAACAAGCTTTGTTACCAATGAAGTGGTTTTAAGCTCAAACAGATCAGAAATATTTGTTTTTCGAAAAACCTAATTTTGAAATTCATTTATTTTATCCATCGTAAAAAGACAATATATTCTAGGTTTAAAATGGTAAATGATATAAAGGTTTAGGACTAAAATGAATCATCATCATTTTCTATAAAATGAGTCATTTTTCTTCCATTAATTTTAAAAATTTATTTGCAATTTTTTTTTTCGATTGACTCATGTAATGATCCTATACTACTGGGGTGCTGATGGAAAATGGTAGTTTGAATGGTGAAAAATTTTATTAATTATTACCCACAATAGTTGAATGAATGGTCAAATGTATAATTATAATATTGTGCATTACCATTTTCTTCTTGCTAGTGAAATTGTAGTTATGAATCCTTTCTCCTCATCGAATCTTCTTAATAAATAGATATCTTGCACCATGAATAAAGACCAGAAGGAATTTTATGGAGCAGCCGCCATACTCCTGGGTTTGGTTTTGCATTATTATTTGAATCCATGGGGAATGGACATCAAAGTATTACGCACAATAAGTGTGGGCATTTTGATGATATCGTTTTGGGTAATGGATTTTTTACCTTTGGCTGTAGTTGCATTGTTTCCATTGGTTTTGTTTCCGCTGATGGAAATTGAATCACTGGACAATACCGCAAGACACTATGCAGATCCAATTATCTTTTTATTCATGGGCGGGTTTTTCCTGGCACTGGCCATTGAAAAATGGAATCTCCATCAGCGTATAGCATTGAACATCCTCCGGTTGACCGGTAGCAATGGAAACAGGATCATCCTGGGCTTTATGTTATCTACTTTTTGCATCAGCATGTGGATCAGCAACACCGCAACAACAATGATGATGTTTCCCATTGCATTATCTGTACTCAATCTGGTCCGAAAAACCAATTCAGGCACAAACACCGATGCATTTGCAGTTTCTATCCTGCTCACCATTGCCTATGCTTCCAACATAGGTGGACTTGCCACCATCATCGGCACACCACCCAATGTAGCTTTTGTTGGCTTTTTGCGAGATACGGCCGGCATTGAAATTTCCTTTATGCGATGGATGATAATTTGCTTTCCGGTTGCTTTGATTATTTTGTTTTTATTGTATGTATTGTTTACCCGTTTTTTATTTAAAAACAATTTAGGCGATCAGGAATCCACCGCAGAATTTATTCGCAATAAGATCCTCCAATTGGGTGCGTGGAGTCTTGCAGAAAAAAGAGTTTTAGGCGTTTTTTGTTTTGCCGCCGTCATGTGGATCACAAAAGACCTCTGGGTAATTTGGACCGGCTTACCCATTAACGATACCATGATTGCGATTGCTGCAGGGATACTCTTATTTATTCTCCCCTCAGGCTCTAAAAATACCATAAGTCTGCCTTCAGAAGAAGAGGAAGAACCCATCGCAAGGAATAGATTATTAAACTGGTCCGACACCCACAAAATGTCCTGGGGTATTTTACTAATGTTTGGAGGAGGGCTTACCCTGGCTAAAGGTTTGGAGCATGTTGGTGTGATGAAAAGTTTGGGCGAACATATTGCAAGTATCGCCCCTTCGCAGGAATTTCTATTGATTATTTTGGTTACAACAGTCTCGATTTTTTTATCGGAGATCATGAGTAATGTTGCTCAGGTGATCGTAATGGCACCGATTATTACCACCGTAGCCATAAACCTACAAATAGATCCTCTCCTTTTAGGAATTCCAATGACGCTTGCTGCCAGCTGTGCAGGTATGTTACCTATGGGAACTCCACCCAATGCCATTGTTTTTTCAAGCGGTCGGATACCCTTAAAAAAGATGTTGCGGGCAGGTTTATTTTTAAACCTGATAAGCATTCTAGTGATCAGTGTAGTTTGTTATGTGATTATCCGCTTAAAATAATTGCTCTTTGTGCCTATAGGTACATGATTTTTGTAAATTTGCAGCCACTATTACGAACACCTAAATATTCATATGCAACAAAAATTCGAATTGCTGAAGAAGTACTTCGGCTATACCAGCTTCAGACCTCAACAGGAAGCCATCATCCAATCTATCCTGAACGATCATGATGTTCTGGTCCTTATGCCTACAGGTGGTGGAAAATCCATCTGTTTCCAGATCCCTGCCTTGATCAAATCAGGCATCACTTTGGTAATCTCTCCCCTGATAGCACTCATGAAGGATCAGGTAGAATCCCTCAAAGCCAATGGAATTGCTGCAGAATTTATCAACAGTAGCCTGAGTCCGCAAGAGGAGGTAGAGATTACCAATCGTTGTATGGCAAATCAAATCAAATTGCTCTATGTCTCGCCGGAAAAAGCACTTAGCGTCAGTGCAGGTTTCCTCAGTATGCTCCCTGTGTCCATGATTGCCATCGATGAAGCACATTGTATTTCTCAGTGGGGCCACGACTTTCGCCCTGAATATGCACAGTTAAAAGCTCTGAGATCCATTTTTCCAAATGTGCCTTTCATAGCATTAACTGCAACTGCCGACAAAACAACCAGGAAAGATATTGTACAACAGCTGGCACTGAAAGAACCTAAGCTTTTCGTTTCTTCATTCGATCGTCCAAATTTTCACATTACAGTAAGAAGTAATGTCAAGGAAAAAGACAAAATTGAGGAAATCATTTCTTTCATCAAAGCGCATCCGCAAGAAAGTGGTATCATCTACTGTCTGTCCAGGAAGGGTACTGAGGCTCTTGCCGCAGTACTCGTCCAGTCAGGGATTCAGGCTGCCTATTATCATGCGGGAATGAACAGTGTGGATAGATCCCATATTCAGGAGAAGTTTATCTACGACGAAATAAAAATTATTTGCGCAACCATTGCCTTCGGAATGGGGATTGATAAATCAAATGTAAGGTGGGTAATACATTATAACTTACCTAAAAATATAGAAGGTTACTATCAGGAAATCGGAAGGGCTGGAAGAGATGGAGCTGCTGCAAAAACCATATTGTACTATAACATCAGGGATCTGATGATGCTGAATAAATTTGCTGCAGAAAGCGGTCAATCGGAGTTGAATCTCGAGAAATTAAAACGAATGCAACAATTTGCAGAAGCAAGGGTCTGTCGTAGAAAAATATTGTTGGGTTACTTTGGAGAAAGCTATGATAAAAACTGCAATTCTTGTGATGTTTGCATGGATCCACCCACTTATATCGACGGTACACTCATTGCACAAAAAGCAATTTCTGCATTACTGAGAACCAATGAAAATATTGGGATCAAAACCCTTATTGACATTCTAAGGGGATCCATGAATGCAGAAATTGTGGAACATGGATATGATAAAATAAAAACACATGGTGCAGGACGAGAATATACTTCAGAAGTATGGCAATCTTATATTCTCCAGTTGCTGCAAATAGGGGTTTTTGAAATGGCATATGATGAAGGTTTTTCCTTAAAGGTCAGCCCATTTGGAAGGATGGCTTTAAACGGAAATCAGATCATTGAGCTCACTGCGTTTCAACCAAAAGCCTTAAGAGAAAAAATTGCGGCAGAAGCCATTGTCGAATCAAAACAACCACAGACCATATTCGAATCCTTACGCCAACTTCGAAAAAAAATTGCCGTAGAAATGGGTCTTCCGCCTTACATCATTTTTCATGACAGCACCTTGCAGGAAATGGTAGAAATGATGCCTACCTCGCGTCTAGAAATGATGTTAATTAATGGGATGTCGCATACCAAATATCAGAAGTATGGTTTTCGTTTTGAGCAATTGATCATCGAACTTAAAGGAAAAAACAGAGATGAGGAACAAACACAAATTGATGTAATCCTCAGCGAAGAAAGTGTGTTGAAGTACATCGAAGAATTGAAAAAATATCCTGTAAGAATATCCCATACGATCATTGGTAAAGTTTTGTTGGGTTCAGAAAGGGAGATGATTACGGAGGAGTTAAAGGATTTAAGTTTTTATGGTATCCTAAAAGGCAGGTCCAACTATAAAATGATCAGTCCTATACTCCAGCAAATTTTTAAATCAAATAAAATCACAACCGGTACAGTTGCTGAAATCAATGCACAGAATTTTTTTAGTCTCCCTTCTCAAAATGAATTATCCGATGAAGAAATTCAGGCTGTGAGAAGGCAGGTATCCGGTTTTGATTTGAGCAGACCCGATGATGAAATTGACAATGATTTTATTCTTCAGACGCGCAAGCAATATCCCCGCGCTTATGAATTTTGGAGTGCAGAGGAAAATAATTTGCTATTGGGTTTGTGTAAAAAAACAAACGATCTGGAAGTGCTTGCAGAAATATTGTTGAGAAACCCTAGTTCCATTAAAAGTCAGTTCAAGAAACTGGCAGTAGGGAGATCCTGATTTTTTCATTTAGAGTGAAATGGAAAATGAAGGCAGAATAAAAATGTCACCGCTACTGGTTTTTTATCTAAGTAGTTTTGGTGACATTGGAATGTCAACCTTTTTTGTATTGATGCTATATAATTTTAACGAATGGGTAATTCAATCCCATAGGGATGAAATTTTTATACCCCTGTAGGGGTAATAATATATATGAAACATGATTGAAAAGGGCAGCAACCAAATAGATCACTGCCCTTTATCAAATGTTATCGATATAAAATAAATGTAGGCTGTTATGTTATACTTCGAATTGTATTTGAAAAATTCATATTTTAAATCGTCTACAAAAATCAATTACAACCCATGTCCTGTTTAGATTGAGGGTCACTGTTCGGAAAACAATTTCCCGACAATACCTGAACCGGTTTATACCTTATCAAATTAGGGTCAAACAATCCGTTTTCCAAAAACTCTGTCAATTTATCTATTTCAGTTTCTGTCAAACCAAGAGGCTTGAATTGCCTGTCAATATTGCTTTTAGGAACATCCGGATTTTCGGGTATGGCTAAGTTGAAATACTCCACAACTTCGCGAAGACTGTGTTTGCTGGCACCATGAAAATAAAATCCTATATCTTTTAAGTTATAGAGTTGTGGTACTTTGAATTTATACAAATCATAATCGTTAAGAGAGAAACCACCTCTGCCCTTACTTCTACCATCAGTTGTTTTAAATACTTCGTAGCCATTCTGGTCCAGATTTTTCACCCCAACTCCGGCAAATCTCTGACCATTCAGGGAAGGGCTGTTGTGACAATTTACACATTTAGCTTTCCCAAAAAATAATATAGCCCCTTCTTTTTGTTCGTCGGTCATTGCCTGGTGATCTCCCTTGATCCATTTTTGAAAAGGTGCTTCATTGGTGAGGACCGTTCTGAAATAAGCTGCAATGGCATTTGCTGCATTTTGGACAGTGTAGCGGTCTTTCTCAGGGACATCAGCAAACGCGTTATCGAACAAAGGCGTATAACCCAGTTTGTCCATCAATTCTTTATTGATGACTTGTCGATGAACAAATAAAGCTCTCGGAATTACTGCTTCTAATCCTTCCCTTTGTTCTCTATTAATGGTAGTAAGAGAATCTGCAATGCCCCAGGCGTTTTCTGTACCTACGTTCATTCCAAACGAACCAAATGCACCGTTCCATAGTGCATTTCTGACATAGGCAAGATTAATAGTTGGCAAGGGTCTGGCTCCCTGGGCATCCACTTCAGTACCATCGTAAGAAGGGTTTTTCAATCTTCCTTCCCCGGTATTTCCGAATCCTAACCCACCATCGGCAATTCCTTGAAACCTTCCGGCGGTAAAGTTTTTTTCAGGTACGTGGCAAGTGCTGCAGGAGTAAGTTGCCATGGAAACTGATTTTTTCGCAGCCATTCCCAGTCCTGTTTCAAAAAACAACAATTTTCCCAATCCCACCTTGGCGGAGGTAACCGGATTTTTAACGTCCTGGTTGGGTAATGATTTATAATCTTTGCTGTTGGGCATTGCATACCAATCTGCCTTCCCGTTGAGGCTGTTTTGATTGAGCAAATTTGTCAGCTCTGCATCCTGCTCTGAAATGGTTGTCTCCTTTTTGCAGGAAACAAATGTGTACATCAAAATAACTAATACAAGTAAATTCTTCATAAATGGGATATAAAGTTTAACCAATAAGCGTCAAAATTGAAAGGAATGTTCGGCCGCTTTTGTGACGGATGTCACAAAACTGAAAATAATTCAAAAAAAATTAAAATACCTAGTTAAATCGGAACTATTGCATGAACTTTGACAATCTGGTTTCATCCAGAATTCTAATTTTCTTACCTGCAATTTTAATGATGCCCTCGTCTTGTAGTTTATAAAGTTGACGGGTAGCCGTCTCTCTGGTAGTTCCTGCAAGATTTGCGAGCTCTTCTCTTTTAATGCTGATATTTAGGGTGGATTGGTCCCGTTCATAACCATAATTTTGAACCAAAAAGTGCAAGGCAACGCCTACTTTATCATGAGCCGTTTGTTGAGCAGTGACGGTAATTTTTCGCTCCGCCTCTTTCAATTCCTCAGCCAGCAGATGTGCAATTTTCATGACCAGTTGCCCTTTTTGTTCTGCCAGATTTATGAAGGGCAGCTTCGGAATAAAACAAACCATAGAATCTTCCAGCGCAGACGCAGTGCAGGAATAGGAATCATTGCTGATCAATGCACGATGTCCCATCACATCACCTTCACTCACCATATGGACAATTTGTTCTTTTCCATCATGCCCTATTTGGGATATTTTTATTTTTCCGGAAATCAAGCAAAACAAGCCTTTTGGAAAGGCACCTTCTTTAAACAACTGCTCACCTTTTTTAAATAAGCGACATGTTTTTATTTGATCCAACGCATGAAGATCTTCAGTATTCAATTCATTAAAAATTGAATTTGTTCTGACCTTGCATTTGCAGCACATGATATTTTCTAACTCTATCACTTTAATTTAAATTTGCCGGATCAAGGAATTGAATTTTTAATTTTCATCTTAAACTTACACATCTCATATTTTATCTCATCAAGGTAAAATCACCTGTTAGCAATTGTGTTTGACCATTCTTCCACTCTACTTCCAACACATATAAAAAAACAGCAGGATTAAGTACTTCGCTTTTAAATTTTCCATCCCATCCTTCTGATGGAACATTGGGTTCGAAGTTATTTTTTCTAAAAACAAGTTCACCCCATCGGTCGTAAATGGAAAGAGATTTGATTGTTCGGTAACTGTCTTCCGAAACAATCGGAAATAAGTAATCATTGATACCATCTCCATTAGGACTGAATGCATTTGGCACCCAAACACCTCGTTTAATGATCTGAATTAAAATGCTGGCACTGGCTGTACATCCTTGTTTGTTGGCGTAAGTGATGGTAAAGCTGGTTTCTGTATTGAGTCCTTTAAGATTAGGTTCCGGACAATCTGAACAGCTCAGGAATTCAGCAGGAGTCCATAGGATCCAGGCAATGGAATCTGTTGGAATTGAAAAGACAGGTTTTAGTGTAAATGGATCGCCCGCATTTATTTTTACAGAGCTTGGTAAATTGACGCCGGTAGCAGAGGGCGTAAGGATTTGAAAATCTTTGGAGACAATGCATCCATTGGCATCGGTAACTTCCAGTCTGTGTACACCCGGGGCAAGTCCGGTAAGGTAAAGTTGGTTGATCATTTTTCCATCAAGGAAATAAGTAAATGGTCCTGTTCCTCCAACGATGCTCAGAATGTTTACAGAAGCCTCGTCACCTGTACATTTTGGTTGTTGCAGATCAAAATTAATATCGACAGGGAGATTGGTGTTTTCTAAGATGGTGACGCTGTCCAGACTTTCACAACCATTTGTGGGATTCGTGATGCGCAGGTAATAAGTACCGGCTTTATTTCCTTGCGCATTTAAATCATTTGGATTGCTGACAAGATTGCCATTTGAAGTAGTCCACAATACATTGAAATTTGATCCGGAATTTTGAACAGTGGCCGTGACTGGAATGATGCGTCTCGAACAATTCAACTCTTGTGGTTGCAGGATTCGGATGATTGGTTTTACTTTATTTTCTACTACGGTCACGCTTGTTTCTTCCGTGCATTTGTTTTTTTCATCTGTGACGGTTAATCTGTATTGGCCTGTGCGATCCACCCTTACAAAACTGGAATCAACACCACTGATGATGTTGCCATTCACTGTTGACCATTTGTAGGTTAATTGGGGAGTTTGTCCGTTAGCATTGGATTGAAGTATTACGAAACTCCTAAGGCAATTTATGGTGTCAGGAAGAGGAAGAATAATTGTTGGTTTTGACAAATCCGGAACAATGGTCAACTGATCAAAAGCGACACATCCGTTTTTTATATTTTCTACCCGAAGAGAGTAATCACCCGGTGCGTCCGCCCGAATGGTTTGTGCATTTGAATTACCGTTGATAATACCTCCATTGGTCGTCCACTGAAATGAATATTGAGATGAATTTCCCGTAGCAACTCCTGACAAATTAAGAGAAGTGGTGGCACAATTCCAGACTGCATCGTTACCGGCATTTGCAATTGGGGATAGGGTGTCTACAGATACCTCAACGATAGCCTGCGAACTGCATCCATTGGTTGCATCGGTAACTATCAGCACGTATTGTCCAGGAATTCGAACGGTTGGATTCAACGTCGACGGATTTGTGATGTTTCCACCCGAAGGACCGGTCCACAGTACGTTCAATGGATTTCCGGAGGATGAATTTGCAGAAGCTGATAAGTTGATGCTTGTTTTTTTACAAGTCAGAGTATCTGCTGCTCCGATGGCAATGACGGGTTTGTTAAGGTCAGGATTCAAACGAATGCTGGCCGAATCACTGCATCCATTGTCAACATTAAAGATGGTAAGCTTGTAGATGCCGGGGGCAGAAGCATTAATTTTCGGGCTTCCATTTCCGGACTGTATATTGCCATCAGGAGTAGTCCAATTAAATCTGAGGTTGCTACCGGTACTACTCGAAGATGCATCAATACTGATGATGCTGTCCTTGCAACTAAACAGTAGATCAGGACCTAAAACAACTTGAGGTTTGATTTTATTTTCATCCACGAAGACGGAATCAATGTTTTCACATCCGTTCATTGGATTGGAAACTTTTACAAAATACCAACCCTTTTGATCAACAACCGGAGAAGGTGTATTTCCACCTGATAAAATATTTCCGGTTGGGGTAGACCACAAAAATATTACGGAATCTTTTGGATCAAAATTTGCCTGGAGTTTGATGGTAGTTTGATTGCAGTTTAGCAAACTGTCTTTTCCTGCATCCACAAAAGGTAAGATTCTGGTATCGATGATTTGAAGACTGTCCAGAATCTCGCATCCATTTCTATCATTCACCAACCGAAGTTTTACTTTTGCTTTGGAAGAAATAGTTTTATTATTCAAATCATTTTCCACCGGAAGTTTGGTGTTGTCAATTTCCCAATAGTAATAATAGAATCCGGGTAAGTTGGGATTCATGTTAGTGACTATGGCAAAATCTTTTTTACAATCTATGCTCAGGTCCGGACCTAACTCCAGCATTGGTGGAAACGTGTCTGTCTCAACCAGTTTTGTGGCGCTGTCCATGCAAAAATTGACGGTATCTATAATTACCAGTTTGTATAAACCATTTTGACTGGAAGTAATTGAATTTTTATTGCTGATCGTGTTTTGATCCGGAGTGATCCAGGTCAATAACGTACGTAAAGAATCTCTCAAGCCGGATATTAAATTAACTTGTGTCTTACGACAATCCAACAGGCTGTCACCAAAAATTTTTGCAACCGGTCTGAGGGTATCTGCTGTAATGTCTACATCCATGATAAGAGTACATCCTGAATTGTTGTCCGTAACAGTTACCACATATTTTTTTATTTCCTTCACAAAGACAGACTCGGTATTTTGTCCTTGGATGATTGAGGAGTCAGGAGACCATTTATAGGAATAATCACCACTGCCAGAGGCCATGTCTACATCAATGGAAATACTGTCACCGCGGCAATTGATTTTACCATTGGCGACCACGGATCCCACCAAGATATCCGGCGCAATAAATTCGATGGATGCTTCTTGTTCACAAGTTGTATTGCCATTGGTATAAATTACTTTCACGGTATAAATTCCGGATCCGCGAGCTTTGGCAGTCAATCCATTTTGGGATAGAATTCTGCCTACATCAGTAGACCATTCATAACGAATATTCGGTCCGGTGGATGAACCAAGTGCGGTGAGATCAAAAGGCTCGGAAGAACATTTTGGTTTTTTAAGGATGTCTATTTTGGCTTTGAGGTCAATGATTTCGACCACCACCTCATCCATGTCGGTACACTTTTCGAAAAGTGCGACATCATCAATTGCAAAATCATTTCCTCCCCGAATTCCGGATCCTTCATTCATACATATTTGGGTAGATCCTGAGGTCGCAGTAAAACAATATTCAAACCGCTCCCAATTGCATAAACTGGCTGCCTGAACACCGCCAACGGACATTCCATTGATTTTAATGTTCAATTGCCCCGGATTGCTTGACACCACAGAGGTATGCCAGAATTCAAACAAGTACATTCTTCCGGCGACCGTGGGGATGGTTTGACACCAGAAATTCGTTCCGGCCGAAGGGTGCCCATTCAGCAACAACATGTTTCCTCCGCCAGATGTATGGTCACCACAGGGTGCGAAGCCTCCGTTCCATGAAGAAGGGTTATTGGTTACAAAATATTCTCCTTCGGTAGTGTTCGTAAAATTATAGGTATAGTTGGATGAAAAGCCTGTATTGCCGGCTTCAAAATCTCCGTTGGTGATCAGGTTGGTAGTGGATACTCCTTCTGCAGAAAGTTTAAAGGTGTATTTACCCGGCACGCGTGTAGTTACGAGGGGATCCAGTACATTGGGGCTGCTTAGGTTGGTGGAAGGCGACCACATAAACTTGGTGTAGTTACCCTGAATGGAGCCTTGAAGCTGAATGATCTGGGAAGGATCACAAATGACCATATCAGGTCCTGCATCAGCGTCTAAACCTGCACATTGTGCTTTGATTTCAGTGAGCGGGAATATTATCAATAAAAACGAAAGGAAAATTAAAAATCGGTAATTCATAAATTTTTGGCAAGATCAGTTATTCATTTATACATCCTGGAATGCCGGCCCTAAAAGTAAGCATATTCTTTTATCCTGTGTATCCGGATATCCAAATTTCATTCCATTTCATAGATCGGATAATACATTTGGGTACTTTTCTACATGCGAACTTTGCTCATCAGAAATATAGACTTCGCCCTGGGCCAGATGATAGTTTATGATCAAGTATTTAAGTATTGTAATTCATTTATCCAATGTGTTTAATTTGGAAACTTAGATGTATTTTTGACCGATTCCGTTTTAAAAGCTTAGTACTTTATTTGCAATAAGTCAGAACAGGGAGGAAATCATTTACCATAATAGAGGAACAATATGAATACAGAAATTACAAAAGCGATCCTAAAAATATTGCCATTCATTCTTATCATTTTGGTAATCCATTTCCGGATTCGACAAGGCAAAATAAATCCTCAGGATCTTTCATTAGCAAAACCAAAATCCTTGGGAATTTTTCTTAGCTGGATTATTGGATTTCTCTTTTTTATTTTAGGTATTGAGTTTATTTTGAATCAGGCAGGATTATTGGAATTAACGCCCTGGAATCATGATGTACCCACCACCATTCTAAGAATACTGGGTGCAGTGATTCTTGCACCTGTCGCAGAAGAACTAATCTTTAGAGGAATATTGTTGCATGTATTGGAGAAACGAAATTTAAACAGACATTTAGCCATTGCCATTCAGGCATTGCTATTTGTTGCACTGCATAATTTTGCATACCAAAACACCTTAAGTTCAAATCTGGGAATCGTGCAGAGTTTTGTAGATGCGTGTCTTTACGCTTATGCGAAATATAGCAGCAAATCCATCTACACATCCATCGCCATGCATTCCACAGGAAATATAATTGCCACATTAGAGCGTTTTTTAATCTAAACAAGTTTACAACTGGTTATTTCTTAATGCAATTACTGCATAAGTCGGCACAGACTCAAAGCAAAAAAAAAAATTTAGTTGTTCATTAGTAAATATTCTCATGTAAGCTATAAAAATAAACACTTACAATTCAATTACAATAAAAATAATGCCTAAAAATATTTTTAAAATCAAAAATATTTTTTCCTAAATCTTACCAAAAAAATCTTTCAATTTTTCAACGCCTTCCGTTGCTGTACCGGGCCATACCTGTAGGTTGTCAATTGAATAAAGATCCCTTGTCAGATTGGGGTTTTTGTCAATGTAAAACATGGGAATTCCTTCAGGGGTATAGGTCAATAACCCTGCAGCAGGATATACTTGCAGTGAAGTGCCGATGATGACAAAGTAATCTGCCTGTTGGGCAATTTCCATAGCACGATACAATAGTGGCACTTCTTCACCAAACCATACTATATGTGGCCTGAGCGGAAATCCTTTTTCGCAGCGATCTTCGGCATTCAAATCTTTTTTCCATTCGTATACCAATTCAGGATGTCCGGTGCTTCTCACCTTTAGCAATTCGCCATGAAGATGAAGCACTTTACTACTGCCTGCCCGTTCATGCAGATCATCTACGTTTTGAGTAAGGATATGGACATCAAATTGAGATTCCAGTTCTGCAAGTCCATAATGTGCATGGTTTGGATTTACGGTAAGCAATTGTCTCCTTCGTTGATTATAAAAATCCAAAACGAGTTCACGATTTTTTCGCCACCCTTCTGGAGAGGCCACCTCCATTACATCATGTCCCTCCCACAGTCCTCCCGCATCCCGGAAGGTGCTTATCCCACTTTCTGCGCTCATTCCTGCACCGGTCAGAACTACTAATTTTTGTTTCATGTAGGTGTATTAACTGGAGAAAAAGAAACCCAAGATAAGTTAAAATATTTTATAAAAATCATAGCACTCCGGATTAAACATAAACAATTTAATGCAGTCTAAGCTTTACTATCTACTTTGGAGTTTTAAGTTTTTGCAACTTTTTTTATTATGCCAATGATATTTAACTGGAAACCTTGCTTGGGAATCTTTTCCTTTATTTTGTTTACTTTATCCCTGCACTGCCAAAATATATATTTTCCGCCTGTCACGGGCAGCGTCTGGGAGACAACAAGTCCTGCATCGTTAGGCTGGTGTGAAGAACATTTACCAGAATTGTATGATTTCCTTGAAGACGCCAATTCAAAGGGTTTTATAGTTCTGAAAGACGGTCGTATCGTTTTGGAAAAATATTTTGGCACATTTACAAAAGACAGTCTCTGGTATTGGGCATCTGCAGGCAAATCCCTGACTTCTTTTTTAGTTGGCATCGCGCAACAGGAAGGCAAACTTTCCATCGAAGACCCAAGTTCAAAATATTTGGGAACCGGTTGGACCGACTGTACCGCACAAGAAGAAGCACGTATTAAAGTAAGGCACCAGCTTACCATGACCACAGGTTTGGATGATGGTGTTCCTAATGTTGATTGTACGGATAAAGATTGTTTGAAATGTCTTGCTGAGCCTGGGAAAAGATGGGCCTACCACAACGCGGCTTACACCCTTTTGGATAAGGTTATTGAATCTGCCACTGGAGCAAATCTGAATTCTTTTGTACTCTCCAAACTGAGTACCCAGACAGGAATTTATGGTAGTTTTTTACCGATTGACTTCAACAATGTTTTTTTCAGTAAGCCAAGGGTCATGGCACGATTTGGATTATTGATGCTGAACAAGGGCAACTGGAACGGCAACCAGATTTTAAAGGACATGGATTATTATCAGAAAATGATTACAACTTCTCAGGATCTCAATAAATCTTACGGTTATCTGTGGTGGCTGAATGGCAAAGCTTCATTTATGGTTCCCGGCCTTCAATTTGTTTTTCCGGGATCTCTCACTCCAAATGCACCTACAGATATGTTTTCCGCACTCGGAAAAAATGGTCAGATCATTCATGTGGTACCCAGCCAAAATCTGGTGGTAGTAAGAATGGGAAATGCCCCCGGAACAGGAGCAGTTCCCATTACATTGCCTGATACCATTTGGCAAAAATTAAATAAGGTCATGTGTCTGCCTTCTGCAACAGATGAATCTGCAACTCAAAATTTGAATGCAGTAAAAATTAATCAACAAGCGGATCATATAACGGTGATGTGGGACGACAGGCAATTTGATTTGAAATTGATTAACTCAGCAGGCGATATTCTTCTTCAGAAAAACTCAGTAAGATCAGAAGTTCAAATCAACGCACATTGGATTAACCCCGGGATATATTATATCCGGTTACAGGATGCAAATGGACGGTCTGTCGTAAAAAAAGTGATGATCCAATAATATAATCGGATTCAACTTTATTTTATGGTAAGCAGATGTGTGTTAGCTCAAAATGACACAAACTATTTGTAATATATAATTGGTTTAAACCTGTGATGGATGAAAAGAAAATGAGTCAGGTAAATTTTATAGAGATTAAGAAGAAACCAACCATCTTTAAGAG
This sequence comes from Candidatus Vicinibacter proximus, assembly GCA_016713905.1. Taxonomy (NCBI): domain Bacteria; kingdom Pseudomonadati; phylum Bacteroidota; class Saprospiria; order Saprospirales; family Saprospiraceae; genus Candidatus Vicinibacter; species Candidatus Vicinibacter proximus. The sequence continues at coordinate 1,085,805 of JADJOE010000001.1, forward strand.
TTGAATTTTGATTCCGATACCTCATCATATCGTTATTGGATGAGAAATTCAGCCCGGCCTTTTTCATTTTAGCTAAAACGGATTTAAAAAGCGTTCAAAACAAAATACTGTTTGAGCTCGCATGCAGGTAAGCTAATAAATTTATGACAAAAAGGCCTAGAGCTATTATTGCTGGTTAAGGTGACTGACCGATTTCCGCAATGCGGAATGAAGCACGACAGTGCTTCAAGGGAAGGAACCGCGAAAGCGGCTAACGAGGAAATTAGAGAATTTGAAAATTTGAAAATTAGCTAATGAATGACTGAACGATTTTCGCAAAGCGAAATGGCTTGCGACAGCAAGACAATTGAGGGAACAGCGAAAGCTGAATTTATTTGATTTGGAATAGAAATTCTAATGCATAGAATGGGTTTATTAAGACAAAAAAGAACAATGATAAAAGGATGGAATTTGGGTCAACTTTATTGAATTCCGGGGTCCGCAAAACTGGATTCTTCCAAAATTTTTGACTTGACCAAGGAAAATGGTATCAGTAAGGCTGTAAAATTTTGATCTTATTGTTTATTGGAATTAAATCTTCCAGCGAAAACCAAACGATCATAGCGGGTGCCGAATGGGCGGTAATAAACCATGATGAGATAATCGTTCTCGGTCTCATACCAATCGCCTTCGTAAAAGCTGGTAGTAATTTTTCCCTCGTCATCGGTAGTGGCATACATGTAATCGAATACCGCATTTTTGATGTAAAAGGTACCGGAATAGGCTCTTTCCGTTTCATCATATTCCATTCGGAACTCCTGCTTAAGTTTCCAGTCGGTCAATGCACCATAGAGGTAAACTGCATGATCAGAAGGTACATTGGTTTGCAGTTTTGCATGTGCCCAGACATATTCACTGCGATAATCTGAAGAGGCATCGTAATCATCTTCAAGTGCATACATCACTCTTCCGTTAAAATCAAAATCAGTGTGGTAATTTTTATACAATCTGGATTCTTCCGGTTTGAAATAACAATGAAATTCATTGTCTTTCTCATCCCAATAGGATATGCCCAAAGTCTTGTGCTGGATGGATCGCAAATCTTTTCGCCGGTATTCTTTCATGCCCGGAAAAAGTATGCCATCCTGTTTGGTATAATTCAATTGATTTCCGGAAAAAAACAAAGGCTCCGTCAATATCTTTTTTGTCATTGGATTCCCGTTCTGAAGGATTTCAATCTGTACCTCCAGGCCCGGATTATAAATAATACTCTGGCCACCACTAACGATCAGACTGATGGATTGATGGGTCAATACTTTCTCCGGATCAACAGGATTTATAAATCTTGGCGTCGCCCTGAAACTGTTGTCCGTTACATAAAATTTTCTGGTAAAATAGACTTCACCTGTATTGTCGTACACCGCCAGCATAAAATTCCCGGTGACCCTGAAACTCATGTCGGCAGAAGGAAGGGTAAGCTGATAATGTACATAGGGAGTGTAGGTCTGCGAAGAGGCGCGGAATTTTTGTATCTGCAACTCTGTAAAACCATCCAGGTATTCCAGCAATTGCAAATCAGACATAGTCCAGTCTTTGTTGTAATGACAAATCCCATAAAATAATTGTCTGGGCGTTCCTTCCATCAAATCAAAATGAACCTGGAGTTGATAAGATTTATTCAAATGGAGGATCGGTAAAAATACCGGATCATTATTTTCTCTTATGGAAATGGATTTTACCAATGCATTATATTGGGTATCTACTGCAGCTATCTTATTAAAGTTCAACTGCGCTTCCAGAATAGTGGAACAAAATAAAAAAAACACCAATACGATACCGGTGTTCCAAGGAGGTGTAAGGATGGTTTGCTTCATCTCCACAAATCAACGAAATTTCCCGGACAATGTTGCCTTTTATTTGTTCAGGTTAGTCCCGATTTGCCAACTGACCACAGGCAGCATCGATATCCTTGCCGCGACTACGACGGACGGTAATCATGACACCATGTTTGTGGACTGCCTTGGCAAAAGCCTCCAGACGATCTTCAGAGGATTTTTGATAATCAATTCCAGGGACAGGATTGTATTCAATGATGTTTACCATCACCGGAAAATGGCTGCACAAACGGACCAGATTTTTTACATCCAGCGCATTGTCGTTGTAATGTTCAAAGGCGATGTATTCATAACTGATCTTGGTTCCGATCTTGTCATAAAAATATTTCAAGGCACCCATCAATGCGTGCAGATTGTTGTGCTCATTAATGGGCATCATGTCCTGCCGTTTTTCATCATTAGCCGCATGCAGGGAGAGTGCAAGATTTACTTTTAATTCTTCATCTGCCAATTTTTTAATCATCTTGGCTATTCCAGCTGTGGATACGGTAATCTTGCGATAAGACATGTCCGGACCCACCTGATCATTCAATCTGCGAATGGATTGAATTACATTTTTATAGTTCAACAGTGGTTCGCCCATACCCATATACACGACGTTGGAAACAGGCTTTTCATAGACTTCTAGGCATTTTTTATTTACTTCGGCATATTGATCAAAAATTTCTGCAACGGTCAACTGTCGCAGCAGACCCATCCTGCCGGTAGCGCAAAAACTGCAGGTGAGGCTGCACCCGGCCTGTGAAGAAATACACACCGTGTAGCGATTTTTCTCCAGGACCGGAATCAACACAGATTCAATCTTTAAACCATCATGCAGGACAAAACGGAATTTGAGGGTGCCATCCCGACTCTTCTGCATTTTGTCCAGCTTCAGCGCTTTTATTTCGAAATGCTCATTAAGCAACCTACGTTGTTCGATGCTGAGATTACTCATGTCGTCAAATGAACGAACAGCATGTTTCCACAACCACTCCTTGACTTGTTTGGTCCGGTATTTCTCAAAGCCCAGTTCAAGCAGACTTGCAGCAAGTTGCTCGTCGGTAAGCTGTAGAATATCTTTCTTGTTACTCAAATTACTTGTATTATGAAAAGAATGCAAAATTAAGCTTTTATCCCGACAAGCTTGTAAAGGGTCTGTGAATACAGTTAACCGGGCATATGTAATGTCGTCTAAGCCATTTCAAATGGTTCACTAAAATTGGTTAGTTTTGTTGCTTAATCCATAATAACCGCCTGTCTGCCAGTTTATCCTTTATCTTAATTATGCATAAAATTTTTATCCTTTTCTCCCTCCTCACTTTATTTTCTTGTGCCGTTCCAAAACCGAAGGGCCCATTCAACCCTGCTAAAACAGGTCAGGCACCCAGATATCAGGATTCTTATTATTGGGCAGCTCTGCCTACCCGCAAAGATGCAGCCGATTCAGTTCCACCGGGCGTGGAGGATGGTTTATTGCCTCAGGATGTAGATGTGTTTTACCTTCACCCTACCTCATTTTTTAAGAAGAAATATGGAAATGGTTGGAATGCAGACCTCACCAACAACGAATTGAATGCGGCCACTGACAAGTCTGGCGTTTTATATCAGGCTTCTATTTTCAATCAGGCTGCGAAAGTGTATGCGCCCAGATACCGACAGGCACATTATTATGCTTTTTTTACAAAAGACAAAAAATCTGCTGATCAGGCTCTTGCGCTAGCCTACGAAGATGTTTACAATGCCTTTCTTTATTATTGGGACAATTTCAACAACAACAGACCAATCATCATTGTAGGCCACAGTCAGGGATCAGAATTGGCAGTACGTCTGCTTAAAGAGGTTTTTGACAATCCTCAAATGAAAAATAAATTGGTTGCAGCCTATATTCCGGGTTGGCCTGTTTACAAGGATCAGTTTAAGATTCTAAAAGAATGTAAAACACCTTATGAAACCTCTTGCATTTGCAGTTGGCGAACCTACAAAAATGGGACTAAACCAAAATGGTTGGACAAAGAAAGGGAGGTATTTATCACCAATCCGCTTAGCTGGACCAACGATCAGCTCAAAGTGCCTGAAGATGCCAATAAGGGAATGGTCATCAACATGGGTAATGAACCGACAAAACCCGGCGTGAGTGCTCAGATACACCGCAATATTTTATGGGCAAGTAAGCCGAAGTTTAGAGGAGCCATTCTATATCAAACCAAAAACTACCACAAGGGTGATTTTAATTTGTATTACATCAATGTGCGGGAGAATGTAAGGGATAGAGTTAAGGCCTACTGGAAATAATAGAATGAGGATTAATCTTACTTAAGTGGTCTAAAAATAACGATTACAAATTCTCGCTTGTACTAAGCAGCAGCACCCAGTAATTCGACCTCAGCCAGCAAGGCTGCAAGCAAAATGGTTCTGCCAGAATCACTCAGTTCGAATTCGTTTTCATCGTCCGGACCAACAGATAATTCAATAAATTCAATCAGGTCGTGTTGTGCACTGTGCTCGTAATAGTGGTCCAGCACAGAAGCCAGATCCTTTTTGTCATTGATGATTTCCCATACGGAATCTTCTGTTTTTTCAATTTGTTCAAGGTCCGGATTAGGCAATGGTCCTGACTTTCGGTAACTGTCATAGATCACCGCAAACAAAAATAGGAGATAATCCATCTCATCATCCGTCAGGGATTCTGCATTGGATCCTGCCAGTACGTCGAGCAATTCCTGGTGGTCGTTTTCCAGGGCCTCAAAAGCATCATCCACATCCTTACTTTGTGATTCGAATCGTGCAATGGTTTGGTCGATGGTTTGTGTGGTGATCATATTTTTAATTTCAAGTCTTTATAAGCCCAAAGATATAGACAAGCTGTCGAACGGTAAGGTTTCCAACGCTGAGAAATCTGCTCCATTTTTAATTTTAAGGCCTTTTTTTCTTCTTTCAGACGATAAATCTCCACAAGAGCAGTTTGAATGCCATAATCATCTAAGGCAAAGACATCTTCCCGCCCCAGGCAAAAGATCAACACCATTTCCACCGTCCACCTTCCCACACCCTTGATGGCAGTTAGTGAGGCTATAATTTCATCGTCTGTCATCGCATGAAACTGTTCATCTTGCCATCCATGGAGTTTGAAATATTCTGCAATATTTTTGATGTACTGTGCTTTTTGGTTGGATAGCCCACAACTTCTGAGCGTTTCGTGATCCGTTTGAATGATGTCCTCAACAGAAGGGAAATCCCCGCTGTATAAATCCAAAAATCGTTGATAAATGACTCTGGCGACTTTAGTGGATAATTGTTGACTGATGATAGAACTCACCAGGTCCTTCAAGACCATTCCATCAAAAGTCCGCTCAAAAATCCGTTCCGGAGGTGTCTCCTGAATAATTTTGTGCATCCTTTTATCTTTGGACAAAATATCAAGGATTTTTATATTAGAATTTTTCATATATTTGCTCAATTATTAGTTAAATATAATGAAAACTTTTGCCGCGGTCTTGTTGAGTTTGATGGTCAGTTTCTCAGGAATCAGCCAAAACTGGAACATGTCACAATGCTTTCGTTACGATGATCCTAATCTGCCATTCCGTGGACCTGTAGCCTACAACGATGTCTGGGGCTACGTGTGCCCGGCAGGGGAGGAAGTAGGAATTATAGGCACAGTGGACAGTATTTTCTTTTTTGAAATTGCGGGTTCCTGCAGCGGAAGTTTACGAAAAATATTTAGTTTCAAGGGAGGGGCTTCTTCCATTTGGAGAGACATCAAAACGTATAGAAACTATGCGTACACTACAGCAGATGAAGGAACAGAAGGTTTACTAGTTTTTGATCTGGAGGATGCGCCGGATTCTATTGCTTTCATGGGGAGAGATGACAGTACTTTCCATCGGGCGCACAATCTTTTTGTGGATACAGCAACAGGGCATCTTTACATTGCCGGAGCAAGCCTGAATAATGTGGGCATCAGTCTGATCATGTATGACCTCAATCCGGACCCAAGTCATCCGCAGCTGATAAAAAAGATCAGTTTGCCTGGTGGATACGTGCACGATGTGCATGTTCGAAATGATACCGCTTTTGCCTCTCACGGATATTATGGGTTGGGAATTTATGCCATTCACCCGAATGGTAATTTTACTGAAATTTCATCCATCACCAATTACCCTCAAAAGGGATACAACCACAGCAGCTGGGTGACCCGCGATGGAAAAAATCTGGTATTCGCAGATGAGTCTCATAACATGGGCTTAAAAATTTACGAGTTGAACGACATCAGCAAACCTAAGTTGGCCAGCATTTTTCGTTCAGCACTTTTAGCACCCGGGGACACTGCCAGTATCGTGCACAACCCATTCATCAAAGACGATTATATTTATTTGGCCTACTACCATGATGGCGTTCAGATATTTAACATGGCTGACCCTAAGAATCCGTACAAGGTTGCTTATTTTGATACAGAACCGAATAATACCGATTACTCGGGATATCAAGGATGTTGGGGCGTGTATCCCTATTTACCATCCGGAAGAGTCATTGCCACCGACATAGCAAATGGTTTTTTTGTGATCAATGTGGATATATTACTTGCTTTGAATGATGTAAAACTCGAAGCAAATGCTGAGCAAGAAGGCATCATGTTGCATTGGGATATTTTGGCAGACCAATCCAGCGGTACCGCTGGAATTGAATTGCAGAAAAGTACAGATGGGATGACATGGGAAGGAATGTACGGATTAGGTGATCATGAAATGTCTGCTAGTTGGATGGATCATACCCCTATGGAAGGTCAGAATTATTACCGCATGACGTGGATGGAAAATGGGGTACAAAAATCCACTGAACCCGTCAGCGCCCTTTGGTCTAAAGAAGAAACACAAGGATTAATTTACCTGATAGGCGATGAAATCTATCTGCAAAAAATGCATGCAACAGAATTTGAAGAGTTGAAAATTTATAACCTCGATGGCAGACTATTGGAATCAACCATTCAACCCTCTTTTCCGGTAAAAATAAAACATGCGATACCGGGTAGCATGCTTTTATTGGAAATAAAAAAGACCAACGGCGGAAGCGTTTTCACCAAAGGATTCTACAAATAAATATGGTTATTTCAAGCTTCCTAACTTGAAATTTACTTTGCGTTGGTTATTTCGAGCTTCCCAGCTTGAAATTTACGTATTGTTGGTTATTTCGAGCTTCCCAGCTTGAAATTTACGTTATGCTTAAATAGCAGTGGATCATATTTACGTTGTGTTTGACAACCCTTGTTATTTCAAGCTTCCTAGCTTGAAATTTACGTATCCATAAATGAAGTATTTTTTTGATCACTTTTTGTGAGCAACGTTCGTCTTTTTATTAACTAATTAGCTCATTAGCTAATTTTCAAATTAATTTAATAGTTCATTAGCCGATTTACGGATCCATAAAATTCTAAAAAATTATCCTAATTATTTATTCAATCACCAACTTCTCGGTCTTCATCATTCCATTGATGTCACCTAATTGTACAAAATATAATCCAGATGGAATTGACTCCAGATCTATTGTGTTACTTCCCTGAAATATTCTCTGAGAAAGTACTTTCTCTCCCTGCGAATTGAACAGTGTACAAACTAACCTTTGAGGAATATAGTCTATTAAATTAATGACGACATAATTATTGGCAGGATTGGGAAATATCTCAATTTGCATTTTCAAATTATTGTCACCACTTGTATGCGTTGTACCAAGATTCAAGCTGCGACACAAGGTGTCTGCGCCATTATGATTCTTTACAATAAGACAAACGTCATAGACTCCTCCTTTTGAATAGCAATGAACGGGCGAAGTGTCTGTGCTTTGAACACCATCTCCAAAGTCCCAGAACCACTCTGATACTTCATAAGCACTGAGATCTCTGAATTTAATACAAAGAGACCTACTAGTATCCTGTTCATATCTCCACCAGCACCATGGAATATTGTCTATCCCAAGACTGTCACAGATGCTTCCGTCGATTGGTCCCAATCGAAAATTGGGGAATGATGGGATTGTTGTTATGATGGATTTAAGGCGGACAGAATGCTGTCTGAAATCGCAATCAGATCCCGGCTTATTCGGTTCATTGATGACATGCATATACCTGGACTGTAGGAATTCAGGATTGGAATAGATTCTTCCGTCAGGAGCCAATTGAAGATTTCCGAATGTGGAAGACGATCTGTTATTCTGAAAAATGTGTCCGTAATGTCCATCGTATTCAGCTATGACCTGCTTATTGGAAAGCTTGCCATTGATGATTTCGTATTGATAAAGATAATAACTGGAACTTAGATACAGAAATCTGCTGTCTGGCGAAAATGCACATCCGAATGCAATTGTAGGAGTAGTATCAATAAGGACATACTGCCGATTTGATATCAATCCAGAACATCTATCAAAATTGTAAAATTCAACACCACCTATTGCAAGACTATCTAAATTTTCTCCCAAAGTTATACAATAATAATTCCCGTCTGGTGAAAAACAGGAATATCCATTACTACTATTTCCTGGAATTCTCCCAATATTTTGTATGAAAGTTGTATCAATATTTTCCCCATTAAATAAAAAACTATAAACTTCATTTCTGTTAAATCGTCCAACAATTATCCACCAATCCTTCCCATTGGCATGACGACAAGCAGTCAATCTTTCAAAATCAATCGAGTCATTTACAATTTGATTTCTAATTTTTTGAAGTATTAATCCTGAGTTATTTATTGTATTACTTAATTTATTTACAAATAAATTGAGACACAATAAATATGCATTTGTATCACCCACGGCAAAAGTTTCAGTGTTAATTAAATTAAAAATTAATTTATTATTATGATTGGGAATAATTAGACACGATTGAGGGTGATAACCACAATAATTAATTGGGCAAATATCTTCATCACCTGTCACCCATTTATTAGTGTAATCTTCAAGACGATAACCATTAAATTGGAACATGAAATTGCCATCCTTATCAGATATCAAAGCACCATAAGACCCCATATAATTTTTAAACTTGGGAGAAGCCTGAATCAACGGATTGCCATTCTGAGAATTGAAATTCAGAATGGCAGTCCCTTCGAGAGAATCTTTCTTAATAGCATACGGTTCACCCATTATCCAATTGAAGTCGTACTTCTGAGAGTACAGATCAATAAGAAATAAATTAAAAGCAATAGCCAAAAAGAATTTATACATAAGATAATATTAAATTATTCATTTCAATATAATGATAGATTGGCTTCCAAAAAATTTGTGTGAACTATACAAAACAAGATTGTATATTCCGGCTGTCCAGTCATGACAATGTACTCTAATGTGATCAGAAACCTGCACTCCAGAATCAAACATACGGAGAGTTTAGTAAATATCAATTTTGATCTTAGTCATTTTGACGCTGGGAAGCATGACTGAACCATCTCTGCTTCAACAGAGTATCGTGCGACAGCACGATAAGTGATGGAACCCTGCCTGACTGGGTCGGCAGGCAGGCGCGAAAGCGGCTAACAGGAGAATTAGAGAATGAGAGATGACTGAACGATCTCTGCTTCAGCAGAGTATCGTGCGACAGCACGATAAGAGAAGGAACCGCGAAAGCGGCTAACGTACACTATATTAGGTTCTGGTTTTAATCACCGTAATGTTTGACGCTGGGAAGCATCAAACAACCCGGTTATTTCGAGCTTCCCTGCTTGAAATTTACGAATAGTTTAGCAGGTACTATTTGTAATCTTCGTCATTAACTCATTAGCTAATTTTCAAATTAGCTCATTTTCAAATTCTCCCATTCTTTTTTCCTTATTTTTGCAAAAATTTCAAAGATGAAATACGTTTTTAGCTTGCTCTCCATCGCTTTGCTTTTTGCCTGTAATCCATTGTCCAAACACCGTGAAGCAATAGAATCCCTCAGTTCAGAATGGCAGGCCATGGCCATAAAGGTTCACGAAGGTGACAGTGCGGTGGCAGCTTCACACCAGACGGTTAACTTCCTGAAGGATAATTTCACCCAGGCTGCCGGTAACACCAAGCTCAAGAAAGCCGAGCTCGATTACATTGAAGAAATGAGACAGGCTTATCAGGCCCAATTGGATGGATTATCTAAAATGATCGAAGACAAAGGGACATTCCTTCAAAAATGGGAAGAGCAAGCTCAAAGGCTTAAGCTGCTTACCGAGGGTCTTAAAGCTGGAAAGTATGAGGGCGATGCCGCCAAGGAAATCGAACAACTCCAAGCCTTTTTGATCGAAGCAACCGAGGTTACCGAGAATTGGGCGAAGCGTTCTGAAGGTGCCAAAACTACTGCGCTGACCGCCTATCGCAATGTCTTTCCATTCCTGCCAAAACAATAGGGTACATATAGATCGCTTCCCGCCTACCAAAAAATAATTTGGTAATTTAAAGTATTCAGGCAACATTCCATCCGGTATGGTCATCATTTCCATAGTATTGATGGTCTATTTTGCCATTTCCATATTCAGATTTGCGAATATTACCTATCTTGTTTCCTATATCAAAAAGTAAGCCTTATGCCAATCAACAGTCCTTTGTTGCCTTATTCCGGGCCGTTCAACAAACCGGAGTTGCTGCATCTGCTGAGACGTACCCAGTTGGGCGTTTCCAATGCAGATTTGAATCATTTTAAAGGAAAATCACTGAATCAGGTGGTAGATGAGTTGCTGACTTTCGGAACTACTGTTGCACCACCGGTGAAGAATTATTCTGCCAGAGTAAATAACTTGCCGGATCCTACGGCCCTCGATACAGAAGTTCAGCTAGGCCAGACCTGGGTGGACACTCCTATTCGAAACCAAACCACCAATCCAGATGGCTCAAGAAGAGAAAGTCTGAAAGCCTGGTGGATGGGACTCATGTTGGGGCAGGAACGTAACCTTCGTGAACAAATGGTTTTGTTCTGGCACAATCATTTTTCTACCGAGGCCAACGATGTAGGGAATGCACAAATGTCCTATCGTACCAACAAGCTATTTAGGGAAAATGCTGTAGGTAATTTCAGAGATTTTTTATTCAAGATCACTCTGGACCCGGGAATGCTTAAATACCTGAATGGATATCTGAATAAGGCTACGGCTCCGGACGAAAATTATGCACGGGAACTTCAGGAGTTATTTTGTGTGGGGAAGGGTCCCGGATCAGGATATACTGAAGATGACGTAAAGGCAGCAGCCAGGGTACTTACCGGCTGGAGTCTGATCACCCAGGAAGGAACCCCTGCGGTTCCGGTAACACCTTACGTGAAAGAAAATTTAAACAACCACGATAAAAAAGATAAAGTTTTTTCCGCTTTCTACGGCAACAAAGTGATCAAGGCAGTTGCTACGCCAACCCGTGCTACCATGGAAGCAGAAATAAGAGAATTGATCGACATGATTCTAGCCGTGGAAGAAACATCCAAATTTATATGCCGGAAATTATACACTTATTTCTGTTATTACGAAATCACTCCGGATGTTGAAGTGAATCTGATCGAACCACTGGCAGAAGTTTTTAGAAACAGCAACTACGACCTCAAAGTATTGTTGAAAGCATTCTTTACCGCAGATTATTTTTTCAAACCTGAATTAAGGGGTGCCATGATTAAAAGCGGGATGCAATTCGTGATTGGCAAAACCAGAGCTTTTGGTTATCAAATTCCGGATGCTTCCAAATTTGAGGCACAATATTATTACTGGTCCGTATTTAAGAATTATGCACGCAACATGGGCCAGGACATCATGGATCCACCCAATGTGGCCGGCTGGCCTGCTTACTATCAGGTGCCGCAATTTCATGAAATGTGGGTCGACACAGCCACCTATCCGGAACGAAAAAACTTTTACGAAAACATTAGTAAAAACGGTCTGAACTCCGGTACTTTTTACTATCAGGACGTCAGCAAAAATGTAAAAGTTACGGTGGACTTTGTAGCCTTTGCCAAGCAGTTTTCTGTACCGGAAAACCCAAATATTCTCGTGGCCGAAGCATGTGAATTATTGTTTGGTGTGCCGGTCTCTCAAGCCGTCAAAGATCAACTGAAGACGAGTTTTCTTTTGGAAAACCAGAGTTCGGATTATTATTGGACCGAAGCGTGGCTGGAATACATCAACAATCCTTCCACCACTGATCCGGAAGCCAAACGCGTACCAACCATGCTGAAGAATTTATTTCTCGACATGGAATCCGCTGCTGAATTTCATCTTTGTTAATTCATCTCCACAAAAAAATTAAAATGAAAAGAAGACAATTTATACAATCTGTACCGGTCGCAATAGGTGGAATGTCCGTTACAGCATATGCCAACAGCCCTCTGTTGTCGGCACTTACGGCTGCGCTTTACGAAACAGACCGTGTACTCGTAATTGTTCAGCTCAACGGAGGTAATGATGGATTGAATACCGTTTTTCCATTGGATCAATATGCTACCTTGGCCAAACACAGAGCCAATCTGCTGATGCCGGAATCCGATATACTTGTCCTTGGAGGGACGAATGGAACAACAGGTATTCATCCCGCGATGAATAAATTTAAAGAATTATACGACGAGCAAAAATTATCGGTGATACAGTCTGTAGGTTATCCTTCCTTCAATTTCTCCCACTTCAGGGCAACGGATATATGGATGACGGCATCGGATTCAAAAGAATTTTTGAACAGTGGATGGGCCGGTAGATATCTCAATTATGAGTTTCCAAATTACCCGGTGGGATTTCCGAATACGACCATGCCTGATCCATTGGCCATACGGATAGGAGGGAATGTGCCCCTTGGATTGCAGAATATTGGTGTCAACATGGCCATCTCTATCAACAATACAAATGACCCGCTAAACCTTACCGGATCGATTTATAAAGACCCAGCTTCTGCCGATTATAAAGGCAAAGAATTGCTTTATTTGCGTGAAGTTCAACGCCAAACAGATAAGTTTGGGGATGCGGTTGCAGCTGGAGCCACCAAAGGAAAAAATCTTTCCACTTTGTACCCGACGGGCAGTGCGCCGGGAGCGTCGTTGGCCAATGCCTTAAAAATTGTTGCCAAGCTTATTTCTGGCGGATTGAAAACCAGGATTTATTGGGTGAGTACTGGAGGTTTTGATACACACTCCAATCAGGTTGTAGGAAGTGACCGAAAAACCGGAAATCACGCCAACCTCCTTAAAGGGGTAGCAGATTCCATCCATGCGTTTATGGACGATGCCAAACTGCTTGGATTGGAAGACAGGATTGCCGGGATGACCTTTTCTGAATTTGGCAGGAGAATCATTTCCAATGGATCGGTAGGTACTGATCACGGTGCCGGTCAGCCGATGTTCCTTTTTGGTAAGAAGGTCGTGCCGGGCGTCATCGGTAAGAATCCAACCATTGATCCCAATGCTACGGCCAACTCCAATATTCCAATGCAATACGATTTCAGATCGATCTATGCTTCTATTTTGAAAGACTGGTTCTGTGTGCCACAGGAAGATCTGCAAAGTGTTTTGTTGAAGAATTTCCAGGCCTTACCGCTGTTTGATCCATCAGGCTGCATTCCTACCAGTGTGCATGATGAAAACAATAAAGCTGGAGAGAATCTGCTTTATGCCTATCCAAACCCGTTCCAGGAATCCACTACCATCAAGTTTGAAACTAAAGGAGATCATACTCTCGTACAGATTTTCAACAATCAGGGTGTGTTGATGCAGACGCTGTATGATGGAGATTTGGCTCCTGGTAAGTACGATTTACCTTGTGACCTTGGGCAGGCACCTGCAGGAATTTACTACGCCAGAATACAGAATGGTAAACTGCAACAGGTGAAAGCCATTCATAAAGTTCGCTAATCCGGTAGATTTCAAGAAGACTGGAGAAAGGAAATCTGCTTGAATTGACTTTTTGAGCATTTTGCTCAATGCAAATAGGGGAGGCTCATTGGTTTAATGCGGCTTACTTGAAGGATTTGTTCGGCAGGCCTCATGTTTATGCGTCGAACCAAATCGATATGGTCGTTGATGAGAATCAATGGGAAGGATGACTTTCACCGCAGGTGGTTTGCAGGATAATGATTAGCTTTGGGTCTTTAAACCAAGAATTATGAGCTACAGCGATAAAAAAGTGATAGGTGTCTGGATAGATCATTTACATGCCTACATCATCGGAACACCGGATCTAAAAAATGAAGGGGAATACGATGTCCTCAAAAAGATAGAATCTCATTTTAATCCCTCCAATGGTAAAAGCGAAGGAGTGATGAACCACAAACATTCCAATGAGTTGAAAAAGCTCTACAAGGAAGTTGGAGAGCAAGTGTCTCAGGCAGATGCTGTGTTTATCATCGGCCCGGGAAAAGCTCAGGAAGAATTAAAGAATTTTCTGCAGGAAGACAGACATTTTCAAGCCAAGGAAATTGAATTAGGTACTGCCGATCATCTCAGCATGAATCAGATGGTGGCTAAGATAAGAACCCATTTCTTTCATAATTAATCAGACACAAGCAATTTTAATTGCTTGAGCTGTTTTTGATTTTTATTTAGATACAAGTTGTATGCATTGAGGCGGAAAAGATGTTGATTAAATGCATCTAGTCTTTTTAATTTAACTCATCATAATGCATATTATGGGTTAAAAAGCTTCCGATACCTCATCATATAGTTATCGAATGATAAATTGAGATCGGCCTTTTTCATTTTAGCTAAAACTGATTTAAAAAGCGTTCAAAACAAAATACTGTTTGAGCTCTCATGCAAATAAGCTAACAAATATAATAAAAATATTGATGATTATTTTCCTAATTATCAATCATATTTGAATCAATATGGACCAAATTATGGTGTCGCTGACCATGAATATTTGGCTGCCCATTGGATTCAAAAAATTGTGGATGGATTAAAAGATATTTATGGTAATACATTTACAGATGGTGAGTATTTGGCTTTTGCATGGCAGGGGCTTCGAAATACAGCTGCTTGGTCAAATTTAACAAATACCCAAAAAAACCAAATCAATACAAACTTGACTAGCGGATTATCCAAATGTACTAAAACATGTTTATAATATTTATTTTACTTCTACTAATAAGTTGTCAAAAACCCGCTACCGCCATCTATGTTAATGAGCATAGCCAATTAATTTTTCAAAAGAATGACAGTTTATATATTTCTAATTCTTCCTTGGGGTTTATTAAAATAGATAACTTTACAAATTCTAAAACTATTATTGTTTATTCAACTGATGTAGAGTGTATTGATTTAGAAGGCAATATATACAATATAGAATTGATAATTTCAAAGTTGAATAATTCATTTTTACTGCAATTTAATGATAGCTGTGCAGAAAATTCGAACTATTCAGGAGAATATACTCAATTAATTTTAGAGCCGATTCAATGGGATTCACTTAAAATTCATTTTGTAAACAGTGAGGAATATGATGTAATTGTCCATCGTCATAAAACGAAGGATTTATCTAAGAATTGCAATTTGTTGGATTTTGATTCAGAAATTCTATTGTATTTTAATGATAAACTGAATAACGATATGCGCAGGTATCGAATTGGTGAAATTCCAGAGTTAATTTTATACCATAATGGTTTAGTAACTAAGAAAAAGAGACGAGGATATTTGCCTCAATATTTTACTAATATTAGTAAAGTAGGTTATTCTAAATTCAAATATAATTAATATTGATTTAAACTTTAAGTATTTTGTGTTGACTTACAAAACATAATTCAAAATAACGTTACACTTAAATTTTCATTCCTACTTCCCATATAATTCCGCATCTGTTTAACCATCTCCATTGCTGTCAAATCCGGATACATTAATTTTTACCTTTAAATAGGCATTGGTTCCTGTAGTGCCGAATTGGTCCTGAATGTAAATGAGACCATGCGTTCCGCGGTGACCCATTTTGGTTTTGACCGCTATAACTTTACCTGTTAGTGCAGTACATGATTCCAGCCTGTCTTTGAGTCCGGGTGTTTGTTGAATGACAGCGGCCAATAGTTTATAGTCTTTTATTTTATCGTATCCGTCCTACAAACTGCCACATCCCATAGTTCCTTTGGAAAATAACTATGTGCAAAATAAGTAGGTCTAAGTAAGTATTTGAGAAAATGTAGGATGGCTACAGGAATAGAAATTCAAACGCATTGAATGGTTAAATCAAATTCATAACAACAAGGTAATTGTTATGAGTTATGATGACTTCATATTTTCATTCACCATGTATGCTTTACACTAAAACAAACTTGTCAGACGATAAGACTTCATCTTTAAAATTATCCTTTGCCATTGATTTTGTAATGAACACCCAATTCATCCAATTCAGAAAACAATTCTCCGCTTGCAGTTACTTTTCTCTTTATACCCAGAAATGCCAGACTTAACTCTTGTTCGGTATCCAGAATATTGAAGCGTATGATTTGATGTCCTTTGTGTTTTTTTAATGTTTGGTCCAGACGCTTGATCATGTCTTTGTTGACAGATCTAAGGTTGATGTACATCAATAACTTTTGGACAGTATATTCCAATGCAGAACTGAGCAACATGATGTTCTCCACTTTAAAAAACCACTCGTCACTGTTGCGCCAAGTATCTTTACCGTAGGTCCCCTCTACCAAAATCGAAACCCCCGGTTCCAGCAAATTTCTTTTGTTCCGGTAGAGTTCTTTATTCGCATTAAACGCAAAATTTCCATGGTAGTCCTGTAAAGTAAAACTCGCATATCCTTCGCCGGCTTTATTGGTCTTGTGCTGTACATTGCTGATCACACCCGCCAAACGGAGTTTGATGCCATTGGTTTCGTCTTTCTGATATCGTGGCAAAGCATCCAGGGTGCAACTGGTCGCATATTTAACTTCATGCTTGAAGTCATCAAGTGGATGCGCACTTAGATAAATGCCTGCAACTTCTACTTCATGCTCCAGTTTTTCTATGCTGTTCCAGGGTTCTGCCTGCGGAGGAGAAGGGGGCATCACCTCCTGAGTATCGAATGCCCCGAATAAGGAACCTTGTGAATTGTTTTGTGAATTCTGATATTGCTGTCCCCAACGAATCATATACTCCACATAGGTATTGTACTTTTCGAAGGGGGCAAAATATTGTGCACGGTGCACGCCTTCAAAACTGTCAAAAGCACCTCCATATACACAACTTTCGATGACCTTCTTGTTGGCAGAACGAGTACCCATGCGCTTGATGAAATCTCCAAAATCTTTGAAAGGGCCGTTTTTTTCTTTCTCTATGATCAATTCCTCTACCGGTCCTTCTCCGACCCCTTTTAAAGCGGATAAGCCAAAACGAATTTCACCTTTTGCATTTACGGTAAAATCTATTTCACTCTCGTTGATGTCAGGACCGAGTACTTTAATTTTCATCCGGTTGCATTCGTGCAGATAATGGCCCAGATCATCCATTTTATTTTTTTTGGACGTAAGCACCGCTGCCATGTACTCTGCAGGATAGTGCGCCTTTAAATAAGCTGTTTGGAAAGCAAGAATGGAGTAGGCCGCAGCGTGGGAACGGTTAAAGCCGTAGGAAGCAAATTTAGCCATCGTGTCGAAGATTTCCACCGCCTTGGCTTCTTCAATTCCTTTGGCAGTCGTCCTTTCTACAAATATGGATTTTTGCTTGTCCATCTCTTCCTTCTTTTTCTTTCCCATCGCCCTCCTGAGAATGTCTGCTTCTCCCAGACTGTAGTCTGCCATGATCTGTGCAGCCTGCATGATCTGTTCCTGATAGACCATGATGCCATAAGTAGGACTGAGCAAATCTTTCATCCATTCATGCGGATACACCACCTGAAGTCTGCCGGACTTGCGCGCAATGAATTCGTCAATGTAATCCATCGGTCCCGGCCTGAAAAGTGCATTCATGGCAATGATGTCCTCAATATTGCCCGGCTTCAGATTCTTAAGATGCCCCCTCATTCCCTCGGATTCGAACTGGAACACACCAATCGTATTTCCCAATTGGAAGAGCTCCAGTGTGAGCGGATCGTCCAGCGGTATTTCCTTTATCTCCAGCTTAAAGTCATCCCCAAGCCTTCTTTTAATGATTTTAAGGGTATCGTCGATGATGGAGAGCGTAGCCAGACCAAGAAAGTCCATTTTAATCAATCCGGTTGACTCAATCACACTCCCTTCTACCTGGGTGACCCACAAGTCGGTATCTTTTGCTGTGGATACCGGGATAAAGTTCATGATGTCTTCGGGTGCAATGATCACTGCAGAGGCATGTACGCCTACACTTTTGACAGAGCCTTCCAGTTCTTTCGCAGTTTTCAATACTTCAGCTTCCAGTCCTGTGGACTGAAATATTTTTCTAAGCTCTGTGATTTTGACTTTTTCGTCCGGTGTAAAATCATCCGAAACCTGTTGTTCCAGATCCAGCAGGTTTTTTAAGTAAACGCCGGGTTTGGCAGGAACGAGTTTGGCAAGCCGGTCTGCGGATGACAGATCCAGTCTTTTGACTCTGGCAACATCACGGATGGAGGATTTGGCTGCCATGGTTCCGAAGGTGACGATTTGGGCTACCTGATTTCTTCCATATTTCTCTACGACATAGTTCAGCACCTTATCCCTGCCGCGGTCGTCAAAATCTATATCTATATCGGGCATGCTGATACGCTCCGGATTCAGAAATCGCTCAAAGAGTAAATTATATTTAATCGGATCAATGTCGGTGATGGTCAGGCAATAGGCAACGGCAGATCCTGCAGCTGATCCTCTTCCCGGGCCCACACCTACTGAAAGATTACGTGCAGCCTGAATGAAATCCTGAACAATCAGGAAGTAGCCTACAAACCCCATTTTCTCAATGACTTCGAGCTCAAAGTCCAATCGGGATTTTACCTGCGCAGTGATCGTGCCATAGCGCTTTTTTGCACCTTCATAAACCAGGTGTCTCAGATAGCCGGCCTGATCCTGAAACTCAGCAGGAATCGGAAAAGCAGGAAGCAGAATGTCCCGTTCGAGATTGGGCGTATAGCATTTGTCGGCGATCTCCATGGTATGGTCAAGCGCAAAAGGGACATCGGCAAACCGTTCAGACATTTGATCGTGAGTCTTGAAAAAATACTCCGGACTCGAAAATTTAAATCTCGATTCTTCATCTACGAACGAGTTGGTATTCACACACAAGAGGATGTCATGCGGTATGGAGTCTTTCTCTTCCAGATAATGGACATCGTTGGTCGCAATGACTTTGACATTGTATTTTTTGGCCAATGCCAATAAATGCTGATTTACCTGTTCCTGGCTGATGCCAATTCCATCAAGGTCATCATTGCCATGCTGTCGCTGAATCTCTATATAAAAATCCTCTCCCAGAAGATTCAGCCACCATTGTAAGAGCCTTTCAGCCTCTTCCATTTTTCCTTTGATAATGGCTTGCGGAATTTCAGCCCCAATGCAACAACTGGTCGCGATGAGTCCCTTATGGTGAAGCTGGATAAGCTCTTTGTCTATCCTTGGAAATTTACCGTATAGCCCTTCTATGTAACCCAGCGAACAAAGTTTGGAAAGGTTTTTATATCCTTCTTCATTTTTCGCCAGCAGGAGTTGGTGGAATCTTTCGTCTTTCTCACCTCCGGATTTCAGAAAAGATTGTTTACGCCTGTCCTCGACCATGTAAAATTCGCAACCCAGTATGGGTTTCAATCCATTTGCACGAGCCTCCTTCACGAAGGAGTAGCATCCGAACATATTGCCATGGTCCGTAAGGGCAACGGCTTTCATTTTATCGGCTTTTGCCTTAGCCATCATGGACTTGATGTCCGTAGCACCGTCAAGCAATGAAAACTGGGTATGGCAGTGCAGATGACAAAATTCAGGCATGGTGCGGTGGAGTCTTGGTGGGATGCAAATTTACGGCAGTTTTAAGATATTTGGATTTATTTAATATCAGGCCAGGTATATTTTAAGGGAATTAAGTAGAAACTAACCTCTTATTAAGCAGTATTTGTTAGATTCCAATGCCTCATATATTTATCGAATGAGAAATTCAGCCCGGCCTTTTTCATTTTAGCTAAACCTGATTTAAAAAGCGTTTAGAACAAAATACAGTTTGAGCTCGCTTGCTGCTAAGCTAAAATATTTGTGACAGTAAGGCCAGGAGCTATTATGACTGTTTAAGGTGACTGACCGATTTCCGCAATGCGGAATGAAGCACGACAGTGCTTCAAGGGAAAGAACCCTGCCTGACTGCGTCGGCAGGCAGGCGCGAAAGCGGCTAGTAAGAGAATGAGAAATGACTGAACGATCTCTGCTGTAAGCAGAGTATCGTGCGACAGCACGATAAGTGAAGGAACCGCGAAAGCTGAAATTTTTTGACTTGGAATAGAAATTCTAATGCATAGAATGGGTTTATCAAGACAAAAAAGAACAATGATAATAAGATGGAATTTAGGACAACTTTAAAATCCAATAGGCAACAATTTGTTGTAGTCCTTTATTGTAAATTGTTTAAGAAAGTGACTTGTACAAGCAAGTCATTTTCTTTTAGTGAATGTAGGGAAAAAATATTCGGTCAGCCCTTCCAAAAAAAATATACCACAACAGATAACTCTGTTCATTGTGTTGAAACATCCCATTTAGCATATCTAAACACTAATTAATTATAATTTTTTTCAAATAATCTCGATTATTTAACCTAACTTGTATAAAATAAATTCCAGCTGGAATATCTGACACATCATAATAATTATTATAATTTTTTTGATACTCCTTGACAATAGTGCCCATTAAATCAAGTAATCGCACGTATAGGTAAGAATGAAGATCTGAACCTATTTTAAAATAATTATAAACTGGGTTTGGGTAAATTGAAATTTCGACATTCAAATTATTACTAGAACTTGATAAAAGTGTATCACATGAAGATTTCGTTTTTACTAATAGATTATAATTTGGCGGAGCAGGCAAATTGCCAAACATAAAAGCAGGTAGTTCAATTTGCCTTAAATGGAAATTGCAATTCAATCCTTTTTCATTAGGATTGTTTACCACATGAAGATATATACTACTGCTTCTACACGATACATAGATCTTTCCATCTGTCGCAAGAGATAATTGATTAAATGAGGTAGTTAACCTATTCTCAAATAAGTAACCATCCCATTCACCAATTATAGTCTCGCTACTCTGGATATCTTTTGCATGCAAATCGTATTGCCAGATAATAGAATCAGAGTTTAAATATAAAAATTGACTATTCGGACTTACAACCACATAACAATAATCCTTAAATAAAGCATTTTTATTAATAACAATTCTTGGATTTGAAAGAATTCCAAGACACCTGTCAAAGTCAAATATTTGAATTTGATAACCTCTTAAATATTTGATAAACATCTCTCCATCCGGTGTAAAGATACTATTTCCAGTCCAATCAAAACTGTCTGCAGGAACGCCAATTTTTTGATTAGCGTAAAGCCTTATTCCAGATGTATCCAATAAATAAACTCTATGGTTGTTACTCAGATAATCCTCTATTATAATCCACCAATCTCTTCCATTTGCATGTTTTGTTAATGCCATATGAGATTGGACAAAATCACCCTGTGTAATAATGCTATCTTTAATTGAAACTAAATTTTCTTTGGAAATCCTGTCAAATTCTATTCTTGAAAATTTGAATACAGGAGCAAAGAAATACCTTTGAATAAAATCAGGATGATAATTAATTGTAAAATGAATTAATGCGGTTTGAATATCCTCTTTCCCTGGCATTGGAATAAAATAATGATTATACTCAGCCGGATATCCACCAACATAGTCGCGCCAAACACGTCCGTAATTTATACTATCTCCATTTGAAATGACTTTTTGCTTATTATCATAAATTCTAAAACCATCAGTAAAATATCTCAATGTTCCATTTTTATTACCTATAGATGCGTTTGTGTACCCCAATTCTGGTAACTTTTCACCAAACTTGTATTCAACATTAATATTACCACTTGAAAAATTAATTTCAGTTTTTCCGTACTTAGGCAAAAATGTACTATCATTGCTATAACCTACTATCCAAGCAGCTCCATAGTAATCTTGTGCTACTAACGCATGATTAGTAGAATCACAAAATCCATAAAAGATACATATATATATACAATATTTAAAATAGTATCGTTTCATTTAAATAAATTAATTAACAGAAATTCTTCTTTGCAATGTGTTTCCATTTTTGGATTTATAACTACTAGATAAACGCCTGGGGTTAATTTAATTCACTTAATTTAAGTTTGTCCTTTAATTGAATTTGTAAATCCCCAATATAGTGGACCAAATATAACTAAAAATAAAGTAGTGTTTCCAAGATCATTTAAATTTGTCCATCATGGGAACATATAAGAAACAAACCACAGACAACTTTAGTGAATAACGGGGTCCACAAAACTAGTTTCTCCCAAAATTTTAACTTGACCCTTTATATCTGTCTGCTTTGTAATAGCATTTTAGTTATTCTCAGATATGCCCCTAACACAGCTCTACTGGCATGTAAATGAATGTTAATTTAAGGATTTATAAAATCAGGAAATTTTTTAAAAATTATTCTTCTCTAAAAAATCGAATATGCTCAAAAGGCATAAAATAATTTGGAAAGCAGCTGATAAAATCTTCTTCAATCTGAAAATCTATACCTTTGAAACTTACTTTCTGCAGAGAAGGATTGAGTCCCACTTCGAAATAATTATTTTTATTTTGCGCGTCTTTTATCTGACACATCACATCCGGAAACATGGGGTGCTGTAAATAAATATCATCAGCTTCCTTTAAATCGGTCCTGATATATCCTTCACGGTCCGATTCAAAATCTCTTTTTTCTTTTTGGTAAAAAACAGCACATCGCACCCGGTCGATCATCATTGGATTGTCATGCACAATGCGAATGGTAATGGGTCCGTCTTCCTGAGTTTGTTTGCGGACCGGAAAATCCTGCTGAACGTTTTTGTCAGAATGCAGTTTGAGGATGTTCCCTTCAATGGAATAGGTTCCTTCCGCATAACGGTCAGATGCGCCGTAGACATAATAAAAACGAAATGTACTGTCTTCCCTGAATTCAAATCCGGCAGCCATTTCCATGATTCCACGCAGATGATAACTCCCCGGTTTAAAATTTTGTGCCTGCATGTGAGTAACTGATTGAAGAATTAATCCTAAAAAAATAAACTTTTTATACATGGCAAGATGACTAAAAAATGACGGTCATTTTTCTTTGAAGTTTGATGAAACTGCCGTTATCTTTTCTTTCTCTTAAGACTGTCAGCAGGATACTGTCTGGCAATTAAATCCAATTGCATCTGTGCCCACATGGTGATGTTCGCACGGTCACTGTCTGTTAGTTTGGCTTCAGGGTGAAGTCCCAACCAGGTATAGGAAGGTAAGGGCATTTCTTTTTCCTTTACCACCTCGATTATTTCTTCAAACTTGTGATTTTGTCTGGCGATGGGTCCGGCGGTAAAATTAGAAAAATTCAATTCTCCTCTACCTTCCTCTATGTGATGATTCAGCCACCAGCCTATGGGTTGAATGCTGCTGTACCATGGGAATTGCACTGAATTGCTGTGACAATTGTAACAGGCATTTTTAAGCAAAAGCCCCACATCTTCGGGTACCGGAAATTTTGTGTTCAAGTGATTAGACTGGTCTGCGTTGGAAGTTTTGTCAATCTGAAAAAACTGAATGATGATCAGGCCGACCGCAAGTGTGATTAATATTTTCCTTATCATAAAATTAGATTTATTGCTGTGAAACCACAAAACTCAAACTATTACTTTTTTTGTCAATGGTCAACCTGGCAAAATACAGTCCGGGAGGAAATCCCTGAACACGATATTGAACAGCAAGCTCCGTTTTTCCGATCAGTTCTGCATTCACTTTTTTACCATCCGCTGAAAAGAAAACGATGGATTTTTCATCAAATTGTTTGTTGCTTCTTATTTCAATTATTCCGGTAGATTGGTTTTGCCATAATTGGAATTCACGATCTTCAATGTTGACCGTGCTGAGTAATTCGTCGTTTCTCAAAATCCTGCCCAGATAGGTGCAGATGAATCCGCTGTTTTGATTGACCAGATCCACTGAGAAAAGATGTTCCGGACCCAGTGGACTTGGCATCTGAGTCCAGGACTGCCCTCCATCCGTCGTTTTTAGAATGGTGCCATTGAATCCCACCACCACACCAGTCAGCGCATCTGCAAAATCCAAATCCATCAATGGTTCCTGGACACCAGAATTCAAGCTGGTCCATTTCGTTCCCCCATCCTCTGTTTTATAAATTCTACCGATGTCAGCACAGGCATATCCAACTTGAGTATTTACGAATTTGATGCGACGTATCCAATCAGCAGGCGGGGTGAATGGGAAGTCTTTGACCGCAGTCCAGGAATCGCCACCATCATCGGTTCTCAACAAAACATTGGAACCGGAAGCAAATCCTTTTTTATCATCCACAAAGCAGATTGAATACAATAAATTATTGAGGCCGGTGGGAATGCTGAACCAGCTTTCACCGCCATCTTCTGTCTTAAGAATCATTCCATAGGCACCACAGGCAAATCCCGTCTGGTCATCCAGAAAATGCAATCCCCAGAGTTGTTCTTTGGTGCCGGTTGTTTTGGTTACCCATTTATTTCCCCCATCGGTCGTTTTGATAATCAGGCCATCGTTTCCACTCATGAAAGCGGTTTGTTCGTTGAGGATAAAAATGTCCATAAACCGGGTTCCGGAATAGCCGGAGCTCTGATCCGTCCAGCTGAGGCCACCATTGGTGGTCTTGTGGATATTCATCGTAGAGCCATTGTACAACGAACTAACACAATACCCAAGTTCGGAGGTAAGAAAGCGGATTTTCTGAATGGTTTGCTGCGGACTAAATCGCGTGATTTCTTTCCAGCTTTGCGCATTGGCAAAGCATACCATCATCAAGAAATAGAATCCTGTAAATACCGGTTTCATGCTTCGATTTTTTCCAAAGATAATGGAAAGATAATTGTGACAATTAGGAAATTGGCTAATTAGCTAATGAGTTAATGGATGACTGAACGATCTCTGCTTCAGCAGAGTATCGTGCGACAGCACGATAAGAGAAGGAACCGCGAAAGCGGCTAACGGGAGAATTAGAGAATGAGAGATGACTGAACGATCTCTGCTTCAGCAGAGTATCGTGCGACAGCACGATAAGAGAAGGAACCGCGAAAGCGGCTAACGGGAGAATTAGAGAATGAGAGATGACTGAACGATCTCTGCTTCAGCAGAGTATCGTGCGACAGCACGATAAGAGAAGGAACCGCGAAAGCGGCTAACGTACAATATATTAGGTTCTGGTTTTAATCGCCATAATGTTTGACGCTGGGAAGCATGACTGAACGATCTCTGCTTCAGCAGAGTATCGTGCGACAGCACGATAAGAGAAGGAACCGCGAAAGCGGCTAACGTACAATATATTAGGTTCTGGTTTTAATCGCCATAATGTTTGACGCTGGGATGACTGAACGATCTCTGCTTCAGCAGAGTATCGTGCGACAGCACGATAAGAGAAGGAACCGCGAAAGCGGCTAACGGGAGAATTAGAGCAATGAGAGATGACTGAACGATCTCTGCTTCAGCAGAGTATCGTGCGACAGCACGATAAGAGAAGGAACCGCGAAAGCGGCTAACGTACACTATATTAGGTACTACTTTTAATCACCGTAATGTTTGACGCTAGGAAGCATGACTGAACGATCTCTGCTTCAGCAGAGTATCGTGCGACAGCACGATAAGAGAAGGAACCGCGAAAGCGGCTAACGGGAGAATTAGAGAATGAGAGATGACTGAACGATCTCTGCTTCAGCAGAGTATCGTGCGACAGCACGATAAGAGAAGGAACCGCGAAAGCGGCTAACGTACACTATATTAGATTCTGGTTTTAATCGCCGTAATGTTTGACGCTGGGAAGTATGACTGAACGATCTCTGCTTCAGCAGAGTATCGTGCGACAGCACGATAAGAGAAGGAACCGCGAAAGCGGCTAACGGGAGAATTAGAGAATTAGAGAATGAGAGATGACTGAACGATCTCTGCTTCAGCAGAGTATCGTGCGACAGCACGATAAGAGAAGGAACCGCGAAAGCGGCTAACGTACACTATATTAGATACTACTTTTAATCACCGTAATGTTTGACGCTAGGAAGCATGACTGAACGATCTCTGCTTCAGCAGAGTATCGTGCGACAGCACGATAAGAGAGTATCCATGTAATTGAAAAAAGGTTTAGCTTTAGTTAAGTGGTCCAAAGGCCACAATTTAAATTAAATAACTAAAAACTAAACCTTATGACAAAAGTATTACAAAAGGCTGGATTTGTAGGAGAAACCATTTACGTTGGCATAGATGTCCATTTGAAGAGTTGGAATGTTTCACTTTATTATGGGAGTCAATACCTCCGAAGTTTTCATCAATCACCTCATCCAGATATTTTAGTTTCATTTTTACAGCGTGAATTCCTGGAGCAAATTACAGTTGTGCCTATGAGGCTGGTTTTAGTGGTTATTGGATAAAAAGAGCATTGGATAATCATGGTGTAAGTTGCATTGTTGTTAATCCAGCAGGCATACCCCAGACAGACAAAGGAAATAAATCAAAAACAGATAGAAACGATTCTAAACGGATTGGATCTTCACTTCAAGCCGGAATGTTGTGTCCGATTTATATCCCATCGCAAGAGACAGAAGCTGATCGGCAACTAGTTCGTACAAATGAAAAATTAACACGCGACCTGACCAGATCAAAAAATAGAATCAAAGGAATGCTATATCAAGTAGGCATAGAAATTCCCGAACGGTTTGGAAGCGAAAATTGGAGCAATATATTCATAAACTGGTTAAAAGACCTACCTATTTCATTTGGAACATTACGAACTGCCTTAAACCATCAAATAAAAATGATGGAAAATATCAGGGTAGAAAAAAACCTGGCACTTAAAGATATTCGCAAACTAGCAGTTAGTGAAAAGTATGCCTCTATCGCTTCTAGATTAAAAACAGTACCTGGTGTGGGCACAATAACTGCCATTACTTTAATAACGGAAATAGAAGACATGAATCGCTTCAAATGTTTCGAAAAACTAAATGCATTCGTTGGTTTTTATCCCACAGAGTTTTCTAGTGGGGAACATATTCGTACAGGACATATAATAAGTAGACATCATAAGCGATTGTGGAGCTTAATCCTAGAAGCCGCCTGGATAAGAATAAGACGTGATCCTGCTATGACCCAATATTATAATAATACAAAACTAAAAGTAGGAGGTAAAAGGGCTATCATTAAAGTTTCACGAAAACTATTAAATCGTATAAGATCAATTTGGTTAAATAAAATAGATTTTGAAATCGGAATATTGAAATAAATAAAATTATTTCCTAATGATATTAATAACTACAAACAAAAAGAATTAGCTTTGAATTAAATTGAAACACTACTTAGTGATAAGTTCAAATTACTTTGACAACATACATATCAAGATTTTTAATAGTGGGAGCCCAGCATGTAATTTTCAATTACTAAGTGGTGGAACCAACAATCCACAAGTTGTACATGCTTACCCAAACCCAGTAAGTGGGGAAATTACATTAGAATTTGATATTAAGAATGAAAATACTAAGGGGGAATTTTTAATTTCTGGTCTGGATGGTCAGAAATTAATTTCTACTTCTAAAATTTATCCTAGAGGTCATCAAACCGAAATCTTCAATTTAAATAGCATAACAAATAACATATTGTTTTTGAGAGCGGTTATCGATGAAAAGGCACAAGTAACTAAAATTATTAAAATTCATTAGTAATGAAAAGAGTGTATATATTATTAACCATTATTTCGATTTTATCTTGCGAAAAAAACAGCATTTTTGATAATGATGGCTTCTATGGAGAGGGAAAGGCAAAGCTTGATGAAGTAGAATGGAACGGCAGTACCGGTATTTTTAAAGCAAAAAAATATTGCTTTCCAGATACCTGTGTGGCTATATTAGTCGAGGGTTACAATAAAACTAGATCAGTGCGCAGCAAAATTATAATTAATCAAGTTTTCTTGAAAACTGGCAAGTTTTATTTTAATCCAATTTACCCGACATTCAAGGATACTTTATACAGATTTTCATATCAGGAATTCAGTGGAGATGCTGTAGTAGGTATTTATAATATTATTGAGGCTGATTGGAACAATTATGTTGAAATCAAAGAACTTAATTTGAAAACCGGCGATGTCAGGGGAAGTTTTCAAGCAAGAGTGATTTCAAATTCAGGTTGGCCTTCAAATGGATCTCTTCCTGATACCATTGACATTACAAACGGAAGTTTTTATGGAAAAATTAATTGGAAGTAATTGTTTTTACATTAATTGATGATAACTGAGTATCTACGGAGATAGATGCCATCTAAATGTTCTTAACTATGGATTCTTACCAAAGGTAATTTTTAAGATCTAATCTTTTGGTTTGTTCAATTGCAGTTGCTTCGTAGATACTATTTCGTTTCCGGTAAAGGTAAGTTCAGACTATTTTAATGAATATAAATTCTATTTAAAGAAAGATCTAAGGAATTTCATAAGTGATAGAGGTAACAATTTATGGAAAAGAGAATTCTCTAAATACAACAAATATGATTAATTACGGAATTTTTAACTAATTCATGTATTGGTCTGCGTTAGGGACGAAGTTAAGATGTGGTGTTTTTGTGAATGATTGAAATAGCAGGCCGCATTAAAAATGATATGATCAAATGGCATCGCAGTTTAAAATTGCGACGAACAAATGGAACAATTTTCAAATTCTGGAGATGCGAAAGATTTATATGATCATGAGACGTATAAATCTAATTACAATTTATTAGATGCCAATTGATTTCTTAAATCTCTAAATTGTTAATTAGTTTTTGTTTTGAAAATGTATCAATATTTTTCAATTTTATAACTTGTTCATGGTGATAATTGACTAATCCTTTTTAAGAATTGCTTGTGTGGAATCATATAGAAAGCCTCGCTCTGAATGGATAAATTCCGGATGATCATTCATCCAGAATTTTTCCTTTTGCAAGAGATCCTTATATTTAAGATTGCTAATATTATGAATTAAATGAAATATTATATGTGAATATGATTTCTTATACCGCAAACTGGGAATAATATTTTCTAAAAACAATAATAGATTTTCCTCTGATAAAGAGTAATAACAATTGAGAATATATGCATTTAAACTATATTCTGATATTCCTTGTATTGAATTAATGTTTAGTAATAATATTTTTAATTCATTTTGTTTTATTCGTTTATTTATACAGGATATTAATTCAGGAAAAGCAATATAATTTATTTTCAGAATGCTGTCTGGAGTTGTCAAAATATTTATTAATAGATCATAATTATTGGGCGTATAATTAATGGATTTTGAAAACTCATATGCTAGTATTTTTTTCTCTAGCTCATAACATAAGTTATTTCTATGATTTCCTAGTGTGTAAAATAATGTGTCGTTGTATTCTTTTAATCTCGAATTTAGATTTTTTAATAGCTGATCGACATTTGTACTACCATTAAAATATTGTTCTTCGATAATTGATCCTATGCTATCACAAATAATTTGAGAACGGCCATGTTGTTTTTTGAAGTCTAAAATAATTTGTTCCTTTTTAGGTGGTTGACAGCATGCTGTAATTGTATAGCAAATTGAAATAAATAATAAGAGAATATTTGTTTTCATATGTTTTCTATTTCCATTGTTTACCTTGAAATTTGTGGGAAAGGTCAAATGACCAATCTTTCATATCATATTGATTAAAATTTGAATTTAGTTCTTCTATTTCACATAACATTTCCTCATATTTAATCCCAGCCATTCCTCCAACTTCGTATCCATCTAATTGCGGCAAATCAAATTTAAACATTTTGCCTTCATTTAACTCCCATAGGTCAGGCACATAATCCTTATCTGAATCAAGACTAATATTATAACCGTTTGGCCACCAATTGTTCCATATTTCAATGTGTTTATTTTCATGTACAATTGTTTCAACAAAAGTATGTATTCCAGAGTGAGTAGTTATCCAATTCTTTTCACTGGCTTCTTGTCGAAAAGTGGTTATAAAACTGTTATCAAATCTAGTTGTGCATGCGAAATTATTGTCCTTATCATCATATTTTATTTTCTTAATTCTATGTAAGTTAACAATCTGACTCCAATAATGAAACCAATTCGGCTCTGTTGGATGCCAAAAATTGGGTTCATCTTTTAGAAAGAAGACCTGAGCTTTTTTATTGGGTCTGATGTCTGTGGAGTAGACTGAATTATTGTATTTGTCTGTAAGCCTAATGGTTCCGTTCTTGGAGCCAAACTCCTCATTGTACTGTGGTAGTGCATATTTTTGAATAAATCCCATATCTGTCAGGGAAGAAGCGGATTCAAGTGTCCATTTATTTTGATAGCCTGGTCCGCTTCCAGATCCGAGCCCCCATTCATAGGGTTCCGATGGGGTAAAATCAAATCCCTTGACATCGATCCACATTTTTTCTTGGCCACTGATGACAACTTTCCAGACTTTTTCATTTCCTACTACTTTTTCTATCCGCATGCCCGAAGAACACTCCACCTGATTACCTCCCGGGAGGGGAGTGGTCTCCGGTATTTGTGCAGGAATATAATGGACATTGCTGAGCATAACTAAGGCAATATACGTTTTCTTAACTACTTTAAAGAACGGATGCAACATAATAATGATTTAATTGTGTGTGAATGCTTTTTATCTTTTTACAAATTTTTTTATAACGGCTTCACCATTGGTGGTTTTGAACTTTATGAAATAGATGCCTGGAGTTAAGAATCCAATTTCTTCACGTGCATTTTAATTGGTACTGTTTTTAATCACCGTAATGTTTGACGCTAGGAAGCATGACTGAACGATCTCTGCTTCAGCAGAGTATCGTGCGACAGCACGATAAGTGAAGGAACCGCGAAAGCGGCTAACGTACACTAAATTAGATTCCGGCGTGAAGCGCCATAGTGTTTGACTCTGGGTAGTATTAGGTGGCGATCGTTGCTTTAGCAGAGTATCGTGCGACAGCACGATAAGAGAAGGAACCGCGAAAGCGGCTAACGTACACTATATTAGGTACTGCTTTTAATCACCGTAGTGTTTTCCATGATTTGTTTAAATATCGTACGACCAATCTAATAACACTCCTAATTATTTTTCTCTAATAATTCATTCATTTGTTTTCTAAGCTGAATATTTGCATTAAATTTAGGATTATCGTTTAACCGATTCTGCAAAAGTTCAATATATTTTATGCGTTCTTGATAATTTAATAAATTAATATCGACTTTCATGTCATTCAATAACCGAGCAGAATACAAGGAGTTTTTGCGCGAATCTTCAGAAATTAAATCCAATATAAATAAGTAATAATCCATCCTTGATATAACATCTACACTTTGTAAAATTGCATCAATAGCAAAAAACGTGTGTCATCATTATAATAAATTTGGATGATTTCAATTTTTTCTTTTTCCGAAAGTACTCTAGACTGATACATTAATAAAACCGAATAAGCACCTTTTAAATACTTATCATCAGCATAGCAACTATCTACAATAGTCAAAAATCTATTTTTGCGGATTTTATATATTTAAATTTGCATGAAAGACTTAGTGATAATAAAATAGATTTTAATCCAGAACAGTATGAAAGTTCATGTGAGCTTAATTTGGTGATATTTGAAAGATTATATTTGTAAACATGAATAATAAAATTATTTATGATTGGGTTCAAAAAAACACATTCAATATTAAAATAAAGTTTATCAATTTCTTTTTGAATCGCCAAACATTTTGATTCAGTCAATGTAGTGTCAGAAAGTAAATTAATTAAAATATTTACAGATTCATTTGTCTTTTTTTCTTGTGCATTGCAACTAGTAATTGAAGCAAATAAAATTAAAAACAGATATTTTTTCATAACATTAAATATTATTTCCATTGTTTACCTTGAAATATATTGTTAAAATCAAATGACCAATCCTCAGTATCATAAACATTTACTTTTGCCTTTTTTTGAATTTCTAAACACTTATCTTCTTCATACCTATATCCATTTGATCGCCAATATGGTGAACCATCTTTTTTCTGCTCATACCTGTCTACATCATCATAAGGATCAAATTTATATAGTTTTCCATCATCGCTTATCTCAAACCATTTAGGGTAATAATCTTTATCACAATCTGAATATGGACCATCAGTTTCATTATTACAACCTGAGTTATCTGGATTGTACCCATTCGGCCAAAAGTACTCAGCAAGTGTGATATGATGATTTTCATGGGCTAAAACTTCTACAAACGCATGTATTCCTACGTTATTTGTATACCCTGGTTTTTCTGATATTAATTGTCTATATACGCAACTACGATCTCCCTTAGCTTGGACACAAGCAATAACATCTTTCTTGCAAACCTTTATTATTTCACTTAAAGTTAAATATTTTAAACTGCTTATTTTCTTTTTATCCACAATCTGCTTCCAATAATATGACCAATTTGGTTCTTCCGGATGCCAAAAATTGGGTTCATCTTTTAGAAAAAGACCTGAGCTTTTTTTATTGGGTCTGATGTCTGTGGAGTAGACTGAATTATTGTATTTGTCTGTAAGCCTAATGGTTCCGTTCTTGGAGCCAAACTCCTCATTGTACTGTGGTAGTGCATATTGAGGAATAAATCCCTTATCTGTCAGGGAAGAAGCGGATTCAAGTGTCCATTTATTTTGATAGCCTGATCCGCTGCCAGATCCGAGACCCCATTCATAGGGTTCCGATGGGGTAAAATCAAATCCCTTGACATCGATCCACATTATTTCTTTGCCACTGATGACAACTTTCCAGGCTTTTTGATTTCCTACTACTTTTTCTATCCACATACCTAAAGAACACTCCACCTGATTACCTCCAGGGAGAGGAGCGGTCTCCGGTACTTGTGCAGGAATATAATGGACAATGCTGAGCATAACTAAGGCAATATACGTTTTCTTAACTACTTTAAAGAACGGATGCAACATAATAATGATTTAATTGTGTGTGAATGCTTTTTATTTTTTTAGAAATTTTTTCATAACGACTTCACCATTGGTGGTTTTGAACTTTATGAAATAGATGCCTGGAGTTAAGAATCCAATTTCTTCACGTGCATTTTAATTGGTACTGTTTTTAATCACCGTAATGTTTGACGCTAGGAAGTATGACTGAACGATCTCTGTTTCAAGAGAGTATCGTGCGACAGCACGATAAGTGAAGGAACCCTGCCTGACTGCGTCGGCAGGCAGGCGCGAAAGCGGCTAACGTACACTATATTAGGTTCTGGTTTTAATCGCCGTAATGTTTGACGCTGGGAAGCATCAAACAACCCTGGTTATTTCGAGCTTCCCAGCTTGAAATTCATGTGCATTTTAATTGGTACTGTTTTTAATCGCCGTAATGTTTGACGCTGGGAAGCATCAAACAACCCTGGTTATTTCGAGCTTCCTAGCTTGAAATTCACGTACGTTTTAATTGGTACTATTTTAAATAAACGTAATGTTTGGCGCTGGGAAGCATCAAACAACCGGCTGAGAAACATCAAACAACCCAAGTTATTCAGGCTTTCCAATTTGATATTTCTCAATTTTTTCAGTTTCTATTAAAATTAGAATTATTAATTTTACGAGACTATGACTTACACAATCTACAGGAATATATACTATTCCACATTCACTATCTATCAGTGGAAGAAGCTTTTAAAAAATGAAAAGTATATAGAATTAGTGCTGGACTGTTTGGTCTTTTTATATAAAAATAATAGATGCTTAATTTTTGCATTTGTTATTATGCCAGATCATATCCATCTTATATATGAAGTGTTAGAACCAAATTCAAACGAAAACTTTAAACATAATTTTTTAAGCTACACAGCGCATCAGTTTTCAAAAAAAATGAGTAGTGAAATGAAAGAAGAATTTTTAGTAAATAAATCAAAAAGAAAATACCAATTTTGGAAATCTCCCTCATTAAGTGTAGAAATAGTCAGTCCTAAATTTCTAATTCAAAAATTTAACTATTTACATGATAATCCAAGAAGAGCTGGACTCGTGGAAGATAATTTGAATTACAAATATTGTTCATATAGTTCTTATGAACTGGGTGCCCCTCAATTTGATTTTTTAACATTGTTTTTGTGATGGTAAGTTTGGGATTCCTAATGCAATGTTTAATGTGTATCTGCATTAATGCAATGTTTGACTCTAACCAGCATCAAACAACCATTGTTATTTCGAGCTTCCTAGCTTGAAATTCACGTACGTTTTAAATGGTACTACTTTTAATTACCGTAATGTTTGACGCTGGGATGACTGAACGATCTCTGCTTCAGCAGAGTATCGTGCGACAGCACGATAAGAGAAGGAACCCTGCCTGACTGTGTCGGCAGGCAGGCGCGAAAGCGGCTAACGTACACTATATTAGGTTCTGGTTTTAATCGCCGTAATGTTTGACGCTGGGAAGTATGACCGAACGATCTCTGCTTCAACAGAGTATCGTGCTACAGCACGATAAGTGAAGGAACCCTGCCTGACTGCGTCGGCAGGCAGGCGCGAAAGCGGCTAACGGGAGAATTGAAGAATGAGAGAATTTGAAAATTAGTCGATTAGTATTCACGTAAATTTTAATTAGTACTGCTTTAAATAAACGTAATGTTTGACGCTGGGAAGCATCAAACGACCACAACATTATTACAAATTAGCTCATTTTCAAATTTGCAAATTCTCTAATTCTCCTAATTTTTTCCTTACTTTAGATCATAATTCATAAGACAATGACCAAAAAGGCACTGCTATTTTTACCAATAGCTTTAATGATCAGTCCTCTGATTGTCCTTGCACAATCAGATTTTTGCAAGCAACTCAACCAAGCTGGTTTGATTTTTTGCGATGATTTTGAATCTACTCAGGCCATATCTTCACGATATTTCGAATACAACAACAACAATGGAGATTTTGTGCCACTTGGCGGTCTGGGGCGTAATTCCTCAACAGGCATGAGGGTAAGATGGCAACCAGGTGAAGTAGGTGCAGGGAGTTTGTCAAAATCTTTTGGGCGTACACCTTCCACTTACATAGGTAAAAATGCTTCTCTTCCCGACAGCACTTTCAAGGAGGTTTATTGGCGCATGGATGTCCGGCATCAGGAGGGATGGATGGGCGGAGGCCCGGCTAAACTTTCACGCGCACTCACTATGGCCAATGGCAACTGGGCCACAGGTGCCATGGCTCATATGTGGTCCGGTGGACAGGGAGATTTTTATTTGGGAATGGATCCGGCAACGGGAATTGATGCCAGTGGCAAGCTGGTGAGTACCAAATACAATGACTTTGCGAATCTTCGGTGGCTGGGCTTTAAAGCAGGCAATATTCCATTGTACAGTTCTGAACGAGTAGGCGAATGGTTTTGTATTGAAGGACATGTCAGGTTAAATACGCCCGGCAAAAGCGATGGCGTATTTGAGTTCTGGATCAACGACACCCTTCAGGCCGGTAGCTATTCCCTCAACTGGCATGGCAACTGGAATGCGGATGAAAGGAATTATGGAATCAACGCCATTTTCTTTGAAAATTATTGGAATGCCGGGTCCCCTGTCTTGCAGGAAAGGTATTTCGATAATTTGGTAATTGCGACTTCCAAAATATCCTGCAAATCTGCTACCACGCACGCCAAAGAAGCTACGCCCATACACTGCAAAGTCTGGCAAGATCCACAACATTTGAATTGGCCGTCAGACCTTGCCCCGAATTCTACGTTGAAGATATATTCACTTTTTGGTCAATTGGTCTTGCAGCCGCCATTAAATATTTCAGGTAAACTTAATCTGGCAGAATTGCCACTTCCAGCAGGTATTTATCTCTATCAGTTGAGTGGTTTGTCCTGTGGAACTTTAACAGGTAAGCTGATATTGCATCCATAGATTATTTCACACCTAAAAAACGTTTAGGCAAAAAGGATTAATAAATTAGAGAAGGTAGTAATATTAACCAATTGGAAATTGAGCAATAAATAAATTTATTAATAAAGTAAATATTTCGTATAATTGTGAAGTGAATCAAGGAATATGAAAAAGTAAACACAAAGTGAGCCTGGAATTATTATAAAAAGTATAAAATTTTTGAAGGACCAAACATTTAAAGCGGTCCTGAATTTTGCTTATATGGGTTTATATAACCATGTCGTAAACAATTCGTTTTACATTTAAATGGTTAATGGTTCGATTTATAGTTATGGCTTCTAAGCTTGACTTGTGGAAGAAACGATAGTGATAAAATTTACAGCTTTGGATTATCATTGATTCATATTTTAGTAGAAAGAATTAAAATCAAAAAAAATCGTCGGATGAAAATACAAATAATTCCATTCATTTTTAGCTTAGTATTTAGTATACAATTATTTTCACAGTCATGCCCAACTGGGGATATTTACTTCACAAAACAATCTGAAATTAATACATTTAGGCAGTTATATCCAAATTGCAAGGAAATTGCAGGATCGGTTTATATTTCTGAAAATTCAGTAAGAAATTTAGATTCATTGGTGAATATCGAAGCAATTAAGGGGGATCTGAAAATTGGTAATGCTGATGTACTTACAAGCGTTAGCGGTCTGCGAAACCTAAAAAGTGTAGGTAAGAATTTTGCAATAGAGTATAATGACATATTAACTAACTTAAATGGATTATCATTACTAGAGTCAATTGGGGGGAGTCTTACAATTAGGAGTAATCTTTTATTATCAGATCTTAAGGGAATGGTTAAGCTTAAAAGTATTAAACTTGGCATAAGCATTGAAAATAATGCACAGTTGAAAGAATTATTTTCAAATAATCTTATTACAAGAATTAACAATGGATTGAATATTTGGAATAACAAGAAATTAAAATCTTTAAATGGATTAAGCAACATTCGATCTATTAATGGTGATTTATCTATTGGTTACAATATTTCGCTTACGGATTTAAGTGTATTAACAACAATTGATACCTTAATAGGACAAATTAAAATTTCTAATAATGATTCTTTACAATCCATAGCTGGTATAAACATTCTTTCTGGTGAAATAGATGGGGTAATTATTAGAAATAACAAATTTTTAAAATCAATTGGAGGATTAAATAAGTTTTTACTATGTGATGGAGAGTTGACTATTGAAGGAAATGAAAGCTTAAAGACTTTAGATGGACTTCAAGATCTGCAGATTGTAAATGGAGATTTGACCATATATAATAATGCTTCTATCGTGAATTTAAATAGTTTGAAGAATTTATTATATGTGACAGATGACATTAGTATTGATGACAATAGTCTTTTAGAAGACATTAGTGGTTTAAGGAATTTAAATTATACAATTATTGATAATGGAAAATTATATTACTTAATCACAGGTCTTTCAATAACCAACAATAGCACAAAATTAAGGATGTGTGCTTTGTCGGCATTTTGTGAGTACCTTTTGGATAGTGGAACTTCTTCAATTTATGGAAATGGAACGGGTTGTAACACAAAATCAGAAGTGCTAAGTCAATGTCTTACAGATAGTAAAGATAGCAAGAAAAAATCCAAAAAAACTGATATATTGACTTTAGCTGATGGGAAATTTTTTATTCAATCAAACAACGGTTTGTCTCAAGTAAGTGTTTACTCGAGCTTAGGAGTTAATCTAATTAAAGTATCAACAAATGATGAGAATTATATACTTGATTTGACGAGATTCCCTTCAGGTATTTATATTTTAGAGCTTTTTACTTTAGATGGTAAAGAGTATAAAACAGTTTTTAGTAATTAAAAATATTAGACTTTTCTATAATAAGAGGTCAATATCTGTCTGAATGTCAGGGGGCTGGGAACTGATTCCGCCTTAATGGCAGTCACAATTCAACGCCATAATTGACCTATAATATAATGGTGAAAAAGCTCAAGTTTTCATATTTCGAGTTGTCATAATCATTGAAATAGGGGGCAAATTCCTGTGGAATCTAAATGCATATCTATTTATTATAGAAATCCTGTGAATTTCTCTTTTTCATCGGTCTGTTTTATAGTTCCTTAGGATATGCAGAAATCAAAGACGCAAGTCGGTCTAGCTGAATGATTGTTCATTAAAATGCTTCTCAATTCATTTATTTTCAATTAAATTTAATTTGTAGTACAGAATTTATATATTTGTCGGAAAGAATGCCATTTTTAATGACGCCCGCTTTAATTGATAGAGCTGAGTATAAGACTTATTTTGAGTCAAATAATTCAATCCCGGAGAATATAAAATTTTCAGCTGGGGATAAGTTCTACCTTAGTTCAGGTCCATATGAATGTGTGAAGTTCTTAGGTGAAGGCGGTTTTGGTTTAGTATACGAGATAAAAAATGAATCGGATAATCAGAATTACGCTTTAAAAATCCTGGACTTAGCAACAAAGGATCCTAAAGATTTTGATAATTACAAACGAAGATTCCTTCAGGGGTTCGATATTGGTCGCCTGAACTCTTCACACCTGGTTTCAAATTATTTCAAAGGAGAGCTTCATGGAAACCCATATATAATTATGGAATTTTGTGAAAACAGTAATTTAAGATCTAGAATTGGAAATAATCTTGATCAATCGGACTTTAATCAAATCGGAAAAGGTATACTCAAAGGGCTTGCGAGCCTTCATGAAAATGGCATAGTTCATAGAGATTTGAAGCCGGAAAATGTTCTCTTTGATTCAAACTTTCAAGCTAAACTTTCCGATTACGATATTTCTATACTTGTTGATCAAAGGCAAACAATTAGAAACTGGATGGGCCAATTAAGACAAGTTTGGGGTACTTTACCATATGCTCC
Source organism: Candidatus Vicinibacter proximus (assembly GCA_016713905.1). Lineage (NCBI taxonomy): Bacteria > Pseudomonadati > Bacteroidota > Saprospiria > Saprospirales > Saprospiraceae > Candidatus Vicinibacter > Candidatus Vicinibacter proximus. The sequence continues at coordinate 1,124,562 of JADJOE010000001.1, forward strand.
TCCGGAACAATTGGATGTTTTTAATGGATTTAAATCATTGACATTTGCAGCCGATATGTTTAGCTTTGGAGTGACAATGTATGAAGTCATTACTAATGGATGCCTTCCTTATGGTTCTTATGAAGAAGTTAAAAGGGATCCTGAAAAATACTATGAAAGAATAAAACAGGGCGTACCCATACCAATTACAACATACACCAGGAAGGTGGAACCCGCATGGGTCAATATTATAACTAAATGTATTTCTTCTAAAATTCTAAATCGTTACCCCAATGCTTCCGTTGCCTTGAAGGACTTACCTGATTTTGAAGGAACTCTTATAAAACCTGATAAGCAAGACAATTTGGAAGGAGTGTGGTTTTTGCAAATCGTGAATGGTTCCGAAAGAGGCAAAATATTCAACTTAAGCCAAATTATAAATATTAAAGGATCAAATAGTGTTTTATTAGGTTTTACAGAAAGTAAGGAAGATAATACAAATGATATAGGAATTTCCGAATATTATTCAAGGTATATTTCTAGAAGGCAAGCTACTTTAATTTTCGAGCTTGGAAAGTGGATGATTAAAGATGGTCAATTTGAATCAAGCGAAAATTTATGGAAATTTTCTAAGAATGGAACATTTGTAAATTCATATGAGTTACAAGAAAATGAAGCAATGCCTTTACAAGATGGAGATATTATTCAAATTGGTCATGATACTTCATTACAAATCAGATTAAGGTAATATGCTTAAAATTGGTGATAAAGTTGGCGATTATACCTTAGATCAATTCATTGGGAGTGGTGGATATGGAGTGGTTTGGAGAGCTAGGGATCCTTTTGGAAAAATATTTGCATTAAAAATTTTCCATGAAAGTGTAATTGATGATGTGAAATTGTTTTTGGAACGTGAATATGATGAAGTGAAAAAATTAATTCATGGCAATATCATTGTTCCATTAGCTGTGGCCTATCATCAATCTATCCCTTTTTTAATTTTAAAACTTTGTGATGGAAATCTTAATCAATTAATGAATCAAAGAATAATTGAAAGAAAGAAATCAGGTGAATTCACAAAGCCTTTGTTTAGTGAAATGGAAATTGCAAAAATAATTAGGGATATCGGATCGGCTCTTGTTTTTTTGCATTCAAGACGGATCATTCACAATGATATTAAGCCCTCTAATATCCTATATAAAAATGAAGATGATGGTTCTTATTCATTCTTTATAAGTGATTTTGGAACAAGTTTTTTTCTAAATAAGACTATACGGAAGAACCCCCATAAGGCTACTGAGGATGAAAAAAATGCAAGTGATTATGGTCTGTCATTAGGTTATGCAGCTCCTGAGGTTTATCAAAATAAGCCTGAATTTGCAAGTGATGTATTTTCATTAGGAGTTACGATTTACGAGTTAATTTCCGGTGAATTACCCAGTAAGACTAATAATTTTGGACTTGGTTATTTGCTTACTCATGGAGGAAGTTTTTCACCACTATCCCAAGATACTCATCCTAATCTCAATAAGGTACTTTACATGATGCTTGAAAAAAAGGCAATCCACCGACCATCAGCAGAATTGTTGATGAGTTTTGCAGATTCTTTTATTCTGAATGGGGAGTGGAGGGTTCTTCAAATTCCAAGATCTACGGATGATGAAGTTTCGTTTGCTTCAAATTTTCAGAAATTGATTTCGGGAAAGTCAGGTGAGATTAATAGTTATTTTTCTAAAATTGGTTCAATTTTAAATGTATTTAAAAAGCAGAAGTTATATTTTATAGTAGGGATGACGATTTTTGTCCTTCTTGCCTTATTTTTCACAGCCAATAACTCAGAAAAGATTGATTTTAATGAACGGATAGAGTCTTGCAATAATTTGAGTGAATATAATAAATTATTGATTGAATTGAATACCATTTCCTTATCCAATGAGGATTTAGAATTAAGGAAAAATATTTCATATCTTTCAAGAGCAGTTAAGAAATATTCGTATATTGGAAAGTTTAAAAATGGGTTCACTGAAGTGCATGACAGAGATAAGAAGGGGGTGATTAATCTTCAATTTAAGATTGTAATTCCTGTTGAATTTCAAGATATTAGGTATTTAGAAAATATTTATTTTGTTAAAGATTTTAAAGGAAATTGGGGAGCTTATTATCCTAACGGTGAGCAAATATTTAATAATGAGTATGCAAGAATAAATTTTAGCAAAGACTTCAAGTCTCTTGAAGCTAAGCTGCCAGTCACAAATGAAATTATTACCAAATCAATTAGATAAAAATAGTCATATGTCAACAACGAAAACAACCAACAATCCTTACAAGCAAGGTCTTGCAAAAACTATTGGTCAGGGCTTTAGTACCATAGGTGGAAGTAGCTCAGTTTATTATACCTTGTATTTTTTAGAAAATTCGGCAAATAAAAGAGCTTCTGAGCATGAGACAATTGTGGTGAACGAGGCTTTTTTGGGAAGAGATCGTGACTGTATAGTTAAATACGGGGATGAATACCCTACAGTTTCAAGAAAGCATGCTGTACTTAGGTGGTCAAATGGGGTTGTAGTGTTGCATCATTTGAGTCAAACTAACAGTACTTTTGTAAATGATCAAGAAGTTTTTGGTCAAAGAGCCCTACAGAATGGAGATGTAATTAAGTTGAGCAGTGATGGACCCAGATTAAGATTTAATATGGCTGAATCAGGCCAAGGTGTCAAAAGCATGCGTATATCTGAAAGGCTTGCACTTTTTGCAAAGCAAGGCTTGAGACCATATCGAAATGCAATTATTGCACTTTCAACCTTATTAGTTTTAGCTACTACAGCTGGAGTTTACTACTTTATAAAGACTGGAGATCAATTAGAGCTTATTACCGAGAAGCAAAAGGAGATAGATCAGTTGGGTAACAAAGTTCTTATGGCTGAAAAGGAATTAAAGGAACTTGAGTCTAAGGGTGAGGCCGATGCTTCTCGTGTTAATGCACTCAGAAATCAAATAAGTTCATATACCGGAAGTATCAGCAGACTAAGGAGTGATTTAAGTAAAATAAAGTCTGGGTCTAGAAATTATGGAAATTCAAAATCTGATGCAGCCAACAATTCTTCTTCATCGTCAGAATCTGGCAACAGCCCACAAGCAACCTCAACGAATTCAAATGTAACAAGGCAGGAATCTTCGTCCGAAAGTTCCACATATGATGATAATTTGAAGTTTTTAGAGAGTGACGTCTATTTTGTTTCTGTGGATAGAATTGAAATGAAAAATAACAAAAAGCAACCGGTACCTGTACCTTTAAATGATGAAAAGCAAACCTGGGGAGGCACCGGATTTATGACAGCTGATGGTAATTTTGTAACTAGTAGACATGTTGTTCATCCCTGGAGATATATGGATATTGAAAAGGATAAGTGTTCCATTTTTCACCTCTTGAATATTTGTGAATACAATGAATTTCCGTTTATAGTATATTATAAAGCAAAATCTAAAAGTGGCAGAGCTTTTACATTTACTAATAAGGATTTAGGAAAGGATGAGAGTGAAGATAAGGATATTGAATCTAAAGAATCCCTTTTTTATTGCAAAAATGAGATTAGAGATTTGGCTAAATCAGTAATTCCTTCAGATTTGAGAAAGTATAAAACACTTAAAATCGCAAGGCGAGAGAACACCGATTGGGCAAAGCTTAGCAATCAAAGTGAAAAATCAAAATTTGAAACTTCTAGAGATATTATACCAAATAAGGGAGAGATTTTATACACTTTAGGTTATCCTCTAGGAACTGATATACAGGAAGCAACTATTGAGCCAGCCTTTTCTCAACTAACAGTAAGTCAAACCGGACCAAAAAATTCGATAATTAATGTGACCAACCATTCTGTTACGGAAGGTCATAGTGGCAGCCCGGTTTTTGTAAAACGCGATGGAAGGTACATATGCATTGGGCTGCTATCTGCTGCCAATAATGGTTTAGCTTTTGTAGTACCTTTTAATAATGTTAGGTAAAGACAAAGCGAGTGTTTGAAATTAATTAAAATTACCTACTTGTAATGTATTCATCAATTTCTATCAAGTACTGCGCAGGAACCAATGTAGGTCAATGTCGTGAAAATAACGAAGACAACCTTATTATTGGATTAGGCTCAGGATTAGCCAATGAATATTTTTATAACAATGATAGTTTTATCATCACTGAAACTAAATTTACTGTTGAGAAAGATTTATTTTTTTTAGCAGCAGTTGCCGATGGTATGGGGGGGACCAACGCAGGTGAAATTGCCTCTTTACTTGCTTTAAAAACAGTTCAGGAAAGAGTTAATGTCGCTAAATCTTTTCCAGAAGGGGATAATGAAAAGGCTCACTTTTTTAAAAGCATGATCCTTGAGGCACATAAGGTGATTAAAGATGCAGGCAAAAGGAATCCGGAACAACGAGGAATGGGTACCACTATTGTACTTGTTGAAATTGACAGCAGAGGAATGACGTTAGTTTGGAGTGGTGACAGCAGGGCTTATTCACTTTCTCCTACAAGCCTAGTTAATCCTGACAGAAGACTTGGCCTTGATCGTATGGAACTTCTTACACGGGATCACAGTCTGGTGTGGGATTATGTAGAGAGTGGAGAAATAACACCAGAGGAGGCTAGAGTTCATCGGATGAGTCACATTATTACTCAAAGCCTCGGGTCTGACGATACCGCACCAACCCCTGAAGTTGGGTTTAGGAATCTTATGAAAGGTCAACGTATTCTTTTGTGTTCAGATGGATTGAATGGAATGCTTACAGAACTACAGATAGAGAATCTTTTAAAACAAGATGGGGGACTTGAAGCTGTTGTGAAAGATTTAATTAACGGAGCAAACGAAGCCGGAGGGCAGGATAATATAAGTGTTATTGTATTGGAAATAGAGCAAGCAGTTGAATGTGAAACTAACAATTTAAATGTAATCAAGAATTTAACCACCGCTAATCAGATTTTACGAAAAAATGGGTCTTTTCAATTAAAACAATTTTTAACTGTGATTTTCTTGTTTGTATCAATTATTTTTTTAATATTTTTCATTTTTAGATATAATGATTTTACTAAATTTATAGATCAATTTTCTATAAGACAAAATTCAGAAGATACATCTCAATTACAGATGAGTAAACTAAAAATTGAATCAGATTTAGAAGGTTCAACTTTATCCACAAATATTGTGACCCTATTAAAGAATGAGGACTCACTGAGAGAAAATGTAAAACAGTTTGAAAATCTTGTGCGAGAATCAATGACTATTTTGAAGAGAAATGAAGAAAATGGCGCACGCTCAAAACAATTTAAAAAGCAAGAAAATGAAGAGGTTTTATATTCTGTAACTGGTGCTCTAGTAAAGGATTCAATGGGTCAAATGGAGGGAAAATTCACCTCAAAAAATCTTAAGGATAGTTCAAAATTATTGAAAGTAATGATAAATGAGGACAGTTTAAGAAAATAAATAAATATTAATTGTCTAGTTGAAACGCCTTATGAGAGTAAAATGTATAGTGATTTCTAATAATAAATCAAGTAAACTATGAGATACACACAAATACAGATGTCCATCAATTCAATAATTGGTTCAATTGTTTTATTCGGTATATTTACTTCTTATGGATGCAAAAGCGATAAGAAAAATATTGATGAAATTGTTATGGGATTTGAAATAGAGGGGCAAACTGATGTGCAGGATGCAGAGTTAATGGTTGCCGGCACACCTGAATTTAGTGATCTGGATTGGGTTTATCAGTTGGAAGGTGAAAACAGTTACAATTTTAGTGATAAAAATCATGAAGTGGGTGGTGTTACAGAACGGAAATGGTATTTGGTTGACAGAGTAGAGAATGAGGAGCTTATTGGTGTTGGATCTGCATTTGAATTTTCACCTTCTGATACAGGATTATTTAAAGTAAAATTGTGCTATAATGACAACTTAAAGTGTACAAGCAGGTGGCTATATGTATCTGGTGTTGATCGGCCAATTGTTAAAGAAGATGATACCCAGATGGAAGGAGCATTAAGTAATAATAAGCAAACTGATGACCTAATTTTAGATGAAGCTAAAGTGGAAAGGAAAATGTCTATAAATACCCAACTTGAAAAGAGCGATAAAGATTTTGTTGTTGGTAAAAATCAAATTGTTGAAATTGACAGAAGTAAGTCAACTGAAACCACACAGGGAAAAGTGAAAAAATAGCCTTACAATTTCTACTCAAAAGGCTGCAGAAATTAAGGAAGTTCCAAATTTTATTGAGCCAAAAGTTGAAAAGGAAATGATTTCCGAAGAAATAAAGCCTAGCGAAAAAGATATAAAGGTTAAACCAAAATCCTTTGAACTTAAAGATGAGGGCAGGATTCTTCAATTGACAACTGAGGATTGTATACGTCAAAATGGCAAGACGAAAAATACTGGTAGTATGAAACTAAGTGCTTCTAAATTAACCAGATTAAAGGGAGGGTCAGTATGGGCTACACAGCAAGGACAGATAAAAATAAATTTAACAGGACCAAATGGAGAGTCAGGAGAGCTTAAAAAATTTCTTAATGCCGGTGCAAACGTAATTAGATTTTCTGAATGGCCACACTTGCTATTGAAATCAGGTGAGTCCTGGTTACTTGAATTTCAAAGTATTGACGGAGTTAAGCTTTTTGAAGTAAATTCCTGTGTAAGTGGTACCGGAACAGAACTTAGGCCAATGAATAGTTTTTTTATTTATAATTTAACTTATTATAATTGATTTTTATGAGACATTTCTTTTTTAACTTGATTTTTAGTTACATAATTGTAGGTTTTACACCAATTAATTCTTTTGGGGAATGTTCCATTATTAATCCAGCATATATAAATTACAAAGAAGATACACCATTAACTATCGTACTATTTTATAATAATTTAATTGAAGGAATAGATAAGAGTCAAACTATAGATAAAGTCGCAAGAGAAGGTTCGATTCCTCTTGCTTTAACAGTTTCAATAAATGGTATGGGAACTATTTGTGAAGGTGAAAGTTCCATTTTTACAGCAGTTCCATCTGGAGGAACAGGTTCATATAACTATTTATGGAGTACAGCAGAAACGACTGTCTCAATAAATGTTTCAATACCGGGAACTTATACAGTTACTGTTACTGATAACGGAACATCTGAAATGGCAAATACATCCAAAACAGTTACAGTAAATCCAAAGCCAGTGGTGAATGCAGGGATGGATGTGGCAATATGTAAAGGTACATCAACGACATTGATGGCAAATGGGTCAATGGGAACTCCACCGTACACATACAATTGGGACAACGGACTTGGGGCTGGACAAAATCATAATGTTTCCCCTATTTCAACGACAACCTATTCAGTAACTGTTACCGATTTCAATTTATGCACTTCAACAGACAATGTGATAGTTACAGTAAATCCAAAGCCAGTGGTGAATGCAGGGATGGATGTGGCAATATGTAAGGGTACATCAACGACATTGATGGCAAATGGGTCAATGGGAACTCCACCGTACACATACAATTGGGACAACGGACTTGGGGCTGGACAAAATCATAATGTTTCCCCTATTTCAACGACAACCTATTCAGTAACTGTTACCGATTTCAATTTATGTACTTCAACAGACAATGTGATAGTTACAGTAAATCCAAAGCCAGTAGTGAATGCAGGGATGGATGTGGCAATATGTAAGGGTACATCAACGACATTGATGGCAAATGGGTCAATGGGAACTCCACCGTACACATACAATTGGGACAACGGACTTGGAGCTGGACAAAATCATAATGTTTCCCCTATTTCAACGACAACCTATTCAGTAACTGTTACCGATTTCAATTTATGTACTTCAACAGACAATGTGATAGTTACAGTAAATCCAAAGCCAGTGGTGAATGCAGGGATGGATGTGGCAATATGTAAGGGTACATCAACGACATTGATGGCAAATGGGTCAATGGGAACTCCACCGTACACATACAATTGGGACAACGGACTTGGAGCTGGACAAAATCATAATGTTTCCCCTATTTCAACGACAACCTATTCAGTAACTGTTACCGATTTCAATTTATGTACTTCAACAGACAATGTGATAGTTACAGTAAATCCAAAGCCAGTAGTGAATGCAGGGATGGATGTGGCAATATGTAAGGGTACATCAACGACATTGATGGCAAATGGGTCAATGGGAACTCCACCGTACACATACAATTGGGACAACGGACTTGGGGCTGGACAAAATCATAATGTTTCCCCTATTTCAACGACAACCTATTCAGTAACTGTTACCGATTTCAATTTATGTACTTCAACAGACAATGTGATAGTTACAGTAAATCCAAAGCCAGTAGTGAATGCAGGGATGGATGTGGCAATATGTAAGGGTACATCAACGACATTGATGGCAAATGGGTCAATGGGAACTCCACCGTACACATACAATTGGGACAACGGACTTGGAGCTGGACAAAATCATAATGTTTCCCCTATTTCAACGACAACCTATTCAGTAACTGCAACAGATTTTAATTTATGTATGTCATCGGATACCATAACTGTAAATGTACTTGATATCCCTAAGGCTGGTAAAATTGATGGTGACAACTTTGTATGCAAAGGTGCAATGAACTTTTTATCAATTAGTGGAAATTCAATTCCAGGTGGCTGGAGTAGTAACAATACAAATGTAGTTACTGTCGATAATTCCGGCAAGGTTATGGGTCAAAGTGCAGGTTCAGCTGTAATCAAGTATACTGTTGTTAGTTCAAGTGGTTGTAAAGACAGTGTGCAAAAGGATATAAATGTTCCCTTCGTTAATGCTGGATTAATTTCAGGACCAGATCAAGTGTGTAAACAGGCTGATATAAGTTTGAAAATAAATGGTAATTCTAGTCAAGGCTTATGGAGTAGCGATAATACTAATGTTGCGACAGTGGACAATTTTGGAAAAGTATTTGGTGTAAATGTTGGTCAGGCTAAAATAAAATATTTGGTTATTGGATTAAACGGATGCAAGGATAGCGTTATTCAAGTAATGAAAATTAATGAAAAACCCTCAGCCGGATTAATTTCAGGTGCAAATATGTTATGCAAGGGTTCAATGATAATTTTGACTATTACTGGAAATTCAATTTTAGGAGGATGGAGTAGTAATGATTTGAGTGTTTTGGTTGTTAATGCCCAAGGACAAGTAACTGGTTTAAAACAAGGTAAGACTTCAGTAAAGTATCTTGTAGTTTCTTCAGAGGGATGTAAGGATAGTTTTTTAAAGGATATAACAGTAAATCCTTTACCTAATCCTGGATCAATTTCTTCTAATAGTGGAAGATTTGAACTCTGTGATGATTCCAGTTTGGATTTGACAAGCAATGGTGATTTGAATGGCAAATGGTCGTCATCAAAATTATCTATTGCAACTATAGCCCAGAATAACGGCAAATTGACAGCAATTTCACCAGGAGTGTCAACGGTAGTTTATTCAGTAACAAATAGTTTTGGTTGTGTTGACTCCACAAGTAAAGATTTTACAGTAAACTCAAATCCTAAAGTCGAAATTGATGGAATTGGCTCAATTTGCAAGAATGATACTACAGAATTTATTGCAGAGGTGATGGAAGGAACTCCAACCTATTTTTACGTTTGGGACAAAGGTTCTAGTTTGGGTTCAAAAAGAAATAATGTAAGTCAGGCCGGAATTTACAATGTTTCTGTAACGGACAGTAAAGGATGCAAAGGAGTTACATCTAAAGAATTAAAATTATTTAAACTTCCCTTTAGTAACTTTGATTTTACTCCAAATCTTGGAAATAATTACAATATTGATATTAGTAATCAAAGTTATCCAACAGAATCCGGCGCAGTAATTGTTAAGTATGAAATGTATATTGATGGGGTCAAAAAGCTTGATTCAAGTGCTTTTAAGAGTTATAATCATACCTTTGTAACTACAGGAATTCACAAGATTATTTTGAAAGTTACGGATTCAAATGGCTGCATGAATATTTTTGAAAAAACTTACAAAATCCAAGATCTGAAGTGTGATGACCTGGCTTTCAAAATTAATTTTTCAAGCAAGGATAGTACATATTGTTATAGAGGAAATGATTCTATTTTTATAGACTTGGAATTAAATGAAAGTAAAATATTTCAGAGTTCTAATGGTATAGATTCATTCAGTATTCCAAGGTTTATAATAACAAACGGTAAAGGAGGTAATTTTAGAGATACCATAAATAAGGTAATATCTTCTAGTGGCAAAGATAGATTTATAAAAATTCCCGTGAATAAATTACGGACAGGAAAGGAGTCTTTTATAGTAGAAGTGACAGTATTATACCTGAATTCCACTGGCGGAAAAGACCCATTAATTTGTTCGGCGGAATTGCCCTATGAAATATTTGACACAGTTAATTTAACTCTCGAAAGGGATAGTTTTTGTTTTAAAGATTCTAAAAATTTGACTTTAATAAAATCCAATGGAAATAATGTTTCCGAATTAAAAATTAATGGGCAATTAAGGACGGACTTTAATTCTGTTTCCTATCCTTTTCCCATTACATTTGGCACAAGAGATAGTTTGTTAAATATTTTGTATGAAATTAAATCAGAAGGAGGGTGTACTTCTAAAAATTCATTAAAAGCATATGGATTTTCACTTCCACCCGAAATCATGGATACCACAGTTTGTATAAATGATTCAGTGGTATTTTTTAAGAATATTGACACTAAAAATTTTGAATATTGCTGGAGCTATATAGGTAAATCTGAAGTATGTAACAAGATAATGAATTTAAAGGTTACAGAAAATCTTATAGCAAACTATAGTTTTAAAAATGTGAGAAGTGGAACTCTTGAATGTAAGTCGGATCTGTCTTTTAATATTTCTGCAGTAGAGAGTCCTGATTTTATACTTGATAGTATTGCATGTTCTGGATTATACTTTATAAAGAATTTATCTAACTCTAAAGCTGTTTTAGCCTGGGAGTCAACTGGAAGCCTTAGCACTAAAGTAATTGACCGCAATAAGAATTTAATTTCAGTTTTAAATGGTAGAGGTAAATTGATAGCACAGGCAAAAATTGGGTCCTGTTATAAAAGAGATACTTTAGATGTGGAAACTTCATCATTAGTAGACAATAGACTGCTTGATAGTAGTTCCATAAAAAGTTTTATTTGTGGAGGCAAGAAATTGCTCTTTCCATCTGATTCAGGTTTATGTACAAAATGGATATCCTTTAATGAAGATGGATTAATTGATACCTCATTCATGAGTTCTCTAGAATACAAAGTAGTTGACTTCGACTATTCAGATAATCACCATGTTTTTATGATGAGGTTTAATTGTTCAGATTCTTGCAATGGGTATATTTCCATTTTAAACGATAGAATTAAAGAGAAGGACTCTTGTAACATACTATCTCAGGCCAAAATGATTTTGTATCCCAATCCAAATAATGGACTATTTACGATAGAGTTTGATGGAATAGAGAAGGGGAATTATCAGATTGAAATTTTTAACCATTTAGGCCAATTGGTAGAAAGTGATAATATCCAAATAACAGAGTCTGATTATAAACATCTGTATAGCTTCAAATCCTTTACTTCTGATGGAATTTACAGTCTTCGAATTGTTAATTCCAGCATAACTAAGTTTCATAAAAATTTGGTCATTTTGAAATGAATATAATAATGAAGATGCAATTAATTTATAATAAAATCACCCTAACAATATTTAAAATGAAGTTATTTATTATATCCCTTCTTTTTTATGCTACATTTATTATAAATGGAGTTGGGCAAACAAATCTATTGGAAATTAGGGAAGATGAAAAAACCAAAATATCTGAAGATTCTGAAAATGTAAAGTCTGAAATAAAAGACTTGTTAACAAAATTTTTAATTCGCTTTCAGCAAGCCAGCACAATGATAGATTTATCATTGCCTTCCACAGATGAGCAACTTATTTCTGCTGAAAGTCAAAGCAGGTTTACTTCAAATTTTTCTTATAGTTCGAAAATTTATAATGACTTACAATTATATCCGGAAGTAATCTCTCCAAAGGATTACGCAGCATTCGTGGCAACCTATTATCCAAAAGGGATTTCCCCAAGTGAACTCACTTTTACGGATGTTCTTTTAAAAGATTTAAGATTTAATGTTGAAGCGCAGATATATGAAATCTCTATAAGAGTATCTAAGGTTTTAAATACTGCAGTGGATGAAAATAAGTTAAATCCCAAAAAGTCAAAAATCAAGACTTATAAAGAAGGTAGAGAGCATAAGCTCGATATGGTCATTAATGTTTCTGAATCTTTAGACTACAAGACGATGTCTATACTTAGTATTATTGGAGAAAGAAAGGAGAGGCCTGCTGAAAAGAAAAGGTGGCTCAATCTTTCAATCACTGCCGGGCTGAATAAACCAGAAATTGGAATTCAAGCTTGGGCAAATAATAGTTCTTCATTAATAAAGGTTTCTCCAGGTATAAGTTTTGGACCCGGTTTAAGTTATTCTTTGGAAATTCTTAGAAGGAAAGGGCATTATTTTGTAGGAGGCATAAATTCTGTTTATCATACATTCAACATTAAATCAGATCAGATAGATTGTAATTTTGAAAATCAAGTGTTGGCTGCTTCTGGAATTAGAGGGGCACATGTATTAAGAATTAAAGATTTTAGTGAAAGTTCAATATTTACTCTAGAAGGTTTATTTGGACTTTCCTTTAATTTTACGCCAAATTCTATTATTAATTCTTATGGTTTAGGGCTTTTTATAAAGCCTGTTTATTCTGTTTATTCAGGAAAAGCGAATGGAAAGTTGACCATGCATCAGATAGTTGGGAATACTGAAGTTTGGTGCACAGAGGAGCTCAATCAAATACCCGAACGAAATTTTAATCCACTTAATTTTTTCATATCAGCGTCACCATTTTACGAATTCGATGTTGATAGACGTGGATATCGAAGAATGAGAATTAATTTAGATATAAATTATTCTTTAACCAATTGGATTAAAGGACAAGATGGGAATTTGGCTTCATCTGATTTCATCTCAGGTAATCAAATTATAAATCCATCACTAAATAATATAAGTTTATTGTTTTCTTCTTTTAAACCTCATTATTTGGGGTTTAGGTTAGAATATAAGTTTAATTTAAATCCAAATACTCAATGATGCTCAGAACTAAAAATGTCTTATTATTATTATTAGTTTTATTAATTGCTTTTGAATTTAGTTATGCTCAAGATTTTAAAAGAGTTTTGGGATTTCCGGAGCATTTTATTCGACCTAAAGATAAGTTAGGCTCTGACTATAATGATTATATGGTTCAGAGGAGTAGTCTGTCCAAAAGTGTACCATGGATTGTAGTTTCGGATAGAACGAATAATCCAACATTTAATAAACCTTCAGAATCCAGCGGTGAAAAGGAACGACTACCATTTAGAGGGGTGTATTATGTCGTAGAGGAGGAAGGAGAATGGGTTCATGTTGTAAATCTTGGTAAAAAGTTAATAGGTGGATTAGATATTAAATTAGGAACTGCGCTTACAGATAGAGGCTGGGTCAAAAAGCGAAATATGCTGTTGTGGCAGACTCCATTAAGAAATCCTGTGAATGGAATAATACTTAAATCTCTATTGCTTTATTCTGCAAGAGCTGTTGTTGATATTGCAAATGGTGATTTGGGGAAAACCGTTAAATTTCTTGATGCTCCAATGTCTAATGGGCAGGTATTAGATGATAAGTTGCTTTATGAATTTTTCTTTATCCTTAAAAGGGAAAATGGATTTGTTTTACTTGGTTCTGAAGCAAATTTTTCGGATCTCAAATCTAATGATCCAAGGATATTAGGTTGGATAAGTGAGGTCAAACAGGCACCTTGGGATACTAGACTTTGCTTAGAGCCAAATTTCAAACCAGAGGCATTTAAAGAGAGAAAAAATCGCACCGATTGTCGTATTCATTTATATAAACAGTCAGTAAGTGCATCAGATAATTTTCGGACAGGCGCTACAAGAGATTATGATGGAATATATGATCCTGTTGTGGCAGACCCTAGAGAGATAGCTAAGGATGGATTAAGGTTTAAAGGGTATAAAATGAGGCTGCCAGTGCTTAAGGTCGATCCAAGTCCCAAATCAGAATGGTTCTTTAGTGGAGCTTTAGGTGGTCTTGGGTCTGATGGACAATTTAAACTTGAGGATAATGACATGGCAAAAATACAAAGTGCTTTTGTGGCTCAAAAGAAAAAGCAATCCAATTGGAATATTTTTTTTCTAATAGAAGCATCTGAATCCATGAGAGCATGGAAACCGGCAATGATTGCTGCGCTTGAAAATATAAGAAAGGAGATAAGTAGCGAGGAAAATGTTAGTTTTGGTGTTGGTTTTTACAGAGATGCAAAACTAACTGGAGCCCCTCCCTTCTTTTCAGTTAAGACAAGGAGTCGTGATCTGCAAGATATTTACAAATTTATTAATCAACAGGAGTTTATAGCTGAAGAGGTAGATCCACACACAGCATTAAATTATGGAATTAAACAGGGACTAATTAAATCAGGATTTGGTGAAGACGAGACAAATATCTTTTATCTTTTTGCCAATAACCCAGATTTCAGTCAAGACGCTATGTTAGATTTTAAGTGTAATAATATTGAGTGTCCTGAGAAAGTGACGGTAGATGATATCTCCTCATTGATGCAGGATAAAAAAGTGCATTTTATTTCCATTCAACCATCCGCATCTGATTTTTACTTGGCTCGTGATATGCGTGACAGAATTGAGGATATCATGGCGGAGTCTTCAAAGAGAATTTTTGAGAGTAACAAAAGTGTTGGCAAAATGCTTGAATCTTTTGTAAAGTTCGATAATCCCAGAATAATTGAAACCAGTACAGGTAAAACTGTAAAGGAAGGAGCATTTGTATCCAAGTTAGTCCATCCTGAAACTAATTCTGCAGGTATCGGCAAGCAAGGATTTTCAGATGCCATCTCGAAATCTTTTAGCGAAATTAAGGAAAGAACAAATTCAATTACTGAAGTACTGAACAAACTTATTCTCAATGGAGAGTCTGCATTGGATCTTAAAGATGATATTTCAATTGGTAAATTCGGAAATGGAATAATAGATAATATCAATGATATACTTAAAAATGCTGGATATTCTGAAGTTAGTAAAAGTGTGATTAATCAGATAATACAAAGAAAAATAAGATTATATCAGGAGGTCTTTGTTTCTAGAAGATCGGCCGGGGCAAATTATGATGCATTTTCTCCTGTTTTGTTTTTTCCGCGAGAAGAATTAAGGGATTATATAAATGAATTACAAAATTTGAGTGTGTTAGTAGAAAAAAATGACATTGAGATGCGAAGAGGATTAAAAAGCCATTTAGAGAATCTTTTTAGTAAATATTCAGGAACAAAGAAAATGCCTAAAGATTTAAACCTGGAGGATATTTGTAAAGCATTAGCCGGTAATGGGTTTGAATTTAAGCGAGCTGATAATTTTGAAATTAGTGACCTCGTTAAGGATAACATCCAAAGTGATATGATCCGGAGTTTTATTGGAGAAATTACTGCTAAAATGGAAAGATTGGATAAGATTGTAAACAATCCAAAAATATATGCAGAATATATTTATACCACGCCTGGAAGTGGGGAGAATTATTTTTGGATACCATTTGAAGAAGTATTTTAGGATGGAAGAGCCAAAAGTTTATGAGATAAAAAATTTACTTTGTGGATATAAAAGTGATCATCCTGTCTTGTTTATTAAAGATTTGACAATTGAGAGATCGACGCTTTATTTTATAGTGGGTCCTTCAGGAATTGGCAAAAGCACTTTCATAGAGGCATTGGGCTTAATGAACAACACCATATTGGATGGAACAAATTCAACATTTAGGTACACAAATAAGGTTGGTGATATTCACGATCTTTCATTGGTATGGAAAAACTCACTTCATACCATTGATAAATTTAGGAAAAATTATTTTAGCTTTCTTTTTCAAAATAATTTTTTAATGCCGAATTTCACTTCGGGAGAAAATATGATGTTTACTGCATTGCTTAAGGGAGATAGTTTAGATTATGTTGAAAGGAATATATTAGAACTTATGGCCAAAGTAGATTTAAGTAATGATTTATTTACAAGAGAGGTAAGCCAACTATCTGGTGGACAAAAACAACGAGTGGCATTTATAAGATCATTAGTAGCTTCATGCGAAGTTTTATTTGCAGATGAACCCACTGGTAATCTTGATCAAATTACAGCCCGAAAAATACTTAAATTGATGAAGGAAGAAAATCTTCAAAGGTCTAGAACCGCAATGATTGTAAGTCATGATTTGGATATGGCGATTGAGTTTGCTGATGTAATTGTGCCAATAGTTAAAAGTGCATCAAAGGATACCACGTCTGGAATAATTGATCATTGTTATAATTTTAGGAAAAAGGATGATTTTTGGGTTGATCATGAAAATAACCGGCTATTTGATATTAAGAGTTTATTAATTCAGATGTACCAAGAAGAAGTTTTATGAAGCCACAAAAGGTCTCCTATTATGATCTCTTGAAATCTAAGGAATACCTTGCATTTAAAGGGAGAAATAGTATAAATCAGGTAATTTTGATTTTAATTATAACCCTTTCTCTCGGTTGTATAGGATTGGCTTTACAGATTTATTACTCTTTGCAAGAAAAAATGAGTAACCCTTTTACGAACTGGGTTGACCTTCCTGTAAGTGTTGGATTTCAAGACAGTATTAAAACGATGGAAGACCATGTTTTGCGTGATGAAAAAACTAACCAATTTTATCTGAATTCTATAGTTGAGTACAATCAAAGACTTCAGGCCATATTTGAACCTAATTTACAACATAAAAATTATCTTTTTTTACGTTCAATGCAATATGATGAAGATCTATTTAAGAAGTTTACTGACCTTTCAAATATTGTTTATGGAAAATATGATGATAGTTGGACTGGAGAGATTTGTAAGATAATCATAACCGAAGAATTATTTAAGTCATCGGAATATGTTTGGGATGAAAAGAACGGATTGAAAATCGCACTACCATTCAGAGACAGTACCATTCTATTAGATGTTTTAGCTGTGGTCAAGGATATACCGAATCTAGCTGATATAGTATGTTCGGCCGAAATGATGAACTTATTAAGCAATCCTGTTGACGAAAGCAAGTTTTACCGCACGGGAAATATTTCAGAGGTTACATTTCTATTGCAAAACAAAATTGAACAATTTGATGATGATATATTATCCGGTAATTCTCTAGAGTCTTTTGAAATCAACCCAGTTTTACTTTATGGAGAAAGGGTTTTCTATTTGACAAAATTAAACTTTAGAGATTATTTAGATTATCCTAGAAAGGATTCTATTATGAAATATTTAATTCTAAAGAGTGGAGGTATTGTAGAAGATTTAATAGACTGGGAGTGTGTGGCAGGCAATCGAAATTTTAACAGGCCACAATTCTTAGCTTTTAATTTTTCAAAATTGGATCGCATTAGAGATTTTAAGGACCACTTATTAAAAAATTATGCTATTCCTCTGGATATTTCTGAAGTAGATGATAAAGAAAATTTTGCTTTAGTAAGTAAATTGGCAATTTCTGCAATTTTAAGCATAATACTAATTGGTGCCATGTGCCTTGTAATATTTATGTACTTTCTTATCAAAAGTCATATTGAAAGTGTAAAACAAAACATTGGCACATTTATGGCATTTGGACTCTCGCAATCATTAATTATAAAAGCATATTTGACTGTTATTATTAAACTTATGTTATCAAGTACGGTTGCTGCAGTTTTTATTTTACTTTTCTTTAATCTGACATGCCAGATATTTGTAGGAAAATATTTTATTTTAGTTTTTCATATACTCATATTTATTGTTACTTTTTTATTTATTTTAGTTGGTTTTATAATTGGAAATTTATTAGTTTCAAAAATGTGTAGGAATACACCAGGTAATTTGATTTATAACCGAGTTTAATTTTTATTTTGTGAAAGCGATAACTGAAATTATTTTATTATCATTTTTTATTTCATGCACTTCATGCTCTAATAGTAATGATCAAAAAGTTCTAAGTAGTGGTTATGCAATGTTGGATTCAACTCTATTGAAAGAAGTAAACATGCAAACTCCAGATTCTATAAGTACAATAGATCCATCAATTTCTATATCTATGGTCAACCCTGAAACTAAGGCAAAGGAAGGGAAAGCCGATAGTACATATGCTGTAAAAATAAAAAATGACGCTGATCGAAGTATAAATAAGGCTAAGCCTTGTGAGCAGATTATGGAGGATTTCAAATCAATTGTAGATGAAGTTATTAAAACTAAGGATCCAACACTTTTTGAACAACGTGGTTGGAATAAAAACGATCCATTTTTTCAGGGTTGTTTGAAATCAGATAAAGATTTCCAAGAAAAGTATTATAAATTAAATGACTTGTTAAAAAGTACATTCTCAAAGTAGATGTTGGTTCTTTTAATCGTTTTATTCGTAAATACGTTTTTTTATAATTTCTTTGGCGATTTGAGTTAATAAGTTATTTAACATAAAGCAATCTACCCTCAACTGGGCAGCCAGCTTCGTAATTATCGCCTAAGATTAAATTAAAGTAATCACTTTCGTCTCTTACTAAGTTTTTAGATAGAGAATCGTTACGGTAAAATTCTTGATTATTAGGTTTTGTAGAATATATATTCCCTTTAAGTAAACTTGTGAGGGTTGAATATTCAAATGTTGCCTTGTAATGTACAACCGTACCATCATAATCAATTCCACTTCCATTTAAAGTGAATGCACTGTTTTGTTTTTTGGGGAAATCAAACGATAATGTAATAACGTCTGTTGTTTGATTTTGGCATCTTAAAAATAAACTCCACTTTCCAGTGATTTCGGTTGAAATTCTTGTAATGTAATATTTGCCGCCATTAAACCAAGGTTTATCCATAAATTGTATCAATCTACAACCTCTTTTTGATGTCTTGTTTAATGCACAATCTGTTGGAAGGCTATCATTTCCATTTGATTGAAAAACAGCTAATTCGCCGGATTTGTTTTTTAAGATTATACCAATATGCTTGGCAATATCCGTTCCCTTTTTTTTCCAATGAATTATATCCCCAGTTTCAAACATCAGCGTATTATCAGTGGTGATTTCTTCTACTTTTATTTTAGACAATGCAGGTATTCCTTTAATTATTGAATTTTGTAATACCTGAGCTTTTCTTTGGTTGTCTGCAGGTGATGCCAGTTTTATATTAGATTTATTGAAGATGCTTTCAAGAAAACCTGAACAATCAAGTCCATAAATATTTTCTTTGCAAACAGACTTCGGGTAGGGAGGTGGCTGAAATTTAGTTTCATCTTTTTGTCCATAGGAATAAGCCAATCCGTATTGGTCTATATTCCCATCTTTATTATAATCAAATTTATGCAGTTCCCTATTAACAAGAGTTAAAGCAGAATAAGTCAATTCTTTAATTAGTTTATTTTTAGCATCTTGGGGACCAAGATCATTATAGCCCTTAGGGGTTCTTGTGGAAGTTTTGTTTTGTTTAAATGAGTCTATTTCGTTTGAAAAAGCTTCCAGACTTAGTCCATTGGGAAGGATTATAGTCGAAGGGTCAAAACCTATCGCGTCAGGAGTTGATTCAATAATAATCGATTCATCTATTGATAATGGTTCTTCAAAGAAGTTATTTTTCTGATTTAACCAATCAATATCTGAGTTTGTGCCTAGATCATCATTGCATGAGAAGTTAAAAGATAGTACTAATAGCAACACGATGGTTAATAAAATGTATTTCATAATATTTGATTAATAATTGATTATATATATATATAAATTTAATTCAAGGTAAGGCTTTTAACCATGGAAAGTTTTCAAATACCAAATTTAATATTTAAAGTGTATTATATTTAAATTTCCAAGAGAATTAATATCTTGCAACCATAAACTAAATCAACTTTTATGAGAAATGTAATCTTATTTTTATTTGTTATTATAAGTGTTTTTTCAATTTCATCTATACATGGACAAACCAGGTTTGGCTTAAAGGGAGGGCTGAATATAGCTTATGGCAGTTGGCAAGGTCCAGGTTCTTCTGTTAGGGAAGAAAATAGGAAGTTGCTTTATGGATACCATTTAGAAGGGCTATGTGTGTTACCGGTTAAAGATAATTTTGCCTTCAGATTGGGGATTGGAGTTCATTTAAAAGGAGATAAGTATTCTGAAACTGTTTCCGGAAGAACAACTTCATTGACTACTGCACCAGTTTATATACAATTACCGGTAATTGCATCCTATGTTAATGAAAAATTTCATATTGGAGCAGGGCCATATTTTGGCTTTGGGGTTGCGGGTAAGATAACTTCTAAAGCAACAGGAGGAGGTCTTGATGATAAATCTACTGACAAGAAAATAGTTTTTGGTAATGCCTTGGGTAATGATATAAGACCTTTGGATGTCGGTTTGCAATTGGAGGCAGGATTTACTATCAATTATGATTATATCATTAGTGCTTCGTATAATGTAGGTTTGGGGAACATTGTGCCAACAGAGTTTTCGGAAGAATACGGTTTTACTGGAAAATTTAATTCTATAAGTATTTCTTTAGGGTACCTATTTCCTTACTAATCCAGCTCATTATTTTAAAGGTATTAATTACCCTTTTGTTTTAGGGTGAAGCTGGTTTGGGTTTCTATACTGGTTTTACAAAATCTAGCATTCGGATTTTTCAAAGTCGAAGTGTTAATATTAATTAGTCAAATAGTAGTGTCCTCACGAATAATTCGATAATTATAAACAGTTGGGCCAACATACTAATAGTCAATTAATATCACACTTATACTTAAATTTTTTCATGAAGAAAATTTCATTCTTATCATGAAAGGAGAAATTCTAACATGTCAAATTTTTGTTATAATAAGGTTCACGAAAAAAAATGAAATCTCAAATTGCAATGATGCAGTTTAAAATGTCATAAATTAATAAATAGTTTCAGAGCTTTTTTACAAAACCCTCACCAAAATGCTCACTTCATTTTTGAGCACCTCCGCAAAACCATTTTTAATGGAGAACTTATGTTTTTCTCCTTTTTCATCGGTCAGCTGGATGGTGCCTTTGGATAATGCGGAAATCAAAGGCGCATGTCGGTCAAGTACTTCAAATTGACCTCCGAGTCCCGGCATTATGATGGCTTTAGCCTGGCCTTCGTAAAGAGAGCTTTCGGGGGTTAGAATGCTTACCTTCATGGGATTAATTGTTTGATTCGGCCAAAATTTTCTTTCCCTTCTCGATGGCATCATCGATCGTTCCTACCAGGTTGAAGGCTGCTTCCGGATACTGGTCAACTTCACCATCCATGATCATGTTAAATCCGCGGATGGTTTCTTCAATAGGTACCAATACTCCTTTCAGACCGGTAAACTGTTCAGCAACATGGAAAGGCTGAGACAAGAACCTTTGTACACGACGTGCGCGGTGTACAATCAATTTATCCTCTTCTGACAATTCTTCCATACCGAGGATGGCGATGATGTCCAGAAGTTCGTTGTAACGCTGAAGGATATTTTTTACGCGCTGAGCGGTGTTGTAATGCAATTCTCCGATGATCAGCGGATCAAGGATTCTTGAAGTAGAATCGAGTGGATCCACTGCAGGATAAATACCCAGTGCTGCAATCTTACGACTCAATACCGTCG
Source organism: Candidatus Vicinibacter proximus (assembly GCA_016713905.1). NCBI lineage: Bacteria > Pseudomonadati > Bacteroidota > Saprospiria > Saprospirales > Saprospiraceae > Candidatus Vicinibacter > Candidatus Vicinibacter proximus. The sequence goes on from JADJOE010000001.1 coordinate 1,146,289, forward strand.
TTGCGTCCAGGTGAGCAAAAGTCGTAGCCGGAGCCGGGTCAGTCAAGTCATCCGCAGGAACGTAAACCGCCTGTACGGAAGTGATGGATCCTCTTTTGGTAGAGGTGATACGCTCTTGCATCAAACCCATCTCTGTAGCAAGCGTAGGTTGGTAACCCACCGCAGAAGGCATACGTCCCAACAAAGCTGAAACCTCAGAACCTGCCTGTGTGAATCGGAAGATGTTGTCGATGAAGAAAAGGATGTCTTTTCCTCCTGCAGGATCTGTCATGTCTCCGTCACGGAAATACTCCGCAACAGTAAGACCTGAAAGGGCAACCCTTGCACGTGCACCCGGTGGTTCGTTCATTTGTCCAAAGATGAAAGTTGCCTTAGAATCCATTAATTCTTTTTTATCTACAGAAGCGAGATCCCAGCCTCCTTCTTCCATGGAATGCTTGAATTTATCTCCGTATTTTATGATTCCGGCCTCTATCATCTCACGAAGTAAGTCATTTCCCTCACGGGTTCTTTCTCCTACCCCTGCAAATACGGACAGACCTCCGTAACCCTTAGCAATGTTGTTGATCAACTCCTGGATCAATACGGTTTTACCAACACCCGCACCTCCGAACAATCCAATTTTACCACCTTTGGAATATGGCTCAATCAAGTCAATAACTTTAATACCTGTGAAAAGAACTTCGGTCTCTGTGGACAAATCCTCATAGGTAGGCGGTTTCTGGTGAATGGAATAAGTATGTGCACGGCTTACCGGTCCAAGACCATCAATAGGCTCTCCTACCACATTAAACAAACGGCCTTTGATTTCTTCACCCACCGGCATAGAGATGGTCTCTTTCAAGTCTATGGCCTCTGCACCGCGGGTAAGTCCATCCGTGGAATCCATGGCAACTGCCCGGACGCTGTCTTCACCAAGATGTTGCTGAACTTCTAGAATAAGATCTTCCTTACCTTCACGTTTAATACGAAGGGCATGATATATTTCAGGTAGATGAGAACCTTCTCCGGAAAATGAAACGTCCACCACAGGACCGATGATTTGACTTACGCGACCGATATTTGCCATAAATTAGAATTAATTAGATGTGTTTTTAATCCGCCGCAAAGATAAAACCCTGAAGGACGCTGAAAGCCTTAATTTTGTTAATAATGATTAAAGATTTGGATAACAATTTGGAGGATTTGAAAACTGAGGCCCTTCATGGTGCTCAGGATCCTGTCGGCTTGGCTCAAAATCTTGCCCACCGCTTCCTTTTGGTCCACTCAGCACAATACATCCAATATCATGGCAAAGACCTGGATCAGTTTCCAAAAGCAAGAGTACAAGCCACCTGGGAACATTTTTTAATCAGATCTTACAACAGGATCACCAGGCGCTTTTTATGAATTTTGCCTACTGACCCAAAGAAAATCCCAGGTCTTTCCGGTCAATTTTTTGGTCAAAGTGCTGGATTATCTTGGCACTCATCCCGAATTGGCAGATTATGCTTTTCCCATTCTCGGAGAAGCCGGACAATTTCTTTGTCGCCAAAATCCGGACTGGCACTGGTTAGATTCAACAAAATGGGAGAAACCTTTATGGTGCAAAGAATCTGCAAAGAGGCTGTTTATGTACCGCCGATTTTTGGAAAGTAAGAACCATGAAGCATTTCATTTCTTTTTTAGAACAGGTTAGCGATTTTTCTGAAAAAGAACAAGCGGCGATCCTTGAATATGGTTTGCATAACTGGCCGGTTTTAACGGAAGAACAAATGGAACAATTGCTGAAATCGGTTAAACCAAAAATGTAATTCTTCTGTATCCCCATATCTTTAAGGATAAACAGAATCCTGTTAGCATACAGTCAAAACTCTGGCTTGAATCTTTACTGCTTAAACCATCTTCTCTGCAAGAGCCAATTCCTCCATTAAAGAAAAAGCAAAAAGAATATACGCTAGCACAACATTTGGAAATTATTCCACCCACTTGGATTACCGAGAGACAAGATGCAAAAAAAATTTTGCAAAAATTGGCCGGTGAAGATTTTCTTCAATCTATATTGGAATCTATCAGAAAATACAAAGATGTCGAATCTGCCAAATTTCTCGCCAACTGGCTGATCGATAACCAAGCTTTTACGGAAGATTTGGAGGTGGCAAAATTGTCCTCCTGTATGAACTTTGAAACATTTAATCAGGTTTGCGTTACCGCAATAAGAAAATTGGGTCCGCAAATAGATCTAGAGGCTTTTCTGCATTTTATTCTTGCAGAAAAACATTTTTGGTCTGATGATTTGTTGACCGCAGTTTTGGATTTACATCTGCATGAGCGGTTAAGGAGAGATTATGATTTGGAAGTTTTCTATGCCATGATTCCCTATAGAATTAACCCAAATACATCTAGGCTGGAAGAAATCCCAAAATCGCTTTACCATTTGCACGAAGCGGTTTTGAGTTTTGAAAGGGTTTTACAGTTCAGAAGACTTCTTAGAAAATAATGACTGGTATTTAAATATTAAATACAAATTATTACATTAATTATTTTGACTGTCTAATTATAATTTATTTTCGAAAGTATTAAAATTTTCGAACTGCCCTGATGTGGTATAATGCAGTATTCTTACCGACAGTAGCAATGTCTCCTGAACCAAATTGAAATACAAAGGCTGTATTAGCTTTAGCTTCTGTGGATGACCAATAATAGTCAAAATGAGTTATGGGAACGGTCAAAGGATCACCATCATTATCAGCTATTTTATTAATATAATATCGTCCATTTCTTAACAAATTTAGTTCATCAATCGATGGTAAATACCAGTCTGAGAATCCAGCATAATTATAGTCAATGCATATTTGAGCAGCGCTGGCAGAGTGTCCGGATTGCTTAGTAATAGCATTCGAATTTTCTTGCCCATTCCAAAGGCTTTGTGCGCCATTCCCAACTAAACTGGCACCTACATTGCTCCATACGGTTCCATTAGAAACATCATTTAAACTTACTATTAAACCGTGCTCATTTCCATCCTGGCCATTGTACACATCAAAAATAATTCCGCCCTGATAGTACTCGCCAATAAAATGTTTTGTTAGAGTCCTTGCTTTTTCTGAATAGAAAGAAAAGGGTACACTAAGCAGTTGACTATTGCTTTCTAAAGTATAATTATTTCCACCTTTAACATCAATTCTTGTTTTAACAAAATATGGACCATTTCCCCAGTTAATTTTATTTAATGTGCCAAGTACTGAGGTGCCTTCACCTATATTTAAGGTGACTAATCCATTTGCATTCGTGGTAGGAGATTGAAGTTCAACAAATACCTGATTTCCATTAATTGATTTTTCCAATATTGAAATTTCGATTCCAATTTTTTGGTTAGACACCAACGAATTGTCATTTTTTCTAATGATTGCCTGATAGCCTATAAGATCAGGCGTTTGACATACAAGTTGATTGCCAAATTGCAAGAACAGAAAAGAGACAAATAATAATGTTCTCATAAAACTAATACTTTAAAGGTTTTTAAATTAGATTCTTTAACAAATACCCCCAGATAATAAATACCGGGCAAATAATGGTTTAAGTCAATTGTACTGAATGTAAAATTTGAATTTTTACTTTCTAATATTTTTCCATCCCCGCTCATTAAAATATAAGTATGGCCGGAAGGCGCAGTCAATTCTATTAAATTTCCAGATTGATTCAATTGCAATACTTCAGTATCAATTAAGTCTTTAGATTTTGTAAGTCCATTAATGGATGGCTGTTGTATTCCTTCATTTAAATTATTCAAACTGTTGGAAGCATAATTATCAAACACTTGACCGATTGAAAAAGAGACTGCTGTGGTTCCATTTGAAACATGTCCACCTGAGGAGACCGTCCCTGATTGACAAAAAGACCAATTAAAGAGGAAAACTCCAATGACCAGAATAAATAATGCTTTGTTCATAATAGCTTAAATCTTAAGTGATCAAAGATATAGAAATATTTGAAAGCACGGATATATATATATATATATATATATAATATGTAATAAATTGATAATATTTATTTTGTTTAGAGTTGAAATAAGTTTTTCAATTAATTTAAGTAACACTATTATTCATAATTTTATTTCGAATAGATTTATGATTAAATTTACCCAAACCTATATTTCATGAATCCAACGCTTACTTTTTTTAGGATTGTTTCTTTCTTATTTTTTCTCACAGGTGCAAGTGCCCAAAAAAATGAACTCATCCTTCAAAAAGTTCAGTCCTTAAATCAAGCATTGTTATCACAAGACTCTTCCACTCTTCGTTCTTTGTTGCACAAGGATCTTAGCTATGGGCATTCCAATGGATGGATAGAAAATGTAAATGAACTCATCCACAACAATGCAACCGGATATTTAACCTATCAAAAGATAGAGGTAGAGAGTATTTCTGTTAAATTAAAAAATAAAACTGCCGTTGTGCGTTTCAATGCCACACATGACATCATTCTGAACGGCAAATCCATTTCATTAAAGTTGCATGTTTGTCAGACCTGGATAAAGGATAAGAGGAAGTGGAAACTGCTGGCAAGACAAAGCACAAAAGTTAATTAGTATTATAGTCATCTGCGAATAAGAATCTTCTTTAAATTGGTTATCTTCGTGCAACTCAAATTAAAATTCCATGCGTAATTTTATTTTTTTAATCACTGTCCTCTCTATTGCATCCTGTACCCAGCCATGCGTACAGGAAAAATGTTTGCCCCTAAGTTACTTCCAACCACAAGATACGGGCATACTAAATGGAGGAATTCGCATGATTCCCATTACTACTCCAAAAGGTAATTTTAAAGTATGGACCAAAAGGATTGGCAACCATCCAAAAATAAAACTTTTGCTGCTACATGGAGGACCGGGCACCGGGCATGAATATTTTGAATGCATGGAGAGTTTTCTTCCACAGGAAGGTATCGAATTTATTTATTACGACCAATTGGGAACCTGCAACAGTGATAAGCCGACAGACACCAGCCTTTGGGATCTGTCAAGATCAGTAGATGAGTTGGAACAGGTGCGTCAGGCATTGCATTTAGACAGCAGCAATTTGTATTTGTTGGGACATTCGTGGGGTGGAATTCTGGCAATGGAATATGCACTGAAATATCAACAACATCTTAAAGGACTGATAATATCCGATATGATGTCAGACGCAAGAGCATATGGCAAATATGCGGACGAAGTGTTGTCTAAAAAACTCCCTGCAACAGTACTGGATACCATTCGTGCCATCGAGCACAGAAAGGATTTTTCAAATCCTCAATACATGGAATTGCTGATGCCACATTTTTATGAAAAATTTATTTGCAGAATTCCTTTGGAGCAATGGCCTGAACCCGTGAATCGCGCTTTCGCAAAATTAAACCAACAACAATACGTGATCATGCAGGGGCCCAGTGAATTTGGTATCTCAGGCAAATTAGAAAATTGGGATCGGAGCAATGATCTAAAGCAAATTAAAGTTAGAACCTTGATCATCGGAGCAACTTATGATACCATGGATCCGGCACACATGGAATGGATGTCCAAACAAATCAGTGGTGCATTGTTTCATTTATGTCCAAATGGATCTCATATGTGCATGTGGGATGATCAGCAATCCTATTTTAAGGGATTGATTGATTTTTTAAAATCATGATTGTTTTTCCTTCTGACTTTGTTCTTACTTTTCTATTTCACTTCATCTGGTAGATCTTAGGTTTTACATTTATTAATCAGGTGCTCAACAATAAAGACTACCTTGGGCATTATTCACTAAAATCAAACAAAAATGAAAAAGTTTTTATTGTGGTTGTTGGTTTGCGGATTTGTGCACAACCATTCCTTTGCACAAGCCAAGACCGACATGCCTGCTTACCAGATGTTCAACAACATGTTGGTAAAACCAAAACGTGGTATGGAGAAAAAATTTGAAGATGGGGTCAAAGCACACAATGCCATGTTTCACAGTTCAGGACCTAACAGAGCTACACTCTCTCAGATTACGGAGGGATTTAAGAGTGACGGCTGGTATGTCTGGAGTATGGGTCCTATGACATTTACAGATATGGATCATGCACCGGGTGGTGATGCCAAGCATGATGCAGACTGGGATAAAAATGTAGATGTTTACGTGGAAGAATATGGCGAATCCCATTTTTGGAAATTACAGGATAAACTTTCCTACACACCACCAAATTACAATCCAAGTCATATTGATGTATGGATTGTAGACATCAAACCCGGAATGAGATATGAATTCGCTGAACTCATGAAAATGAATAAAGCAGTTTGGGATGCAAAAAAGTATAACTTTTCTTCCAGAGTATTTTACAATGAATTGTGGAACAGGAGTGGACAGGACGCTGCAGTTATTTTTAATTTTGAAAAGTATGCAGAGTATGATGAAGACATTAAGTTTAAAGAAGATTATGAATCTGTACATGGTCCCGGATCTTATGATAGTTTTTGGAAGCGCTGGCACCTGTGTGTAGAAGGTGTTAATGAACAAATGAGAAAATTTATTAAATAATTCTTAGTTTCTTATTTTTAAAATTCTCTTTATTGAGGATTATTATCCCTTGCATGCTGTCGTGTATAATTATCTTTTATAGTGCCGGTTTGCAAGGGATTTTTTTATATTTAAAGTTCATGTATTAATGTATTTTTTATCAAGTCAGGTAAATTCTATAGTGAATAAGTAGAAATTAAACCTCTTTAGTTGCTGTATTAATTAAATTCCGATACCTCATATAGTTATCGAATGAGAAATTCAGATCGGCCTTTTTCATTTTAGCTAAAACTGATTTAAAAAGCGTTAAAAACAAAATACTGTTTGAGCTCGCTTGCAGATAAGCAAATAAATTTATGACAGTAAGACCAAGAGCTATTATGGATGATTAAGGCGAGTTCATTTTGTTTAGCTTTTTAGATCAGTTTTTGCGTTAAGAAATGAAAACAGCCTTGATTTTTTTTGGTTCTTTTTTGTATTAAGACAAAAAAGAACAATGTGAATAAAAGGATGGAATTTAGGACAACTTTAGTGACAAACGGGGTCAGCAAAACTGGTTTCTCCCAAAATTTTCAACTTGCCTCTTTTTTAGACTTGTGTTTGATGGAATATTAAATTTTTCTTAAAGTGCAATAAGAAGTTCAGGATATCCTTTTTGATTGTATTTTTAAACTTGATTTAGCTTATCGATTTGAGCAAATCGAATAATAGAAATAATATTTCCACTCATTATTTTGTTAAAAGTAGAATCGAATCATCATCTCAGAATATTATGTCATGAAAAGATCAGAATTTGTAAGGATGTTTGGTGGATTGAATCAAAGTATGCGGCCAGATCCGCAATCGGGAATCAATCCTTATACAGGACCCTGGACCACTACACAGGTTGTGCATCTGTTGAGAAGAGCCACCTTCGGGGTTAGGAAATCGGAAGTGGACCAGTTGTTATCTCTGGGTATGAATGCAGCAGTAGACAAATTGCTGGATACCGCCGGGGCTAAAGATCCTATTCCATCCCCACCCCTGAATGTGTACAGCACACCGGCAGAACCCGATCCGACAACCCCTTACGGACAGACCTTTATCAATGCCCCCGCTGTCACTCCCATTCCACCGCAATATTATCAGGCTCGGACGGATGTGTTTAAAGCCTGGTGGGCCGGAAATATGATCCATCAGAAAATGACCATTACAGAAAAATTAACCCTTTTCTGGTTTAATCACTTTGCATTGGAGGCAGATACGGTTCAGATCGCACAGGCGATGTATTATTATTATAAACTACTCAGAGAAAATGCATTGGGTAATTTTAAAACCATGGTGAAGCTGGTATCCGTTGATCCGGCAATGCTCCGGTATCTAAATGGCCAGCTGAACAGCAAGGCTGCACCAGATGAAAATTACGCTCGCGAATTACAGGAACTTTTTACCATTGGAAAAGGACCGGATGCTACCTGGACAGAAGATGATGTGAAAGCTGCTGCGAAAGTTCTTACGGGCTATCGGATTAATCCATTGACCACACCGATTTCCTATTATTTTGACTTTAATCAGCACGATCTATCTACCAAAAGATTTTCAACTTTCTACAACAATAAAACCATCACCGGAAAATTTGGTCCGGCAGGAGAACAGGAATTGGATGAGCTGATTAACATGCTCACCGACAATATTGAAACTGCACGACACATGGTGCGTAAATTATACCAGTTTTTCGTGTATTACGAAATTCCAAATGATGTAGAGATGAATGTCATTAGACCACTTGCAGACCTTTATAAATCGTCAGGATACGACAACAAAAAAGTAGTAGAGACTTTGTTTAAGTCAGAGCATTTTTATGATATGCTCAGTGTGGGTTGTATCATCAAGAGTCCTTTGGATTATTCAATTGGGTTGACCAAAGAATTTTCTATTAAATTTCCCGACCAATCCAATCTGGTAAATCAGTATTTATCCTGGGGGCTTATAGCCTCTTTGTCTGCTTATCAGGGATTAAACATAGCCGATCCACCGGTAGTTTCCGGATGGCAGGCCTGGTATCAGTCTCCCCAGTTTCATGAGATTTGGATCAATGCAGATACGCTTGCAAACCGCAACAGGGTGGCAGAAAATATTACCAGCAGCAAAGGGGTAGAGTTTAATGGAATTTCCTTAAAAGTAGATCCCATAATTCTGGCATCCAGCTTTTCACAACCACAAGATGCCTTGCAGTTGGTGAAAGATTCTGTGGCCATCTTGTACAATTATACCCTTTCAGATACTTCCATTCAATATTTAAAATCTTTTCTAATTCAGGGACTTCCCGGGGACAGTTATTGGACAGACATCTGGTTAGAATATACCGGAAATCCAACAGATCCTGCCTTAAAAAATGCAGTGACCCTGAGATTAAATGCCCTCTTTAAAGAAATCATTAGCCAAGCAGAATATCATCTATCCTAAATTAAGAAACATGAAACGTCGTAAGTTTATAAAATCCGCCGCCGCCGCAAGTGTTGTAGTGCCTTCCATGATCAATGGTATTCCGCTGCAGGCACACAGCAATAATGCATGGCTGCAATCTGTCCTGAATCCTGGATTGGAAACAGATCATGTGATGGTGCTTATTTATCTCGGAGGAGGTAATGATGGATTGAATACGGTAGTACCTGTAGATAATTACAGCCGACTGGATGCGGCCCGAAAAAATGTTTTGTTGCCACAAAATCAATTGTTGAAACTAAACGGATTTGCCAATACTGCACTTCATCCTGCCATGACCGGTATGCAGACTCTTTTTAATGAAGGGAAAGTAAACATCGTACAATCTGTGGGCTACCCAAATCCAAATTTTTCACACTTCAGGGCAACAGACATTTGGGCAAGCGCCAGCGAAGCCAATCAATACCTCGACTCTGGTTGGCTCGGAAGGTATCTGAATGAAGAATTTCCGGGTTTTCCGCTCGATTATCCGAATGCTGCAAATCCTGATCCGTTAGCCATCCAGGTAGGGGCTAATCTTCCGTTGCTTTTTCAGGGTCCAAATGCTCAAATGTCCATGAATGTGTCCAATCCGGACATTTTTGGGGCATGGCCAACCGGATTAAGTGATCCTCCACCAGCAACACCACTCGGTCATGAATTGAATTACATCCGAACTATAAGCCGACAATCCAAAACCTACGCGGATACGCTTGTTAAAGGTTTTTTAAAAGGTAATAATCTCGGAAATTACCCTGCAGGAAATTATTTAGCGGATACGCTGAAAGTGATCGCACGCCTGATTAATGGTGGCCTCAAAACCAGATTGTATTTGGTAAATCTATACGGCTTTGATACCCATTCTGATCAGGTGGTTACCGGTAACAACGCTACGGGAGCGCATGCCAACCTCTTGAAATTACTGAGTGATGCCGTTTTTTCATTTCAGCGTGATATAGAACTCATGAACGTGGCACATCGTGTCATGGGTATGACTTTTTCTGAATTTGGAAGAAGGATTAAATCCAACGACAGCGTAGGAACAGATCATGGTGCTGCAGCGCCTTTGTTTGTATTTGGTTCAAAGGCAAGAGGCGGAATTACAGGCAACAATCCAATTATTCCTTCGACCGTTACAGAAAATGACAATCTGCCCATGCAGTATGATTTCCGGTCTGTGTATGCATCAGTGCTCAAGGATTGGTTCTGTGTCAAGGATGATAGTCTGCAAAGAATTCTCTTAAAAAATTTCCAGGCACTTCCACTGATAAAAAATGAGTGCAGCACTACGGATACCAAGAATCTTAAAGATGCCGAAGATGCTCTGCAAATCATCGCCAGCCCAAATCCAATGACTTCTTTTACAAATATTCAAATTGCAACTGGCACAGATGGTGTAGCTCAGTTACAGTTGATAGATCCATTAGGCCGACTGGCTAAAATTTTATTTTCCGGCAAATTGCAAAACGGTACCCATCAGTTCAGTTTGGAAAATGAAGGGTACGCACCGGGCAATTATTACATCAGACTTCAACAGGGCAATGCACAAAAGACGGAGCCATTGTTGATTGTAAGATAGGGCTGCTTAATCAAAATAGTAAGTTTTGAAAAAAGTGATTATTGTGTCATGAATAGTTTGTAAATTTAAGTTAATGCAGTATTTTTGTTGACTAACTTAAATTATTACAGATGAAACTAACGCCAAGTATTCAAAGTTTTAAACTTTTATTCTGTTTGTTGCTCATGCTAGCTGCATGTAAGCACGAAACAACAGAACAATACATTGCACCTTTATTCACCCCACCTGGTCAGGTCATCAGCAACCAATACATCATTTTGTTTGAAGACAATTTGGTCGACCTGAGTAAACTAAATTCTGCCGATGTTCAAAGGGCACAAAGGCCATCAGTTGGCGAAACCCGCAAACAAATAGTAAAGGATAGAATTCTTGAGATTGTCTCACCGATGGGGATTAGACCAGATGCCATCATTGATGTATATGCCGAATTGATGATTGGATTTTCAGCAGTTTTGGACAACAACCAGCTTACACAATTGCGAAACCATCCTAATGTAAAACAAATCGAACAGGACATGATCGTGAATCTCCCTGAAACCACACTGGAATATCAGAATGTAGGGCTCAGAGCACAATCTACACCGTGCGGCATCACCAATGCAGGAGGATCTGCGGACGGTAGCGCTTCATCCAAATGGATTTGGATCGTGGACACAGGAATCGATCTCGATCATCCTGATCTGAATGTAGAGACTGGAAGCCAGTATGCAAAATCATTTGTAAAAGGAAGCAAAAGTGCCGATGACTGCCATGGACATGGTACACATTGTTCAGGGATTGCTGCCGCCAAGAACAATGACATTGGTGTAGTTGGGGTTTCAGCCGGAGCTCGGGTGGTGCCTGTTAGGGTTTTAAATTGTCAAGGTTCAGGAACCACCTCCGCTATATTATCAGGACTTAATCATGTTGCTGCAAATGACGAACCAGGTGATGTAGTAAATTTAAGTCTTGGAGGATACTGGGGTGCAAATTGTGATGCAAATTCTTCCTATTCTGCTGCTTTAAAAAATATGAGTGCTGCGGGTACCCGTATTGCAATAGCTTCAGGAAATTCTGCTGCAAATGCCGCTTTGTACACCCCAGCTTGTGCAAATGCCACAAATATTCATACCACTGCATCTATGACTTGTGCAAAAGCCTGGTCTTCATTTTCTAACTATGGCGTACCTCCGGTGGATTGGATTGCAACCGGCTCCAGTGTATATTCTACTTACAAGGATGGCACTTATGCTACCTTAAGTGGGACTTCCATGGCAGCACCACATGTTGCAGGAATTATGCACAACATACAGGCTAGTCCTAACCAAAATGGAACGGTAACTTACAACAACATAGACTATAAAATTGCCGTGAGGTGATTTTAAAATTATAACCTTACCTGAATTAAGCTCCGGTCCTTGGTCGGGGCTTTTTTCTTTTTATAATCTGAATATCGCAAAACTGGTTATTTCGAGCCTACCGGCTTAAAATTTACGATAGTTTTATGGGTGCCCCTTTTAATCAACTTAATCATGAAAATATTAATGATCAGGCCGCATTTAAAATGCTATAGTCCTATTGCATCGCAGTTTAAAACTGCGACAACCAAAAGCGGTTATTTCGAGCCTCCCGGCTTGAAATTTTCGAAAGTTTTTATAGGCACTACTTTTAATCAAAGGGGTAATGAAAATATCGATTAAGCAGTTCGCATTTAATATCCTAACGTCGTATCGCATTGCATTTTAAATCTGTGACGAACTGAGACCAAACAAAAAAAAGGGAAGACCATATAGGCCTTCCCTTTTTCTAATTTTTAATAATAAAAAATACTATTGAACGCTTCCGGTTCCGTCTTTAAAATTAAGTGTAATCGTATGACTTCCCGCAGCTACATTAACTCTTGCCTGATCATTTCCGGTGCCTCGGAACTCAATCTTTCCGTTCAGTACCATCAGCTCTGCTTGCCACCAATCGCATTTCAAGGTAGGCGAAGCAACATGAATACGTAAATCTCCTGCACTCAATGCTTTGGTAATGGTCACATCTGTTCCGGAAGTAAATTTATTTTCCGGTTTTGCAGCATCGTATCCACCAACGCAATCACCAATCAGGTAAACTGCAGCGTCGATAACTTCAATGGTTTCATCTTTAAGGTTCACTACCACAAGGTAATTTCCTGGTGCAGTTGGAGCAGAAACGTTGTCAGTTCCTTTACCGTAAACACCATTTGTTGCGGTTCCTTTAACGCCAAAGTCTCCTTTCCACTCTCTGCCTGGTGCAAACTTGAATCCACCGGTTCCTTCCATTCTTACAATTTTCCAGAATAATTCTGGATGGCTGTGCACCGGAACCATAGGAAGGTCAATGGTTGCCCAATCCCATCCACCAACTGCATCACCGATCATGTATAGTTTTTCAGGATATTCAGCAAGAGGAGGTCCGTCACCGGTTTTGGTTTGCGTTGCTGTAAAACCTTTACCCACTTCATAAGTTAAAGTGAATTTGTATAAGCCGTAAACAGTATTTGCAATATTTGCACCACCTGCGGTAAGTGCAGCAACCGTTCCACCCAGATTTGAATTTGCCTTAATCCCTTTCTTACCGCCACCAAGATCAAACTCAGTATCGATATTGATTTTCCATCCATTTGAATAACGGAATTTCCAGTCATTTTTTAACATGAGCACATCAGTTGCCTCAAATTCCATTTTAGTCAAATTGAAAGTAGTATTCATTGGTGTATTGGTACTCCATCCACCTGGTGTTGCGCCGCCTATCAAACCATATTTTACTCTGGCGATGGCTACTTTATTTACACCTAAATCCACAATAACATGATATAAACCATCTTCCGGAACAGTAAATGGGGTAGTAGATTCTACCAAATTACCTTTCCAAAGTCCATCTTTTGGTTCATCCACATCCAATGCAGCAGTTTCTACAATTTTGAAATCTGCACCCGGTCCATAGGTTTTACGTGTAGTTCCGGAGACACTAACGATGTTGAAACCATCAGCACCTGCTTTAACTGGAATATATAACTCCAACAAATTGGTTCTGTCTTCTTGCAGAACTTCATTTTTAGTAACTTTAAATAAAGCTTTGGTACTGAAATCCGCAAATCCGGTACCTGCACCTTTTACATAAAGCCCATCTTCTACTACTGTTCCACCACCGCCGGTATCGTCGTCATCTGAGCATCCGGTCATCCAGAAGCTCAAAGAAGCGACCATCGTCAACAGAAGGTACTTAGAGCAAAAGTTTAAAAAATTTTCCTTAGACATTTTTAAAGATTTATAGTTAATGAATAAAATTTTACAAACCTAAATTTGGATTGGCATCAATGGCCCATTGAGGAATTGGAAATAAATTCCTTTCCGGAGCACTTGCCGGTTTTGCCCACCAGGCATTATTGAATTTCTTAAAACGAATGAGATCTTGTCTTCTGTGCCCCTCAGCAAACATTTCCCTCCCTCTCTCAGCAAGGATCATGTCTAAAGTAGTACCTGTCCATGCAGATACACCGGCTCTTTGGCGAACCTGATTGACTAGATTGTCTCCATTTTTTCCTTGTCTGATTTTTGCTTCTGCGCCCATTAAAAGGATGTCTGCATATCTAAAAAGCGGAAAGTCGTTGTCCAGATTTTCATCTGTACCTGCTGCAATTTCAAATTTACCTATTCTGGCACCGGACATTCTGATTTGTTCGAATGTATAAGAACCATCCATGATCAATGCGGGAATTTTAGGATTGATGACCAAAGGTTTTCCAGCTGTTTCATCAAACAATGGCTGACCTGTAGAAGTAAATTGTGGTCCAACAATAAATCCTTGTTTTCTAAGGTCGTCATTCGTAAAAGTATTGTAATGATCTTCCACTGCAGCACATCCGTTCCATGGTCCAACCAACATGTCAAAGGTTTGATTCATCAAGTAATGAAGTGTCCTCATATGCAAACGGAATCCTTTCAAACTTTTTGAATCGAATGGAATGGTGAATATGTTTTCAATGGAATTTTCATTATTTTTTACAAATGGAAGCAAGGGTTTAGCTTCCAGATTATAGATTCCTAATTGTATGATACTGTCACAATATGATTCAGCCTCTGCCCATTTTTGAGTGCCAGTATAAATTTCCGCATTCAAATAAAGTTTAGCCATAATGGCATAAGCAAGTCCTTTGGAAACTGCAAATTTTTTAGTGTTCACTTGGAGATAAGGAAGGCTTTCCTTTAAATCTTTGATCAGGAAATCAAAAATTTCAGCTCGTTTATTTTTCTTTGGTTGTGGATCGGCCGTAAAAAATGAGGTAACCAAAGGTACATCCCCATAATTGTCCATCAACAAATACAAATAAAAAGCCCTCAGGGTTTTCAATTTTGCAATGTTTACTTTCGCTGCTTCAGCAGCCTGAAACGGGATGAGTTCATCAATGGCTTTATTTGCTTCAAACACGCCATCATACATCTGTGACCACATAGAATTTACAGCATCCACATTGTTATTCCATTCATGGGTATGCAAGACTCTCCATTTACCTCCATCTTCCCAATCTGTAAGCCTCACGGGAAATACAATTTCATCACTGGTCACCTCTTGTGCCCAAAACCACCATCCCGCATCATCTATGAGGTCCGCAAGTTCCTTATAGGTTGGAATAATATTTAATGCAGCCTGCTCTTCGTTTTCAGGAAACTCGCTTTCCGGAATTTTGTCAAATATCTTTTCATCCAGTTTGGTACAGGAAAGTGAGAATATTAAAGCAGAAATAAAATATATTTTTTTCATGTTTTTACTTTTTGTGAATCAGATTTGAAGATTTAAAAACTTGCGTTAATTCCAAATGCAATACTTCTGGCTTTAGGATAAACATCGTATTGGTCCCTTCCGAATTCAATACCACCATAACTTAATTCAGGATCCAGTCCACTGTATCCGGTAATGGTCAGAAGGTTTGTCCCTGCCACATAGACTCTTAAATTTTTCAGATACTTGGAATTTCCAGTTTTGAAATTGTAGCCAATATTGACATTGTCAAGTTTTAGGAAAGTGCCATCTTCCAGATAATAATCGCTTACAATCGGCGAACTGGTAAGACCCTTGTCATACTCTGTTAATGCTTCCTCCAATACATTCAATGTAGGAAGATCTGCAGGATTACTGAATACCATTCTGGTGACATTAAGTACATCAAATCCCACAACAGCCCGGACTGAAAAACTAGCATCAAAAGATCTACCTAATTTAAAATAATTGGACCAGCCAATGGTAAAATCAGGTTGTGCATTTCCGACTACTCTTCTCTCCGCTCTTGCCGGATCTCTGGTCACTCCACCTGCGGCAGTGTAAAAAAGAAATTTTCCATCTTCGGTTAGGCCTGCATATTCAGGGAGATAAAAGGTGCCCAATTCTAAACCTGGTTTAATGATTTGTGTATAGTTCTCACCACCTACCAGTCCGCGTCCGGAAACATACAGAGTTTTAATTTCGTTCAGATCATATTTATCATTTGCAAGCTCTGTGGTTTTTTGTTCGTTGGCACTGAACACCAGATTGGATCGCCAATCAAAATTTTTCATATCCACCACAAAGGTTTGAATGCTTGCTTCAATACCATTGTTTTTTATTTTTCCTGCATTTGCAAATATGTATCTGTTTTTATTTGGTGGAACTGGCAGCTCATAGTTATAGATCAAATCGCGTGTGGTCTTTTGATACACTTCAATGGATCCGCTGATTCGGTTTTTCAAGATGCCAAAATCCAAACCGATGTTTAATTCTACATTCTCTTCCCATTTTAAATCTGGATTTGGATTTACACCGCCAAGATTTTGAAATGAAATTACTTTATTTCCATTTTCCGGATTGATGGCTGTCCCGGCAGGAATAAAAAATATCTGATCCACATTCGTAGGAATATTTTGATTTCCTGCAATTCCATATCCTACCCGCAATTTAAGTTCTTCCAAAAAACCTACATCACTGAGGAATGATTCACGGACCAGATTCCAACCCACAGAGGCCGAAGGAAACCAGCCCCATTCATTGTTTTTGCCAAACTTAGACGAACCATCTCTTCTAATCGTCGCAGTAATAAAATATTTTTTGTCAAAATCATAAACTGCACGACCAAAAAAAGATGCGAGCAAAAATTCGTTCTTGTAGGAAGAAATACTTCCCGGTTCCAAATTCAACAACGCTCCAAGATTATAGGATTTTAAATAATCTGAAAGTGCTTCTTTTCCCTGGGCAGTAAATCCATCGTAACCATCTTTTTGGTAAGAATGTCCACCCAACAATTGAAGTTGGTGTTTTTGTGAAATATTGGTGGAATAATTTAATGTGGTTTCAATAATTTTTGACTGATAATTATTGTAAGATCTCTTGCCAAATCCTTTGGTGAAATTGGATGCAGCATAACTTGGTTCGTAATAAAAACTTTCATCGTCATCACGAATGTAGGCAAGGTTAACTGCAGCAGAAAGTCCCCTGAATATCTCTAAATCAGCTCTGAAATTTCCAAAAATCCTTTTCGCTTCACGTTCATTTTGAGTTTCCTTGATGATGGCCACTGGATTAAAATACTGGAAGGATCTGTCTGTCTCAAAATAACTACCATCCGTATTGTACACCGGATCTGTTGGGCTTCTTCTAAAAGCCTGATAAATTATATTGGTAGGTGAAATTCCTCCTCCGTAATTAACATAATTATTGTTCTCTACCGTTCCGGAAAGTCTTGCCTGAACAGTAAGTTTGTCCTGAAGACCTTTTTGGGTAAAATTCAATCGGCCTATACTTCTTTGCTTGGCAGATCCAAGAAGCAATCCATCAATATTTAAATGCGAAATGGATGCTCTATAATTTGAATTAGCATCTGAGCTGGAGAAGGACAGCGTCTGGTCATGCAGCAAACCTGTGCGGTATATTTCGTCCAACCAATCCACGTTTGCACCATTATCAATGAATGTTCTGCCGGTCTTTGCTGCAAAATCTCTGATTTGATCCCCAGTAAGAAAATCCAGTCTTCTTGCTGTCTGGTCCACGGATACCTGGCCATTATATTCTATTTGGTTGATGCGATCTTTTGATTTGGAAAGTCCTGCATTTTTGGTGGTGATGATGATGACACCATTGGAACCTCTTGCCCCATATATGGCTGTGGAAGAGGCATCCTTTAAGACGTTATAGGATTCAATGTCATTTGGGGAGATGGTCGTAGGGTCAACACCCGGCACTCCGTCCACTACAAACAACGGGCCTGTTCCACTGGTAAAACCGGAGGCGCCCCTGATGTTTACAGAAAAACCACCATTAGGATCTCCGCCTTGTTTCGAAATGGTAACACCTGCTGCCTTTCCCTGTAAAGCTTGCACAGGATCCTGAAGACTACCAACATTGAGCTCATCCGCCTTAACCATAGAAACCGCCCCAGTCTTGTCCGTTTTCTTCTGAGTACCATAACCGATAAGAATTACCTCATCCAATAATAATCCTGGTTTTAACTGAATGAGATAGTTGTTTTCTACCCCAATGCTTTGAATCAAAGTGGTATATCCTGTAAAAGTGATGACAAGGTTTTGCGCACCATCCGAAAGACTAATGCTGAAATTGCCATCTGCATCTGTTACGGTACCAATGGTCGTATTTTGCACTTGAACTGCCGCCCCAATAATTGGTTCTGAGGTAGTGGCATCCTGGACCTTTCCGGTGATGATCCTTTGTGAAAATAGACTTACCCCTGCTATCAGGGTAAAAACCAGTAACAAAGTAATCTTAAAGTATCGCTTATTCATGGATGAGTTGAAATTAGGTTTTGTTTGAACTGGCAAACTTAATATCTTATTAACAATTCTACCGGATTTTGTTTATTCTGCCATTATTATTTTTTCTGATATAGTATATTTTATAAGATTTTCTATGTGTTGGCCAAAAAAACTGGCAATTATTTTTATATGGCATGATTCAGGATTATGGAAAATCTTTAAAAATTGCCGCGTTAAAGTAAGAAATCAATGCGCACAAGCATTAATATATGGGCGGTCAACATTGTTTGAACGTACATATTCTGTATATCGACCAACAGAAATGACAAAAAGAAGATGCCAATGTCTTTTATTTCAAATTTATTGTATGTGACATATATTTTGAAATTCAATAAATTTTCAAAATATATGTTGGTTTAGTATAAAGTTATTTTAGAGTGACTATAGTTTAGGGTATTCTTGAATACTTAAACATTGTCATCATTTTGGACATTTAAAAAGCCCCCCAAAAATATGGGAGGCTTTTTAGACTATCTGAATAGAGCATGAGAATAAACAAATTAACTATCAGGATTTCATAGTGTCAAAAACAATACACATTTTAAAGATCGAATGGGTAAACAATGATTAAAGTTTAATCAGTTTAATTATTTTCGAATGGCCTATTCCATTTCTAAAGTCAAGTATGTAAACTCCTTGTTTGAGATCAGCAACTTCAATTTTTTGTTCGAGGTTAGGTGGAATGTTTATTGTCCTGATCAATTGTCCGTTCAAGTTTATAATGTTTAATCTAGTTTGATCATTGGTCCATTTTTCGTAAATTTGGATGAATAATTCATCGTTTACCGGATTAGGTCTGATTCTTATATCCATTTCAGAGTTTTTAGGATCAATTCCACTGTTGATACAACCCCAGTTCTTCACAAATCCATCTCCTGCGGAAATTAGTTCACATGTTTTGGTTCCACATGAATCATAGGATGCCAGCGCCCTTACCAATTGATTTAAATGAGCGGTACTGTTCCAATCCAGAGAATCCCATTCTGCCACCCCTGACATCGTCTTCATTCCTGCTTCCATAAAATTTCCGGCCACATAAAGTTTTTGATCATAATCTCTCAAATCATAAATTCCTTCGGTGCTCTTGTTGAAATCACCACCATTGAGAGCAGACCAATTTGTGCCATTCCATTGGGCGATGTGTTTAGTATTGTTGATGCCATTCGCATTTTCAAATCTACCGCCAACCATTAATTTTCCGTTAAACTCTTTTAATGTGGTCACGCCCTGCCCTTTGTTTAGGGGATC
The DNA here is from genome assembly GCA_016713905.1 of Candidatus Vicinibacter proximus. NCBI lineage: Bacteria > Pseudomonadati > Bacteroidota > Saprospiria > Saprospirales > Saprospiraceae > Candidatus Vicinibacter > Candidatus Vicinibacter proximus. The sequence continues at coordinate 1,165,884 of JADJOE010000001.1, forward strand.
AAGATTAACCCCATTCAAAAGATTGCTCCAGTTGGTTCCATTCCATAAGGAAATATTATTGTTGGGGATGTTGAAAACACCACCAGCGTAAAGTTGATTTTGAAAGAATTCAAGTGTGTTTACAGGACCATTAAAACTTGCCGAAAATGGGGCTTCCCAATTAAGACCATTCCATCGGGCGATATTTTTGGTATTAATTTTTACCGAGTTTCCGGCTTCACTAAAAAACCCGCCAACTATCAATCCTAATGGATGACTTAGTAAAGCATTTACGGATACCAAACTACTTGAATCCATCACGCCATTATCTAATTTATTCCAGGAATTTCCATTCCATACAGCTATATGGTTAGCATCTGTCAGTCCACCAGCTTCGACGAATTTTCCTCCAACATAGAGTAGTCCATTGTGCACAGTTAGAGCGTTCACAGTGCCGTTGATGCCAGACCCCACAGCACTCCATAAATGGCCATCCCAGACGGCAATATTATTTGCATTCGTGGACCCGATTTGGCTAAAGCTGCCAGCCACATAAAGTTTGCATTGATAGATACACATGTCTTTGATATGTCCGGTTTGTCCCATCAGATTCCAGGATTTTTGTGCCGGAAGACAAGCAGATGTGGTGCAGGCTGTATCCAATCCAGGTGGTTGCACACAATTAAAGGTTTGCTGATGCGTACAACTGTCCACCTTTCCTCCGGAGCTATAGTAATAAGACAGGGAGATTGTATAGTTACCGGACCCTTTTACGCAAAAGTTAACAGGTACTGATGGGCCGGATGGAAAATATCCGGATTGGTGACTCAGGGTAAAACTTTTATCATTTACCAGAATGTTCCAATCGGTACCTGTGGTTAATTTTTCAAAAGTTCCACTACTGATATTTAATTTGAGTAATTGGAAACAATTTGTCTGAGGAATTTGCTGACTTAGTTTATAACAACAAGTTCCTGAAGAATCCTGCAGTGGAATAATTTGATGTTGTAGAGAATCGCAACTACAAACCAAAGGAGGTTGGGGACAATCGATGTTGTCATGGTATACACAACTGTCTAGCTTACCTAGTTTGCTGAAATAATAAGTTCTGGTGATAACATATTGGGAAGCATTTTCTACACAAAAACTAACAGGTAAAGAAGGTCCGGAAGGTAAAAATCCGGATATATGGGTTAATAAAATCTGACTTGCATTACCGCTGTATTTTAGATTAATGTCCGGCACCACTTTTATAAATTTACCGTTGCTGAGATTTATTTTAAGCGAGGTAAAACAATCAGGACCAGGTATGAACTGATCCACAACAAAACAGCATACACCCTTATCGTTTGAAAGTGGTTGGAGTTTTGTTTTTAAAGAGTCACAACTGCAGAATTTAGGTGGCTGAGTACAGCCAAATTGTTGTGCATACATGCAACTGTCTTTAATGCCATTTTTATAAAAGAAATATTTAACCGTTATGGTATAAAGTGCTGCATCTATGACACAAAAAGACACAGGCAAGTTATTGCCTTCCGGAATAAATCCGGATTGGTGTGTGACATCGAATTTTTGATCAGTTCCAATTACATCATAATTTGGATCGGGGACCACTTTAGTAAATTTACCATTACTTAAGCTAAGCTGAATAGAACTGAAACAATCGGCTCCCTTTATTTGTGAAGAGAGCGTGTAACAACATTCTCCATTAGACCCTGAACTTTGAATGATTTTTGTTTTGATCGAATCACATTTGCACACTTTAGGAGGAGGGGTGCAATTTTTTATAAATGTTTTTCGGCAAGCATCCAGTATTTTTCCTGCAGGGTCAAAGAAGTCCACAGTAACTATAAATGGATTTACTGCACTATTTACGCAGAAGGAACCAGGGAGAATATTTCCGGTGGGAATAATGCCACCATTCGGTATAAAGCAAAAACCATCGGGTAGATTCTGCACGGACCATAGAGGATTTGGGGTAATCTGACTAAAATTTCCTGAGTTGGTTTTAAAACATATTTTTGAAAAACAAGCTGATTTGGAGTTATAGGCAGAAAAATTAAAGCAGCAATTACCAGCTGGTCCATTACTCAACAATTGAACATTTTTTAAGGAATCACAACAAGTATTTGGGACGGGAATCCCAGGACATCCTACCAAAAATTCAAATGAGCAGGAATCTTTTCCTTGTGGCGTGGTAAAATGATATCTGAGGAATACCTGTGCTGGGTTTTGATTGGTGTTGATGCAAAAAGATCCGGGCTTTATGGATCCGGAAGGAATAAATCCGGAGTTGTGATTAAGAAAAAATCTGTTGCTAGCAGATGGTGTAAGAAAAAATCCCGCGCCTAAATTGGCATTTCTGGAAGAGAATGTTCCACCATTAATAATCACTTCAATTTTGGTAAATAAATTTGAATTAGGATTTTCTGCCTTTATATCAAAGCAGCAGGATGTCGGGAGCGTATATTGTTTTTCTAAAAAACTGCTGAATGCGGTATCACATTTTGCACTTTGAGGATTTGCTGGGCAGTCTTGAACATATTGATAAATGCAGCTATCTGTTTTACCTCCGCTTGTGGAAATATAATGTACTGTAATGCTGTATTGCCCGGCACCCTGGACACAAAAATCAGCAGCGTTGAATTTGCCAGGAGGAAGGAAACCGCTGTTGTGGTTTAGATAAAAGGTTTTTGAATTTACATTTGCAAATGACCATCCGGATGCACTATTGGGATTGATGTTTGAAAAGGTCCCGTCACTTACGGTGACCAAGATATTGTTGTAACAATGATAGGAACTTATTTTACCGCTGAGGTTAAAACAACAACCATTTGGCAGTACAGATATTTTTTTGAGGACATTGGTGTTAAAAGTATCGCATTTGCATGGTTTTGAGATTACACAAATAGTTCCTGTGCAATTTTCTTCGCAGTTACCATCCTTTACATTCAGTCGTATTAGATAGCACCCGGGCACAAAATATGGAACACGAATACTGTCTCCTGTAAAGGTCTGCGTTCCAGGTCCGCCAGGAATATCCAGAGTCCATCGCAGTTGTTTGTTATTGGATCCATTGCCTGTGTAAAAAATCAATGCTGTGTCACCGACCGTAATGGTATCCTGAAAATCAAATGAGCAAGTTAAATTGCATTGAACGGTAGTGCAGACCGTATCCTTGCACGTTCCGTTATCAATTATTACACAGTAGCATCCAGCCTGAGGAGGACGAAAGCATTGAGATTTGGAATAAACAATGGGCTGACTGCAGGAAATCCAGGTGTAATCCAAGCCGGAAGGAAACGCACACAGGCTGTCAGGGCCTTGTACAATGGAACCATTCAATGCAGGTAAAACCTTTATGCTAACTGAAGCCGAAGGCATTGCATTGGTGCAATTCTGATCTTTTATTTCTACTAATTCATACACATTGGTAGTAGATGGGCAGACGTTTAATTGGTATCCATTGGAGAAGCTGGTATAACCATTTATTCCGGAATTGTCTTTGATGGTAAATCGGAAGGGAGGTGTTCCTGTGAAACGCAAGTTAATCAATTTGCAATCACCCAGACACAAGCTGTCGTCAGGGCTGAATTGGCCAAGCGGAATAGGATGTACCAAAACTTGGACAGTGCATGTTTCCGGCATTTGACCCGGTTCCTGAGTAATTAATCGGATGCTGCATGATCCGGCTTTGAGGAAGCATGCATCGTGCGGGTTTTGCAGGGTGGAATTCGTGATGGTTCCACAATCGATGGACCAATCATAGCTTGCATTAATGGAATTCATGCCTATGTAGCTTACAGGAAGGCAATCACCCAAACAGGCTGTAGGGGCCACCTGGATGCAGTTACTTTGTGCAAAAACAATGTAATTGCAAAAAAAGAAAAACAGAACTAACGACTGTGCAATTTTATTAAAAAATGAGTCATTACTAATCATAATAGAGGAGTATTAAATGATTAAATAAAAAAATAAAACTCAGTGAAGTGAATATCTCTGAGGGGATGAAAAAAGGTGTGGTTTATCCCGAGATAATCTCAAAGATACAAAATCTTCTGTGGTTTATAGTAAAAAAATTTTTTCAAGATTAAATTTTGGTCCCCAAGGACCAGGTTAATATCTCTGGTTAGGATAAAGCCAGGTACAATAAAATATTTGGATTCGATAATTGGGGGGTTGTGCATGTTTTAAATTCTGCTTACCTTTACCTGCCCGTCATTTAGGAACACTTAATTTATTATTTAATTTGACAAAATGCTTCAACCAAGGAAGCCTTCTTTCTTTTCTCTTGTTCTGATCATTTGCTTCCAGTGGTCAACATTGCAGGCATTGGATAAGCCCAAACTATTCCAAGCAGTTAGAATTTATCAACCCATTAGTATTGATGGTAGACTGGTTGAAAAAGAATGGTCTTTTTCGGATACCGCTGAAGGATTTTTTCAAACTGAGCCATTGGTAGGAAAACCGGCAAGTTTTGAAACGAAAGTATATTGTCTTTATGATGATTATGCCGTTTATTTCGGAGCAAGACTTTTTGATCCTGAACCCGATAAAATACTTAAAGAGTTGTGCCTGAGAGACAATTCCAGTAATTCAGATTTGTTTAAAGTATTTATAGATTCCTACAGAAGTGGTTTAAACGGTTTTCTCTTTGCAGTGAATGCTGCTGGCGTTCAGGCAGACTATATTGTATCCAACAATGAAGAAGATTCGGAATGGGACGTAATATGGGATTCTGAGATCCAGATTGACCAGAACGGCTGGACCATAGAAATTAAAATACCCTATTCGTCCCTTCGCTTTCCCAAGTCATCCATACAAGAATGGAATGTTCAGTTTGGCAGAGAAATACGCAGATTCAGAGAGACCTCCTACTGGAATCCAATTGATCCTTTAATCAGCGGATGGGTACAGCAAAGTGGCGTATTGAACCACCTGGATGGTATTAAATCTCCGGTCAGGTTGTCCATTACTCCTTACTTATCGGCTTATTTGAACTCAGATTACCAGCCTGAAGCAGCATCAGTGAGATTTATTCTTGACCCTGCATACAGTATGGGTGCAGATCTTAAATATGGGATAAATGACGCTTTTACTTTGGATATGACATTGGTACCGGATTTTGGGCAGGTCATTGCAGATCGTCGTGTTTTGAATTTATCTCCGTTTGAAATTTTTTTTAATGAGAATAGACAATTTTTTACCGAAGGAACAGAATTGTTTAACAAAGAAAGTCTATTCTATTCAAGACGGGTTGGTGGCCAACCATTTAATTATTTCAAAGTTTATGATGAATTGTCACCAACCGATGTATTGGTAAGAAATCCAAGTATATCCCAACTGTATAATGCCACAAAAATTTCCGGTAGGACAAAAAAGGGAATGGGTATTGGTTTTTTTAACGCGGTGGAATCGGAAGAATATGCGATTATAAAAAATGAACGCGGAGAAGAAAGAAAATTTCTGACAAACCCACTCACTAATTACAATGTATTTGTTTTAGATCGCAACTTAAAAAATAATTCTGTGGTGAGTGTGACGAACACAAATGTTTTGCGTAATGGATCAGAATACGATGCCAACGTCACAGGAGGATCCTTCGAACTAAAAACAAAAAATCAAAAATATTCTGCAAAAGGACGAGGGGTATTGTCCCAAAAATATTTCTCCGATTCCATAGACCTTGGGTTCAGCAGCTCTTATGAATTTTCTAAAATAAGTGGTAATTGGACTTATTCGTTGGGTCAGGTTATTGAGTCTGCAAATTACGATCCAAATGATTTGGGATTTTTATTTAGCCCAAATGAAAATTCTATATTAGCTTCTGTTGATCACACGCAATATAAAACTGCTGATAGTAAATTGCAACAAGTTAATGTAAGTGGCAGTTCCCGATATACCAGTTTATACGAACCCTTTGTATTCAGTGATTTCTATCTTGATCTCAGTACTTTTATTCTGTGGAAAAGCAGAAATGCCATTGGAGTAAACATCAGATTAGAGCCTATCGTTACCAGAGATTATTTTGAACCAAGAACTGCAGACTTTAGCAAATATCTTGCGTGGCCGGTTAATTATACATTTGGTGGCTTTTTTTCTTCAGATTATCGCAAGGCTTTTGCACTCGATGTGAATGGTTCATTTAGATTTTTTGATGCTCAGGGTCGCTCAAATTATGATTTTAACTTTTCACCCAGAATGAGGTTCAACGATCATTTTTCCTTATTTGCAGATTGGGGTGTGAATAGAAATCTTAAAGAACTGGGATACGTAAATAAAAATTTTGCAGATCAGCCTGTTCCGGAAATCCAAACAGAGGATATTTTAATGGGTTACAGAAATCGTTGGATTGTGGATAATTCTTTGGGCTCCAGATATATTTTTAACAACAAGATGGGAATAAATCTGAGTATCAGGCATTACTGGGATCAAGTGATTTACCATAATTTTGGGATACTTAGAGAGGACGGAAATGTTCAGATCATTGGTTACCAGGGATTAGATAAAACCAACAAACCAATCTTTGATCAAAATGTAAATATATTTAATATAGATCTTCAATACACATGGCGATTTGCACCGGGAAGTGACATCATCATCGTCTGGAAAAATCAGATTTTCAAACAAGACGATGCGTTTAATTATAGATATTTCAGAAACGTTTTTAATTTGATTGATGCTCCTCAATCCAATAGCATATCTGTAAGGATAATTTATTTTATGGATTATCTGAAAATGTTTACCCAAAGGAAAAAAACAAATCCTTTTAAAACTGAAATAAATTAAACCGAGAGCCAACGCAAGGCTTTAAAAAAAAAACGGATCACATAGGTCATTCACTTCTAATTCAAGAAAATTCAAAAAATTAATCCTTCCCGAATACCATAGACTAAAGCAAAATAAACATGGGCTATTAACCCTTGATTGTTCTGGAATGAGCATTAAAAGCAGGAACTTAAACCCGTTCTGATGTAAGAATAAGTTAAATCTTACCCAAGGCTTTGTCCAGGTCCACTTTGGATTGTATAAGATTGTATTGCGCTTCCAGCACATTAGCTTGTGCAGTATAAAGGTCTCTTTCTGCCTGGGTAATTTCCAGGGATGACCCTACTCCTTCTTTAAATTTTGTTTTTGTGGTTTGGTAAATACGATCTGCCAGATCCAAAGATTTCTTTCTGGATTCAAGTGTAGCCAACGCATTTATATACTGCGTCTTTGCATTCTGAAATTCAAGATCCACTCCTCTTTCAAATTCTGCAAATTGCATTTTGGTTTTTTCGTTTTGTGTTTTAGCTCTGTTGATTTTTGCTTTTCGGTCCAAACCATCAAAAATTGGAATGTTGAGATTTAGTCCTGCAATAGTCGTAGGGAACCATGAATTTTCATTATTGTCAAACAAATTATTGCGTTGTAAAACTTCTTGATGACTGACAAAACCGCTCAGACTTGGTAAGTAGGACGCCTTTAGCCTCTTGATGTTTATTTCTGTAAGCTCCAATCCTTTTGCGATCACCGGATATTCAGGTCTTAATTGGGTGTTCAGTTTGAAAGAAGGATCCATTATTTCCAGATAAGATTTATCCAGAATTTGTTTAAAGGATTCTGTTTGCACCAATTCTTTATCTAGCGGAAAATTCATTTGGAATTTCAAAACGTTTTGTGTGATCCCATCGAGTCTGGCAAGTTTTTCCCTTTCCGTCCTAAGTGTCTGAAGGGAGAGCTCAATTCGATCCACATCCAATTTTTCCGAAAAACCAACCTTGTAAATTTCATTGACTTCTTTATATACCTTTTCAAGATTTGCAATGTTCTTATCCAGGATGATCAAATTCTCTTTGATGGATAGAGCACCCATATAAGCTTTGGTAACTCTGTATCTTAGGTCCGCTTCAGTCTGGTTAACCTGCAATTGTATTAAATCAGAATAAAGTTTCTGCGCTTTAAGTCCTACAATAAAACTGCCATCAAAGATCAATGTACTTAATTGGACACCTGCCGTTAGGTTATTTTTTAATCCAAATTGCGCAGGAAACCCGGAGCCATAATTGATGTCTCGTCTTGGCAATACATTTTCATCAAAAAGCACGTTATACACTGCCGGAGAAATAAAGTCAGGCAGAATACTGGTAGGGATGTTGATGAAATGATTGTAACCGACGGATGCATTTAATTTAGGAATACCAATGGACTTGTATTCCAATATTTGATCTTTTGCATCCTGAATGTCCAATTTTTGAATATTTAGCGAATTGCTGTTTTGCCTGGCATAATTGATGGCTTGTTCCAGGTTGAATTCATTGGCATTTTGTCCAAAAAGTCCAAAACAAAAGAGCATAGATAAAAGAAGGAAGGTATTTTTTTTCATAAAAAAAGAATAAGTACAAAGATCTAAGGTTCGTTTAAAGTCTAGCTATCCTAAAAGACCATTAAATGCAATTTAACAAATTATCTTCGTTAAGGTTCTCTGTTTTCAGAGTTTGGCAGAATAATTATCAATTTAAAAAATGAGAGGAATAGAGCTTTGACTTTGCTAATTGGCATGTGTTATAAACCTTAAGAATTCTTCGGGTGTTTATGGAAAGCTTCTTAGATTCGCCTGTTTTTTAAGAAATTATGCCTAAATACTTTGTATACATTTTTAGTCTGTTCTTTTTTACCTCCTGTAATTCAGGGAGTAGAAATCAGGATGGCTCAATGACCGGAAAGCAAATTTTTAAATCCAATTGTGTGAGTTGTCATGGGATAAAGGGTGATTTGATGACCAATGGGGCCAGAAATCTAAAGGAATCTAACCTGAGTTTAGAGGAGAGGATTTTGATCATCCGAGATGGCAGGAATATCATGACGTCCTTTCGGGAAAAATTAAGCAAGGAACAAATTCGTAAGGTGGCTGAACACACCATGACATTAAGAGATTCGATCCCACCAGATGGAAAATAAAGGCATTTTACTGACAGGGGCTACCGGTTTTTTGGGATCTTATGTTCACCAAGCGTTAAGCAAAGATGTGGATCAGCCGCTCTGGCTCTGTTACCATCAAACCCCACCGAAAACGGAATCCGACCGCTGGTTAGGAATAGACCTTTTGAAACCTTCAGAAGCAGAAGAGATTCTGCCAAAAATTGATACCATAATTCATCTGGCAGGAAAGATCAGTTACCAAAAAAAGGACAGGGATGCCTTACGAAAGACCAATGTGTGGATGACCAGAGAGCTAATCAACAGTGCTCTGGCTTTTGGTGTAAAGAATTTTATTTTCATGAGTTCCGCCTCCACGATGGCTAAAGCAATTCAGCCATTGGTCTATACGGATAAACAGTCTTCCTCTCCGGTATTTCACAGCTACTATGCCCGCACAAAATTTGAAGCAGAGCTGGAAGTGAGAAGGGGGGAAGCTGAAGGGATGCAGATTGTAATTTTGAATCCATCTTTGATCCTTGGTCCAGGTGATTGGAACAAGGGTTCTTCATCCATCATTACAAAGGTAGCATCCGGGCTTCCTGCCTATCCTGCAGGTAGCCTTGGGTTGGTAGGAGCTGAGGATGTAGCAAAAGTGGTTGTGAAAGTAATCCGGGAAGGATTGTGGGGACAGCAACTTTTAATTAATGCAGAAACCTGGACCTACCAAAAATTTATTTATACCATTTGTGAATTATTAAGTGTTAAACCACCGCAATTTCAGTCTAATGCACTGTTCGCTAATCTTGCAATCTGGAAAGATATGATATCAAGTATGTTTCATAACAAGCAAAATATCATTACAACTGAAACAGCGTTTATGAGCGCACAATCGTTCTCTTATGAGTGCAATTCGTCAAATCAAGTGGTGAATATCAATTATCAGCCAGTGGAGGCAGTTTTAAAGCAGATGATAAACGAATATATCAATAAGTAGATATTTATAAATTATTAATAAACAATATTTTATAATTTAATAATATTAAAATATCTAATTTTTTCTTACCAACAAATCAAATATGCTTAACTTTATTCCTTAATAATAAAACAATTTTAATATGAAAAGAATTTTACTTTTTGCTTTTTTACTCACTATGGTTGCCGGACTTTCTGCACAGAAGGTAGTTTGTCTGGTTAACTCTCCGGCAAGTATTGCAGGGGATAAGGTATTTGTTGCTGCAGGATTCGGTGCTGATTTAAGTACTGGTACCTGGACTGCGGATGCTGTTATAGCTGAACCACTTCTTGCTTGCAGTGCCTTAACAAACGCTGCAGCTATGGCCGGAAAAATTGCCCTTATTGAAAGGGGAACTTGTAATTTTGATCAAAAATGTCTGAATGCACAGAACGCCGGTGCTATCGGTGTGGTAGTAATGAACCACAATGTAACTTCAAATCGCGGAGGGGCTCCTTATGTAATGGGGGTTGCTACTGCCAGTATTGCCAGTCAGATCACCATTCCTTGCGTAATGGTTGGTTATGATAACAATGTAGCTTTAAAGGCTGCGATTGCAGCAGGAACCGTAAACATAACACTAGGTGTGGTGAACAAACAAGAAAATGATCTTGCTATGTACACCAAGGTAACTACTAATTATACAGAGCCTTATATCTTTAATTCATCCTGGGGTGCTATTCCTGTAGGATTGCTTCGCTCAGATGATGATTTTCCTTTCCAACCGGGTGGATTTTTTAACAACATTGGATCAAAAGATCAGACCAATGTTAATCTTAAAGCTACCATAACTAAAGGTGGAAATCAAGTATTTACACACACAACCACGGATAATATTACAGTTGAGGTTGATTCTACAAGAGGTCTTTTGAATGATGCATTCATTTTAAATAAAGTGAGCGGCAACAGAGTTGGATCTTATCAGTGTACTTACAATGTTTTTTCAAATGCTACTGAATTGTTGAGTTCTGATAATGTTTTGACCAGTTCCTTTGATGTGTCCAACAATTTATTGTGTAAAAGCCGTATCAATAATGCAGCTAAAGCTCCACTAGCAAACCAATATTGGGGCGGTGGAACAGGATTTAGAGAATTGCTTTCCCCATTCTTGTTAAAGTATGGTAAGGGAGTTCAGATTGACAGTATCTTTTCAGAAGTAGCTTCCAATGAGCCATTGGCGGGTCTTTATATTGAGGGAAGACTCTATCGCTGGAATGACTTAAACGCAGATAACGACATCCAAAATGACGAAATGGAAACTGTAGCCATCGGTTCTTATACTTTCCCGGGCACTGCTTCCGGAAACTTCGGAACTATCAGAGTTGGTTTGGAAGATTTAAATACTGGAGATCCTTTCCATACCGTTACAGAAGATGGAAGACTTTATTTTGCTGCAATTACTTACCAAGGTGGTGCTAATTCTTTGTTCAATGCATACGATGCATTCAATGGCCAAAGACAATATTTTAACCTTAAAGACGGTCTTCAGGAATTAGGATACCAGGATTGGCCCTACATCTCTGTAAGATCTCAGGATGCTGTAACAGGTGGTCCTAACATGGATGAGGCTGGTTTGTTCTATATTGATGACAACGGCGACCAAACGGCACAGGATGAAGAAGTTTGCTTTTTTGCACCTTCTATTGCTGTTCAGATGACTATTGTGGTAAATAATAAAGACATCAGCAATGAAATCGATGTAAATATCAAATTGACTCCTAATCCGGTTAAAGATCAGTTGATCGCTGAAATTAAATTACCAGAAGCAACTGTAGTTAATTACCAGATCATTGATGCGCAAGGTCATCTTGTGTTCAACAAGGACGAAAAAAATGCTGCAAAGGATATCAATACTACCTTCAACCTTTCCGGGTTGAGCTCAGGTCAGTACTTCCTTAAAGTAAATACACCAAATGGTTTTGTGAAAAAAGCCTTTACAAAAGTGAATTAATAAGTAATCTTATTAAACATATAGAAAGCCATTCCCATTTATTGGGGATGGCTTTTTTATTTATTTAATTTTGATGCCAAATGAAAAATCAGGAGATAGGAATTTTCGGAATTCGCCATCATGGTGCGGGATCTGCCCGTAGATTGATACAGGCATTGGAAGAATATAAGCCTGATGCCATTTGTATTGAGCTGCCCGCAGAATCAGAACCTTTGTTTGGTTTGCTGGGGGATGCTGACTTAGTGTCCCCTGTGGCCTTTTTGTGTTATCAGGTGACCAACGCCAACCGATTTTTTTATTTGCCGATGGCTGAATTTTCACCTGAATTTCAGGCCATACAATATGGCTTAAAAAATAAGATAGTATTGAAAGCAATGGATCTACCTGCCGCTCAAGCCCTGATCCCTGAGAACTTCAAGCTGAAGACCGAAGCCTCTTTAAATCTACATGAATTGAACATAACCAGAGATCCTCTGGGATATTTGGCCAGACGTCAGGGTTATAAAGACACAGAGCGATGGTGGAACAGTTACTTTGAGCATTGGACTGATCACCGTCAGTTGTTTGGCGTCATTCAGGATCTGATGGTTGAATTGAGAAAAATGAGCAAGGGACTGGATGATGAAGAAACCCTTATTCGTGAACAGCATATGAGAACAGTCATCAGGGATACCTTGCGTCTGGATGTTACAAAAGTAGCAGTGGTATGTGGGGCCTGGCATGGTCCTGTGCTTACCCTAGACATGGTTCAGAAAAAACAAACAGAAAAAATTAAAAAATTAAAATCCGTCAACACAAAATGCACGCTTATTCCATGGTCTTATGAACGCCTTATTTTAAATCGGGCTTATACAGCAGGAATTGAATCTCCTGTTTGGTCTGAAGCTTTATTTAAAAATCCGGATACTGCCATAGCTTATTGGATGAGTAAAGCAGCACAGCTTTTGCGTCATTACGAATTCAACGTCAGCACTGCAGAAGTGATCGATGCACAACGTCTGGCAGATCAATTGGCTGGAATGAGAGATTTGCCTTTACCCGGAATTGAAGAATTAATGGATGCAGCCACAACCGTTTTTGGTCAGGGACGCTCGAACAAATTAGAGATCATCAGTCAGAAGTTGATAGTAGGGCATAAAACAGGTTCTGTTCCGCTTACGCAGGAAGCTTTGCCACTTGTACTTGAGTTCAAAGAGAAACTCCAAAAACTCAAGCTTATATCTTATTGGGTGGCCAATCCAAAAGAACATCTTGATCTGGACTTACGTAAAGAAAGGCATCTTGAAATCAGCAGGTTTTTATATCAATCCAAGTTGCTAGGTGTGCATTGGGCATATGAAAGATTGGTGGAAAGTAAATCTTTTGGAAATTTTCATGAATACTGGACTTTCCAATGGTCTCCGGAGTCAGAAATGGAATTGATCAGATCGGCTTTGTTTGGAAATAGTATAGAAGACTGCATCACCAAGCTATTAACGGAGCATTTGGAAAAGGAAAGTGACTTGGGAATACTCGCAAATTTTTTGGAATACAGTCTTAAATCCGGTCTGCATTCCTTTTGGCCAACATTGTCCAATAGACTTCTAGCATTGAGTATCGATCAGCAAGATGTTGAAATTCTGGCAAAACTTGTAAAACCACTGATTGGAAGCCTTTCCTATGGAAGTATTTATCAGATCAAACTCGATATACTTCAGGAACTTCTCTCCACTTTGATCACTAAGATCATTTTGCATTTTGGTGAGCAATCCCAACAGATAAATGACGAGAAAGCGCAAAGAATGTTAAATGTCTTTATTCTCTTGCATAGTTATTTTTACCATGACTCCATTAAAGATAACCTCCAATTATGGAAAGACGAATTACATAAAATATCCGGGGATGAATTGTTACATCCCTTGATAAACGGTAAAAGTTGGTTTACTTTAATTGATGAGAAATGGGTGGAAGAATCAGCTTATTTATTGCAGTTGGAATATCAGTGTAACCATGTTGTGGATCCACAACATACTGCCAAGTGGATTGAGGGATTTTTACACAGTGCCAATGGTTTTTATTTTCTTAAAGATGAAGTGTTACGAATATTAGATCAATGGTTAGGTCAATTGCCAGAAGAGGAATTTAAAACCGTATTGCCATTGTTGCGCAGATCGTTTAGTAAATTGACAGATTCAGAAATTATTCGAATACGAAGTAGAATTTTAAATCCACACACAGGTCCAAAAGATAGACTCCTTGTAATGCTTTTCGATGGAGAAAGAAGAAAAAAGTGGATCATTTTTACTCGCTGATTTCCGATACATCTTCTGCATCAGAATCCTGATCTTCATCCGAAATATTTTCCGAAATGATATGATCTTCTTCATTATTTTCTTCCAACCAAAATTGATTAGGTCCTTCACCCTTAATAATTTTAAGTTGCTGAAGATTGATCAATTCCAGCATGGCCAGAAAAGTAACTATGGCATGAATTCTATTTTCACAAGTTTCAAATACTTCGACAAAATCAATTCGTCCTTTTGTTTTTAGGCTGGCAAAAATTCTGTTCTGCTGATCCGATATCTGGTATTCGTAATTAAATATTTTGTGTATTACAGATGTTGGTTTATTGAATCTTTCTACAACTTTCTGGAATACTTTTAATAGGTTAAACAAACTTAGCGTTTCCCATTCTGCATCCACCAATGCCTTCTGTGAAAGAAGCTCAAATTCCTTTTGAATATTTCCCCGTGGTAATTTAAGGGACTGGTTATCTTCCATATTCGAAAGTTCCGATATAACATCCTTAACAGCCTTGTATTCGAGAAGCTTTTGAATCAGTTCAGACCTAGGATCGATTTCAACATTGTTTTCGTCCAGCTCCTTACGAGGAATCAGCATTTTGGCTTTGATTCTGATTAAGGTAGCTGCGACAAGGATAAATTCGCTGGCCAAATCCAGATTTAGCGTTTGGCAATGACGGATGAAGTCCAAAAAATCTTCCGTGATTTTTGCAATAGGGATATCGTGGATGTCAAGCTCGTCCCTTTCAATAAAAAACAGCAAGAGGTCAAATGGACCTTCAAACTGCTCTAATTTAATGGTATAGCTCATCTTTTTCAGAATTGGACTGCGAAGATAGTCAATCCCATAAAACCCTTGATGCAAATGGGCCAACTATGTGATAGCTTTGCAGCAACAAATTCCTCATTATGCATAAAGCCTGTCTCCATTTGATCCCATTTCCCCTGACTGGGGCACCAATCAGCCAGATGTCTCAGGAGGCTATGGAAGCTGCCAAATTGCTGGATTGTTTCCTGGCAGAACGCACTAAAACGGCCAGACATTTTATAAAAGCCCTGGGGCACCCTTTGCCACAGTCAGCCATCGAAGTAGTCGAGATAGGTGAGAAGGATCTTGTGAATAATTTCAACTGGCTTCTTGAGAAAATAAATTCAGGCCATTCTGTCGGCGTAGTGTCCGAGGCAGGAATGCCCTGCATTGCAGACCCCGGAACAGAGTTGGTAAAATTTGCACACAAGCATGGGATAAAGGTTGTCCCACATGCAGGACCAAATAGTATGATGATGGCCCTGATGTCTTCAGGATTCTCAGGTCAACAGTATCAATTTCATGGCTACCTTCCGGCAAAAAAGGAATTGCTTAGAGAAAGTTTGATCAAATTGGGACAGAACGCACTGAATTCTCCGATAAGTCATATTTTTATGGAAACGCCTTACCGGAACAAACAGATGTTTCAGATTGCTTTTTCTGTCTTGCCACAGAGCCTGGACCTATGTATTGCAACAGGAATGGGCACTTCCGATGAAGTAATAAAAACCATGAATGTTAAATTGTGGAAGACAGAAAACCTCGAAGTTTTTACGGATAAGCCGTCGATTTTTATTCTTTCAAAGCCTTAGGATTTTTCTCAAAAAGTCCATTAAATCTAAGAATATTAATTTCCAGACCGTTTAGTAGTTAATTCCTGAATTTTTTCAAAAACATTTTTTGCAGTTTGCGCCCAGGAGAATTTTTGGCGATGTATTCGGCCTAGATTGATGCGCTCAGAGTGATCTGTTTCATGGTATAATTTCATCATTGCCTGTCCTATGGATTGGGGATCATCCGGATTGAAAAGTAAGCCCCCGGGTCCGGCTACCTCGGGTAAAGAAAATCTATCCGAAATCAGTACAGGGACATCACAAAACAACGCTTCCAAAACGGGTACACCAAAACCTTCCAAATAAGAAGGAGCTGCGGCCGACCAGGCAGATCCGGTTACCTTAACAAGTTTCTCTTTGTTCAGATAGGGAAGAAAAATAATATCTGACTGATGTGGGGAGTTCGTATAGGCCTGTTCTATTTCTTTTGTCAGCCATGCCTTTCGACCCACCAGTACCAATTTATAATCTGATGAAGTATTTTCCTTGAACCAGTCAAAACCCATGATTAGGTGATGTACATTTTTGCGAGGATGCATGGCGCCAACAAATAGTATGTATGGTTTTCCCATACTAATTTCATTGCGGGTAAGATTTATTTGTTGCTCAGTCAGAGGTTTGAATTCTTCCCTGCAACCATTATATGCTATGGAAATTTTAGAAGGGAGCGTTTTATATTGTTCAGTAATGTCTTTTTTTGTGGCATTTGAAACGGCGAAAACATGAATAGCCTTCTTGATGTAACGGGGCACAAAATGTGTGTAAAATAACTTAACCAATAGAGGTACTTGCTTGGGAAAATGGCAAAATGCAAGATCGTGTGTAATCATAACTTGCGGAATAGAAGTGGTCAAACTGCAATAACCGTCAGGGCTTAGAAAAATATCCGGTTTGATTTTTTTGAGTAAAAGAGGAAGTGAAAATTCAAACCAAATCCACCAAAGAAATGGATGTCTGGCAGGCGGATTAAGTACATATCCCCGGACATTTTTATCAAAAATAAAATCGGAAGAAAAAGGTCTGTCAAAAATCAAATGGAACTCATGTTCGGGGTGTTGATGGACCATATAACGGATCAGTTCATGACTGTACCAGCCGATCCCCTCCATTTTGCCCTGGATCAAAAATCTTGCATTTATAGCGATTCTCATGGATTTAATAAAGCCTTTCAGCGCTTGGATTTAATTGTTTGTACCTTTACCCGAAGTAGTAAAGATAGTAAGTGTGTATAAATCTGATGTACTCATCATAGGAACCGGAATTGCCGGACTTTCCACCGCGATTCAAATTGCCAGTAGGCGACCAGATCTTTCCATCTCTTTAGTGTCAAAGACCAATAAAGAGGAATGCAATACAAGATATGCCCAGGGTGGGATAGCTGCCGTATGGGATTTAAAGGAAGATGATGTCCAAAAACATATTGCAGATACTCTGGATGCAGGGGACGGCCTGTGTGATGAAAAAATTGTCAGTATTGTAGTCAAGGAAGGCCCTAAAAGGGTCCAGGAGCTGATCGACTGGGGGACGAGATTTGATAAAATCAATACCGAGCAATACGATCTAGCCATGGAGGGCGGACACTCAGAAAAGAGGATCCTACATTACAGAGACTTGACCGGGGCAGAGATTGAAAGAGCTTTGATTGAAAAAGCTTCTTCGTTTTCAAACATTCATTTTTTAGAGCATTATTATGCAATTGATGTGTTGACCCAACACCACCTTGGGTACAATGTTACCAGAGTAATGGATAACATCAATTGTTACGGTGCTTATTTGTTGAATTTGCAGAATCTCGAAGTAGAAACCCATTTGGCAAAAATTACAGTTTTAGCTACTGGGGGCGCCGGACAAATTTATAAATCCACAACCAATCCGATCATCGCAACGGGTGACGGTATAGCCATGATGTATAGGGCAAAAGGACATGTAGAAAACATGGAGTTTGTACAATTTCATCCTACGTCCCTGTATAATCCAACCGGAGAAAATCCCTCCTTCTTGATTTCCGAAGCGGTCAGAGGATTTGGCGGTATATTGAAAACCAGAGATGGCAAGGAATTTATGCACAAATATGATGAGCGTTTGTCCTTGGCGCCAAGAGATATTGTGGCGAGAGCAATTGACTCAGAGATGAAAGCAAGTGGAGATGAATATGTGTGTCTCGATTGTCGGCATTTGGATGAAGCGGCTTTTAAATCGCATTTTCCGACCATCCATCAAAAATGTGTTTCACTTGGAATAGATCCGATGAAGCAAATGATTCCTGTAGTACCCGCCTGTCATTATATGTGTGGTGGAATAAAGGTGGATGAATTCGGAAAAAGCACCATCAATAATTTGTTTGCATGCGGAGAATGTACCTCTACAGGTCTGCACGGTGCCAATAGACTTGCTTCCAATTCCTTGTTGGAGGGTGCTGTTTTTGGTTATCGCATTGCTACAACATTGGCAGAGTTAATTGATAAGGTAGAATTTAATCTTCAGATTCCGGAATGGGATGCACAAGGTACCGTGTTGCCAAAAGAAATGGTATTGATTACACAAAGCATCAAAGAACTCAAAGATCTGATGTCTTATTATGTTGGAATTGTACGATCCAATGTACGATTGAAGCGTTCCTTGGATAGATTACATTTGTTGTATAGAGAGACCGAAGATCTTTACAACAACACTGTATTGTCCCCTCAGCTGTGTGAGTTACGCAATCTCATTACCATAGGGTATCTCGTAGCCAGATCTGCCAGTATGCGTAAAGAAAGCAGGGGTTTACATTTTACGACCGATTATATGGATCAGCATTCATTCATTCAGTCCAGTATCCTTTAAATTCAGATCACCGAGCACTTGTGTGATCAGATGGTGTTCATAACCTTTTTGCATCAGGTGTTGTATTGCTTTATGAGATCTGGAAGGTTCTGATTCATTGGCAAGCAAAGCATATTTTTTTTTCAGAAGTACCTCAATTTTGTCAAAATATTCTGATTCATCAATTTCTTCAAGAGCCATGGTGATAAGCTTTTCGGTTATCCCATGTATCTTTAGGTTTTGCCGGATTTTTACTTTCCCCCATGAGTTTATTTTGAACTTACCCCTTACCATACTGCGGGCATACCTTTCTTCATTAATAAAATCCTCGCGCATGAGATCCAGCAGAATTTCATCGCGCCATTCTGGATCAATTTTTAACGAAAACATTTTATCTAAAACTTCTTTGTGGCATCTTTCCTGGTAGCTGCAATAATGCTTCATTTTTTCGAGGAGCAAATCCTTGGTGGAGTAGATTTTAGGCATAAGCTTCGGTCAATACTTTATGGAATATTGCAGCAATGTCTTCTTCAGGATTGTGATGGTAGGAGGGGATTCCAACCGATCTGGCAGCTTCTACATTCTCTATTTTGTCATCGATAAAAATACATTCTTCGTGATTTAACCCTGTTCTCTGCAATACTTCCAGGTATATACGGGTTTCCGGTTTGCGCATGTGCAATTCATGAGAAAAATAAACAGCATCAAAATAATCTTCGAAGTCAGTTACATTATTAGCCAGTTCGATTTTTTTCTTCACTTTCCTAAGATGAGTGATATTGGTATTGCTGAGTAGGTATAATTTGTATTCCTGACGCAATGTTTTTAAAAACTCAAAGCGATGTGCAGGAAAATCCAACAACATTGCGTTCCATATTTTTACATATTCTGCGCCATCATGCACCTGATAAGATCTGCGTTGCAATCTGTTGAAAAAGCTGTCTTCTGAAATCTCACCTCTTTCAAATGGATGGAAAACCATTTCAAATATATCTGTGGTCAGGGAAGGATCCATAATCACTTTGAAACCATCCCAACTTAGATCTTCATCCAGATTAAGTAGTACATTGCCAAAATCGAAAATTATAGCTTTTGGTTTGGTCGGAATCATGGGATTTTATTTAATAAACATAGCTAATTCACAACAAAGGTAAGGTGTTTTGGATCAAGAGAGAGTCTAAACTTGGGTGGCGTGATTTCAAGTTTGATGGTTGAGATATCACTAAATAAATAATTTATAATTTTAGAAGTATTAGAATTATAGGCTTCCTCATAAAGGTGGACAGAAAGATAAGATAGAAAATTAATAATAATTCACTTTTCCATTCTTCAAATTCTAAGTGGTTTTTGAAATAATTCGTAAACTACAAAAGTTAACTTAGGATGTTCCAAATACCCATCAAACGTAAAAGTTCTCAATATGAATAATTATTAAAAAAAATGGAGGTGCCCGAAAATCACATTTGCTAGTTTGCTCATTTTCAAATTAGCTAACTAAAAGTGGTCCCACCTGGGCTCGAACCTCCCCAACAAGTTGGGGACTGATTATGAGTCAGATGCTCTAACCGGCTGAGCGATGGGACCGGGAGACCTTATGTGGTGGCTTCAAAAGCCGCGGCGTAAGTAAGAAACTTTGAGAAATGCAAGCGTTGCTAGGAAGTGTAATTTGGATACCTCTTACGAATGAGTAATTTTTAACTCAAAATCTGCATCACTAACAAGGTAACAGTAAATAGGGTTCAAGAATTATAAATTAGCTAATTAACTCATTTTCAAATTAACTAATAGAAAGTGGTCCCACTTGGGCTCGAACCAAGGACCCTCTGATTATGAGTCAGATGCTCTAACCGGCTGAGCTATGGGACCGGGAAACCTTTTAAGGTAGTTTCAAAACCGCGGCAAAAGTAAGAAACTTTCAGAATTTAAGGTATAAGTTGAAACTGTAATTTGAAGTTCAACTACAAAACAAGAAGATAATAGTTCTGGAGATGAAAAAGCAATGGTAGAAAAATGTGGAAGGAAATGGTAGATAAAAGTAATCCTCCTTGGGCTCGAACCTCCCCAACTTGTTGGGGACTGATTATGAGTCAAATGCTCTAACCGGCTGAGCGATGGGACCGGGAAACCTTATATGGTAGTTTCAAAACCGCGGCAAAAGTAAGAAACTTTCAGGAATTCAAGCATTGCATAGAAGCGTAATTTGAATACCACTCAAAGATTGGTAATTTTTAACTCAAAATCTGCATCACTAACAAGGCATCAGTAAATTGGATCCAAGAAATATATTATCTAATTAGCTCATTTTCAAATTAACTAATTAAAATTGGTCCCACCTGGGCTCGACTGATGATAAGTCGGATGCTCTCCCAGGGTGAGCTATGGGACTGGAAACCTTAGATAAATGGTTTTAGGTATAGGTAGAAATCCAATAGCTTAAGGCAGGTTTTTGTTCTCCAGACAACAATATATCAATCTGGACATAGAATTTATTCCTCAGCGAATTCATCATTTAATTGTTTAGGAGAAATATTTAGATTTCAGAAGGGATCTTCCTCGGTGTATTGGTTAATTCCATTTACCCTATTTGCCGGATGATTTATAGGTTCCAAAACCAGGATATTATAGTTTGTTTCGTTCCTATTTCTTCGATTCAAAAAAATCTGAATTCGGTTAATTTGTTACATATAATTATCTATAATTTTTAAAACAATTAAAATGAGATAATCTATATATTATAACTTGTATGCATATTATAAAGTGTTGAAAATCTTTGGATTGTTTAATTATATGTCATTTCTTTGGGGGCCATTTGAACATATTCCAACAAGGGAGTAAGAATTACCAACCTGATGCATAGGAACTTTTTATTTTTATTGCTTGCAATCGGTTTCTTCCAAATTTCTGGACAGAGTTGTTCGGATACCAGACAATCTGATAGTTTGTTTTTAGTAAAGTTCTACAATAGTCTTGAGCACAAAGGCTTGATGTATGAATGGGATTTTTCCAAACCACTGGATAGGATTGACCCTCTCAGGGTAAGACTTAGTGCGGATGGCTGTTTTATAGAATACATAAATTTTGAAAATTCGGGCCTTAAAACCCAGGGATACCTTTTTCCAATGCTCCTTCTGGGGATGACTCATCTCAAATATCTTAATTTGAGTTTTTGTAACTTAAAAGGTAACATTCCGAATGAACTTTACAACCTGAACGATTTAACACAATTGGATTTTTCCTATAATTTTTTTTCCGGAAAATTAAATCCTTCTATTTCAAAGCTGACCAAACTAGAATCTTTAGTATTATCTGAAAATCAACTTTCCGGCGAGTTGATTCCAGAGCTTTTTCAGTTGACAAAATTAAAGGACCTAAACATCAGAAAAAATAAGTTTAGCGGTAGAATACCTTCCCAAATTGCCAGTCTAAAAAATCTCGAAAAACTAAGATTGGGTCAAAATAGTTTGACTGGAACTCTACCTGTAGAAATTGGTCAACTTACCCAGTTGACTGAAATTTCACTTCAGAGCAATCAATTGGATGGACCGGTACCATCAAGTCTGGATCAATTAACAAACCTTCAGATCATATATTTGAATGATAACTACTTTACAGGAATCCCAAAACTTCAAAATACATGGTATAGACTTCTGGATGTCTCTTCTAATAAATTTACTTTTGAAGATTTGCTTCCATTATACCAAAGCAAATTGAATTCTTCTGCTGAGTTTTATTATTCGCCTCAGCGGGACTTTAATGTTGGGAATCGCTATTATCTTAATCCTGGATCCAGACACACAATGACTGTATCTATTGATGGATCTGTGGCTAATAATAAAGTTAGTTGGTTAAGGAACAATTCTAATGTTGGCAATGGTAAGGATTGTTCGATACAGAGTTTTAACAATAGCATACATGGTGGAGTTTACTCCAGCATTGTGGAAAATGCCGAATTGCCATCCTTGAAATTGAATGTAAATCACGATACGTTAGCCTGTTTACCCCAAACAGGGATTTATAACCTTACGTTATGCGAAAATAAATTTGTTGACATTCATGGACGCAGATTTGATGTAAATCATACCAGCGATTCTATATTGTTAATGGGATTTAGTCAAAACGCATGTGATTCATTAGTCCTGGTGCACGTAGAAATAATTGAAAATTCTACTGACCATTTTTATAGTAAAATTTGTAAAGGGATGCCTTTCGAGTGGAATGGCCAATTGTACTTTGAAAGAGGGGTTTATCCTCAACGGTTGGTTAATCAGGGAGGTTGCGATTCTGTGGTTTACCTTCATCTGGAAATTTCCGAATTAAAAGACAATGCTATAATTCAAAATGATCTGGGTAATAATTCAGGCACAATCGAAGTATTTATAACGGATGGTCTACCACCTTACCAATATCATTGGAGCACTGGTTCAAATCAATCTAAAATTACCAATCTGGGGCCTGGTATTTACCAATTGGAGGTGTTGGATGCTAATCAGTGCAGTAAAAAATTCTTCTATGAAATTCGGAATCAGACCGGCTCTGTTGTACCTGCAGAAAACCTCATTAAAGTTTATCCAAATCCTGTTCCCGGAGATGTCGATATGGTACATTTTATTGCCAGTGAATTGACTGGTGATGAGAAACCATCGTTTTTTTGGGTGAATTCATTAGGGCAATTGCAATCCGCTAAGTCAATTCATGAATCAGGAAATGAATGGCTTATACAAAGACCAGATCAAGCAGGAGTTTTTTTGTTAAGAATTGCTATAAGTGGTCGTTCCCCGATGGTCTATTTTCCTGTTGAAATATTTAGATAGTTTTTGAATCAAACAAATTATCGGATAGGAGAAATCATATTTATTTGAAGGTGATTATTTATTCCTTTGGTTTGTAGATTTTAAAAACCCAAACATTTATATTTTACCGGCTTCTTCCAAATAAATTAATTTTACCAGAACTCTTCCCACTGCATCCAAGGTAGCTGGATCAATAGCATCCATATTGTCTTTTTGAGTATGCCAATGATATGGAAAGCCAGTTTTACTGGTAAGGGGCCTATTAATAACATCAATCATTGGGATTTGAGCATCCTTATTGACGAAAATATGATCATCGATGATGGGTTCACCATTTTTTTCAATGAAGAAATTTGACAAATGTTCTTCATTTGCTATCCGCCATACTTTTTCCACAACCTTGGGCGCAAACTGCAAGGAATAATAGTCTTTGCAGAAAGTTGCATCCTTGGCACCTACCATATCCAACAATATACCATAGTCTGCTTTATAGCCTGCAATATGAAGGTGAGAAGCCCAATACTGACTTCCCAAGCACCAACTTTCCATTTGACCACCATCCTGACCATAGTCCTCGCAATCAAAAAGAATGATGTCAATGCCTAAATTTTTCAAAGGATTTTCATGGATGATTCTTGATATCTCCAGGAGTATACCGACACCACTAGCCCCATCATCTGCTCCCAGTACCGGAGTTTTGAGGTTTAAGCTGTCAGGATCCTGATCTGAAAAGGGTCTGGAGTCCCAATGTGCGGCAAGAATAATCCTATGTTTGGCATTATGATTATGGCTAGCAATGATGTTCATGCCGTCTAAAATCTGACCATCAAATGCCTTAGGTTTAAAATCCTGCATGACAACTTTAGCCCCATGGGATTCAAAAACTGTTTTGAACCACGCACGACACTTGCGGTGTGCTTCCGAATTTGGCACCCTTGACCCAAATTTAACCTGCTCCCGAACCTTGCTGTAGGCATTGGTTTTGTCAAACGGTGGAAAACGTACCTCCCTTGTGCAGTTAGTCAAGAAGACAAACGAGATAAGACAGGCAGATCTTAACAAAAGGCATTTCATGATTCAGTTTTACTGGGTAAAAATATAGATATTGATGCGCTAAGTGAGCAATTTATAAATAATAAGGTTGGGAATTTCATCGAAAAGGAAAGCCGATCATGAATGCATAGCATTATACCTGCAGGAAAAGGGTGTAAAATTTAAAAGCCCTCTGCTTGAAGCTAGAGGGCTTTTAAGTTGACCCATAAGGACTCGAACCTTAACAGGCAGAATCAAAATCTGCAGTGCTGCCATTACACCATGGGTCAATTTCCCCAAAGGGAGTGCAAAATTAATGGTTTTCACATATCCTCAAAAGATATCCGACAAAATCTTACATAAATAATACAGATTTATTTTTTTGTGCCTCATTTTAAGCTTTCAAAATTTAGGGGTAAACCCTGATTTTTTAAATATCATGGTTTTACCTGATGTATAATGCTTGTTGATTCAGGTATATTTGTATCAGATCATGAGAGATTAAAGAAGTAAAGTTGCGTCAAGAACGCCGATGAAAAAGGCACTCCAAGTTGGGGTGCTTTTTTTAGTTAGGTGGGATTCTTCTGAGAAACGTTTAATCTTTGGTTTTCTCCTTAAGTTTGCAGCGAATTAGGGGTTTACATTCTCTAACTATTAAACCTTCCTTCATATGCCGATTCGATATTTAATAATTTGTGCCTGGATATTTCTCCCGATTCTTGAATCGCAATCGAGGGCGTTGTATGTATCACCAAAAGGTAATGACAACAATAGCGGCATAAATTTAACAGATGCTTTTTCCAGTTTGCAAAAAGCTTCTGATGTAAGTTTGCCCGGAGATACCATATTTGTAGACAGTGGAAGCTATAGTTCAAAAGAGAAATCTGTTTTAAAAGTCCGTCGTTCCGGGACAGAAAATAACTGGATAACTTATAAGAATTTAGGCGTTGATCGGCCTGTGGTACTTGTCACGGGAGAGGCAGGAATTGTCATTGAATCCGCTTCTTATATTTCCATTGAAGGATTTGACATCATGATGGATTTGCATCATTTTGAAAAACAGGCCCACGAAGCAATGCCTGATCATTTGACTTCCAAAGGAAACGGCATTCTTGTTGAACGGGTAGCTTCTCGGGAAAAAATTTCACACCACATTAAGATCTACAATAATTTTATTCATAATTGTCCGGGAACAGGAATAATGGTTAACCATGCAGATTATCTCACTATTTCCTATAACCAGATTCATGATAATGGGGAACTTAGTCTGACCAATAATGGTGGTATACGAATCCAATTTTTAGTTGAATTGGATAGCCGTGAAGGTTATCACAATTTCATTAATGCCAATACAATTTATAATCATCGCAGGTATTCAAGGTTGGAAAAAGAAATTGAATCCTGTGAAAAAACTTATTCCGCAAGCGGTATATCCATTAGGGACAATAGGTATGCTACGGGGGTACAAGGTATACAAGGTTATCAAATGCAGAGTCTGGTATCCAATAATGTTATTTATAACAATGGAGGCGTTGCAATAGATATTTATGAAAGTAACAAGGTTGATGTGTTGAACAATACTTGTTTTAGAAACAATCGAAACAAGCAAGTAAATTGTGGAGAAATATTCGTGCGCAATGTCAAAAATTCAAGAATCATAAACAATATATTTTTTGCCAATCAGGGAAAGCTTGGAAACAAAATCACCAATATTGAAAATTTTACTTTAAGCCATAATCTTTATTTTAATTCTTCTGGATTTGACCAGGGAATAAATGATTTGGTAGCTGATCCGATGTTTGTCCGAGCCAACAATAATGAAACTTTTCTGGATTTCAATCTTAGACCAAAGAGTCCTGCAATTAACGCAGGGACGAATACGCAAATAACTGCCTATGACTTTGTAGGTTCCAACAGACTGCTGGGATCACAAGTAGATTTAGGCGCTTACGAATATACTGGGCCAAAAATAAAACCGAGAGATTTTGTCCCTGCAAGGGTGGATGAAAGATCCATGAAACTTTATTGGCAAAGCGCCTATCACGAAAAGACCGGCCAAATCATTATTAACAATACCAGAGGACGAATTTTTTCTTGTAAAATTTATGATTGTAGGGGAAAGCTGGTAACGGAGTCCATATCGAGTGAGGATAGCCTATTAGGGCTTGAGTTTGATGTCAGCACTTTTCCTAAGGGAATCTATTTTGTCATTGCATTTTCAGATCAGGAATCTTTATTTAACAAAATTCACATTACCAATTAATTGCTGTTTGTTTCCAGACTAAAGACCAATTCTCTATCATCTAGATCCGCAGAAACAATTTTTACTTTAATGTGGTCTCCCATTTTCCATTGTTGGTCTGAAATGGATGAACTGGCAGATAAACGATTCTTCTTAACTTCGATCTGATCGTCCATATCATCCAGTAGTAATACACCTTCACATTGATTCTCAATAAGCTGAACATAAAATCCACGATCATTCATGCCGGTTATTCTGCCATCATAAATTTCTCCGATTTTGTCTTTAAGATAAAACACCTGAAAATATCTTATGGATTCTCGCTCAGCTTCCATTGCTTTACGTTCCTGTGATGAAATATACCTGCATTGTGCTTCGATAGTATCCAAACGATATCTTTTTTCTTTTTTGAGATTGTCGAACAAGATCCGGTGTACCATTAAATCTGCATATCGTCTGATCGGCGAGGTAAAATGGGTATAATATTCAAAAGCTAAACCATAATGTCCTATATTATTAGGATTGTATTCTGCTTTTGCCATTGTGCGTATTGCCAAAGGTTGCAGAATTTTTAAGTCTTCATTTTCTTTAATTAATTCTGCAAGTTGATTCAGGGATTTGGAAATTTTCTTTGGGGTGCTGAGGTCCAGCTTAACACCAAGTTCATGTGCAAAAACCATAAAATCCTGAAGTTTATCAGGGTCCGGAAGATCATGGATACGATATACAAAGGGCACTGGAATGCTTTTATTTTTGAAAGCCATGAAGTGTGCCACGTATTTATTTGCCAACAGCATAAATTCTTCTATCAGCATGTGGGCATCCAGCCTTTGTTTTACAAACAATTCTTTTGGAAGACCAGCTTCATCCAGTTTGAACCTAACCTCATCTGATTCAAAGTCAATGGCGCCGTTGCGAAGTCTTTCCTTTCGGGTGTGTTTGGCTATATCATTCAGGTGATTTAGTTCGAGTACAAAGTCCCCTACTTTACCATGGAGAATTTCCTGAACCTCTTCATAAGTAAATCTACGTTTGCTGTGAATGACAGATTTTCCTATCCAGTGTTTTTTAATATTCATTTCTTCGTCGTAGGTAAATACAACGGAAAAAGTAAGTTTATCTTCATTAGGACGAAGGGAACATAGTTCATTGGACAATTTCTCCGGCAACATAGGAAGCACTCGATCTACCAGATAAACAGAATTACCTCTTTTCAAAGCCTCTTTGTCAAGTGCGGAATCAGACTTAACGAAATGGCTTACATCTGCGATGTGAATTCCGATTTCAAGTAGTCCATCCTCTGTCCGCGAATAGGAGAGCGCATCGTCGAAATCTTTGGCGTCAACAGGATCAATTGTAAAAGTGGTAATTTCTCTAAAATCTCTTCTTTCTTCAAGGTCGTATTCATGTTCCACAATTTCTGATGCTTCATGCAACACCGCGGATGGAAAGTCTAAAGGGAAACCGGCTCCGGCAAGTATGGATTCCATTTCCATATTAATGGTTTTCTCCTGGCCAAGGGTGCGAACGACCCTCCCTTGCATTTTGTCCCCCGGTTTTTGTTTCCAGTGTGTAATTTCAACCACCACACGATCAAAGTCCACCAATCCATCCAAGGCATCATTTTGAAGGAAAATC
Organism: Candidatus Vicinibacter proximus; assembly: GCA_016713905.1. Classification (NCBI taxonomy): domain Bacteria; kingdom Pseudomonadati; phylum Bacteroidota; class Saprospiria; order Saprospirales; family Saprospiraceae; genus Candidatus Vicinibacter; species Candidatus Vicinibacter proximus. Next base: position 1,194,160 of record JADJOE010000001.1, read on the forward strand.
TCCATGATCTGGCCTGCATTTTCCAGGAGAACGACGGAATGGTTCTTATGGGCACGGTAAACACCCACAAACTGGGTTCTTGACCTTTGCAGAACTTTTGTAACCACCCCTTCAGGTTTGTTCATGTACATTCTGACCACACGCACCTGGACAAAATCACCATCTTGTGCGCCAAAAAGGTTTTTCTGGCTCACAAAAATATCTCTACTAAGGCCCTTACAAAGGATGTAAGCAAAACCTGCACGGGCGACATCCACCACACCCTCATAGATTTCTTCTTTTCCTTTGAGCGGTTGTGCAGCAAATCCTTTATAAATCCATTTTCCGGGAGATACTCTTTCGATGAGTTTTTTATGTTCCAGCGTTTCCAGTAATTCCAACAGATTGCCTAGCTTATCCAATCTAAGCCTGCGTTTAATTGCACTTATACCATAAGCCTTATCCTTATTGTCCGCAAAAAACCTTAAAAGTTTACTGTTGCTTAAAAGATCCTGTGTTCTTTTGTTTTTCTTATTTCGTTTCATTACTGAAGTTAACAAAATTCAGTTTAAAAGGGTTCTATTTAAGATTTCTCACTTTGATTCCTCGTAATTTTGAACGCCACTTAACAATTTGTTCATAATTTCTTAATATTGGCTAAGTAGATAAACATTTGAGATTATATTTAGGTCTTAATTAGGGCAGCCATGTTGGAATTTGAATTTGGGTTAGAAGGTACCTTGCTTTTTAGTTTTGTGGTATGTATTTTATTAGTGTGCATTTTTGAGTTTGTAAATGGTTTTCATGATACCGCCAATGCAGTAGCTACTGTGATTTATACCAAGTCTTTAAAGCCTATACAGGCTGTAATTTGGTCAGGATTAATGAATTTTTTGGGTGTAATTTCGAGCAGTTATATTTTTGGCATGGCAGTAGCCACTAAAATAGCCCAGCTGCTACCATTGGAATCTGTACTAAGCAGGAGCACAAATGAGGCCATTGCCATGGTCGCTTCAGCACTTATTGGAGCAATTATTTGGAACCTTGGAACTTGGTATTTTGGAATTCCTTGTTCCAGTTCGCATACTTTAATTGGTTCCTTACTTGGGGTTGGAATAGCATTTACTCTGGTGCCGGACAATAATCTTAAAGCTGGTGTCAATTGGAACGAGGCTTTCAAAATTGGGAATGCCTTGCTGTTTTCTCCACTCTTTGGATTTACCATGGCCATAGCCTTGATGTTTATATTAAAGAGAAATGTGGTGGATAAAGCCATTTTTAAAGAACCGGAACCTGACAGTAAGCCTCCAATATGGATTCGCGGTCTGCTGATCGTAACCTGTACATTGGTGAGTTTTTTTCATGGTTCCAATGACGGTCAGAAGGGAGTGGGATTGATGCTGATTGTTCTGCTTGCTTTTGTACCGACCAAGTTTGCCTTAGCACCTGAGTTTAATAAGGATGAATGCATCAACAGAATGGTTGTGTTGGAAAAGGTTTTGGTGAAAGAATCGACTCAGAATTTTGAGTTAGAACGAATTCTTTGTGCCCGTGCAGAAAATATTGCAGGATTTGCTGATGATGTACGTAAGTTGGACGCCAACAGCAATAAAGAAGTGATGCGCGTGCGAAAGGAAATGAATGTTTTAGCTAAAGAGTTAAAATTGATACTTGCAGAACCAAATGCCATTTCTTCTCATAGTAACCGTAAGTTAATTAAATCAGAAATCGCTTATTTTAATCATAACACTAATTACGTTCCGTTTTGGATCATACTTGCGATATCCATTTCTTTGGGTATTGGGACCATGATTGGATGGCGGAGAATTGTGGTTACCATAGGTGAGAAAATAGGTAAGCGACACATGACCTACGCAGAAGGCGCATCGGCAGAATTAATTGCATCCAGCACCATAGGTCTTGCTTCCGGATTGGGTCTTCCTGTATCTACTACACATGTATTGTCTTCGGGTGTTGCAGGAGCAATGGTTGCAACAAAGGGAATTAAAAACCTTCAAGCCTCAACGATCAAAAATATTGTATTGGCCTGGGTACTTACACTGCCTGCCACGATGATCATCAGTGCAGTTTTGTTTTTTCTCGCAAGAATGATCATGTAAAGAATAATTTAAGGTGTAATTTTTTTAATTTAGATTTCAGATCTGTTGACCTAATTATTAATAGACATCGCATTCTTCCATAGATTATTTAATTCAAGAATATTTGATCCACTAAGAGTTTAGATCAATTTTTGTTAGTGTGTAAAAAATAAGCATTAAATGTTTTATTTTAGATTTTGTAAATTCATGATTCGTTTGAACGTAAAGATAATATTGTTATAAATCGACCTTAAGTTTGTTTCAATCCAAAAAAATTAAATCCATGGTTAAATATTGTCTAAAGTTATTACTGCTACTGATTTCAATAATGGAACTTTATGGTCAGGTGGACACCTCATTTCTTCCTTTCACAGATTCCGTGATCACCTGTTTTCCAGATACAACAGGTTACAAAAGAATTTCTGTGGGACCAGTAGGCAGAGATTTTAACAATTTGCAATTGGCCTTAAACCAGGCTTTGCCAGGCACAATTATTATATTGGATGCAGGCGTTGATTTTAAAGGAAGTTTCTTATTACCAGCGAAGCAGCAAAGTGAAAAATGGATTATTGTGATGTCATCAAAAATGGATTTGCTTCCTGTTGAAGGGAACAGGATAATGCCATTTCAAATGACTGGTGACCAAAAGTATCCATCCCAAACAGATGCTTTGCCGAAAGTAATAACGGACAATTTATCCGGCGTTCCATGCTTTAAAACTGAAATTGGTACTCATCATTACCGGTTGGTCGGATTGGAAATTAAAGCAGATGAGAAGGTTATAAATAGTTACGGATTAATCAATTTAGGTGATGGATCAAATCAACAAAATCAGTTCTCAAAAGTACCCCATCACTTGATCCTTGATCGTTGTTTTATTCATGGTCATACGAAGGGGGATATTATGAAATATGGTGTCCGAATGGATTGTGCATACTCCGCGGTGATTGATTGTCACATTTCAGATTTTCACAGCATTGGATTTGACGCACAGGCAATATCCTGTATTAATGGTCCCGGTCCTTTTAAAATTCTAAATAATTACCTGGAGGCATCCGGAGAGAATATTCTATTTGGGGGTGGTGCAGCAGCAATACCTGGCTTAGTTCCTTCAGATGTTGAAATCAGGCAGAATCATTTTTTTAAACCCAAGTCCTGGAGGGTAGGGGATCCAAATTATGCAGGAAAGCATTGGACGGTAAAAAATATTTTTGAATTAAAAACAGGTAAACGGGTATTGTTGGAAGGTAATACTTTGGAAAACTGTTGGGCTGATCTTCCAATTGGTCAAAGTGGCTATGCCATACTGCTCACCATCAGGACGGAGAATGGGGGCTCACCCCAAGCAGAAGTGAGTGATATCACTATTCGAAATAATATCATCAAACATACCGGCGCTGGTATTTCGATTTCAGGATCAGATGATGGAAAAGGAATTCGGTCAAAGAGAATTAGAATAAGTAATAATTTATTTGAAGATATTAATGGCATGTTGTACGGGGATCAAAATAATGCCGGACCGAACATGGGCACTGCTTTTCATATCGGAGAACCGGAAAATGTAATTATAGATCACAATACTATTTTTCATACCGGATCGATCACATGGGCATACAAAAAAATGAATGGATTAGTATATACCAATAATCTATCCAACAGTTTTATATCTGCAGGTGGATACCAGGGAATTTACGGACCCGGATTTAGTCAAGGAAATGCCACTATCGCGAATTATTTTGCGGACATAACCGATGCCAATAAACGGTTTCATAAGAATGTTTTGATAAAAGGGGATTCCGGAAAATACACAAACTTTTCAGGAGTAAGTAAAAATTATTTTCCAAACAATACAAATACAATTGGTTTTATTGATTTTGCAAATGGTAGTTCAAATTATTTAAATTATCGATTGGAAAATTCGAGTCCATATTTCCAGAATGGATCTGATGGCAAAGATATCGGAGCAAATATGAATTTGATTAAATCAGCACTTGAACAAAAAAGAGATTGTGGTTCTGTATCCACCACTATTTTGGGGACAGATCTAAATACCGAGATTTTACTTTATCCCAATCCTGCAAAGGATCATTTGATCCTTGTAAATAGTAAAGAAGTTTTTAATTATTACGTGATATACGACATTCAAGGCAATAAACTTTTACAGGGCAATATTGGTGAAGTATCAAAAAAGATTGAACTTAGTGGGATTACACCAGGAATTTACCTAATCAGTTTATCTAATAATAAATTTACGGTTAATCGAAAACTGATAATTCTTCCTTAATTTAATTTAACCAAGAATAGGTTTAATGGTAAGATTCGAACCCGTCCCCAACTTGTTGGGGATGAGAGGGCGGCGAAGTGCTATTTCGAATGGTAATGTTGAAAAAGTAAACAAGAATTTATGATTTTGCAATCATGAATTCTTAGAGCTTGCAAACTGAAAAGAATGTCAAATTCAATAGCAGATAAATTTATTCATTGACTCAAGAAAAAGTTCAATTGATTTACAGTGGAATTTATGAGATCAATAAGTTGGCGATGATCATATTTTTTCAAAGCGGCTTCTCTTTTTAGAGCCATGGATTTGTTACTAAAAACTTCTAAATGAACTAAAACCCAGGGCCCTTTTCCGGCGGTGAAGGTGCTTTTGTTGGCGTTGTGTTCTGCGAGTCTTTGCAAGGGACTTAAGGAGTATCCCTTATAATAAGTATTAAAATTTTGACTGTAAATAATGTAGACATAGTGGTTCATAGTGTATCATATTAGAGGTGTTAAAATCTTATAAAAAACAAAAAGCCCTCAATTTTTCAATTGAAGGCTTTTGCGGACCAACTCCCCAACGAGTTGGGGACCTGAATGCGGGATTCGAACCCGTCCCCAACTTGTTGGGGATGAGAGGGCGGCGAAGTGCTATTTCGAATGGTAATGTTGAAAAAGTAAACAAGAATTTATGATTTTGCAATCATGAATTCTTAGAGCTTGCAAACTGAAAAGAATGTCAAATTCAATAGCAGATAAATTTATTCATTGACTCAAGAAAAAGTTCAATTGATTTACAGTGGAATTTATGAGATCAATAAGTTGGCGATGATCATATTTTTTCAAAGCGGCTTCTCTTTTTAGAGCCATGGATTTGTTACTAAAAACTTCTAAATGAACTAAAACCCAGGGCCCTTTTCCGGCGGTGAAGGTGCTTTTGTTGGCGTTGTGTTCTGCGAGTCTTTGCAAGGGACTTAAAGAGTATCCCTTATAATAAGTATTAAAATTTTGACTGTAAATAATGTAGACATAGTGGTTCATAGTGTATCATATTAGAGGTGTTAAAATCTTATAAAAAACAAAAAGCCCTCAATTTTTCAATTGAAGGCTTTTGCGGACCGGCTCCCCAACGAGTTGGGGACCTGAATGCGGGATTCGAACCCGTCCCCAACTTGTTGGGGATGAGAGGGCGGCGAAGTGCTATTTCGAATGGTAATGTTGAAAAAGTAAACAAGAATTTATGATTTTGCAATCATGAATTCTTAGAGCTTGCAAACTGAAAAGAATGTCAAATTCAATAGCAGATAAATTTATTCATTGACTCAAGAAAAAGTTCAATTGATTTACAGTGGAATTTATGAGATCAATAAGTTGGCGATGATCATATTTTTTCAAAGCGGCTTCTCTTTTTAGAGCCATGGATTTGTTACTAAAAAATTCTAAATGAACTAAAACCCAGGGCCCTTTTCCGGCGGTGAAGGTGCTTTTGTTGGCGTTGTGTTCTGCGAGTCTTTGCAAGGGACTTAAGGAGTATCCCTTATAATAAGTATTAAAATTTTGACTGTAAATAATGTAGACATAGTGGTTCATAGTGTATCATATTAGAGGTGTTAAAATCTTATAAAAAACAAAAAGCCCTCAATTTTTCAATTGAAGGCTTTTGCGGACCGGACGGGATTCGAACCCGCGACCTCCGCCGTGACAGGGCGGCATTCTAACCAGCTGAACTACCGATCCAATATTTTAAAACTCAACTCCAACATAATGGAGCATGAGGATGAATACTTTTAAAGGAAGCAAACAAAACCTTGATGGTGATTCGAACCCGTCCCCAACTCGTTGGGGATGACAGGGCGGCATTCTAACCAGCTGAACTACCGATCCAATATTTTAAAACTCAACTCCAACATAATGGAGCATGAGGATGAATACTTTTAAAGGAAGCAAACAAAACCTTGATGGTGATTCAAACCCGTCCCCAACTCGTTGGGGATGACAGGGCGGCATTCTAACCAGCTGAACTACCGATCCAATATTTTAAAACTCAACTCCAACATAATGGAGCATGAGGATGAATACTTTTAAAGGAAGCAAACAAAACCTTGATGGTGATTCGAACCCGTCCCCAACTCGTTGGGGATGACAGGGCGGCATTCTAACCAGCTGAACTACCGATCCAATATCTATTGATTCTTCTTAAATGAAAGAAGAATGATTAGAATTCGGATTCCATTGCAAACCCATAAATTTGATAGTATTTGTAAACTTCAAATTTATATTCTCCTCCTTTGAGGTGAAAAGCGAGGCAAAAATAGGTATTTTCGGGAAATCTCACAGAAAATCATTTTAAAAATAAAACTTTGATTTATTAGCTAGTCCAAAGGCATTGTACTATTTTGGCTTCGTTTTTTAAGAATCTCATTTTCTGATGGCCTCCAGAGCCTAAACATTTGATATTATGATATTTATGGAATTTGAAAAGCCACTTGAGGTGATGTTTGAGCAGCTCGAGCAGATTAAAAAAATATCCAGTGACGGTTCGATAGACATGACGGCGCAGATTCAGGAACTGGAAAATCGCATAAAAACCAAGAGAAAAGAAATTTATTCTAACCTTACGGGCTGGCAAAGGGTACAACTTTCCAGACATCCGGAAAGACCTTATACCCTTTATTACATTTCTCAGATTTGCAAAAAGTTTGTCGAACTGCATGGGGACAGGAATATTAAAGATGACAAGGCGATAGTAGGTGGTCTTGGCCAAATCGACAATCAGACCTTTGTCATCATTGGTCATCAGAAAGGTACGACCACCAAACAGCGGAGTTACAGGAATTTTGGGATGGCAAATCCGGAGGGATACCGCAAGGCCCTACGTCTGATGAAAATGGCTGAGCGATTTAATTTTCCGGTAGTCACATTTATAGACACACCAGGAGCTTATCCGGGAATTGAGGCTGAAGAGCGCGGACAAGCAGAGGCTATTGCCCGAAATCTATTCGAAATGGCACAGCTTAAGGTGCCAATCCTTTGCTATATTATTGGAGAGGGGGCTTCCGGGGGTGCTTTAGGAATAGGTGTAGGGGATAAAGTGTTTATGCTTGAAAATACCTGGTACTCTGTAATTTCCCCTGAATCCTGCTCTTCCATCCTTTGGAGAAGTTGGGAATTCAAAGAGACAGCTGCTGAAGCATTAAAGCTTACAGCCGATCACATGGCATCGTTTGGATTGATAGATGGTATTGTAAAAGAACCTGTAGGTGGGGCGCATTCAGATCCTGAAGCCATGGCTAAATCCTTGAAAAAGCATATTAAATCAAGTCTGGAAGATTTAGTCAACATGAGTCCTGAACAAAGAATCACCCTAAGGATTGAAAAATATGAGAAGATGGGTCGTTTTCATGAATTAGAAGAAAAATCAGACAGGGAATAATTTTAAATATGCCAAATTATAGTCATTTGAGGGGAACAGGGGTTGCCTTGATCACTCCCTTTAACAAAGAAAAGGAAATTGATTACCCAGCTTTGCAGAAACTCATAGAACACTGTATAGCTGGAGGGGTAAACTCTTTGATCAGCATGGGGACCACCGGGGAATCTGTAACCCTAACAAAAGAAGAGAAGGCACAGCTTTTGGCTTTTACCATCAAGCAGGCAGCCGGTAGGGCGCAGATCATTGTGGGCATCGGTGGTAACAACACCCAAGAAGTTGCAGAAGAAATAGAGTCACTGGATACAACAGGAATTTCAGCCATATTGTCCAGTAGCCCGGCATATAACAAACCATCACAGGAAGGAATTTATCAACATTATATGGCCCTTGAAAAAGTGGCCAAGTTGCCAATAATTATATATAATGTACCAGGCAGAACGGCATCTAATCTAACCGCAGAGACCACGCTAAGGCTCGCACATGCCAGTTCAAAGTTTGCAGGGGTAAAGGAAGCATCCGGTGATCTCGCCCAGGCAACGAAAATCATAAAAGATCGTCCGGAACATTTCCTGGTTTTGTCCGGTGACGATCCTTTAGCTCTTGCGCTGGTGGGAATAGGTGGAGATGGGGTAATTTCAGTTATTGCAAATGCCTATCCCAAAGAATTTTCTCAGATGATCCGAATGAGTTTAAACGGAGATTTTAATGCAGCACAGAAGATCAACAATACTTTATTTGATTTACATAAATGGTTATATATCGACGGAAATCCGTCAGGGATCAAGGCCGCCTGTAATTTGTTGGGTATTTGTGAAAATGAATTTCGATTACCTCTGGTGCCAATGGCTGCTGCCAATTATCAAAAATTAAGAGAGGCAATGGAAGCGATTTAAGAGGTAGAAAGGAGCGTTATTCTTCTTTTTCTTCGTCGATTTCGCCCAATATTTTTTTACTGGGAAACTTGGCTTCTGATGAAAGTAATATTCCTTTCAGGAAATTCTGATCCGATTCAAATCCATAAGCATGTATGATCTCATCCTGACGTGAAAGTCTGACAAACTTGTCTGTTTTAATTCTGCCATCCCTTTCATTCCAAATAAGTTCTGAGGTCTCCAATTTTTCTCCTTTCGGGTTATTCAAGACTACATGATCCGACAAGTATGTTTTGCCTTCCTCAGGAACCCTGATAGCATAATTAGAGGAGAGTACATTGCTGATGATTCCATCCTGATAGAATGTCGTTACAAGACCTTTGGTAAATTCATCTTTAGAAACCCCATCCTTTATGTGACGCAACATTTCGGGTGCAACAATTTTTAAAACGAGCTTTCCGGAATCCGAATAAAGGAGTTCGATGTTTTTCAACAATTCTTTATTCACTAGTTGTACAGCTTCCTGTTCGGTCAATTCTTTTTTTGATTTATCACAAGCAAAAAAAGACAAAATGCAAATAACGAGTAATAAACGAAAGATCATCTCAATACAGTAAGGTCACCAGAATAATCTTTGGTAACGCCATCAATAAAACGGGCTCGAACAAGATATACAAAAACACCCGGTGCAACAGGCCGTCCTTTAAAATCTCCATTCCAAAGAGCCTCCAAATCTGAAAATGAAACATCTTCACGACTGTAGACGCGTCCACCCCATCGATCATAAATTTCAACCAGGTCAATTTTTTCTAAACTTTCATCACTTACAATTCTAAAACGATCGTTTATGCCATCGCCATTAGAAGAGATCACATTTGGAAATACTACTTTATATTTTTTTTCAACAGCAATATAGACTGAATCAATTCCAAAACAGCCATTTTCATCGGTTGCAGTGACATAATGGTATCCAGAGTTTTTAGGTAGAAAACTGATGGAAGGACAATCTGTGCATGGGGAAATTTCTGAAGTACTCCAGTGATACGAATATAAATTCAAAGGACTTACAGAAGCGGAAAGGGTTACAGTTTTTCCTAAAATAACACTTTGGTCCGGTCCTGCATCCACAACAACCGGCGGAGGTTGATTGATGGTAAAATCTATCATACTCATACAGCCTTTTGCATCCTGAATATATAGTTTATACGTGCCGGCAGGTAAATTATTTAACTCTTTCAAAGGGGCAAAATTTATTCCGTCCAAACTAAACTGGTAAAACTGCTCATTGGTCTCTGAATCTTTGTAGGGAGTTCCTGCAACTCCTCTGAACACCACCCGACCATTACTTTGACCAAAACATTTTACATCAAAAATACTGTCGATCACAAGTCGCAAGGTAGGTAGGTCTTCACAGCATGGCTCTACAAATATTCTTCTCACTTCAGTGATCTTACACCCCAGGTCAGTTTCTAATGTCAGTGTTAGAAACTTTTCACCGAAAGAAAAATAATTTACTTTATGTGGTCCTTGGCCTGATCCTTTTGCAGGAATGGCATCTACCCCAAAGTTCCATTCCCAACTTCTGATTCTACCTCCCAGAAAACTCGAGGAGTCGGTTACTATAAAATCCGTTTCGCATTTCAAACCGGTAGGAGGATTAATGTTGAATGCGGCAGTTGGTCCAACAAAATCGCAACCACCCCAATCCATTGAAAAACCTATACCTGTATTGGTAAAATTGTTGATACAGATGGTGTAAGCTTTTCCTGCTTCCATATCAATGTATTTACAAAATCCATCTTCCCCTGCATTGCAATTAAAATTTTCAGTCAGGTCTGTAGAAGTCAGATTCAATCCGGTAGGTCCGGCACAAGGAGGTGCAGTGGCATTGCAACGCAAAACTTTCTTGTTGCTGCAGTCATTGATTCCGTTAGGCAACTCATAAACCGCGAAATCGATATCGTCACTCGGGTTTAAAGGGGTTAGGGTAAAGGTAAATTTACAATCGGAAACAGCTACCCAGCTATACCAGGTAGATTGAGATTCTGAGGTACCAATGTTTCCTTCTCCTAGACATGAATCATCTGCTTCATCGCGATCCACACCAGCGCCAAAAAATGTTTGATTGACAAATGGTGCATTGTTGCAGATAATCGTAGCCCTGTTGCAATCTTGTTCGGCACGAGCAGGAGGAAAGTAATTATTAATACACAACTGAAACGTACCGGTAGCTGCAGACCTTCCGTCAATGCGAAGAAGGTAATCTCTACCCACCACAAGTCCCCCTTCGTAGAGAGAAAGAATTCCGGCATTCCTGTTGTCTGTACCACAATTAATTTCCTGAAGTGTTCCGCCGCAAACACCACTGTAAAGGGCAGCTTGCATAGTGCGAAGGGTTCCGCCCGGAGTGCCTGCAACGTTAGCTCCAATTATGGTTATATTCACGTCTGACGCAAATGCCCGAAAAGCAAACCAAACGTCACCAGGGGAGGTGCTCCAACAAGTACTTGCACCATAACCGGAAGGTGTAGCGTCCACGGTGGTGAATTCTCCAACCTTGCTGCAATATTTAGTGATGTCGCCAATTTTGATGGGACTGTTGCAATTGTCATAAGATGGTTGTGCCACAAGGGTTACACCAAACGCCAGGGCACAGACTAATAGCGACAGTTTTTTATTCATAGGACCTTTTTTTAGCATTTCTGCTACACTAATGACTCAGATTTAAACAAAAATGCTTCAATGAGTTTCACTAAATAATGCATAAAATTAAGTTAAATTGCATAAATGGTAGATTTTCAACCCTAAGATTAGGTTAGACACCAGGTTTGGGCTTAGTTTTGTGGGGTAAAATACGAATATGTTTAGCCTTCCTAATCTAATTACGGCCCTTAACTTGTTCCTGGGATGTATGGCTTGTATTGAATTGGTAGAAGGGCATTATGAGCCTGCATTGATATTGCTTGCAGGATGTTTGTTGGCAGACTTTCTGGATGGATTTGTGGCAAGAATGATGGGGAGTGATTCCCTGCTTGGTGTTCAATTGGATTCACTGGCGGATGTTGTATCTTTTGGACTGGCTCCTGGCCTGATGATTTTTAAATTGATGGAATCCAATGGGACCGGGATGTACGGGGACACAATATTGCCTTATTTTGGTTTGATCCTTCCTGTATTTGCTGCATTTCGTTTGGCCCGATTTAATATTGAAACAACTGGTATTCCCACCCATTTTACAGGTCTTCCGGTACCCGCCACGGCTCTGTTTTTTATGGGTTACCTTGGTGGAAGGAATTTTTTACCCGAATGGATGCTGGAAGATTTTTTCCTTATTGCATGCAGTATAATTTTTTCGCTCTTGATGATCAGCAGACTTCCTATCATAAAGGTGGTTCCCGGAAAAAGTTGGATGTACAAATATTATCCGATGGTTATCGCTTACTTGATTTGCATCCTTTGTTATTTTGCGATAGGTATGCTCTCTCTGTCTTTGTTGATCATTTCTCATGTTATTATTAGCTTATTTTTACTCAGAAATAAAAACCAAAACACATCATCGTTATGAAGAAGTTTGTTGCCAAAATAGACATCATGCCGCACAAAGAATTACTGGACCCACAAGGAAAAACGGTGGCCAAAAATATTGGTCACATGGACATTCATGGGGTAAAAGATGTGCGGATCGGCAAACACATTGAAATGGTATTGGAGTCATCTGATGAGGCAAGTGCCAGAGAAGTAGTGGATTCTTCCTGTAAAAAATTATTGACCAATCTCATTACTGAAACCTATAGATTCGAACTTTCAGAAATCGAAGGATAATGTTGTACCTGGTGCCGACTCCAATTGGCAACAAGGGCGATATGACTCCCCGGGCAATTGAAGTATTGAATCAATGTTCCCTTATTCTTGCCGAGGATACCCGGGTCAGCAAACCCTTTTTAAAGACCTATGGGGTAGAGAAGGAATTTCAGAGCTTTCATGCCAACAATGAGCACCAACAAACGCCAAGGGTAATTGATAAACTGAAGTCTGGTGTGGACATTGCCATGGTAACGGATGCCGGAACTCCTGGTATTTCTGATCCCGCCTTTTTGTTGGTAAGAGAATGCCGACAGCATAAAATAGAAGTACAGGCATTGCCTGGCGCTACTGCATTTGTTCCTGCTTTGGTTTCGTCCGGATTGCCCTGTGACCGATTCTTTTTTCAAGGATTTCTTCCCCAGAAAAAGGGAAGACAAACCCAATATATTTGGTTGGCACAATTACCCTGTACCATTGTAATATATGAATCCCCGCACAGGCTTTTGAAATGTATAGATGAGCTTATCACACATTTTGGTGCACAAAGACAAGCGAGTTTTGTAAAAGAAATTTCAAAGCTATTTGAAAAACATATCCACGGAAATCTGGAAGAAATTAAAATTCAACTTCAGTCAGAAAAAATTGTAGGGGAATGGGTGATTGTGATTGGTGGTAAAGAATAAGCAATATTGTTATTTGAATTTTTTTTATAAGCAAAAAGACTTGTTTCTACAATCAGCTTTAATGATATTTTATTATTCATTTTAAAATCCTTTTTGGGTTCCTTCCCAATCGAATTAGATTTATTTTTTTAGAAAGTCAAAGAAATTAATTACCAAAGATGCATTAAGGCTAAATGCAATTAAATTATAAAGAATTAAAATTGTCTAAAGAGGTAATAAGTAAAAAAATCAATCCTTAGCTCAAGATTCTAAATTCCTGAATTCTAAAATTTTTAATTAAAAATTTAGTATTCTATTTACTGGTTTAGGATTCATGGGTATGAAAGGAAATAGCAATTGATTTAGAAAAATCCATTTAAAATTAGTGAACTTTTTTTCTCTTAATGTAATGCGATAACTGCATGGTGAAGCATTGAAATTAAGAGTTTTATTGGCCATCATTCAAAGATTCAATGCCTATTTAAAATATATCTATAAACTTTCAAAAATTACAAATTGGAATGATGTATTTTGAGATGAAATAAAAGCAAAAAAGTGAGCTTTGTTTACTTTATTACATTAATAAATTTAGAAATTCTATTGCCATCTTTGAAAATAGTAATACAATAAATACCCTGCTCCTCAAAATTCCAGATAAGCTCATTGCTTTGAGGAAAAATTTGTGCAATTATTCGACCTAAATTATCTGAAATATTAATCAAGTCAATAGTTTTTGAGCATTTAATTTTTATACTATGGCTAGTAGGATTGGGAAATATTTGGACTGAATAATCAATAGATTTAAAATTTTCAAATCCTAATGACATTTTATTACCCCTAACACATAATAGCAAGAGTTTATTAGTTTTGGATTCGTAAGTTGTTATTCCAAATCTTGTATCAAGATACCAGGCCTTAGAAGTTTGATTTGGAAGACTGGTTGAAGCCCAATATTTTCCAATTCGAACACCAGGAAAGTAATTTTGATCCAAAGAAGGATTCATAAAATTTTCTGAGTTAATGGATTGGAGTTCTTTAATATCTGGCATTCTCCAATCATCATAGTTTCCAAATGAGAGATTCTCTGCCATTAACAAAGCATTTTCCCATGTCAGCGAATCGGGAAGCGGTGCTTGTAACCAGCTTAATCCAGTATACTTATCGATTGTGATGCCATTTCCCATTTTAACAAAATGGTCTGAAAGAATTTCCGGAGATTGAACATCCCGGACTGCACGAACATGAAATCTTTTCGTCCCTCCCGCGCTTATTGTTTCGGTTTTAGCATGATTTCCAACCCCTCCTCCTGCATTGGTTACCCATATTTTGTTTACATCATTCAATTGTCTGTCTGAACTCCACCAATATTCTGCATTAGTTTTGGTAAAATACCTGGTATCAATTGCTGGATTGGGTTTGTCATGATGGAGGATGCTGAAAGATTCATGACAATTCGGTAATCTCCAGTTGGAATAACCTCCAAGAGCTAAGGTGTCACAATATGATATAGCACTTTCTACAGTCATTTCCCCTCCATCTGTTTGTTGCCACATCAGACCTGTAACCGTATCTGTGACGGTTCCATCGCCGTTTAATTTAAAAAATGGAGGGTTAATGTTGTAGTCAGCATCTTCACCAAATGTCGAAGTGTAACTTGTAATTTGACCTGTACCCGGAAGTAACTTCATGGTTTTTTGAAAATTTTGACTCCACGCCGAATTAGCATATAACAGCAATGACAGCGCAAACATTAGTTTTCTCATGATCGATTTAATTTGATAAAAATCTTTGTATCGCAAAAAATAGTCCCAATCCAGCAATAATGGTTGAAAGTGGAATGACAAGGCTTGTGCGATACCAAAATTTATGACTAAAAAATTTAGCAATTAAAAAATAGCAAATGGCAATGACACAAACCTGTGCCAACTCTACTCCACAATTGAAACCAAATAATGCTTGGATAAAATTTTCTTCAGGCAACTCAATGAATTTTAATACTGATGCAAAGCCAAGGCCGTGGATAAGGCCGAATATAAATACGATCACCATTCTCCAGGGTTTAATTTCGGATTGAAAAAAGTTTTCAAAGGCGATAACAAATATAGAAAGGGCTATAATAATTTCAACTGTTTTAGAATCGAAAGGCACATAATCCATTGTGGCTAAAGCAAGGGTTAGAGAATGTGCGATTGTAAATACTGAGCATTGGATTATGGAAGACTTTAATTTTGAGTTAAGTAAAAACATGGAGATAATAAAAAGAATATGATCATAACCCAATGGCAGAACATGCTTAAAGCCTAAGCCAATATAATCCCAGAAAACTTGCATCTATTTATTTAATGATAATTTTATTTACAAAGGTAAATTCGTGAATTTTAATATGAACAAAATAAATTCCTGGGGCGTAATTATCTGTTTCAATTTTATTAACATAATTTTTTGAGGCAAAAATTTGAGAACCAGTTTGGTCAAAAACAGAAATGTTTTGAATGTCTTCAGGATTTATATTCTGTGGAAGATTAATTGAAAATTCCCTTTCTGCCGGATTAGGAAAAATTTCAATCTTATTTTTTTCCAATTCAAATTCTTCAATTAATGTAGCTAAATCACATGGTAAGTGTCCTTTATATGTTGATGTAGTGGATCCATTCGGGTTGATGAAGTTAAAAGTGTATGTTCCATTATTAGTCCAGCTATAGCTTACTTTATAAGTTTGTCCGGATAAACTGTATGTTAAAATATAACCGTTGGGTCCATTTGGCTCACAACTTGTAATTACAGCTCCTTTAAGAGGAGTTCCTGCAGGTCTGATTGGACTGGCCTGCGCTTGGGGGATAATCTGGAGAGTGTTGTCTTCAGTTACTTTTCCTACCATTTTTCCAATCATGTAGGGTGCGGATGTTGTACCATGGTAATGATAAATTCCATTTGGCCCATAATGCCCATGATTGGCATCCAACGGAAGCATTGCGGTCCCATCCGGTTCGAATGCACCGTATACTGCAAATCCGTCCAGTGCATAGGCTATTGGCAGCGTTTTTTGGGTTACATCATATAAGTGAAGTGGGGCTATATGATAATGATAATCATCTGCACGACCACAATGACCTCCCCACTGGTCAAGCTGCCCATCAAGAAGTGCATCCACACCAGTATTGGTAAATGGATTAAAGATAGCAATTCCATTAACAGCTAAAGCGATGGCACCTCTTAGGAAGTGGGAAGGATTTACAGGTACTGGATTAGTAGCAATCTCTGGATTTAGTGGAATACTCCAGGCATTTGATCCGATGTAGCATTGAGGAATAGGAAACTGTTGCTGCCAGCCTGTAATTCCTTTCATCATGGGGTGTGTGGTAGGAATACCATTGGATTCAACATAAAAATAAGTAGCATCCCATCTGGTTGCTACATGAGGTTTGAAAGGGGCAAAAGCAGAATCAATTGTCAAAGGATTGGTCCCTGTACAAAAAAATCCAGACACAGGAGCTTTGACAGTGAAGCTGTATAGAGTAGAAAATAGACCAACACCTATTATGTACCACGCATATTTTATACTATTTTTTCTTTTTATAAAAATGGTTATCAAAGCCAGGAATGAAATAAACAGAATTACTAAAAATGGCTTCTGTGGATCAATATCATTTAAAATATTTCCATTTTGGGCAGGCAATATTATTTCCCTATTCATTTTTTCAATTGCCTTCATTCGATGGTTGACATATTGCTGATCAGATGCAGATAAATTTGAAAAAAATACAGACAGAGTTATTCCATTCTCCCTTTCTAAATAGACTAAATTATTTTTTTTCATAAGAAATGAAGCCTTAACAGGAGTTTTGCTTACAGACCATTCCCTGGAAGTCAATGCTTTTATATCCAGGTTGTGACCAAATGCATGGAAGCTTATGGAAAAACTGAAAAGAAAAATTGCTATGAAATGCATTGAGGTATTAAACGATAAATTTTTCATAATTCAAGTAATTTATTAATTAAAAAAATCACATTATTTTTTACAATGAATTAATTTGACAGCTTTGTATATATTCTTATCCTTTATAGTTAAAATATAAATTCCATCCAATAATTCAGTATTAATTTTGAGTTCTATTTTTTCATTATTGTTTTTGCGCACAGTATTCCAATTTTGAATTTCACGTCCAGACAAATCTGTTAATCGGATTTCGGCATTATTCAAAATTGCATTACAATTCAAAATAATATTTTCAAAAAATGGATTTTCAATTTGAATAAATGGAACATCTGCTAAATTACTTGTTCCTGTTAGATTGCCAACAGTTTTTCTGGCAAGCACTATATTGTCTAAAATTAAATTAGAAGTCCATATGAAGTCAGCATTTTTCCAAGCTGTTGAAGCAAAATTGGTATAGGATACAGAATTGGTGACCTGATTGGCAGAATATGTTTTTGCTTTAGGCCATGCGGAATCATTAAAAAAATTGTTATTCCAGTCTTTGGGAATGTTATAGTGGATGGCAAAACAACTGTCTTTGCAAGATGGAGAGGTGCTTGCAGAAGCCGTCGACCTGGTGCTATCCGGCAATTCAACGATTGTGCTTAAATTTTCTATAGGTGCAATATAATATGTTTGTGCCCTCCAGCTGGTGTCGGTTACTGTGCCATCGCTAAATTGTGCAATAAATCCACCATCTCCGGCATGAAATAAATTTCCATTGTTGTTTTCGGTTCCCAAGCCCAGATTTTCTTCCCAATCAATTAACAAAACTGAAATCGTATAAGGTCTTTTTACTTTAAACCTGACGATACAAGAATTGAATGGTGTATATGGCACTGGGTCTACACCAACTATTTTTCCATTGATGTATAATTCAAAATAGTTGTCACTAAAAATAAAACCAGTAATAATGTCCCCGTTAAAATCAATTTCTGTAATCGGAACGTTGTTTAAATTTACTCCATTAAGATTTGCCGGTCTAACATTGTTACATTCATTATACAAGTCAGATAATTTTACTGCACCGAGAAAATTATTTTCGGCCGGAAGGATCCAGTTTTTTTTATCCAGAGAAGTAATGGTACCAATGGCACTCACTCTTGAACCTGGGCAGCCAGAAAATATATTTGGATTGGTTGTTATGCCCCTTCCTTTAGTGACTGAGCCTGATCCATTATAGGTTCCTTGGGAAAAAAGGCCTGATACTATTAAGCTGCAAAATATAGAGCAAAATAGTATTTTTATTATTTTCATTATGATAAATTATTTGGGTTATCTTTTTAAAAATATTTTGCCTGTTTTTTCATTTAAATTTTTTCCAGTGATAGAATAGAAGTACATACCGGAAGGAAGCAAATTGCCAAACGAATCTTTCCCATCCCATACAATCTGATATTTGCCTACATCAATATTCTTTTCTTTGATTAGCTTATTTACAACAATTCCTTCAGAATTTAAGATACATATATTTATGAGCTCTGACCTCAATAATTCAAATTCAATTGTTGTTTCCTTTTCAAATGGATTTGGAAAAACCAATTCATCAACATAATTGGTATTCCATACTACTGGAGTGCTGGTCATTATGGTGTCATAACAGTTGGTGGTTCCAATAAAATATGTAGCTGAAACATCTTTGTTTTTACGGTTGTTTGTTTCATTTTTAGGAAGGTATGCTCTGACATAATCTACTTTTACCCCATTTGGATTAACACTTACTCTGAGATGACCGGAGTTTGGTAGGATTTGTCCTTCAAGATAACCATAGTCACGGGCATAATTGACTGAAATAAAATTTGGATGACTTGGTTGAGGAACTTCCTGATAGATTAGACAGTTTTTTTCCTGCTTGCCAAAAAAATGGTCATGACCATGGAAAAAGATAGTTACTCTATTCTCAGTTAATAAATCTTTGATAGGTTTATACCAGCCTGGTCTGTTGGAGTTGAATCCATAGGATCCATTCAGGTTATTCCCACCCCACTCATAGCGGTTTGCATATTCAACTCCACCGCGACCGTTTGGATCCCCACCGATAATTTGATGTGCAAATACAAATTTAAAAGTTGCGTTACTATTTTCTAAAGTAGTCTTTAGCCAGTCGTATTGAGTTTTTCCTAGAGTCCAACGCCATCCGTTTAAAGAATCAGGTTTAGGTGAAGTATACCAATAAGGGTCAATCACTATAAAAAGAGAATTACCCCAATTCCAAGCATAATAATTTTCCCTTTGACCTACATATTTATGATCAGTAAGATCCCCAGTGTAAAAACTATCCGGTGCCGGATTAACAAAATATTTTTTCCTTTCAAGTGTTCCCCAAATTGCAATATTTTCTGAAGTTCCGTTCAACTGCCAACCTGATTCACCCTCGTGGTTTCCCAATGCCATGAACAATGGAACTGAGTGGCAGGAATTTTCGTAGTAGGACCTCATTAAATGGCATCGGTAAGTAATTGTGTCGCGGGTAATTTTACCGGCACTATTTTTTAATTTATCTGACATGAATATATCCCCGAGGTCAACCATAAAATCCGGTTTATCTTCCAATTGGTTCAACAAACATCTCTTATAAAGCAGACTATCGCTTTGTTCGTCCAAATGTGGGTCGGCCTGTATTACAAATGAAAATGTGCTCATTGGATCACGTTGGGTATGAAAGCAATATTCAGGTCTAAATATTGAGTTAATTGAGTCTGGAGAACGGTAACACATTCTGTAATAATATTTGGTATTGGCGGCCAGGTTTGAAATGATGATCTCAACAGGCTCATTACTGTTTGCGCGAAACCAATTTGTTTGATTTCCATAAACCCCACTTTGTGTACCATATTGTAAACAAGCTTCAACTGGGTTGTCAAAAAAGGCCTGCATTGTGATACTGTTGTTGGTTGGTCTTCCTAATAATTCAGAATGAATTAACCTTTGAGCATGTGCATAATTCCCTAGAACAAGAAAAAACAATAAAATAATAAAATGATATTTCATAAAATTGGAAATAATTTAAATTGATAATTTAATTTTTGACAATTAATTTTTTTATAATTTTTTGGTTTTCAAATTCAATTTTAATTAAGTATACACCATTTGGGATCCTAGAAACATCTAATTCATTAGATTCACTGGACATGATTAATTGACCATAAATATTCAACATCTGGATTTTAAATTGTTGATCCTTATTTTCTGTCAAAATGTGTACTTTGTTGGTAGCCGGATTTGGATATACTGAAATGGGCTCATATTTTTTTGTATCATTTAAGCCTGTAGTGCAACTACCGACCGTGTAGGTATATGCTACCTCGTTATTGCGATGTTTTCCCCCCACAGTATCTTTTGGTAAATATGCTCTGACATAATCAACTGTAACGCAATCAGGGTTAACAGTTACTCTGATGTGGCCAGATCCATCCAGTGTAATATCAGTATAAGCATCGGCATTTGCAAGAACTCCAATTTGATAAGTTGAATCACTGGGCATAGGGACTTCTTGGTAAATTAAGCCATCCAGTTCTTCTTTTGCATACAAGTGATCATGACCTTGGAAGAAAATGTTTACTTTGTTTTTTACCATCAATTGGTGAATGGGTAATTCCCACCCTGGTCTATAAGTATCAAATTTATAGACATTTCCATCGTATCCACCCCATTCAAAACCAGTGGCGGTCGTAACTGCCCCTCTTCCTTGCCCTCTTGTATGATGAGCGAATACAAATTTAAATTTTGACGGGCTTGTTTCAAGTGTTTTTTTTAACCATTTATATTGAGTTTCACCCAAAGTCCAGTCCCATTTTTGTGGTTTTTCATTAACATCACAATCACGGTAAACATCAAGAACCACAAATAAGGCATCACCCCAAGTCCATGCGTAATAATTTTCTGGAAGATCCATGCCATGTTCTTCCCGATTTATATTGCCACTGTAGAAATTGTTTGGGTATGGATTTGGATAATAAAATTTGCGCCATAGCGTGCCATATACAGCAATGTTATTGGGTGCATTTTGTTTCAGATAAAATCCATTTTCTCCTTCATGATTACCAAGACAAAAGAAAAATGGCATTGAGTGGCACACATTTCCAAGATATTGCAAGTAATCTTTATGCAGTGCATCCATGTCTGCACTGGTAGTTTCATTTGGTGTATGGTCATCCCCAAAGGTATCTCCTAATGAAAGCATAAAATCTGCGCTGTCTTTAGCCTGATTTTCCAGGGTGATTTTATATAAACTTCTTACTCCTTTTTTATCGTAAAGATGCTCGTCCGCTTCAATCAGAAACTTGAAACTTTTTCCTGGTGCACGCTGTGTATGAAAGTTGTACTCCGGACTTGCTTCAAAATTTGTATTCTTAGTGGTTCGGTATCTAAGTCTGTAGAAATATTTAGTATCTGGCAATAATTTTTCAATTTCTACTTCATCAGGAGAATTTGCTTGATTAGATATAGTCGGAGTTAACATGGAGTATTGACCTTGAATGCTACCGTATTCTATATAATGCTCCACTTTTTGGTCAAATAAAATACTTGCCGTAACAGTTTTGTCAGTGGGGCGACCAAGAATAATCGATTTTGTTTGAGAAAACGCAATTAAATGACAAAATGAAAATATCGAAAATGTGATTTTCCTCAATTTTAATTTTTTATTGATTTTGATAAAATAGATTTGACGGAAGACATTAGCACTCATGTAAATTGTTTATTTGTGACTTTTTAATATATTATTTCGCAATTTCTTATTTTTTTTATGATCCAATTAAGTAATTAATCGGTTTATTTCTTTTCCGAAATTGACATTATTTTCTTTTCTCTGGTTTGAAATAATTCTTAATATCTTTAACTAACCATTCAAGTTTCATCAATTGTTCTTCAGTGCAGATATTTTTTAATTCTACTGACTGTCTAATTCTTAAGCATTCCATGAGATATTCATTTTCCGCAACCCTTCTTGCCAGGTTATTCAATAAAACAGAATCTGTATGTTGCTGAAACATTTCCTTGTTCATGGAATCTCTTTGACTTTTTATAAGTTTGCTTAATTCTGATTCTTTATAAAAGAACATTTCTCTTAACTGGAGTAGCTGACTTTCCTGTTCAGCAGATAATGATAATTTTTCCTTAAGAGTTGATGCCAACTTTTTGAATTCATTTTTTGGAGGAAATGATTCAATGCTTGCTTTATTATTGCTCAATATGAAATAGACTAATATGAAATTAAACAAAGCAAGTATAATGACCCAAATAAGAAGAAATTTATTCCTTTGAAAGATATCCATTGTAATTAAAATTGAGATTAATGGATAGGAATGAATAATTCCGCTGAAATTGTTTTCATGTCCCCCCTTATTAATTCATCATTTCTTCTTGAAGTATGAATATATAATGCATACAAGTTAATTGTAATTATTAAGCAAGCAGCAAACTTAAGAATGAAGCTTTTAAACTGATTATTTTCATTTTTCCTCTCCTTTTTTATTTTGCTAATAATACCCGCTCGCCATTTTTCAGAGGGAGTAATTTCTTGAAGTTGGTCAAATTGATCTAAAAGGGACATAATTCCAATGGTTTTTACAATATAGACGATATTTATTTTAGGAACTGACGATCAATCTTCATTTATTAATACTTTACTCAAACTTTTACGAGCCCTATACACCAGGGCCTCAACAACTGATTTACTCATTTGCATAATTTCAGCAACCTCTGAATTGGTATACCCCTCCACTTTACTTAGAGTCAATGCAATGCGTTGTTTTTCAGGCAATTTGTCCAGTAGTTTTAGGAGTTTATTCATATTTTCTTCCTGCTCTATTTTTTGGTCAGGTCTTTGAGGATCAGCAAAATGGTGTCTAATTTGCTCCAGACCAAAGATTTTACCAAAAGAAGAAATTCTTCTTAAACGTTTCTTTTTCCTTAATTCATCAATTGATTTATTTACGGCAATTCTGTTCAACCATGTACCCAAGTTTGATTCTTCCCTGAATTTCTTAATAGAAAAGAAAGCTTCAACAAATATCTCCTGTGCGATGTCTTCAGCGTCCTCTCTGTTTAGTAAAAATTTATAGCATATATTAAGCACTTGAGTCTGATGAATTTCAAGCATTTCTTTAAAAGCAGCTTCATCGCCTTCTTTTAACCTGCCTATAAGTGTGTCCTTATTCATCAAATTCTATTACAATAAGGGGCTCTTATTATTTGGATTTTTTAATAGAAAATATTACAGAATTAGCAGACCATTTTAGGATGGGTAAGCTTAATTTGTTTTAATTCTAAATACCGCCGGATTTGTTAGTCCCTTAAGGTTAATATAGTAAGACCACTTCTTTTGAGAATGTACTCATTAATTTTCCGAAAAAAGTAAAATATTTTAGCTTAGTGATTGAAAGATAACTTTGTAGAATTTCTAAGTCTCTGATTGTCTATTGATTGTATTTTTATTTTTAGTCAGGCCTTTCATTAAAAGATTTCAAATTTTTGCCTGAGTTCAATTAGGGTGGGATTTCGACATTTTTATGAACTAATTTTTTTAAAATATTAAATTGGGTATTATTTAATAACTTTCCTAACGATCCAAGGAATTTTTACTGAGCTCTTATATGATGTCTTGAACATTGCTTAAATTAATAATCATCGGATTCTAGTTTTTGTTAAATAATAAAAGCAGATTTTCAATTTGTAAAACTTAGTATTAAGAACATTCACTGGAATTATTGATTCATTTTCTTAGGTGTCAATCCGTATTTTCTTTTAAATGCGGCAATGAAATGACTTGTATTCGCATATCCTATCCGGTCCGCTACTTCGCCAACTTGTAATTTGTCCTGGGTCAATAATTGTCTAGCGATTTCAAGTTTGTGGTCCAGAAGGTATTGATATGGACTATTCCCATAAATCTCTTTGAAGCCAACCTTCAGTTGGAATTCATTCAGGCCAATTGCTTTTGCAAGTTCGGTTATGGTAGGTGGGTTTGAAAAAGATTCGAAAAGGAGTTCCTTTGCTTTTTTTATTTTACGTACTGTAAATTCATCATTGAGAAAAGGGCAAGTTTCGATATCTGGTTTTGCACCTGAAAAGAACAGACTGAGTATTTCAATTGCTTTTCCCTGAAGAAATAAGCGTAATGTATTTGCAGGAAGTTTGATTTCAAAAAGTTGATGCAGAATGACAGTGAGATCTCCTGGTATTTCCTTTTCTTCATAATATTTGCGGTTAATGTTTTCAGGTTTAAAAACCGGGGCGTCCTGGAGTTCAGGAACAAATAACTGGTGAAGATGATCGAGAGATATTTTAAGCCTTACCAATCTGGAACCCTCACCAAGAGTTTGACGATAGGGAAGGTCTGCATCCGGATTGTAAATCATAAATACCTTACCCATATTCAATACCCTTTGGTAAACCGGGCCAAAAGCAAATGTAGAGGAACCCTCCAGACAGAATATCAGATAGATTTTAGCTTTTTCGAACGCCGGTTGTGTTTCCGGGACGAAAGTCGAGTTGGTAATCAGCTGTAATTGGATGTCCTTTATTTGATCTCCATAATCAGGACCTTTTGGGGTATTTTTTAATTCAGGCATAATCCGATTTATTTAAATTTAAGAAAAATCGAGTGGTAATATATGAAGTTAAACTTAATACTTTTACTTATTGGGCTATTTAAATTACGTTTAGGGGTATTTTTATAAATCGCCCGGACTCAATTTTGTGACAGAAATGAGACGAATTTCTATTTTGGTAAGTTGCATATTATTGGCAGGTCATTTGGTCGGCCAGCGTGATTCTGTACAATTGTCAGAAGTCATGATTACCGCAACGCGAACGGAGAGATTACTTTCAGCGGTCCCCATGCCCTTCCAAATGATTCCGGGAAAAAATATAAAAGCGCTGGGATCTACCCGTCTTCAGGACATCCTTGGAGAACAGGCAGGATTAATCATTGTCCCTCAAGTGAATGGTTTAGGAAATGGTATTCAGATTCAAGGTCTTAACCCGGATTACACCCTGATCCTGATTGATGGAGAGCCTATCATCGGGAGGTATGCAGGAACTTTAGAGCTTAGCCGCATCACCACTGGCAATATTCGGAAAATCGAAATTGTAAAAGGCCCTTCTTCAAGCCTTTATGGTTCCGAGGCCTTAGCAGGTGTGATAAACATCATTACTGACCAACCATTAGTAGATAAGTTGAATGCCGGGATCAGATATGGATCGCGAAACACACTTGATCTGAGTGCCCAGGGAAATGTTGCCAGAGAAAAATGGCGCTTTTCTGTATTTGGGAACCGCTACAGCACCGATGGCTATGATCTTTCACCGGATATTTATGGTCAGACTGTGTCTCCCTTTGCAAATTATACCGTTCAGTCCAGACTGGTTCTCAATCCAACGTCTCATCAGGAGATTAACCTCAGTACAAAATATTTTCAGGAAGATCAGAATAATGAGTATCAGGTTCTTGCCGGTGGAGATTCCATCAAAGTAAAAGGAACCGGGAAGGTTAAAGATTTCAGTTTTAATCCTTTTTATAAATATTCTTGGGACAATCAAACCCAGGTCACTGCCAGACTGTACTCTACCTATTACCATACCTCCACAGAATTGTTCAAGAAGGAGGACGGAATTCTTCATTATACGGATGATTTCAATCAGTTTTTCATGAGACCAGAAATGCAAGCAACCTGTAAGTTTTTATCCCATCAAAAATGGACTGCAGGAACCGGCTACATTTTGGAGACAGTAAACACTTCCAGATACGGTGCTGACCAAAATAAAAAGCAAGATACTTACTATGGTTTTATACAGCATGAGTGGGATCCCAATAGTCGTTTTATTTTGGTAAGTGGCCTTAGATTTGATCACAACAGTTCCTATCGTTCTCAGTGGTCACCTAAACTTGCATTGCAATATTCTTTCAACCCAAAACATTCCCTCAAGGCTTCCATTGGAAGTGGATTCAAAGCACCTGATTTCAGGCAATTATATCTAAACTTTAATAATGCAGCAGCAGGTTATTCTGTTTTCGGATCGGATGTTGTTACACAAGAGATAGAAAGTCTTATGTCTGCGGGTAGGATTCAGCAAATTTTAAGCCCTCTGGAATCCATGGGACATATTTCTCCGGAAGAGTCATTTGCATTCAACCTTGGCTCACAGCATAAACTGAATCAGTTTTTGAAAGTTGATCTCAATGTATTCAGAAATGACTTGAAAGGATTGATTGAAACCATTCCAGTGGCTTTGACCACTGATCAGCGATTGATTTACAGTTATACCAATATCAAAAGAGCTTTTACACAAGGATTTGAAATCAATACAAATTTCAGCGGCATAAAGAATTTAGGGATTCAATTGGGCTATCAATATCTGGAAGCAAAAGACAAAGAAGTTTTAAATGATGTTAAGAACGGGCTTGTGTATGGTCGCAATCCACAGACTTTAGAATCTTATAGATTGAAGAGTTCAGACTATCTTGGATTGTCCAACAGGTCAAGACACAATGCAACTCTAAAATTTTTCTATGAAATTCCAAAATGCGGTATGGATCTCAACCTCAGATTTGTATATCGTGGCCCCTTCGGCATCACCAACACTGCAGGGAATGTATCCGGCATATTGATACCATCTTCTGATAGAAACGGTAATGCCATTCTGGACTCCTACGATGAGTTGGTTAAGGGCTATATGCTCACCAATCTGACAGTTGGAAAAAAATGGAAGGACCGATTTAAAATTCAACTGGTTTGTGAAAATTTATTTAATTACCGGGATGCATTGCGCATACCAAATCTTATTGGCAGAAATTTATTTATACATTTTCAATATCAATTTATTAAATCTTAAATTATGAAATATTTTTTTTCGGCTATGTTATTGTTTGCTTTCGCTTTGGGGATAAGTTCATGTAATGACGATGAGGATACGACAGGATCAACCATCAGCTCAGTGTTTGTTAAAGATCTGGCAGCAGATCCAACGACAGGATTTGATCCAAATACAGGTATGCCTATTGGAGATAAAAAAATATTTACCTTTTTCAGATTGGCAGACAGCAGTATTGTTCCCAATACAGATAGTGCAACGACAAAATGGGATATCGGATTCCGAGGTAGCACTATTATAATCAATGGAGGATCCAGTGGTCCTGGCCAAGGCGGTGCATTTATTTTTAGTGGTTTGTTTTCAGATCTAAAGGAAGTCCCTGCGGACAGTACTTTTAGAGTGGATCAAAGCCTTAGCAATACAGCGATTGGAAAGGGTTGGTACGATTATAATGGAGCGGCGATGGTGTTCACTCCTAAGCCAGGGAAAGTATTGGTCATCCGTACTGCGGATAACAAATTTGCAAAATTGGAAATTCTATCTTATTACAAAAATGCACCCGCGAATCCAACACTGAATGATCCTGCAAGGTACTTTACCTTCCGTTATGTGTATCAGGCAGATGGTACGAAGAAATTTTAAGATAAATTTAGCGGCTTGTAAATGAAAAGATATCGCAGTTGCAAACTGCGACTTATTGACATCATGGCTTTAAAATTATGAACTGACATCGCAGTTGCAAACTTCGACGGAATGAGGCATTTAAAATTATGAACTGACAATGTAGTAGCAAACTACGACGAACAAAGTTTGGTTATCTTTGCCGTTTAATATAATGAAATGGCAGACAACAAGATCATCTTTTCGATGGCAGGCGTGGGGAAAATAATCCCACCGCAAAGGGTAATTCTTAAAGATATATATCTTTCTTTTTTCTATGGAGCCAAGATTGGTGTGTTGGGATTGAATGGTTCCGGTAAGTCTACTTTACTGAAGATCATTGCAGGCATTGACAAGAATTATCAAGGGAAAATAGAATTTGATGGAACCTACAAGATAGGTTATCTGGAGCAGGAACCTACCTTGGACGAAACAAAAACCGTTAAGGAGATCGTTCAGGAGGGTGTGCAGGAAATTGTTGACCTATTGAAGGAATATGATGAGATCAATTTAAAATTTGCTGAACCCATGAGCGATGATGAGATGAACAAACTCATCCATCGACAGGGAGAGGTTTCTGAAAAGTTAGAAATTACCGGGGCCTGGGAATTGGACAATAAGTTGGAAGTGGCCATGGATGCATTACGATGTCCTGAAGGAGATGTTCCGGTAAATATTCTCTCCGGTGGTGAGCGGCGTAGGGTTGCTTTAGCCAGGTTATTGTTGAGTAATCCGGATATACTTTTGTTGGATGAGCCAACCAACCACTTGGATGCAGAATCTGTGTTATGGCTGGAACAATATCTTGCAAAATTTCCCGGAACGGTGATTGCAGTAACGCATGATCGTTATTTTCTGGATAATGTGGCAGGATGGATCCTGGAGTTAGATAGAGGAGAGGGTATACCATGGCAGGGGAATTATTCATCCTGGCTTGAGCAAAAGACCAGCAGACTGGCAGGAGAAGAAAAGCAGGAAAGCAAGAAAAGGAAGGCATTGGAGAGAGAATTGGAGTGGGTGCGTATGAATCCAAAGGGTCGTCAGGCAAAAAGCAAAGCCCGTCTAACGGCTTATGAAAAAATGGCCGGAGAAGAATCCAAGGAAAAAGAAGCCAAGTTGGATTTGTTCATTCCTCCCGGCCCGAGATTAGGGGATGTAGTCATTGAATTAAACCATGTCAGCAAAGCATTTGGTAATCGGGTGTTGTACGATGATGTCTCTTTTAAGATACCTAAAAACGCAATTGTCGGGATAATTGGTCCTAACGGAGTAGGAAAGTCCACCTTGTTCAGGATGATCATGGGTCAGGAAAAACCTGATCAGGGAGAAATTGTAATTGGAGAAACAGTGAAGCTTGCGTACGTGGATCAAAGTCATAAAGATTTACTTCCAGAAAAAAGTATTTACGATATTATCTCAGGTGGATTAGATTTGATCACTGTTGGAAATGTTTCTGTGAATGCAAGAGCATACATCAGTAAATTTAATTTTGGCGGTCAGGATCAAAGTAAAAAAGTTGGCATACTATCCGGAGGTGAACGCAATAGATTGCATTTGGCGATGACCCTAAAAGAAGGTGGAAACGTGTTGTTGCTCGATGAACCTACCAACGACATTGATGTGAATACTTTGCGTGCTTTGGAGGAAGCAGTGGAGAACTTTGCCGGTTGTGTGTTGGTGATTTCCCACGACCGGTGGTTCATCGATAGATTGGCAACGCATATACTTTCTTTTGAAGATGAAGGACAGGTGGTATTTTTTGAAGGAAACTTTGCTGATTTTGAAGAGAATAAAAAGCAGAGATTAGGGAATGTAGCACCACACCGACCACGATTCAAAAATCTGCTCAAGAGTTAGTGATAGAATTCTTCTTGATGGGGAGTTGTTCGTTTCTGTATTGATGGATGATGAATCCATCCATCCATTTTATTTTAGCACGTTTGATTTTGAAACGGTGGTTCCGATGCAAGTTGTAAAAGATAAAAATTGAATAATTGGAGGAAGCTTCTAAAGGTTCAAATAAATTCATTTGCGCTTTGCAAAGAGTACTTAAATTTCAAGCGGGGAAGCTTGAAAAAACCAAAGCAGCTTGAAATATACGAGTTTAGTTATGAATAAGGATTTCCACTCAGTAGTTGTCCTAAAGAAGGTAAATCTTTAGTTAGGAGCGATTAAACCCATATTTTTTAAAATCTGATATATTTGAATTGTAAACTATAATAGGTTATGATTAAATAGTTTATACATGGTGGTTTGTATTCATGTTTTAAAGTGTTCTTAAATTAGTTCCAGGACTTTGCATATTGACAATGAATGAGTTATATTTATACCCTAAAAACCAAAGATCATGAGGATGTATATTTTTGTGGCGGTGCTGGTAATGGGTTTCAGTTCCGTCTTCGCTTACTCCCCCTCCCCTCTGAGCTTGACTGTGGAATGTCCTCAGCCTGTAAATTTGTTGGAGGGCCAGTCGTATGATACGACGGTCACCGGATTGCCCAAGATCATCGAAAATGATGGAGGGGCAATCACCATAACATACCTTGAATATTACACGAAAGGGAACTGTTCCAATAAGAATGATGTGGTTACCCGAATTTTCACCATTCGGAATGCCAAAGGAGACCTTCAGAGATGCAACCAAAGTATTTTTCTAAAACACAGGACTATCAATGAAATTAGATTTCCCACAGACACCACCGTATCTTATCCAAAAAACGGTTCTTTCGTAAGCGCTATACTTGGTGTGCCAGATGAACTAGGAGGGTTGGTCATAAGTTTTTCAGATACCAAATTGTCCTCAGGTTGTGCTAGCCCGGTGCGCATCCGAAGAGTATGGACCATAACCGATCGTTGCACAGGAGCTGTAAACACAAGAACTTCTTTGATCAATGTACTTAACTACCAAAATAGTTTTGAGCATCAAAAGGTTGTAGAAGATGATCTTTGTGATGAAGAAGGTCTGATCAGTATTTCTCCTTTGGGAGAATTTGGTGCGTACACTTATGCATGGAGTAACGGTGCTACAACTTCGCTCATCAGCAATCTGAAACCCGGAATATATAGCGTTGTCATTACCGATAAATTCAAATGTAATACATTGGTTTCCTTTGGTCTTGAATCCATGTCTGTAAAGGCCGATGTCGGAGGAAGAATTGTTACACAAAACGATTACAGAGTGTATCCGGACTCCATTTACATCACAGATGCTGCCAATGTAAAAAAATTCTGCCTCTCTGCAAATGGCGGATTACATTATGGTTTTACAGTAAAAAAACGAAACAGTGGTTTTATGGAATATCGATTGGTCAAGCGGAGTGATCCGGTGGCCGGAATATCCACAAAGGATGTATTGTTGATACAAAAACACATTTTAGGAATAGAGCGTTTTTCCGATACCCTAAAATATTTTGCTGCAGATGTCAACAATAATTTTAATGTTACTGCTTCAGATATGACTGAGTTGCGCAGACTAATTCTTGGCATAAAAGATAATTTTACTGCTGTGCTTCCATGGTATTTTTTGAGAACAGATTGGAAACAGGTGATTTCACCATTTCAGAGTTTTCAGTCCATCCAATTCAAGGGCATCCAGATTGTTAATTTTCCCCGTCAGAATGCAGACATACTTGCGCTTAAAATGGGAGACATCGATCTGAGTTACCGCCAAACTTTCACCGGAAATCAACTGACCCAAAGGCTTATGGGTATAAGCTGTAAATTAATCCATGGAGAGGTAAAATCTTTAGGAAATCAAATGGTAGAAGTTCCATTTTACCTGTCCGCCACTAAAGACATTATGGGCCTGCAATTTGCACTGAACTTGTGTAGTAATGGGGATGAAATGCATAGCATCATACCGATGCAAATTCCTGAAGACCATATTTATTTAAAAGCTAATACAGTAACCGTATCGCACAGCACCGGACTTCCTTTGGTATGGGATCCTCAAAAACCAGTTTTCGCGATCAGGTGCAAAGTGGAGAGATTAAATGACCTAACTGCATTGTTTTGCATGAATGATAAAATTACTGCGGAATATTATGACAATCAACTAGCAGAATGGGGACTTGAATTGATCCAGCAGGGTGCTGTAAATTCTGAAGAGAAATCGTACTTTCTGAGCCCACAACCTGTGCGTGAAATGTTGCACATCCGGTCCAAAGAAATTGGATTTTCTAACTTCAGTATTTTTACTTCGGACGGAAGAAAACTAGATCAATTGACATTTGAATCAGACTTGGATTATCCTGTAGCAGCGCTACCTTCGGGTTTTTATTTTTATCGGATAGAGAAAAATTCCACCATCAGGCAGTCGGGTAGATTTGTTGTTGTAAAATAATTGTTGTAATTAATTTTCGCCAGGTTCTTAAACTAGTTGATCATTCCCCAACTACTGCACAAAACAAACTTTTTTCCTTTAGGTAATTTTGTACCAGGAAGAGTTCTTCCAGATTTATCATAGCCAAAACATAGGAATAATCTTCGCTGTAATATTCTGAAAGGATCTCTATAAAATTTATTTGGGCAAGATCCTCTTTGGTTTGGATGCGCAAATAGATTTTAAGATTGACCTTTCGGGTGAATAAGTTTGAACCATTTTGTTCGTGTTTTTTAAAGGAATATCGGTACTGGTAAGAGAGTGCGGAGATATCAGAAAGTACAGCACTTCCTGTGGGATGACTTCCGGCGCCGCGACCCTGAAAAAATTGTTCTCCAGAAAATTCTCCCTCCACAATTACCCCATTGAATTCATTTTCCACCTTATACAAGTTATTCTTTTTACTGATAAAATGTGGAATGACATATGCAGTAATTTGATGTTCTGCTATTTTTTCGATTACCGGTAGTAATTTAATTTTATAAGATTTTTCTGCAGCAAAATTGATGTCAAATTCAGAAAGTTCAGAGATGCCTATGTTTATAATTTCTTTCGGTTCGATAATGATTCCAAAAGCATGTAAAGCTAAAATTGCTGTTTTGAATTTTGCATCAAATCCTTCCACATCATTGGTCGGATCACTTTCTGCAAAACCGGCATCCTGGGCTTGTTTTAAGGCAAGCGGATAAGAAAGTTTTTCCTCTATTGTTTTTGTCAAAATATAATTGGTAGTCCCATTAAAGATTCCGGAAACTTTAACCAAATTTTCATTGTCAAAATATTCCTCCAGTGTTCTGATGATTGGAATGCTACCGCAGGCTGATGCTTCATACAATAAACTTACCTGATGTTTTTCCTGCAAATCAAAAAGTTCTTTTAAGTGCAAGGCAAGCATTTTTTTATTGGCCGTGACCACATGTTTTCCATTCCTTATGGCAGTTTTTACAATATCGAAAGCTTCAGTTGCATCATCGATTAATTCCACCACCACATCAATTTCAGGATCGTTAAGGATTTCATATTTGTCGTAAGTGAGCATCTCTGCACTTACAATTCTTTTTTTGTCCCGATTTTTTACGCCAATTTTTTTGATGTTGGCTTTAAATCCTGTGCTGTGATTTAGCACATAGTATAAGCCCTGGCCTACACATCCAAAACCAAACAATCCAATATTTAATATTTTCATGATGTTATTTATTTTTTAATGGATTCAAGTGCCTGAAAAATGTCTTGATAAATGTCTTCGTATTGTTCCAGACCAACAGATATTCTAATAAGGCCGTCCGTGATGCCGGTTTTTATTCTGTCTTCTGCACTTAGTTTACAATGAGTAGAACTAGCAGGATGCGTGGCTATCGTTCTGCTGTCGCCAAGATTGGGTGAGATTTTTATCATTTGTAATGCATCCATAAACTTTTGTCCAGCCAATAGTCCTCCCTTTAATGAAAAAGAGACGATGCCACCACCGGCGCTCATTTGTTTTTTGGCGATGTGGTATTGTGGATGTGAAGGAAGGAAAGGGTAGCGTAAATATTCTATCGAAGGATGAGTTTCCAGTTTGCTGGCTAATTGTAAAGCATTAGAACAATGACGATCCATTCGCAAAGAAAGAGTTTCCATACTTTTGCTGAGGATCCAGGCATTAAATGGCGAGAGAGACGGTCCTGTGATGCGTGCAAATAAATAAATTTCACGGATGAGGTCTTGGCGACCAACCACTACTCCGCCAAGTACTCTTCCCTGGCCATCAAAATATTTTGTTGCAGAATGAATCACAAGATCAGCTCCGTAAAGAATAGGTTGTTGTAAGTAAGGTGTAGCAAAACAGTTGTCCACCACCAAAATCAAATTGTGTTTTTTTGCAAGCTGGCCGATCCATTCCAAATCGATGATTTCGATTGCAGGATTCGTAGGTGTCTCCAGATAGATCAAGCGAGTTTCCGGTCTGATGAGTTGGTTTAAATCTTCAGGATTAGATGCATTGAAGTAACTACAGGAAATATTGAATTTCGGATAGTATTTAGTGAATATAGTATGGCTTGCTCCGAAGATAGAAGCGCAGGAAATGATATGGTCCCCGGAATTAAGCAGAGGGGTCAGCGTATGGTATATGGCAGCCATTCCTGATGAAGTACCTATCCCGGCCTCCGCACCTTCCAGATGACATACTTTTTCTACAAATTCATCCACATTGGGATTTCCATATCTGGAGTAAATGTAGTCGTCTGTTTCCTCATTGAAAGCCGCACGAAGGTCTTCTGCCTGATCAAATACAAAACTTGAACTTAGGTACAACGGTACCGAGTGTTCATTATTCTGTGAACGTTTTGTTTGTGTTCGGATGGCGATGGTATTAAAATTCTTCTTTTCCATTAAGTGTAAGTTTAGAAATAATAGATGCTGTGGGTTCGAGTGTTTTGGCTACAGAACAATATTTTTCAAGGGATAGATCGATTGCCTTTTTTGCCTGATCTGCTGAAATTTCACCATTGATTTTGAAATGAATCACAATGTTTCTATACAGAGAATAGGTTTCTAATTGTTCGCGATCTCCATCCAGTGTTATTTCAAAACTGCTGTATTTTTTTCGTTGTTTTTTTAGAATGTTGAGTACATCAATGACACTGCAGCCACCGAGTGCTGCCAACAAAACCTGCATGGGTCTCATTCCATTATTTTGGCCGCCAATGTTTTCGGAGGCATCCATGATCAGTTTGTTTCCACTTTCATTTGTGGCTTCCATGGTAAAGTGTTCATCTAAAAGTTTTATCTGTATATCCATTATAATTGATTTAGAAATGATTTAATTAATTTGTTTATTTTTTTGCCTTCTGTAAGAAATCCATCGTGACCATAAGGTGAGCTGATGATTTTAATTTGTGCACCAGGAATATGAGCTGCAAGAAATTTTTGTTCGGAGACCGGAAATAAAATGTCTGATGAAATTCCGATTACCAGGGTTTTGGCTTGAATTTTTGAAAGTGCATTTTCAATACTTTCTCTTTCTCTTCCGACATCGTGGGAATCCATTACTGAACTTAAAATATGGTATGCTTCTGCAGTAAATCTGTTGGCCAATTTTTCTCCCTGATATTGTTGGTATGAGATGGTGCCATGATAGTCTTTATCTTGTTTTGGATCCAGGGTGCGGTGAAACATCTGATAATTTCTGTAACTCAACATGGCAATGGCTCTTGCTGCTTTTAAGCCATTTTCCCCGGCCGCAATGGCCATTCGTTGGGCTTCATTGAAGGCAACACCCCAGGCAGAATGCTTTGCGTTGCAGGCAAGCAATACCATATACTCTATCGTTGTAGGCGAGTGAATTGCCCATTCCATGGCTTGTTGTCCGCCTTGTGATCCACCAATGATGAGATGTATTTTTTCTAAATTCAAATGTGTGAAAAGCAATTGGTGTGCTTTTAGTAAATCTCTAGTGGTGAGATTTATATTATTCTTAATGTGGGCATTATTTTGATGTACAACATGATTGAATTGAGTTCCATAGCAGGAGCCAAGGTTGTTTGCACAGATTATAAAATATTTATCGGGGTCCAGCAATTTATTTTTTCCAAAAACCGGATGCCACCAATCTGCCACGTCAGAATTTGCCGTTAATGCATGACAAACCCATACTACATTTGATTTGTCTTCATTTAGATTGCCGTAAGTGTGGTAGGCTATCTTGAGATCATTTAATTCGGTACCGTTTTCCGAAACGAATATTTTGTTGTATTTAAATATGTGTGGTTGATCCATTACGCTGCCAATACATTTTTATAAAAAAAAAAGAGCCTTGCTGTATGCAAGGCCCTTCTGTAAATCTTCCGAATATTTTTTATCAACTCAAATGTTCAGACGATGGCCTTGCGGTATGCGCACACATGCAGCAATACATCATCATAGAGCAAAAAGTTTGATTTTTCATTTTCGAATTAATGCTGCAAAGAAAGGATTATTTTCAAAAGAGGAAAAACAATTCTTCGTTTTTAACAAAATTTTATGAACAGGACATGGTTGTTGACATCTGAACCATAAGTCCATTGGCATCAGGATTTAACCTTAATGCTGCAGCCAATGGCTTTGGTGACAGAGGGATCCGGATCTTTGCCTGACATCAACGCAGCAATGGCGTTTTCAAGATATTTATCTTTGACCATGGCCGCATCCTTAGGGCTGTCATCAATTGCGCCTATATATTTTACTACACGGTTTTTGTCCAATAGAAAAACATGTGGTGTTTTGGTCGCGCCATAAACCGGGAAAACTTCTTGTTTTTCATCAAAGAGGTACGGGAAATTGTATTTGTGTTTTTTTGCAATCTTTTTCATTTCTTTTGGTCCGTCTTCCGGAACCACAGCAGGGTCATTTGGATTAATTGCAATTACCGGATAGCCGGAATCCGTATATTTTGCACTGAGTTCGATAATTCTTTTTTCATACATTTTTGCATATGGACAATGGTTGCAAGTAAAGATGAGGACATACCCTTTTGCGTCTTTATAATCAGACATACTCACCATTTTTCCATTGGTGTTTTTAAGACTGAAATCCATTGCTACATCCCCAATTTTATAGGCTTTCTGAGTAAATGCCGTAAAGCCACAAGACAAGAATAAAATGGTAAGAAATAAATTTTTCATAAATGGTATTTATTTTTTAATAATTGAATTGATCCAATTTTGAATATCTGAAGCAGAATGAAATTCCCGTTCAGCGAAACCTCTTGTTTGATTTCCAATCACCAATGTTGCAGGGATTGATCCTGTCCAGCTTGGTTCGATACGATCGATATAGAAATTTGGATTGTTCTCATCGAGTACCATGACCTTTGACATCACATTCTTCTTTTTTAAGAAATTGCTGAGCTTAGATTGAGACCGATTTAGATCATCCAGGCTGACCAGGTATAAAAGTTGGCTGGTACCTTTTATTTCCTGATTGAACGTTTCGAAATTAGGGAGTTCTTTGACACATGGCACGCACCATGTTGCCCAAAAATTAAATACCCGAACAGTATCGTCTTGTTTGGAGAAGAGTTCTTCGAGATCACCGAGTTTGATGATCTGATATTCGCCTTGTTGGGCCTGCATACCCAAAGAAAGAGTGAGGAGGATAGCCAGGATAGGGTTTTTGATACACATGACTTGGAAACGAATACAGGTGCAGGTTTGTTTTGAATTTCGGAGGTGAATTTTAATAATTCGGTTGCAGGTGTTTGAATTAGTTTAATTTAGCCTTTGAATTATGCGTTGGAGCTTCAGGCGGACTTTGGTATTGCTTTCTTCGATATTGGTATTGTATATCGTAGGGATTTTTTTTATTTATATTTTTATTGATTTTATTGTTTTTTCCCCCGTGATACATCCGGCAAAAGCACGATACAAGCTGGATTTGCCATATCAGGAGATCAAATTGAATCATCCAAATGGGGAGCAGGTGAATATGTTGGCCTTTAACCAACAGGCTCCTCTAAAGGGTTATGTATTATTTTTTCATGGTGCGAACAAGAGTGCTGATTTTTGGGCTGCCTACGCTCCATTTCTGACAGAACGAGGATTTAAGCTGTTTATCCCCGATTACCGTGGTTACGGAAAATCAGACGGTAGTCCTTCGGAGATCAGCTGGAATGAAGATGCCCAGCTTGCACTTACCTGGCTTAAAACACAAGCATCTGAGGACAGCATCATTTTCTATGGGGTGGGACTGGGCGCTTCTGCTGCGGCCTATCTGGCTACGATAAATCCTTGCAGAATTGTCATCCTTGAAAATCCGGTTTATGGCTTAAGATCCTGGATGAGATCCTCATTTCCTCTATTGATGTTGCCCTATGAGCTGAAATATGACTTTAATCTTTATGAGTATATTCCAAATATTGTTAGTCCTACCATCATTTTACAAACTAAAAAGTCTAAAGACTTGAATAAGTTGGAACAGACCCATCTTCAATCTTTATTGCCAGACCCCAATAACTTTATTTGGCTTGACCATTCTGATAAAAGTTTTCCTTTGGAAGACGAAGAGTACATCCGTTTGTTTGATCAATTAGTGAAGAGTTTATAGTTTTATATGAGTAACCGGTCCAAGCTGGAGAAATTTGCAGCCAATCTTGCATTTCCCAATGTATTTGAAAATATGGATTTTGATGAGCCCAAGTTAAGGAAAGGGTTGAATCAGTATGTAGATTTTTGGAATACATGGAAGGTAGATTACTTTAAAAACAATTCCCCTCTTATTCTTGAACTTGCCTGTGGGCGTGGAGAATATAGCCTTGGAATGGCAAGAATGTTTCCGGAGCGAAATTATATTGGGGTAGACATCAAGGGTGCCCGGATTTGGAAAGGTGCTTCAACCGCTTTACATGAGGGGCTGAATCAGATTGCCTTTGTGCGTACAAAGATTGAGTTGTTGGACAAATTTTTTGGCGAGGCTGAGGTGGATGAAATCTGGATTACTTTTCCGGACCCTTTTCCAAGACCAAGTAAATCCAATAAAAGATTAACTTCAGAACATTATCTACAACTCTACACCCGGATACTAAAGCCAAATGCATCTCTTCATCTCAAAACAGATGATCCCGGATTGTTTGCTTTCAGTCTTGAAACTATAAAAGCTCATCCGGCATTTGAATTGATTTACCATGATGACGATATTTATGCCAAACCTCTTGTAACTCCAGAGCTTGAGATAAAGACGTATTACGAACGGATGCACCTTCAGGCAGGAAAAACAATCAAATATATCCATGCCAGACATTTGAGTTAATGATGGTTTGTCATACTTTATCGGAATCTTAAATTTTTAGAAGGCTTTTTTTTTAAATAAAAATTTCTTGCTTATAAATTCATAAATGGAGAGCGAATCAGGAAGCCGGCTTTTTGCTTTTCAGGCGGCTCAAATTCCTTTAATCCAAATTTTATATCTTCCGGTTGAACCGGATGCCAGGTACCAAAGATTCTATCCCAAAAAGTAAAGACATCACCATAGTGACTGTCGGTAAATTTTTGCTCGTTGGCATGATGAATTTTGTGCCAACCTGGGGTAGAAAAAACATAACGATCATATTTTTCTATCCAGGCCGGAAATTTTAAATTGGTGTGTTGCATGACTACAAAACAAATGGCAATGGTAGCATAAATAATAAATGCATTGATGGGCACGCCGATTATAGGAATCCAAATGCAGAAGAAAATTCCTTGACTCAATATTACATCCAGTGGGTGAAAACGTAATGCGGAAGAAGTGTTGAGATATAAATCCGAATGATGCACTCTGTGAAATCTCCACAAAATGGGTATCTTATGCTGCAAGTTGTGAAAGCAATAGGATCCAAAATCGAGGAGGAAGATACTTAGTATTACTTTTATGACATCAGGGAGGTTCAACAGATTTAGTAGTCCGAGATGTTTTTCCGCAGTTAAATTTACCATGAATAATACTGCAAGACCAATAAATCCATTGACGGCAAAAGAAATGAAGCTTAGAATAAAATTATGTATGTCGTGCTGTTTTTTATTGTTTGGTTTCTGCAAGTATGGAAAAAATGTTTCCACACTGTATAATAGAATGATTAAACCGACCAAAATGACAGGTTGCAAATCAGCAATTT
The DNA here is from genome assembly GCA_016713905.1 of Candidatus Vicinibacter proximus. Lineage (NCBI taxonomy): Bacteria > Pseudomonadati > Bacteroidota > Saprospiria > Saprospirales > Saprospiraceae > Candidatus Vicinibacter > Candidatus Vicinibacter proximus. The sequence continues at coordinate 1,233,713 of JADJOE010000001.1, forward strand.
GTTGCAGTGACATGGTTTAATAAATTTGAAGTTTGATAAATTATCTAATTCTTTAAAGCTCCACTGAATTCATAATGAATATCCGCCTGACCAGGTTTTTTCCAAACCGATTTTCCATTGATCGTATTATCCTTCACCATTCCTTCAAATTGGATTTCACCTTCGCTGGAACTATAGATTGTGCAGTTGAATGCGATGTTGCCGTCCTTGTTCTGTTGTTGATAAGCGGATGTGGCAAAGCCATACTGATGACAGGCATCTGAATCCATTTTTCCATCTTTAAATATTAATATGTCAGCATCTTTTTTATCCGGATGGGCGACATCCCAGATGCTGATCTGAAAGGATTTTCCATCGAGCGATTTATTCATATTCTGAGCGCAGGACATGTTTAGAAAAATGCTTAGACCTAAAAAAAATTGAATTGCTTTCATAAGAGTTGGTTTTTACTGTGATTTAATAATAAATTAATTTAATGGGTTTAGATTTTATTTCCAAAATTTTCCTTGTTAGGAATTAGCACTATTTACGGTTGGATGGGAATTTAATTGGATCAGGTACCTAAGCTGCACGCAGGCTCCGGTACAATTTATTTATGTTAACATGCCACTACGAACCAGACTGCCAGCTGTCCTTGTAATAATTGAATGCTTTTGGCATTTAGCCCCTGATATTTTTTTACCAGGAACAAAAGTTAAACCAATTAAGGTAAAATTTAAATTGCCTCTTTTTATTAAACTAAAATTACTTCCAGTGGGAATTAAACATGAAACTTTAATCCTGTGCATTAACAGTATAAAATTTGGCAGATGAAAACCAAAATCGATTTTCACGAATTTAATTTTTTAAAATTCTCAAAAATCACCATTGTCCCATAATAAAGTCGCGAAGCACCATAGAGCCCTTGACTTAAAGAAGGACAAAGCACAAACTGCTCAAGGTAAATGTAAGGATTATTTTGTGAAATCTAATTCACTTTCTTTAACAATTGTTTAAAATCTGTTCCATCCACCGAAGTCTAGGTGTGCTTAAATTAACCATAATGTTTTACGTAATTTTTGAATTTAGTATTTGCTAATTTGGAATTCATTGCATTAAAGGGATTCTTAGTTTTTGCAAATTGTAATTTTAGAAGTGAAGATTGACTTGATTTTATTTTTGTTTTATTGCTTACCAATATCCAAGAGAATTTATGCAGAAAGTTGAGGATCAACTAATATGTTTTGGTGGCAAAATCAATTAAAACCACATTCACATGGATATGTATATCAAAAGTAAAAGTGACTTAGCCCTAAAACCTGGTAAAAGCGCGAAGAGGATCTTATCTTAATGTAAGCTTTAAAGTTTTCTCAAGTTTACTTTAGGCAAGTTGAAACAGTGGAATGCAGATATGAGCATTAATTATAGCAAGAACATTGTTCAGAATTGGAACAAATCTTCTTTTCATCCTGAAAAATCTTGAAATTGAGCTCAGGTCTAAATTTTTTAGACTTCGCCTAGGATTTCCATCATTTCCCGGAATGATAACAATCAATTTAGGCAACCCTAAAAATAATTTTCGTATGATAAAATATGTCATTACATTTGCCATTACCAAAGCGAATAAGACTCTTGAAAGCTTTATTTACGATATACAATCCAAATTTAACCAAGGTATTTTATAACCTGTTAGTATCCCTTATTTTTATAGAGGGTGTTCAGGCTCAAATGTTTACAGATAGCTTAGGCAGGGATAGATTTAGTGGTTTCCGGCTTAATGGTTATGGTGCCATGCATTATTATCACTTTGATTGGCAGACGGACAGTTCGAGGAGAGATGCCATCGATCAGGAACGATTTATTTTGGAATTGGGCTACAAATGGACAGAAAGGATAGGATTTAATACTGAGGTAGAGTTTGAACATGGAGGTACAGGAGGTGCAGTAGAATTTGATCGTTTTGAGGAATTTGGGGAATTTGAATTTGACATCAGTAAAGGTGGGGAGGTGATTGTGGAGCAAATGAATCTGGAATTGGGCATGTATAAAAGTTTAAGATTAAAACTTGGCAGAGTGAAAGTGCCTTTTGGGATGATGTTTAAGCGGGATGAGCCAACCGATTATCTGACTTGCTGGAATTCTGAAATGGAGACCCAGATTCTTCCTGAGAACTGGACAGACAATGGATTTCTGTTGTATGGGTCTTCCGGTAAAAAACATCGCTTTAATTATTACCTGGGATTTGTAAATGGCTTAGACGGATCCGCATTTAATTCCGCCAACTGGATCAAGCGTGGCAATCAACGGAGATTTGAAACGGTAAATGCAGAAAATTTTGCATTAAGTGCAAGGCTTGATTACAGTAAAGGGAATAATTGGCTGATGGGTTTTTCTGTTTATGGCTGCAATACTACCGACAATCGTCCAAAACCTGATCTCAGATTATCTACACCATTGTTTCTGAGTGAAGGGCATTTCCAAATGAAAATGGATCCTGTTCGTGCTGCAGCAATGGTTCTGTACGGGACGCTTAATAATTCCGAAGCGCTGACGAATCAGAATCGCAATCTGTCCAACAACTTAAATGTGAAACGTACACCGGTCGGTGCTGAAGCACTTGGTGCTTTTGCAGAATTAGAACTTGTAGTTTACGGAAACAAAGGTTTTATTGCAAGTAAAAACGATTCTGAGCTGTCGTTTTATTCCCGTTACGACTATTACGATACCATGCATAAGACGCAGGGATTGGTATTTAACAATCCGCGTTGGGAGAGGAAATCTTTTTCGACGGGGCTGGTGTATAAACTGATCAAAAAAGTTCAGTTAAAAACGCAATTTACCCTTCGAAAAGTTGGCGCGCCTGCACCAACCAGTATTCGCGGAGGGCGATTGGAAAAAACATTTGCTGCAGGTTTTGCATTTGAATTTTAGATCATTTTAAATATTATATAGACATGAAAAATAAATTTTTAATTCTGTTATTATTATGCATCAGCATTTTCATTTCCTCCTGTGGATCTGATGAGGACAATACTGTAAAAAACGATTACAAAGACATTCTTCAAAATATTTCCAACGATGTTATTCTTCCTACTTATCAGGATTTGTTTGACAAAACCCAATTGTTGGTGAATACTTTAACGATACTGGAACAAAACATCAGTCAGGCAAATCTGGATGCAGCAAAGCAAGCCTGGAGAGATGCACGTGTACCGTGGGAACAGTCGGAAGGATTTTTATTTGGTCCAGTAGATCAGCAAGGACTGGATCCTGCTATAGACAGTTGGCCGGTTAATGAGACCGATTTGGATGCCGTGTTGAATTCCGGTGCAGTACTTACAAAGGATTATGTGGATGGTTTGGATGGCACTTTAAAAGGATTTCACACCATCGAGTATTTGATTTTTGGTAAGGAAGGCAATAAATTAATATCCAATTTTACACAAAGAGAATTTGAATTTCTAAGGGCATGTAGTCAAAGTTTGCATGGTGCTACGCAGGCACTTTACTTTGCCTGGAAACCCGATCATCAGAATTTTATAGCCAATGTATTAAAAGCCGGAGAACCGGGCAATTCAGTATATCCATCGCAGAAATCTGCACTGCAGGAAATTGTAACCGGAATGATTACTATTGCAGATGAAGTAGCCAATGGTAAAATAAACGAACCATTTACTACGCAAAATTTAATTTATGAAGAAAGCCGTTTCAGTGCCAATTCGAAGAGAGATTTTGCGGACAATATTCAGAGCATTAAAAATGCATATTTGGGTGTATACAAAAATGCAAGTGGCTTGGGTATTTCAAAAATCATCCAGGAAAAGAATTCCGGACTTGATGCTAAATTCAGGCAACAAGCCGATGATGCAATCCGAGCGATTGAATCCATCCAGGGAACATTTACCACAGCAGTTACCAATGCAAGACCAAGTATTGAATTTGCCCAACTAAAAGTAAGAACAGTTCAGCAGACCCTGGAGAGTGAAATACTACCATTGATTTCAAATCTATAATCATGACTTCCAAAAAATATATTTTTCTCACTTTGGGACTAACTCTATTGTTGGTATCCTGTCAACAAGATGATTCGAACAAACCGTTGGAGGATGAAGATGTATTATTGGGCGGAGCTACCAGTATTGATGGGGCGTTCATCAATATTTTTCAGCAACCTGCCGGTAATCTGAATGAAGTTGAACTGCAGCATCATTTACAAAGTGATATTGCATTTGGAGATCAGTTTGTGACTGCTCCGAATGTAATCAATGGTGGATTAGGTCCGGTATTCAACCAGGCCTCCTGCGAAGGTTGTCACGTGTCCAATGGTCGGTCTCCATTTCCATCTGCTTCAAGTGATTTAAGGGGCTTGTTATTCCGTTTAAGTATGCCGGGAAAAGGTCCGCATAATGAACCACTTCCGGTACCGGATTTTGGCGGTCAATTGCAGACCAAAGCGGTATTTGGTAAATCCCCGGAAGCAAAACTCAGTTGGCAGGAAGTCGAAGAGGTAAGAACCTATTTGGATGGGGAAAAGATTAGCCTAAGAAAATTTAACTATACATTTGTCCAGTCATACCGGAATATTCCGGCTGAAATGCTCTACTCACCGAGAATTGCACCACCCGTTATTGGACTCGGACTTTTGGAAGCCATCAAAGAATCAGATATTATGTCACTTTCAGATCCGGCAGATATGGATGGTGATGGCATATCCGGAAAAGTAAATATAGTGTGGGATGTTCAGGCACAACAGTTTGCCATTGGACGTTTTGGCTGGAAATCCGGCCAACCAAATTTATTGCAACAAACGGCTGCAGCCTACAACAATGATATGGGGATCACGAATCCTCTTTTTACAAAAGAAGCCTGCTTCGGGCAGGAACAAGCAGATACTCTTTCAGACGACCCGGAGATTGATTTAAAGACGCTTAAAGCCGCCACTTTTTATCCACAGTCCCTTGCAGTACCCAAAAGGAGAAACTGGGCCGACGCGGATGTAAAAAAGGGCAAGGAACTATTTTTTAAAATCCGATGTAATTCCTGTCACCAGTATAAATTTATTACCGGTACACATCCTGAATTTGGTTTCTTAAGCCAACAGACCATTTTTCCCTATACAGATCTTTTGCTGCACGATATGGGGGATGGATTGGCGGATAACCGTCCGGATTTTGAAGCAAATGGTAAAGAATGGAAAACACCGGCATTGTGGGGTATTGGGTTAACAAAAACGGTCGGCAACCACAGCAATTTCCTGCACGATGGCAGGGCTAGAAACCTGGAAGAAGCCATTATGTGGCATGGTGGCGAAGCGGAGAAAAGTAAGGAAGCATTCTCCAAATTAAACAAGAAAGAAAGGCAGTCTGTTATTAAGTTTCTCGAAAGTCTGTAAATCTGCATTAATTTTGCAGCCTCATTTAAAAAAATAATTCATGAGATCAATCATTTATGTTGCGATGTGCCAATTGATGGTATTGCTTTTATCTGCGCAGGAAGGTCATTTGAGCAATATCAAAAAACTTACTTTTGGCGGAGACAACGCAGAGGCATATTTTAGTCCGGATGGTAAATTTCTTACGATGCAGGTGACCAATACCAAGATTGGCGCATCGTGTGATCAGATTTATATGTTGGATCTGAGTGAAAACAATCCTGCAACTGAGAGTTTGAAGTTGATCTCAACCGGGAAGGGCAGGACCACCTGCTCTTATTTTATGCCGGATGGTAAGCATATTTTGTACGCATCTACCCATCATCATGGGGAAGCTTGTCCACCGCCTGCTAAGCCGAGAAAAGATGGCAAGTATTTATGGTCTGTTTATCCTGAATTCGACATTTTTATAGCTGACTTACAAGGGAAGATAACAAAACAGCTTACAGATTCGCCCGGTTACGATGCGGAGGCGGTTGTTTCTCCGGATGGGAAGAAAATAGCGTTTACTTCAAGCCGTTCAGGAGATCTCGAATTATGGACCATGGATATCGATGGAACCAATCTGAAGCAGATTACCAGTGGATTAGGGTATGATGGCGGTTCATTTTTTTCTCCGGACAGCAAAAAACTGGTGTTCAGAGCATCCAGACCTAAGACCGAAAAAGAAATTAAAGAATATACAGAATTACTGGCTGAACATTTAGTCGCACCGACCGAAATGGAAATCTACACCTGTAATGCGGATGGATCCGATCTTAAACAAATTACTCATTTAGGAAAGGCCAACTGGGCTCCGTTTTTTCATCCGTCCGGTCAAAAAATAATATTTTCTTCCAATCATCATTCCACTAGGGGTTATGATTTTCAATTATACCTGATTGACCTCAACGGAGAGCATCTCAAACAGATTACCTATGAAAGTATGTTCAATGCATTTCCAATGTTTTCACCGGATGGAAAAAAATTGGTGTTTTCAAGTAATCGTCAACAAGGTGCGCCAAGAGAGACTAATGTGTTTATTGCAGATTGGAATGATGGGGATCCGGTAGAAAATGCCGATCAAAAAACAATTTACAAGCATATTGAATACCTGGCATCCGACAAACTTCAAGGCAGACTTACGGGATCCAAAGGCGAAAAATTGGCGTCGAAGTACATCAGCAAAGAATATAAAAAATATGGTCTGTTGCCTTATGATAAAAAATCTTACTTGCAGCCATTTTCATACTTATACAATCCTAATCCACACGGAACCGAAGACAAGAGGGTTTCTCAAATGAATGGACACAATGTAGTTGGATACCTGGACAATGGTGCCAATAAAACCATTGTGGTAGGTGCGCATTATGATCATTTGGGATTAAATCAACACCACAATTCTACCTCTCCAAACTCAGAGGGTCAGATTCACAATGGAGCAGATGACAATGCTTCAGGAGTTTCAGGATTGCTGGAGTTGGCAAGAATGTTTAGTACAAACCGTGCTAAGGAAAAATGCAATTTTGTTTTTGTTGCATTTTCAGGAGAAGAAGATGGGTTAAAAGGATCAAAGGCATTTGCAGAAAATGTGCAAACAAAATATCCGAATGTGGTAGCCATGATAAACATGGATATGATTGGAAGATTGGACAGCCTGAAGGCGCTGGTGGTAGGAGGTGTGGGAACCAGTCCGGAATTTACGGATCTTGCAAATCGTTTTAAACCAGCCGGATTTAACATTACGCTGGACAGTAGTGGAATTGGTCCGACGGATCACACTTCATTTTATCTGAAAGACATTCCTGTATTGAATTTTTTTACCGGAACACACAAGGATTATCACAAACCTTCCGATGATTTAGAAAAAATCAAGATCAAGGAAGAAATGATCATTGTAGATTATATTTTTAATCTCGCGCAGCACCTTGCAGGAATGGAAAAAATTCCTTTTACAAAAACAAAATCTGCCACTACAAAAGCAGTTCCAGCATATAAAGTATCTCTTGGAATCATGCCGGATTACACAGACTACGGCGATGGGTTACATGTAGAGGCAGTAATGGACAACAGACCTGCACAATTAGCCGGCCTCAAAGACAAAGACATCATCATCAAAATTGGTGACTGCGAAATCAAAGAAGTATATGGCTATATGGAATGTTTGTCCAAGTTTAAATCAGGGGACGAGGTTCCTATCACTTTCAAAAGAGATGGACAAATCCAGACTTCGAAAGTTAAATTTTAATTACTAAGAAAAGCATTGCTTTTTATTTTCTTACAGGTAAAAATTTTGTGCGAATAAATCCATTTGGATAGCCTGGTTAATGATTCTTGTCATGTTGTTAGTTGACTGACATTATAACTTCTTCAATTAAATTGTATTAATATTCGTCTGTAACTTAATTGGCGAGTATGAAAAGCAATTCGTTTATCAGATTGGTTTATCCGATTTTAGTTTTGGTATTCTTACAGGTTTCCTGTGATGAAGATGATCCGTCCGGTACGGTAACCAATGGTAAAATCAAAACAGAGGCATCCAAGAAATGGGTGGAGCAAAATGTTTTACCAATCGGGGGAGTTATACAAATTGTGGAAGAAGAGTCCGGAATAAAGGGCTTGGAAGTTGATGTAAAGTCAGGTGCGTATTCTGAATCCAGAAAGTTTACCATAAGTGCAGCGAAGGTAACCAGTCATGAATTTGGCGAACACTTCAATCCGGTTTCGCCTTTGATTCATATTGAGAATGAAGGAGGATATTCGGATGAACCTATGTTGCTAAAGATTCCATACACTCCTGATCCAGGCAAATTTATTATGGCTGTCATGTATGATCCCATTACGGGTCAACTGGAGGGTTTTCCTCCGGCAAGTTATGAGGATAATTTTATTACCGTTGCTACCCGGCATTTTGATTTGACTTCTGTGATCAATACTTCTCTGCAAAGAACCGGAAAGTATGTTGAAATTATTCTCACCGCGGTAGATACGCAGTATCTGCATACGCTGGATATGAATACCGGTTTTGTCCCAGGGGTAGATGATTGGGAATTTACCAATTATGGCACCATGGAAAACCCGGGTGGAATTTGTGCGGGAATGAGTACTACTGCCATGTGGTATTATGATTTTAGAAAAAAACAAGAAGGACAGTTATATGGAAAATATGACATGGTTACAGATGTAAATCCTTTTGGCAGAGATGCTTTTTGGTTTGACAACACGCAAGGTATTTTATTTGCATCCCGCGTGCAAAGTTTGTATAAAACTAATTTGAACACACCTTCCGGGCAATCCAGTTTTTATGAGCATTTTGTACCCATTGTCGCAAATCCGCTGGCGCAATTTCGTTCGTTTGCTTATATGATGGGTTTGACAGGCCAGCCACAGTACATAGCTGTTCACAATCCAACGGGGTCTCATGCTTTGGTGGTGTATGGGATCCAACAGGGAAAATTAAAAGTGTCAGATCCAAATTGGCCAACGCAAAAGGATAGGGAAATTGTATTTGATTTTAATCAAAGCAAATTTCTTCCCTACCTAGGTTTTGTGAAGGCAGATGGAACACAATTCTCTTTTACTGATTTTTATTTTTGTGCAAGGTCAGCCATAATTGACTACAACAATATGAATGCTCAGTATGCAAGTACCCTTGGTAAGAAAACTACAAAAGGTATTGGTTGTTTTCCGAACTATCAGCTTCAACTGAAAGATGAAAACACGTTTATCGATTGGCCTGATCAGTGGAATACAAATAGCGATACGCTTCGCTGGAAGTTAGAGAATCCACAGGCAGATCTTTTAAAAATGAATATCTATGATGATCAGGGAAAATTGTGGTCTTTTGGAGATGCGGGTTTTCAATTTCTGAATCAGGGCGAGAAAGTGTTGGGTATATATATTCAGGATTTGGCAGGGAAGGATTGTAAAGGTGCGAATGTGAATCCATCATGGGAGTGGTGTGATTTCAGATGGGTAAAGGTGGATTATCAATTTGAATTTATTAAGTTTTTATCCGGTCTAACTGTGCCGGTAACAACAGAAATTTTTGGATTTGCTGGATCTTTTAAATTGACAAATGCAAAAGGGGATGTGAGAACTGAAGTTGTAGAGCCGGGTCTGTACAATCCCTCATTTTATGACTGGAAGGATGTAGATGCAAAATTGAAATGGACAGGACTTTCATTTGTTTCAGAAAAGGGCAAGTATGTTCAAATAGAAGGAAAAGTATCTCTAGACGGAAAGCTGATAGAGTGGTTGAACATTAATTATGATGGCCTTTTAGAGGAGAAGTTTAATTTTAGAGTGATTAATATTCCCTTGAAAGAATTTAGAAACCTTGCAACTCCTCATGGATCCTATGCACTTTATGAATTGAGAACCGCTCAAAAGATCAGTAAACAAATCAGCCAACTTGTAATTAAGGGATTGGATGCCAACACCGGAGACAGGTATGAGTTTCTGAGTATTGACAATTGGTCTTCGAATGATGATTCGAATGTGATTCGGATAAGATTTTCAAATTAAGCAATTGACAGCGTATTAGCGCCATGAACTTTCTTCGCATATAAATAGTTTTAAATCGAATGTTGTATTTATTTTTTTTATTACGTTCTTGATGAATTGTAAATATTTTTAAGAGGTAAGGCAAAAAATTAGGGAGAAATCATTTTTTTGTGGACTCCATTATTTACTAAAGATGTCCTGAATTTCATTCTATGATCCTTGTTCTTTTTTGTCCTAATACAAAAAAGCACTAAAACAAATCAAGGCTGTTTTCATTTATTAACGCTATTTAAATCAGTTTTAGCTAAAATGAAAAAGGCCGCTCTGAATTTCTCATTCGATAATTATATGATGAGGTATCGAAAACTTTTTAAAACAACTATTAAAGATGTTTAATTTCTACTTAATCCCCATTAAATTTATCTGACTCATTTTTAATTGCATGAAATTAGAGAGGATGCAATGCTTCTGAAAATGTAAGGAAAATAAAATGCGTTTTCCATATTATGGAATATTTACAACAACCACCAAAAGGCAACAGCCACTGTGTAGCGGAGGAAATTTGTTTTTGTACGCAACCACAGAGTGGGTTTTGGAAATTTTTTTTCAGGACGATGAATCGGTTTGTTGTTAGGGCCAATTTGGATACAGTTTTCCAGTCTATTGTTCCAAACGTTTATGTGTCTATTTACAGCTTTTTTATCTTTTGTCCACACAGCTACCTCCGTGTTATAACGTACAGAAGGTAAGTGAATGTTGTAACTACCCACGACAAGCATTTGGCTGTCCACCAGGATGGTTTTGCCATGAAATCTAAGGTGTCCCTGAAATTCCCATATTTCAATTCCATCGTTCAATATCTTTTCGCGCCTGTGTCTGTAACCGGCATATCGAATGGGTAAATCATTGGTCATCATGGAAGTGGTCAGCAGGCATATTCTGACCCCTCTGTTACTGGCATCGCAAAGTGCATTCGTCCATTTTTTTGTAGGAATGAAATAGGGGTTTTCGATGAATATAGTTTTTTTAGCCTGTTCCACCATTTCAATTAACGCAGAGGTACTTCCTTCATCCTTGATATCGGTTTTGTAATATTTTTTACCTCTTTTGATAAAAAAGTCATCGTGTATAAACCCAACATCCGATTGATTCATCTGATATCCTGACCTCCAATTTATACTTGAATCCAAACGAATGCCAAACTTGCTTTGTATTTCTGATTTATAGAGGGATAATTTTTTTAAATGTCTTGCCTCTCTTTTTGGTTTTATAACCGGGATAGGTACTGGTGAAGACAATTTCTCATCCGCCCACAGAGAGTAAAAGTGTAATCGGGCTTCATACAATACACTGTCTGCATTAGTAAGCAGGTCATAATCTACCAGATTGTATTTTTTCGACATACCGTAATATGGATCCTGAATATTTCTACCGCCTACTATCAGAAATTCACCATCTGTTATAAGCATTTTTTCATGCAAGCCATGATAGATTCTTTCGACGGCTTTATTTTTTAAGTCGAAGCGATGTAATTCTACCCCATTTTTATTCAGGAGTGCTTTCATCGTTGCGGTTATTTTGGATCCATTTTTATCCAACAGAATTCTTACCACCACACCTCTTTTTGATGCTTCAGCCAGTAAATTTAGTACTACACTGCCACTCAGATCATCCACAATAATGAAGTAAGAAAGTAAAATTTCCTTTTTTGCCTGACGTATTAAATCTACTCTGCATTGCAATGCATCTTTAGGTTCATACAGTACGCGAACAAAATGTTTGTCCTCTTGACCTGTAACAAAAGTCTGTAAAAGGGTAAAAAGAAGTGTAAAAAAAATATTTCTTAATGGTATCAATACTGAATGTCTGTTTTAGGTATTTGTAAAGCTACACAATATTTGACAAACTTTGAAGCTATAATTCTTACTTTTGAGATTTATCTTCTTGTATGTTGAATTAATTGAATCCAATTTTTCATTTGAAAGATTCGGAAGTAATTGATTGCACTGGTCAGTTAAAATTTATTATAAAAATATAGGTGATCATTGTCATACCAATTAATTATAATAATTAATTAAATTGTTCCAATAATTTTATATTATTGTAGCTTGTATAATTGTACAAGTAAAGGGGTTAACAATGAGTAGGATTATATTCATTATTTTTGGTTCATTTTTATTTTGTATTAAAATTTTATCACAAGATGCTCTTGAAATTGTAAGAAGGTCTGAAGATCGGGCAAAAGGAAAAAGCTCTGTTGCTGAAATAAGTATTCAGACCATCAGACCTGAATGGAAGAGAGATCTCAAATTAAAAACCTGGACACTTGGAAATGATTTTGTGGTCATCTTAATTCAAAGTCCTGTTAAAGAAAGGGGCATAGCCTTCCTTAAGAGAAAGAAGGAAATATGGAACTGGGTACCATCCATTGATCGATCCATTAAATTACCGCCTTCCATGATGTCCCAAAGTTGGATGGGGACCGATTTCACCAATGATGATTTGGTTAAGGAGTCTTCAACTGTGCAGGATTACCGCCACATTATCACAAAAGATACACAAATCATGGGAAGGATTTGTTATCAGATCAGACTCGATCCGAAACCGGAGGCAGCAGTGATTTGGGGAAAAATATTATTGTGCATCGATAAGAAGGATTATTTATTGATGAAAGCAGAATATTTTGATGAAAACAATCAATTGGTTAATACCATGAATACCACTGAGATCGGTATGCTTGGAGGAAGGATATTACCCTTGCGCATCGAATTAATTCCAAGGGACAAAAAAGGGCACAAAACCATTATGCAATATCACAAGATTGTTTTTGATAAACCCATTGCTGAAAAATTCTTTTCAGTCCAGCAACTCAGCAAACTGAAATGATTTATTTATTGATCTGGAGAAATATTTGGCGTAACAAAAGGCGGACGCTGATTACCATGGCTTCAGTGGCCTTTACGGTGTTTCTTGCGGTGACCATGAAATCCATGCAGACCGGTGTTTTTGAAAATCTCATTCGGAATATGGTCAGTTATTATTCAGGATATCTTCAGGTTCATAAATCCGGCTATTGGGATGAGAAGGTGCTGGATAATTGCTTTAACTCTGCAGACAGTAATTTAATCCGTGCATTGAATTATCAAGGGGTAAGGAAGATTATCCCACGTTTGGAGACCTTCATTTTGATTTCAAATGGTGATCAAACAAAAGGATGTATGGTGGCAGGTATTGATCCTCCAATAGAAGAAAGCTTGACCCATTTTTCAAAAAAATTAATATCGGGAAATTTCTGGAAGGAAGAAAATAATGAGATCGTCCTCGCTTCCAGGCTTGCAGAAAAACTAAATGCAAATGTTGGAGATACCGTATTCCTGTTGGGTCAGGGATATCGGGAAAGTTTTGTTGCCGGAAAATTCAAAGTCTCTGGAATTATACATTTTGGTTCACCGGAACTTAATGCATCCATTGCATTTCTACCTCTTGGAGTTGCAAGAGAAATGCTTAATACCGGGCAAAACATTACAGCTTATATATTGGATTTAGAGGATCCGGAGAAGATGGAAATTTTGCAAAATGATCTGAAGGAAAGGATCCCTTCAGATTATGAAGTATTGTCCTGGAAGGAAATGATGCCGGAAATATCTGATCACATGAAGGCAGATGGAATGGGATATTATGTGATGATGGGAATCCTTTATCTGATCATCGTATTTGGAACTTTCGGGACTATTTTTATGATCACTGCAGAACGCAAATATGAATTTAGCATGTTACTTGCAATTGGCATGAAGAAGCGGATACTCACTTTTATTTTATTTGGAGAAATTCTTTTATTGGCATTTGGAGGCGCCATTTTAGGAATGTGTTTATCAATTCCCATAGTATTGTATCTTCAGGAATTTCCGATCCGTTTAGGAGGTGAATTTGGAAAGGCATTTGAGCAATATGGATTTGAACCGGTGTGGCCTGCACTTTTTGAATGGAATGTAATTTTTGAACAGTCATTGATTGTTTTAATTTTATCTGTGATCATAGGATTATATCCTGTCTGGCACGTGTTCAGATTTAAAGAAATTGGAAAAATCAGATTATGATGTTGTGGGTTTTGGCATGGAGAAATATATGGCGTAATAGGAAGCAGAGCTTTGTCTTGATGGCAGCGATTGCGATTGGTGTGTTGTGTGCATTGTTCATTGTGGCATTTTATTATGGTATGATTGACCAGCGTGTTAAAAGTGTCATACAAAATGAGATTTCTCATATTCAGATCCACCATCCTAAATTCAGAGAAGAGTTCGATCCAAAATATTTTATGGAAAACGCAGATTCCATCATGAAGATAATTCGGATGAATCCGGAAGTGTCTGCCGTCGCAGGAAGGATAAATATACAGGGCATTGTCGCTGCGACGGCAGGGAGCAGCGGAATCATGATTAACGGAGTGAATCCTGATGAAGAGAAAATACTTACCGGACTAAACAGAAAATTAATTTCTGGAAGTTATTTTGATGCAGCACAAAAGAACCCAGTACTTATCAGTGAACGATTGATGTCTAAACTCAAGGTAAAGGAAAATTCAAAAGTCGTTTTCACCTTTCAGAATGCAGAGGGAGAAGTGGTTTCTGCAGCGTTTAAAGTTACCGGGGTCTTTGCCACCAACAGCAAGCCCTATGACCTCGCAAATGTTTTTGTCGGTTTGCAAGATTTACAACAATTACAAGGGAAAGGAACAGAATTGAATGAAATTGCTATGAAGTTAAAGGACCATAGCAAAGTAGATGAATTGAAAAATAAATTTCAATTTAAATTTCCAGATACTAAAGTTGAAACCTGGATGGAAATTTCACCGGAGATGAAATTGCTGGTTGGTTCTTTCAATCAAAGTATGTACATCTATATGGGTATCATACTTCTTGCGCTTGCATTCGGCGTTACGAATACCATGCTAATGTCGGTGGTCCAGAGAACCCGAGAGTTTGGTATGTTGCTGGCTTTTGGGATGAAAAAATCTAAAATTTTTAATATGGTGATGCTGGAAACTTTTTTACTTACTCTGTGTGGACTGCCATTGGGTTTTCTGATGGCTACCATTGGAATAGCTTATACCCATCAACATGGAATCAATTTAAGTATTTACAAGGACACTATGGAGAGTTTTGGATATGACCTAATAGTTTATCCAGAGATCACTTATAGACATATGATAACGCTGTTGATTTTGGTATTCATTCTTGTTTTCATATCAGCTCTTGGACCTGCGCGAAGGGCTTTGTCATTTAACCCCATTGAAGCATTAAGAAAAATTTAATCATGAGTTCAATTATTGATGCCCACCGATTGGTTAAAATTTACGATCAGGAGACCGTGCCGATTTACGCACTCAACGATGTGCACTTGCATCTGGAACAAGGTGAATTTACCGCACTCAAGGGACCATCTGGTTCAGGAAAGACCACCTTGCTTAATATGATTGGTGGACTGGATACCCCAACATCCGGTTATGTGGAAATAGCAGGAAAGAATATCACCGAGTTGAGTGAAAGCGAGTTGATGGATTTTAGATTAAATCATATTGGTTTTGTTTTTCAATCCTATAACTTAATTCCTGTTTTAACAGCTAAGGAGAATATTGAATTTATTATGTTGTTGCAAGGAAGACCAAAAGCAGAAAGAACTGAGCGGGCGATGGAATTGCTTGAATTGATAGGTATGTCAGACAAAAAGGATAAAAAACCCATGGAACTTTCGGGTGGTCAGCAACAGCGTGTAGCCGTTGCCAGAGCACTTGCCGCAAAGCCTAAATTCATATTGGCAGATGAACCAACGGCGAATCTGGATTCTGCCTCTGCAGGAAAGTTACTTGACATTATGTTGAGCATGAATAAATTGTTGCAGACTACTTTTATTTTTTCCACCCACGATCAGCGCGTAATCGATCGGGCGAGAAGAGTCATTACTTTGGAAGATGGGAAAATAATTGCTGATCAATAGCACATCGATCATGAGGTACATTTTATTCGGATGGATTTTTCTTTTTTTCTTTTTAGAATCTTTGATATCACAGGATTCCATACCTTCCAGATGGACTTTTAATGGATATCAAAAACTTTTAAATATTATTCAGACAGATCCCTCGACTCATCAGAATTTCAACATTAATTTTCTGCACAACAGAATACAGGGTCAATATGATTGGGGAGAAAATTTTTCCATCAAATTACATCTTCGGACGAGAATGTTTTTTGGTGAGGGCGTAAAGCTTGTCCCCGGTTTTGCGAAGCTGTTACAGGATGGTGCTCCATTGCTCCATCTCTCCAAAACCTGGCTGGATAAAAATGGAATCGTTGCCAACAGCATGATGGATCGCTTAGTTGCAGAGTGGCAGAATGATCAGTGGTATATAAGTCTTGGCAGACAGCGTGTCAATTGGGGGATGCATAATTTGTGGAATCCGAATGATATTTTCAATGCTTACAACTTGCTGGACTTCGATTATGAAGAGAGACCTGGATCAGATGTATTTCGGGCGCGGTATTATGCGGGAATCAGCAGCAGTATAGAGTTTGCTTATCAGCCTGCAACTAAATTGAGTCTTTCCACAGGAGCCTTTCTTATGAAATGGAATCGATGGCAATATGATTTTCAATTCCTGGCAGGTCATTTCAGAAATGACGCGGTGCTGGGAGCTGCCTGGGCCGGCAATTTAGGAAATGCGGGATTTAAAGGAGAATTCACTTGTTTTGTGCCAGGACTTGTTGAACGAAGTACTGAAAAAACAAGTGTCGGAATTTCCATCATGAGTGATTACAGTTGGAAGAATGGTTATTACGGAATTATATCGTTGTTGTATCAATCCAATGCGCAGGGTGGGGTTTTGCCTATTAATTCCATTTCCTCTGCAAATCTTTCTGCCAAGAATTTGTTTCCATTTGCCTGGAGCCTTTACAGTGGACTCAGTAAGCAGTTTGCAGATCGTTGGATGGTCAATACCGGTTTTATTTATGCTCCTCCTCAAAAGGCTCTCATCTTCCTTCCATCCACCGGATTTGAAATCAACGAAGCCTTTGATGTTGATTTTACCGCACAGTTTTTTTGGGGCGATCAAAGCAGTAACTTTAGAAATGTGTCGAATGCATTTTATTTACGAGGAAGGTATAGTTTCTGATGACAAATTGTTTTGGTAACTCCATAATCAGACTAAATTTTAGATTCCCAAAAAGCATGGAATTTATTAATTAATCTATTAATACATTTAGTTTGAATCAATTCTAAATAGAATTACTTTTAATATTGGGAGCACGGGAAATAGATTTTTTGGAACTTTTTCAAACTCCTGAAGATTTGGGACTCTAGTGTTGGTTTGATTATAATTCCTGAATTTTTCTTGAATTCCAATGCATTGCCTCTGGCAAAATTTCTTATTCTCTATTGAATCAGACAGAGATGGTCCACAAAAATGCTTACCATGTGATTCGTATATTCAATTAGTTTGAGTATTTTTACCAATGTGGTGCAATCTATTCAGATTTTCGATATTGTAAATCGATTGTTTGTATCAGATACTCCTGAATCAAAATATAAGATGTTGAAACCTCTTTTTCTTTCAATCTGTATAATTATTTCAAGTTATGTTCAAGCACAACATGTTGATACATTATCAATAGAACATTCCGTGGATAGTTTCATAGAGATTTCAGGAAAGTGCATCAGAAATCGTGATTTCGAAAATGCCATTAAGTTCATCGATGTTGCCGAAAAAGTTGCAATTGACAATTTTGGAAAAAATTCAATTTCATATGGAAAGTGCGCTCTCATAAGAGGGAAAATGCATTTTTATAAAAATGAATACATGGTCGCCGAAAAATGGTATCTCGAGCATAATTCTATATTGGCTAGAGTAAGGGGAGAAGATAATATGGATTTTGCATGGAGTCTTTTTGTGTTAGGTCAATTATACAACGCCATGGGACAATTTGAGAAAGCAGAACAAATTTACCTTAAGACCAAAGAGATTTTTGGTAGAATTCAGGGACTACATCATACAGACTATGCCATAATTTTGAATGAACTCGCGATTATGTACCGAAACATGGGTTCTTATGAGATGGCAGAACCCTTGTATCTCGAATCAAAATCAATTCGTGAAAAAGTATTCGGAAAGAACCATCCGGATTATGCCTGGAGTTTAAACAATTTGGCAAACTTGTATAATTTAATGGGTGTCTTTGAAAAAGCGGAACCTTTTTATTTAGAGGCATTAAGTATTTGGGAGAAGTTGGTTGGAAAAGAAAATTCTACCTACGCTTCCGGAATGAACAACCTTGCTTCATTGTATTTTCACATGCGAGTTTATACGAAGGCAGAGGCTTTATTCTTAGAAGCCTGTACTTTACGAGGAAAACTTTTGGGTAAGAATACACCTGATTATGCGGGTAGTCTAAGCAATTTAGGTTCCTTGTATATGGAAATGGGTTTTTATGAAAAGGCGGAGCCCTGCTATCAGGAAGCTAAAGCGATTCGAGAAAAAATTTATGGTAAAGACCATCCTGAATATGCAAACACCTTAGGCAATATTGGGATTTTGTATAATAGAATGAGAAATGATAAAAAGGCTGAATCCTATTTTATAGAGGCTAAGTCCATTTGGGAAAAAGAAGTTGGCATCCATCATCCGGAATATGCAACGAGTCTATTTAATCTAGGAATATTTTATTTGGAATTGGATCGTTTGGAGATTGCTGAACCTTTGCTTTTGCAAGCCAATGCAATTCGCGAAAAATCATTGGGCATTGAAAATCCTGACGTGTCAGAAAGTCATAGAAACCTTTCCAAATTATTTATCCTGCAAGATCGAATTACAGAAGCTTTGCCAATTCTTGAGGCAGTGTCCGGGCAAAACCAAAATCAATTGTTAAAAGCCACTAACTATCTTTCTGAATATGAACTTTCTCAATTTATAGATACCTACCAGAATCAAGAAGATGAATTGGGTGCATATTATTATTTATGTCCTCTTGCAACGAATTGTCTTCACGCAGGAAAATTAGCGATGTTGGCTTATGATCGGGCATTATTTTATAAAGGGTTTTTACGAATGGCAGCGGTTAGATTAAAGACGTTGTCGGAATCCACAACCGAATCTAAAAATATTTACAACCAATTAAGAAGTTATCACCGGAGATTGGCTGATGAATATTCCCTCCCAATCGAAGATCGAACTTTGGTAGCTGAATTGGAAGAAAAGGCTAACGCCACAGAAAAGCAACTTGCAATTATGTTAGCAGGATATTCAGAGGCTAACCGACAAGTCAAATGGAAGGATGTTCAAAAATCTATAAAGAAAAATGAAGCAGCAATTGAGTTTATGCGTTTTGAAATTAACTTTCCCAAGGTAGCAGATAGTATCATGTACTGTGCATTAATTTTAAAAGAAAATGCAGCAGAGCCTATATTGATTTCATTGTTTGAAGAAAAATCACTAGACTCATTGTTGCAATCAAAAATAGAACGCAAAGCAGATTACGTAAATGGATTGTACACCATCGCTGACAGAGGAGCAGTTCAAATTCAAACATCAAAACAGTCACTGTATGAGCTACTTTGGAAACCACTTGAACAACATTTACAAGAAATCAAAACCATTTATTTTTCGCCGAGTGGTTTACTGCACAGAATTAATCTGGATGCCATAGCAGTTTCGGAAACAGAAACATTGGCAGATCGTTATAAGTTGATCGAGCTAAACAGTACCCGTCAATTGGTCATCCCAGCGCCAATCATTAAAGTAAACAACGATGCACTCTTGTACGGAGGAATTCAATTTGAGCAAGACAGCAGCATTCAAAATATGGAGCCTCTGCTTGCTTCACGGTCCAGAGGAGAAATTTCATTTGGTACAGTTGATTCCACCTTAAGAGGTGGAAGTTGGAATTTTTTATCAGGCACTGAGAGAGAGGTGAATTCGATTGAGCAAGTTCTGAAGAATTCAGGCACTCAAGTCACTACAATGAAGGGTTATGATGCAACAGAGGAGTCCCTGAAAAATATTGGAACTAATGATTCACCTTCGCCAAGAATCCTGCACATTGCTACACACGGATACTTCTTTCCTGATGCAAAAAATAAAAATGAATCTTCATCAAATGAAGAACCAGTTTTTAAAATGTCTGATCATCCTATGCTGCGCTCCGGATTAATCATGGCCGGAGGCAATGCTGCCTGGAAGGGAAAGCAAACATTGGAAGGTAGAGAAGATGGAATACTCACTGCTTATGAGATTTCACAAATGAATTTGTCCAACACGGAATTAATAGTATTGTCTGCATGCGAGACAGGCTTGGGTGATATAAACGGCAACGAAGGTGTGTTTGGCCTTCAGCGTGCATTTAAAATTGCAGGAGCCAAGTATTTAATCATGTCTTTGTGGCAAGTACCTGATAAGCAAACTTCTTTATTGATGACTACTTTTTATAAGAAATGGGTGGAGGATAAAATGTCGATTCCGGATGCATTTCATGCTGCGCAAAAGCAGTTGCGTGATGGAGGACTGGAACCTTATTATTGGGCGGGGTTTGTACTGGTTGAATAAAACAATTGGAATAACTAAAAAATAATTCAATGAAATATCTATTGCATTTTTTAATGACCTTTTGTTTATCTGTCACTTTAGCGCAACCTATGGATTCAATGGTTATCAAACAAGTGGACAGTCTTATTCAGGTTTCACAAAAACTGACAGGGCTGAAGCAATACGAGCAAGCCCTCGAAGTGAATGTCGAAGCGGAGCGACTTGCAATGACAGCTTTCGGCAAGGAATCGGCAGTGTATGGACTTTGTTGTTTTAATCATGGAAGGGTTGAGTACTATAAAACGGATTATCCGGAAGCCGAAAAATGGTACCTTGAATCAAAAGCCATCCTTGAAAAAACGGGGAGAAAGAAAAATCTCGATTATGCCAATAGTTTGAATAACCTGGCAGTTCTTTACAGGGTCATGGGCCAATTCGAAAAAGCCGAACCGCTCTATCTGGAATACAAAGACATCGTGGAAAATGCTTTGGGCAAGGAACACCCCGATTATGCCTGGACCCTGAACAACATGGCCAATCTTTACTGGTACATGGGCCAGTACGAAAAAGCTGAACAGCTTTACCTGGAATCCAAAGACATCATGAAAAAAGTGTTGGGCAAGGAACACCCCGATTATGCCAGGAGCCTGAACAATCTGGCAAATCTTTACATGGACATGGGCCAATTCGAAAAAGCCGAACTGCTCTATTTGGAATCCAAAGATATCTGGGAAAAATCCCTGGGCAAGGAACACCACTATATTGCCATGAACCTTAACAATCTGGCCATGCTTTACCGGAACATGGGTCAATACGAAAAAGCTGAACCGCTTTACCTGGAATCCAAAGGTATTCTAGAAATAGTCTTGGGCAATGAACATCCCGATTATGCTAGTAACCTGAACAACCTGGCAGATCTTTACAGGGACATGGGCCAATACGAGAAAGCCGAACCGCTATACCTGGAATCCAGAGACATTTGGGAAAAGGTCCTGGGCAAGGAGCACCCCGAATATGGCATTAGCCTGAACAGCTTAGCCATTCTTTACGATTTTATGGGCCAATATGAAAAAGCCGAACTGCTCTATCTGGAATCCAAAGATATCTGGGAAAAATCCCTTGGAAAGGAACACCCCGATTATGCGAGTAGCCTGAACAATCTGGCAACTATTTACGATATTAGGGGCCAATACGAAAAAGCCGAGCTGCTTTACCTGGAATCCAAAGACATCAGGGAAAAAGTCCTGGGCAATGAACACCCTGATTATGCTAGTAGCCTGAACAATCTGGCAACGCTTTACCAGACCATGAGCCTATACGAAAAAGCCGAGCCGCTTTACCTGGAATCCAAAGGCATCAGGGAAAAAGCCCTGGGCAAGGAACACCCCGATTATGCCTGGAGCTTAAATGGTCTGGCAAATCTTTACAGGGATTTGGGCCAATACGAGAAAGCCGAACCGCTCTACCTGGAATCCAAAAACATCTGGGAAAAATCCCTGGGCAAGGAGCACCCCGATTATGCCTGGAGCTTGAATGGCCTGGCAAATCTTTACTATAACATGGGCCAATTCGAGAAAGCCGAATCGCTTTACATCGAACTTTCTTTAGTCAATAAACGCCGGCTCGAAAAAGCCTCGCTCCACCTATCTGAACGGGAACTCCACTCTTACCTGAATACGTTTTCGGCAAGTCAAAATAAAACCCTCTCGTTTACCCATACTACCGGCAGTAATCCATTAATCCCTACTTGCTACAACAACTGTCTGTTTTACAAAGGCTTTCTCCTACAAGAGGTTGTCCGCCTTAGGCAATTAGCCCTTTCGGATACAGCCACTACCGAAAAATTTAACAGCCTGAAAGGCTATCACCGTCGCCTCGCCGCCTTATATTCAATGCCTGTAACTGAGCGTAAAGGTATCTCTGAATTGGAAGAGAAAGCCAATAGGGCTGAGAAAGAGTTAGCTCACTCGGCTAAAGGTTATGCTGACGCCAACCGTCAGCTCAAGTGGCAGGACGTAAAGGCGGTATTAAAGCCATCAGAGGCCGCTATTGAGTTTGTTCATTTTAAGTTTAGTTTTCAAGAGAAATCAGACAGCATAATGTATGCTGCCTTGCTTCTTATGCCAGAAGACAAACAACCAAAATTTATTCGTCTTTTTGAAGAAAAGTCTCTTGACTCTTTATTGAATTCAAAATCGGAACGAAAGGTGGATTATGTAAATAATTTATACACACTTGCAGACCGGGGTGCGGTCGCAGTTGAAGCTCACAGAAAATCATTGTATGAAATTCTGTGGAAACCTCTTGAAAAACAATTGACTCATGTCAATACGATTTATTTTTCACCAAGCGGATTATTGCACAGAATTAATCTGGATGCCATTCCGATAAATGAAACGGAAACCTTAGCGGATAGATATAAACTTATCGAACTAAATAGTACTCGCCAATTGGTCATTCCCACTACAATAAAAAATGTCAACAACGATGCTGTTTTGTATGGTGGTATACAATATGAGCAAGACAGTATGTTTCAAAGCAATGAACCCCTGATGGCTTCACGATCCAGGGGGGAATTATCTTTTAGTAATGTAGATAACACGTTGAGAGGAGGTAGTTGGAATTACCTGGCGGGCACAGAACGCGAAGTGAATTCTATTGAAAAAATTATGCAATCAAACGGAGTGCAGACCAAATTGAAAAAAGGATTTGATGCCACAGAAGAATCATTTAAAAATTTAGGTTCAAATAAAAATCCATCACCAAGGATTTTACATATTGCAACACATGGTTATTTTTTCCCTGATTCAAAAAACACTGCTCAAAAATCAAAAGACGGCAGTCCATCTGAAAGCGTATTCAAAATGAATGATCATCCAATGCTTCGCTCAGGTTTGATCATGTCTGGAGGCAATGTCGCCTGGCAAGGAAAACCAACTCTGGAAGGTAGAGAAGATGGAGTCTTAACAGCTTACGAAATATCGCAAATGAATTTATCCAATACAGAATTAGTGGTCTTATCTGCATGTGAAACTGGTCTTGGAGATATTCAAGGCAACGAAGGTGTGTATGGATTACAACGTGCCTTCAAAATTGCAGGAGTCAAATATATTATCATGTCTTTGTGGCAAGTACCGGACAAACAAACATCCTTATTGATGACAACATTTTACAAAAAATGGATTGAAAGTAAAATGAACATTCCGGATGCATTTCATGCAGCGCAGAAGGAGCTGCGGGACAATGGATTGGATCCTTATAATTGGGCTGGTTTTGTATTGGTGGAGTAGCGCAATACCGCGTGTTATTGGTCAAAATTAAAAATAATTTACTATGAAATTCTATTTTCTTTTTTCGCTTATATTCATGATAAATTTGCTGTCGGCCCAGACTGTCGATTCGGTTGTGATTAAACAGGTGGACAGTCTTCTGCAGATCGCCAATGACCTAATTGGTAAAAGGGACTTCGACTCAGCCTTAAAGGTCCATACTGTTGCTGAAAAATTAGCACTCGAAAAACTGGGACGTGAGTCAGTCGCATTTGGTAATTGTGCGAGAAATCGAGGAGTGCTTTATCTTATGAAACAAGATTTTCTTGAAGCCGAAAAATGGCTCCTTGATGCCAAAGAAATACAGGAAAAAACGGTGGGAAAGGAAGATCCTATTTACGCATTATGCTTGAATAGTCTAGGTGCCCTTTACTTTGGTATGGGCAACTACAAAAAAGCCGAACCATTCTATATTGAATCTATGGCAATCTTAGAAAAAGTTCTCGGCAAAGAGCATTTAAATTATGCCAAAGTCCTTGACAATCTGGCAAACCTTTACTTGCAAATGGGCAAATACGAAAAAGCGGAGCCATTTTTTATCGAATCTAGAGCGATACAGGAAAAGTTGGTAGGGAAAGAACATCCTCGATATGCAAGATGCATAAATCAAATGGCTATCTTATATAAGAATATGAACAACTACGTTAAAGCCGAAATATTCTTTCTCGAAGGTATGGCCATACTAGAAAAAACGCAGGGAAAAGAACATCCCGATTATGCCACAACCCTGCATAACCTCGCATGCGTTTACGCGGATATGGGCAACTTTGTAAGAGCTGAAAATCTATTTCTTGAAAGTCTGATTATTAAAGGAAAAGTTATGGGAAAGGAGCATCCATCTTATGCTTATGCCCTGAACAATATAGCGGGTATTTTTGTAAATATGGGCAAACTTGAAAAAGCTGAATCTCTAATCCTTGAAGCAAAATCCATAAGGCAGAAAATTTTGGGAAAGGAACATCCTGATTATTCCATGAGCCTAAATGAATTAGCAATCCTTTACCGTACTATTGGTGATTACAAAAAAGCGGAACTCTATTTTCTGGAAGCAAAAGCCATAAATGAAAAGATATTAGGAAGGGAGCATCCCGATTATTTAGATTGTACAATCGAATTAGCGCGAATATATGAAAGGCAAAATCGATTTTTAGAATCAGATCTTTTGCTCGAAGAATCAGGCTCTCTTTTACAGTCCAGACTCGTAAAAGTTACTTCCTTTCTATCTGAACTAGAACTTACCAATTACACGAACGCATTTCAATTTAGTACAAATAGTTTGAATGCCTATCTTTTGGAACGAAAGGCCAATAAGGCCCAGACGGGAGTATTACCCAACCTTGCATTTGATAATGCCCTTTTTTATAAAGGTTTCCTCTTGACAGCTGCTTCAAGACTAAATTCACCTGCCCAAGCAACCACTGAATCAGCAGAAATCAACAATCGCCTCAAAGGCTACCGCCGCCGCCTCGCCGCCGAATACGCCAAACTTATTGCTGAAAGGCAGGGTGTTGCCGATCTGGAAGAGAAAGCCAATAGGGCTGAAAAGGAATTAGCACGATCGTTGGTAGGTTATGCAGAAGCTATCAGGCAGGTAAAGTTTCACGAAGTGAAAGCGAGATTAAAAAAATCTGAGGCCGCTATTGAATTTGTTCATTTTCAAGTCAATTTCCCTCAAAAAACTGACAGCATCATGTATGCAGCACTCGTGGTATTACCTGAGCTGGAACAACCGAAGTTTATCCCACTCTTTGAAGAAAAATCTCTGGACTCCTTATTGAATTCCAAATCAGACCGCAAAGCTGATTACGTCAACTCATTATATACACTTGTAGATCGTGGTGTGGTCGCAGTTGAAGCCTCCCAGAAATCATTGTATGAAATATTGTGGAAGTCTCTTGAGAAAGAATTAGATGGAATTAAAACAATTTATTTTTCACCAAGCGGATTGTTGCACAGAATAAATCTCGATGCCATTCCTATTTCTGAAACAGAAACATTGGCAGATAAGTATAATCTGATCGAGCTAAACAGTACACGCCAACTGGTGATTCCCACTGTATTAAAAAATGTAAACAACGATGCTGTTTTATATGGTGGAATAAAATTTGAACAAGACAGTATGCTTTTAAATAATGAACCCCTGTTTGCTTCACGATCCAGAGGAGAATTATCTTTTAGTAATGTGGATACAACGTTGAGAGGAGGAAGTTGGACTTACCTTGCGGGCACAGAGCGCGAAGTGAATGCCATTGAAAAAATTATGCAGACAAATGCAATACAAATCAAATTAAAAAAAGGGTACGATGCGACGGAAGAATCCTTTAAAAACATAGGAACAACTCATAATCCATCACCAAGAATTTTACACATCGCAACACATGGATATTTTTTTGCTGATCCTGACCGAACGATTTCTGCCGGAGGCAGAATGGCGCACGACAGTGCGACAAGTGAGGGAACCGCGAAAGCGGCTTCCTCTAAGCCAAAGCTGGAATTTGAAACAAAAGAATCTGTATTTAAAATCTCCGATCACCCCATGCTTCGTTCCGGTTTAATTATGGCCGGAGGCAATGTTGCCTGGCAAGGCAAACAAACTTTGGAAGGAAGAGAAGATGGAATTCTCACCGCCTATGAAATATCTCAAATGAATTTGTCCAACACAGAACTTGTAGTATTATCTGCATGTGAAACAGGCTTAGGAGACATCCAAGGCAACGAAGGAGTGTATGGTTTGCAACGCGCATTTAAGATTGCCGGAGCAAAATATTTGATCATGAGTCTTTGGCAAGTTCCGGATAAACAAACGAGTTTATTAATGACGACTTTTTATAAAAAATGGTTGGAAGAAAAAATGTCGATTCCGGATGCATTTCATGCGGCGCAAAAAGAGTTACGTGTTATTGGATTGGATCCTTATCAGTGGGCAGGGTTTGTGTTGGTAGAATAGGTATATAAAATTTAAACCTCAAATTAATTTCAACGATGTATAAAATAGTATTTGGCTTAGTTCTATTTACCAATTTATTATTTTCCCAAACTGCTATAGATTCAATTGAATTAAAAAGTCTGGATAGTTTATTAAATGTTTCAAAGAATCTACGATCAAAAGGTGATTTAACACAATCATTGGAAATAACATTAAAAGTTGAGAAAATAGCTTTAGAGAAGTATGGCAGAGTTTCTGCAATTTATGCAAACACTTGTATTAATCGTGGTAAATGGTGTATTGCGAAAAGTGAACATCAGGAAGCAGAGAAATGGTATTTTGAGGCTATTGATATTTTTAAAACAATTTATGGAGAAGAGGATAATCAGTATGGAAAAGCCCTAACTAACTTAGGAGTTCTTTATTTTTTAATGGGTAAATTTGATAAATGTGAACCAATCTATTTACAGGTTCGGCAAATTCAACTTAAGGCAGTAGGAGTTAATCATATGGACTATGGAGTAAGTCTGAATAACTTGGCGTTGTTGTATAAAGAAATGGGACGAATTGATAAAGCCGAACCTTATTTCCTTGAATCATATCAGGTTTTCAAAAGAGCATTGGGTGTGAAGCATCCACAATACGCCAGTAGCATTACAAATTTGGGCGTTTTCTATTATGATATGGGAAATATTCAAAAGGCAGAATCATATTATCTGGAAGCGAAGGAGGTTCGTGAAAATGCATTAGGGAAAATGCACCCCGATTATGGTGAAAGTTTGATTAATTTGGGAAGCTTGTATATGGAATTAGGTAATTATACTAAATCCGAAGCTTACTATCTTGAATCTGTAAAAATATTTGAACAGGTTGTAGGGAAGAATCATCCTCAATATGCTCAAAGTTTATACAATTTAGCTTACCTATATAATAGAATGAAAAGAGCTAAAGATGCTTTGGCTCTGTTATTGGAAGCAAAATTAATCATTACAAATGTACTTAATCCTAACCATCCTGTCTATGTTACATGTATTTCCTTGCTTGCTAATTCTTATAAATTATTGGAACAATTTGATTTTGCTGAAAAGTATTTTTTAGAAGCAAAGGAGAAACAGGAAAAAATTACAGGAATTAATAGCTTGGGATTTACACAGAGCATTATAGGCCTTGCAAAGTTTTACATGGATACAAATCGGGACACGATTGCACTTGGCCTATTGAAACAGGCACATGAAATTTTAAATCAATTTTTTGGTCACGAGCAAACAGAGTATGCTTTATGTGTTCATTATCTCGCAATTACTTATGAAAAATTAAATAACCCTAATTTGGCAAATACTTTTTTTGAAGAGCACTTGAAATTGAATCAAATCAAGCTTCGAGAATCCATTCAATATTTGTCCTCTTTTGAACTAAATAAGTATTCAGAACTATTTAGTGGTTATATCGGCACTTTATTTTCTGTAAATTATCGAAGGTATCAAGTTCAGAATATTTCAAAAAATCTCAATAGTGCCAGTCTTAATTCCATTTTGTTTCACAAGGGATTTGTATTAACGGCTGCAAATCGATTAAATTCAATGTCGGATCAGTCTCTCGAAACAAAGGAGCTGTTTGCTTCTATCCAGTCTTATAAACGGAGATTGAATAAGGAATATTTAAGAAAACGCACAGAAATAAACATAAATTTAGTAAGTGAATTAGAGGAAAAATCTAATAGCTTAGAAAAAAAAATGGCATTAATTTTATCTGATTATAAGGATGCTAGTCAACAGTTAAGTTGGGAAAATTTAAGAGAGAAGTTAAATAGAGATGAAGCACTTATTGAGTTTGTAAGTTTTAAATTGGATTTTCCAGTAAAAACAGATAGCATCATGTATGTGGCTTTGTTGTTGAGACCTCAGGATACGATACCTGTAATGGTACCATTATTTGAAGAAAAGCAATTAACAATGGCATTCTTTGAAACTGGTAGAAATGCTCCAACTTTATTATATGCTAGCAGAGGAGCAAATCCAGTTAAAACATTTAATTATTCAAGTATTTATAATTTGTTATGGAAACCTTTAGAACCATATCTTGTGATTAGTGCAAAGGTTTACATGGCAGCTACAGGAGTATTGCATAAATTGAATTTGAATGCAATAGAAATGCCCAATGGTGAAATTCTCTCAGATAGGTATAAGCTGGTGCAATTGGGTAGTACCAGACAAATTTATTCAAATATTATTGATAAAAAATATATTAAAAATGCAGTTTTAATTGGAGGAGTTGACTACAATTTTGCTGATACAGCATTAGTTTCAACGTTAAACATTAAATCAGATTCAGGTAAGATTAAAAGTGCGGTTCAAACTAATAGTATTATACCTGCATGGAGTTATTTACCTGGTACAGAAAATGAAGTGAAGGAAATAGCACATTTATTTCAAAAACACAAGCTTCCAGTTTCAGTATTTCAGGGTACAAGTGCAACTGAGCAAGATATCAAACAAGTTGGGACGATTAATACATCTCCATCAATTTTACACATTTCAACACACGGTTTCTTTTTTCCGGATATGCAATTTAGTAATTATGATAGTACTGAATTAAATAGCTATGTTTCAACATTTAAGTATAGTAAAGAACCCATGCTTCGATCCGGTTTAATTCTGGCAGGAGCCAATCATTCTTGGTTGGGAGAATCTGATTCGGAAAATACAGAGGATGGAATTTTAACCGCCTATGAAATATCTCAAATGAATTTATCGGATACAGAGTTAGTAGTATTGTCTGCTTGTGAAACTGGCCTGGGAGATATTCAAGGCAATGAAGGTGTATATGGATTGCAACGAGCCTTTAAAATCGCCGGTGCAAAATATTTGATCATGTCACTGTGGCAAGTACCCGATAAACAAACATCACTCTTGATGACCACTTTTTACAAAAAATGGTTAGTAGAAAAGATGACTATTCCGGATGCATTTCATGCGGCACAAAAAGAATTACGTGACAATGGTTTGGATCCTTACAATTGGGCGGGGTTTGTGTTGGTGGAGTAATATACCCGACCTTAATTTGCATAATAACATGTGCACTTAATTATAAATTAGGAGTGCATTCTACATTTCTTTTCTGAGGAATTTATAAGTAAATTAATTATTTTAGCATAAAAAATAATTTATGAAGTTCTGGGTTCTTTGTTTCATTGCCTTAATATCAACCCAACTTACTGGACAGACACCTGACTCGATAGCCATAAAGCAGGTGGATAGTCTCGTCAAGGTAGCCTTAGACCTCAACGACAAAAACGACTTTGACAAAGCACTTGAAGTCATTGCTGACGCCGAAAAAATCGCACTTGAAAAATTAGGACGGGAAACTTTAACCTACGGGAATTGTACTCACCACCATGCAAGATTGTGTTCATTTAAGGGTGATTATTCTGAAGCTGTGAATTGGTATTTATAGCAATAAAAATACGGGAAAAATTGCTGGGAAAGGAAAGCATGGATTACGTTAAAAGCATAGGCAATTTAGGTGCTGCCTATTGGGCATTGAAACAATACAATAATGCCGAAAAGTTTTATCTCGAATCTAAAGAAATACTGAATAAAGTAAAAATCAACAGAAAACTTGATTATGAATGGGTAATTTGGTTTCTGAATAATTTCGGGAGGTTTTATTGGGATATGGGCATGTATGAGAAATCCGAACCACTTTATTTAGAGGCAATGTCAATACGAAAAAGTATTTTAGGAACAGATCACCCAGATTATGCCGCAAGTCTAAATGGATTAGGGAATTTATATTTTGCGACAGGACTAGTTGAAAAAGCAGAGCCATTTTATCTTGAAGCTAAATCAATTCGCGAAAGAATATTAGGCAAAGAGCATCCTGATTATTTTTGGAGCCTAAATAATCTTGGGAGTGTATATTGGCATAAGGGACAATATGAAAAAGCCGAAAAGCTTTATCTGGAAGCCTTCTCAATGTGTGAAAAAACATTTGGAAATGAACATCCAAATTATGCTACATGTCTTAATAACCTCTCTAATCTTTACGAGGATTTAGGCCAATTTAGAAAAGCAGAACACTTTTATATAAAAGCCAAACTACTACGTGAAAAAAACTTAGGAAAAAATCATCCCGATTATGCAGGAACACTAATTAATCTTGGAGCACTTTATCACGATTTGGGACAATACAAGGACGCAGAATTAAATTTATTAGAAGCGAAAGAAATTTTTGAATTAGAAATAAAAAATTGTAATCACCCTTTTTATTTTAATTGTTTGTCAAACTTAGCAAATGTATATGTGTCGAATTGCCAATACGAAAAGGCAGAATCGCTTTATATGCAGGTTATTTCAATCCAAGAAAGTTTAATGGGTAAAGAACATCCGGACTATGCATTGGGGCTTTACAATTTATCTAATTTGTATCAGCAAATTGGTAAATATGAAACAGCAAAAAATTTATCGATTGAGGCAAATGAAATCTTAAGTAGAACCGTCGATAATAAACATCCATATTACGAAACTGGACTAAGTAACTTGGCACATCTTTTTAGCCTAAATGGAGATTTTATAAAAGCTGAACAATATTACAGAGAGCGAGCTCAATTAAATCAATTGCAATTTGAAAGAGGACAGTATTACCTTTCAGAGCTTGAACTAGGCAACTACATGAATCATTTTTTACAAACTCAAGCAGAGCTACTTTCATTTACGCAAATTTATGACAGCAAATTAGGTTCAGCCGACAGTTATGATAATTCACTCTTTTATAAGGGCTTTATCCTTCAAACCAGCAGATTCCTTAACCGTGCAAGTATGAGTGACTCAACGACTAGTGAGGAACTCCAACTCTTAAAATCAATTGAAAGGAAACTTTCGGTACAATATTCCAAACCCATTTCAGATAGAGATAGTGCTGAAGTAGCTGATCTTGAAAGCAAGGCAAATGTTCTTGAAAAAGAACTCATCCGCAAGGTATTTGGATTAAATAAAAAAACCCATCATGTGAAGTGGCAAGAAATTCAAAATAAGCTAAAACCAACCAATGCAGCCCTGGAGTTTGTACATTTTCGATATTACGATAAGAGAGTAACAGACAGCACCATGTATGCCGCCTTACTGATCCTGCCAGGAATCGATCAGCCTAAATTTATACCTCTGTTTGAAGAAAAATCCCTGGATTCACTTTTAAATTCCAAATCAGAACGCAAGGCGGATTTTGTAAATGGATTATACACACTTGCTGATCGTGGAGCAATGGCCCTTGAGATGCCAAAGAAATCTTTGCATGAAATTCTTTGGAAGCCTCTTGAAAAAGAACTGAAGGGAATCAAAATCATTTATTTTGCGCCCAGCGGATTATTGCATCGTATTAATCTGGATGCAATACCCGTTTCAGAAGCTGAGACTTTAGCAGATAAGTATCAATTGATTGAACTGAACAGTACAAGACAGTTGGTCATTCCCGATCAAATAAAAATTGCCAGTAATGATGCTGTCTTGTATGGTGGAATCCAATACGAACAAGACAGCAGTTATAATACTAGAGAACCCTTGTTGGCTACCCGAACAGGAGGAGAATTTTTATTTAGTTATGTAGATTCAACGTTAAGAGGCGGCAGCTGGAATTACTTAGCAGGCACAGAGCGCGAAGTGAATGCCATTGAAAAAATTATGCAGACAAATGCAATACAAATCAAATTAAAAAAAGGGTACGATGCTACGGAAGAATCCTTTAAAAACATAGGAACAACTCATAATCCATCACCAAGAATTTTACACATCGCAACACATGGATATTTTTTTGCTGATCCAAAAAGTACAAATGTAACATCATCAAACACAGAACCCGTGTTTAAAATAAGTGATCATCCTATGTTGCGTTCCGGTTTAATTATGGCCGGAGGCAATGTTGCCTGGCAAGGCAAACAAACTTTGGAAGGAAGAGAAGATGGAATTCTCACCGCCTATGAAATATCTCAAATGAATTTGTCCAACACAGAACTTGTTGTATTATCTGCATGTGAAACAGGCTTAGGAGACATACAAGGCAATGAAGGAGTGTATGGTTTGCAACGCGCATTTAAAATCGCCGGTGCAAAATATTTGATCATGTCACTGTGGCAGGTACCCGATAAACAAACATCACTCTTGATGACGACTTTCTATAAGAAATGGTTGCAAGAAAAAATGAGTATACCAGATGCATTTCATGCGGCGCAAAAAGAATTGCGTGACATCGGACTGGATCCATATCAATGGGCAGGATTTGTGTTGGTGGAATAGACCATGAAATATTAGTTGTTAATTAAAAAATGAAAATTATGAAATCCAGGTTTATTTTTTTGCTGGGATTTTTATTCAATCATCTTGCTGCGCAATCTGTCGATTCTGTTGCTATCAAGCAGGTGGACAGCCTGATTCAGGTTTCACTCGAGCTTAGAGCCAAGTATGATTTTGACAAAGCGCTCCAAGTCAATGCCGAAGCTGAAAAAATTGCGCTTGAAAAAATTGGTAAACAGTCGGTGGCATATGCGAATGTCTACTTTAACCAAGGTAAGATTAATTATGACAAAAATGACTTGCCGTTGGCTGAAAAATGTTACCTTGAATCAATTGCTATTTGGGAAAAAGTACAGGGAAAGCAAAATCTGGATTATATCAAAAGACTTTCCAACCTGGCCAACCTTTATCGGAATATGAGCTACTTCCAAAAATCTGAAGAGCTACACTTAGAAGCCAAAGCTATTATCGAAAAAGTATTGGGAAAGGAAAATTTTCATTACGCTTGGAGTTTGACCAACTTTGCAAATCTATATATGGATTTGGGCAACTACGATAAAGCAGAACAGCTCTACATCGAATCTAATGCAATCACCGAAAAGTTGTTCGGAAGGGAGAATCCTAATTTTGTCATGAATCTTACAAACCTGGCAAACCTTCATTTGAGAATGGGTAATTACCAAAAAGCGGAGCCGCTTTATTTAGAATCAATAGCTATTAGGGAAAAAATACAGGGGAAAGAGCATCCCAATTATGCCAGGTGCCTGGCTAACCTTGCAATCCTTTATGATGAAATAGGCAACTTTGAAAAAGCAGAACCGCTCTACCTTGAATCTAAAGCTATCCGGGAAAAAACACTGGGCAAGGAACATCCCGATTATGCTCAAAGCCTGAACGGCCTCGCAAACCATTACTACCAAATCGGTCAGTACGAAAAAGCCGAACTGTACCACCTAGAAGCCAAAGGCATTTGGGAAAAAGTTCGTGAAAGGGAGCATCCAAATTATGCCACAATCCTCTCCAATCTAGCCTTGCTCTACTTTCAAATGGGTAACTTTGAAAAAGCGGAACCGCTCTTCCTTGAATCTAAAGCCATCAATGAAAGAACCCTTGGCAAGGAACATCCGCAATATGCCCATAGCCTCAACGGTCTGGGCAATTTGTACAATGCTAAAGGGAACTACGAAAATGCAGAAGAATTTTTCCTGGAAGCCAAAGGCATTTGGGAAAAAGCTCTTGGAAAGGAGCATCCCGATTATGTATTCAACTTGAACAACTTGGCTGCTCTGTATTGTTTTATAAACGAATACGAAAAAGCTGAATCGCTTTACCTGGAAATATCTTCTATCGACAAACGACTCATTGTAAGAGCAATGCACCATCTATCAGAAAAGGAACTGAACAACTACCTGAATCAATTTTCAGATAGACAAAACCTTAATCTTTCTTTTACCCAGCACTCCAACAAAGGAAAAATATTGACTGTCTGTTATGACAATATTCTTTTTTACAAGGGTTTCTTGGTTCAAGCTGCCAACCAGGTAAAAAATCTGGCCCTTTCCGACACATTTGCCACAGAAAAGTTCAACCTGCTGAGGTCATATGGTCATCGCCTTGCCGTTGAATATAGTAAGCCCATCGTAGAGCGAATAGGAGTAGCAGAACTTGAAGAAAAAGCCAATATGCTGGAAAAAGAACTGACGCGGATGGTGGCCGGATATGGTGAGGCGATGCGGCAGGTGAACTGGAAGGAAGTGCAGCGCAATCTGGCAGCTGGTGAAGCGGCTGCCGAGTTCGTCCACTATAGGTTTGCAGGGAAACAGCAAAGTGATAGTACGATGTACGCTGCCCTCTTGCTTTTACCAGGAGCCCAACAGCCCATCTTCATTCCACTCTTTGAAGAAAAGCAATTGGACAGTCTTTTGAAAACTTCCGGCGAACGAAAAGCAGATTATGTAAATGGATTATACACCCTTGCTGATCGTGGAGCAATGGCCATTGAGGCACCAAAAAAATCATTGTATGAATTGATCTGGATGCCAATGGAAAAGGAATTGGCTGGTGTCAAAAAAATTTATTTTTCACCAACAGGTTTACTGCATCGAATAAACCTTGATGCAATTCCTGTTTCTCAAATGGAAACATTAGCGGATAAATTTCAATTGATCGAGGTAAACAGCACCCGACAGTTGGTCATACCCAATCAAAAAAATATTGCCAACCAAGATGCTGTTTTGATTGGAGGAATTCAATATGAACAAGACAGTACTATTCAAAACAATGAACCTGTTCTTGTCTCTCGTTCCAGAGGCGAATTAAGCTTTTCATCCGTTGATTCAACCTTAAGAGGTAGCAGTTGGAATTCCCTTGCCTGGACAGAGTGGGAAGTAAATTCCATTGAGAAGATCATGCAAGCAACAGGGGTTGCAGTATCCCTTAAGAAAGGATATGGAGCGACAGAAGAATCATTTAAAAATATTGGAACAAACAATTCACCATTTCCAAGAATATTGCATATCGCAACACATGGTTACTTCTTTCCTGATCCTGACCGAACGATTTCTGCCGCAGGCAGAATGTCGTACGACAGTACGACAAGTGAGGGAACCGCGAAAGCGGCTTCTTCAAAGCCAAAAGTGAATTTTGGAATAAATGAAACCGTATTTAAAATCTCAGATCATCCCATGCTGCGTTCCGGATTGATCATGGCCGGAGGCAATGCAGCATGGCAGGGCAAACAAACATTGAAAGGTAGAGATGATGGAATATTGACCGCATATGAAATCTCGCAAATGAATTTATCGAATACAGAATTAGTAGTACTCTCTGCATGTGAAACAGGACTTGGTGATATTCAAGGAAATGAAGGAGTTTATGGTTTGCAACGCGCATTCAAAATCGCCGGAGCAAAATATTTGATCATGTCTTTGTGGCAAGTTCCGGATAAGCAGACTTCTTTATTGATGACGACTTTCTATAAAAAATGGTTGGAAGAAAAAATGTCGATTCCGGATGCATTTCATGCGGCGCAAAAACAATTACGCGATAATGGTCTGGATCCTTACAATTGGGCTGGGTTTGTGTTGGTGGAGTAAAAATCCTATTCTCTGTGAATAGAGTTTTCAATTTTTTAAACATCTGCAACTAAATCCATGATTTTTTCCCCAATCGATTCTACTGATCCCGTCAAAGCCCCCACTAAGCGTTATTGCTTTTGCACTTCCAGCGAAGGAGCTCTCATCCGAAGACCAAAAATCTGCTTCCGTACCTTCAAAAATAAATGATCCGTTGGCTTGTCTTCTGCCACCAGGCAATGCACTGAAGCCACTTTCATTGCTTGCATGTATGGTTCCGCGCCATAATGGATCAATTTTTTTGAGCGCAATGGATGCAAGTGAATCTTTTTTCAAATATTGAAAGAGCGTTTCCCATTCTGCCATACTTGGTATATGCCATCCTTGAGGACAAAGTTTGCCTGATTTTACCGCATACCAATTATAGAGTTTTCTGTATTTGGGTCCATTGGCGACATCATTGTTGTAATAACACCATGCGGGTGTTGTAGCAAAGGCCCATTCCATGGGATCGGTAATTTTCGGAATACCGGCTTCAATATTTACGTTGGACATCAGCCAACATTGGGTGCCGATGGTTACTATATCATAAAGGTTGTTTTCTGCATCGCTCACAGCCGTAAAACTACCGCAACCATTGCCTGAAGTCTTAGTGAATGTATAGCTAGCCTCAGCGGTGCACCCGTTAATAAGATCGGTAACCGTTACAGCATACACGCCGGATTCAAGGACACTTATTTTATTTAAATTGCCAACACCATTTGACCATTTAAACTCGTACAATTCCGCAGCTCCGTTTCTTGGATGCGCAACCAACTGATCTGAACCTTCCTGGGTAATATTCACTCTG
The DNA here is from genome assembly GCA_016713905.1 of Candidatus Vicinibacter proximus. Lineage (NCBI taxonomy): Bacteria > Pseudomonadati > Bacteroidota > Saprospiria > Saprospirales > Saprospiraceae > Candidatus Vicinibacter > Candidatus Vicinibacter proximus. The sequence goes on from JADJOE010000001.1 coordinate 1,270,641, forward strand.
AGGGAGGTGCATTCACCGTCAATCGGTTTTCTAACAAGGCATGAAATGAAAATACATAGTATGCTCAATGTTAAAATTAAATGATGTGGTGTTGTTTTCATTTTAACTTAATTATCTATTTGAAAAAGGACAATCAAATTTATAAATTTACTTCGGAATTGAAAAAAAATATAAAATGATATGAAGAAATTCCGGTTCGAGTAAAAGTCAAAATGCATACAAGAATAAATCAACTTCAGCTCCCGGATCAGGCAATTTGCAATGTAATTTATTAAAGTTACGATCTAATTTATGATGTGGAAATTCTCCGAAAAACGGAAACGAGTGGGATGGAAAGTGAAATAAGGAATTCATCTATTTTTTCTTTTATTTTTTCGCCGATACAATAAAAATCTGATGGCTTGCCATCCATTGGTTTAAAATATTATTGGCAGTATTGATATTAAAAAACTCTTGATCATTCGTTTCTATATTTTCAATCTGTCAAATCTGATGAGAATAGCTGATGCTATATGGAACCATCAGAGGTGCAAATTTATGTTGTTGGAAGGGAAAAATTTATCTACGTCCATGGACTTGTTGACTTTTTAGGGTGCATTTTAAATTGCAGGAGCAAAGTATTTGATTATGTCATTGTGGCAAGTACCCGATAAACAAACATCACTATTGATGACTACTTTTTACAAGAAATGGTTGGAAGAAAAAATGACCATTCCGAAAGCCTTTCATGCAGCACAAAAAGAATTGCGTGAGATAGGTTTGGATCCTTATCAGTGGGCGGGGTTTGTATTGGTGGAGTAATCATAATTTCATTATCAATCTTTATTCGAGATGGGCACCGTTAACCTGTGTCAAGATACTTGAGGAGTGGTTCTCAAGAAAGAAGTCTATTTTTACAACAATTACAACGAACCGGATGAAACACAAGCTTCTTTTTTTATTGGTATTTGGATTAAATGCACTGGTCGCCCAAAAAACTAATCCCCGCGTAATTAAACAAGTGGACAGCCTCCTTCAGGCTTCCGGTTTCTATCTGGATCTTCCGGATCCTGATCGGGCTTTTGAAGTGCTCAAGCAGGCAGAAATAATCGCCCGTAAAAAAATAGGTATGGAGACACCCGCTTATGGTTCATGCGCCCACAATTTTGGAGTGGTGTATCATTACAAGGGTGATTATGCCAACTCAGAAAAATGGTACTTAAAAGCAAAAGCCATTCATGAAAAAGTCTTTGGCAAGGAGAATGACCATTACATCGAAAGTGTTTTTGACCTGGCTAATCTATACAAACTGAAGGGCGAAAACCAGAAAGCTGAAGTGCTCTTCAGAGAAATTACCAACATCAACAAGCAAAGGTTGAAGAAAGCCCAAGGCTATTTGTCCGAATCCGAATTAAACAGTTTTCTGAACCGTTTGCTCCCAATAGAACACCAGATCCTTTCTTTCATGCAGTCAGAAGGCGCAAAGGATTTGACAGCCTCACTTTATGACAACAGCCTTTTTATAAAGGCTTCTTACTTCAGGCGGCCAATCGAATCCAGAGGTTGGTTCGGGCTAATCCCGGGGCAACCAAAACCTACAATCTTCTCAAGAAAAAAAATGAGCAACTGGCCAATCTATACAGCACACCATGTTCACAACGGGACACCGCAATGATCACCACCATGTACAAACAAATAGAAGCACTGGAGAAAGAGCTGGCCCGAATCATTGCGGGTTATGCGGATTCCAAACGGCAGGTATATTGGTGGGATGTACAGTCCGCTCTCAAACCCGGGGAGGTTGCGGTGGAATTTGTTCATTACTCTTTTTACCGTGCTCAGAAGACTGACAGCACCTTCTATGCTGCTTTACTCCTACAGCCGGGTAATATGCCCCCTTTGTTTACAGTATTGTTTGAGGAGGCTGAAATGGACAATCTGCTCATGACACAAGGTGAACGCAAGGCGGATTATGCCAATCAACTGTACGCAACATCAGACAGAGGGGCGATTGAAATTACAAATCCCAAACGTAGCCTGTATTCACTTATCTGGAAGCCTTTTGAAAAGAATTTAGAGGGCGTTCATACCATTTATTGTTCAAACGATGGATTGTTGCATCGCCTGAATCTTGGTGCCATCCCCTACAACAAGGATCAGACTTTTTCAGATAAATACCGTTTAGTTGAACTCGGAAGTACCAGGCAATTGGCCTTGCACTCAGAGTTGCAAAACTTAGGGCACGATGCTGTTTTGTACGGAGGCTTGAATTATGAACCAGACACTTCAAAAATTCAATCACAGATGCAAGATTCAGCTCCGCTACTGGTCGAACTTTCCTTTGATCGAGTAGATCGAAATCTTCTGAGTGGGAGCTGGAATTATCTGGAAGGTACAGACAAGGAAGTAAAGACCATACATAAATTATTGACCGCATCCGGAAATTCGGTGGTGATGAGAAATGGGAACGATGGGACTGAAGAGAGTTTCAAAGCTATGGGTGTAAGTAATCCATCACCTCGTATATTACACATTGCGACACATGGGTACTTTTTCCCTGACCATGCGGGTGACGAATTTTCATTTGGTAGCTCATCTTACAATGCTCAGCCAGTTTTCAAAACCAGTGATCACCCAATGCTGCGTTCCGGCCTGATACTTTCAGGGGGTAATGGTGGATGGTTGGGAAAATCAAATGGGAATGGACAAGCAGATGGTGTTGTAACCGCTTACGAAATCAGTCAAATGAATTTATCGAATACAGAATTGGTAGTGTTGTCTGCCTGTGAAACAGGCTTAGGGGAAATACAAGGTAACGAAGGTGTATACGGCTTGCAACGTGCATTTAAAATTGCTGGGGTAAAATACCTGATCATGAGTTTGTGGCAGGTGCCGGATAAACAAACGTCCCTATTGATGACTACTTTTTATAAAAAATGGTTGGAAGAAAAAATGAGTATTCCTGATGCATTTCATGCTGCGCAGAAGGAATTACGCGAAATTGGATTAGATCCTTACCAGTGGGCGGGGTTTGTATTATTAGAATAAATAGTCAAATGCGTTCTCGCTCTCTTTCTCGCTCTCTTTCTCGCTCTCTTTCTCGCTCTTCTTCCTTGGTGGGTGTCGGCGCCGTCTGGTAATATGGTAACAGGTTGAAGAGCTTCGTCAGCATTTGTGTTGTAGAAGTGGTGTTTAGTTAGTAATATTGAAGCTATTTATTAAAATTGTTTTATATAAATTAGTCAAAAATAAATTATGATGAGATACTTTATACTTTTTGTTATGGTTGTAAGCATAGATTTTTTGAATGCACAAACGCTTGATTCGGTTGTTATCAATCAGGTGGACAGTTTAATCAAAATCTCTCAAAAATTAGCAGAAAATAAAGAATATCAAAAAGCTCTGGAAGTTAATACAACCGCTGAAAATATTGGATTGAGTAGGCTAGGAAGAGAATCTGCACAGTATGGCAAAAGCTGTTTTAATCGGGGAACAATACTTCAGCTTTTAAAAAAATTTACTGAGGCAGAAAAGTGGTATATCGATGCGCTAGAAATTAGAGAAAAAGTGCTCGGCAAAGAACACCTAGATTATTTAATGAGCCTCAATGCCCTTGCAGGTTTATACATGTCTACCGGAAAATATGAAGATTCCGAATTTTATTATATAAAATCCAAAGAAATAAGAGAAAAATTATCAGGAAAGTTAAATCAAGACTATGCTACTCTAATTAGTAATTTAGCAAATGTTTACAGGCTAAAGAACGAGTTGGTCAAAGCTGAACCCTTGTTTGAGGAGGCTCTAAATATAAGAGCAAAATTGTTAGGTAAAGGACATCCAGATTATGCAAAATCATTAAATAATTTGGCAAACTGTTATGTTAGCCTTGGTTATTATAGGAAAGCCGAACCACTATATTTAGAAGTTAAAGATATTAGATTAAAAATTTTTGGAAAATACCATATAAATTATGCATCAATACTGCATAATTTGGGTAACTTTTACCACTTGCTTGGAGATTTCACAAATGCTGAATTATTTTATTTAGAATCTTTGGAAATTAAAACAAATTTGTTTGGTAATAAAAGTCCAGAAAATACAATTACATTAAATAATCTCGGTGTACTTTACTTTGATGTTGGTAATTATCGCGCTGCAGAGAAGATTTATTTAGAATCCCTTGAAATAACTGCTTTAAATTACGGAAAGGAAAGCCCAGATTATGCGACTGCACTGCACAGCCTGGCTGGCCTTTATACGGCAAAGGGAGACTTTTCTAAAGCAGAGTCACTTTATTTGGAGACATTAAGAATTCGGAAAGGGACTATAGGAAATGAACACCATGATTATCTTACAACTCTAAATAATCTTGCAGTCCTTTACAAAATAAAAGGAGACTATGTTAAAGCTGAAGATATTTATACAAATGTTATAGAATTGGCAGTAAAATCTGTGGGCAAGGAAAATCGTGAATATGCTAGTTACCTAATTAATTTAGCTAACCTATACCAAATAAAGGGAAATCTTGAAAATGCTGAAATGATTTATTTAGAGGCCTTAAGTATTAAGCAAAAAATATTAGGGAAAGAACATCCTGAGAACGCTTTCGCTTTAGAAAATCTCTCACAAATTTATAAAACAAAAGGAGATTTATCAAAAACTGAATCATTACTACTAGAGTCTAAAATTATTAGAGAAAAATCACTCGGAAAAGAGCACCCTGAATATCTTAATTCAATTTACAATTTAGCAGATTTTTATTCAAACTCACAACAAGTTCAACAAGCCCTAATTTATTATCTAGAAGGAAACCAACTCAATAAATTGCTGATACAAAAGGCATCTGCTTATTCAACAGAAAGCCAAATGGTATCGTACCTAAGTTTGTTTAAGAGAAAACAATCAATATTCCAATCATTTGCTTTGGATAACATACAAACCAATTTAGGTAGTGAGTTGTATAATAATTCTTTATTTTATAATGGGTTACTGATTAAAAATTATAGTCAAATTGTCAATCAAATTAAGAATACAGATAGTATGAATCTTAATCTCTTTAGAAGTTGGCAAGACTCCCGTAAACTCCTTGGGCTGGAACTATTAAAACCATTATCAGAGCGAAAATTCGTCAATGAATTAGAATCTAAAGCAGAAAAATACGAGAAACAATTAACCTTGAACATTTCATCCTTTAAACAATTAAATCAAGAAGTTACATATAGGGATATAACCAGTAAACTTCATGCTGGTGAAGCTGCGGTTGAATTTATTAACTTCAGTTACGCCAAACCTGAATTTACTGACAGTACAATTTATGTTGCTCTAGTTTTAATATCTGGATGGGATTCACCAAAAATATTCCCTCTTTTCGAAGAAAAAATTCTGGATTCCCTCTTGCATTCCACCTCAGATCGAAAGGCTGATTATGTCAACAATTTATACTCACTTACAAACCGTGGTGCAATAGCCATCGATGCTCCCAAAAAATCTTTATATGAAATACTTTGGAAACCACTTGAAAAGGAATTGACAGGAATCAAAACTGTTTATTATTCTCCAAGTGGATTGCTGCACAGAATAAATTTGGATGCAATACCTATTTCCGATACTGAAACCCTTGCAGATAAATATCAGTTGATTGCTGTCAATAGTACCCGTCAATTGGTCATTCCTGATCAGGTTAAAATTGTTAATAGCGAGGCGGTTTTATACGGAGGCATCCTTTTTGAGCAAGATAGTATTTTAGAAGTAAAAGAAGCTTTATTGACTAATCGCACACTGGGCAGTCTGACATTCTCTTCTGTTGACTCATCATTGAAAGGCGGCACTTGGAATTATCTTCCATTTACAGAACGCGAAGTGAATGCCATAGAAAAAACCATGGAGGCTGCTGGGGTAAAAACCAATTTGAAAAAAGGCTATCAGGCCACTGAAGAATCATTCAAAAATATCGGTGCAAATAACTCCCCTTCACCTAGAATTCTACACATAGCAACCCACGGTTACTTTTTCCCAGATCCTGACCGAACGATTTCTGCCGCAGGCAGAATGTCGTACGACAGTACGGCAAGTGAGGGAACAGCGAAAGCGGCTTCTTCAAAGCCAAAAGTGAAACATGGAATAAATGAACCCATATTCAAAATTTCCGATCATCCCATGTTACGAAGTGGGCTTATTATGGCCGGCGGCAATACAGCATGGCAAGGTAAGAAAACATTGGAAGGAAGGGAAGATGGAATTCTTACTGCTTACGAAATCTCACAAATGAATTTGTCCAATACTGAACTGGTAGTTCTCTCTGCATGCGAAACCGGCCTTGGGGATATTCAGGGCAACGAAGGTGTATACGGCTTGCAACGCGCATTTAAAATCGCTGGGGTAAAATACCTGATTATGAGTTTGTGGCAAGTGCCGGATAAACAAACATCCCTATTGATGACTACTTTTTATAAAAAATGGCTGGAAGATAAAATGACGATACCGGATGCGTTTCATGCGGCGCAGAAGGAATTGCGGGAGATAGGATTGGATCCTTATCAGTGGGCTGGATTTGTGTTGGTGGAGTAATTATTTTTTCATTCTCGCTCTCCTTCTCCTTCTTTTTCATTACACTCTGAATGCCGACAAGCGGCGCTTCGTCAGCGTTTGTATCAGTGGAATAATTGAAGCCATGATTTAATTTTAAAACCTTATCCAGGTATCCATATTTAAATGTGATAGATCAATAGATGGATATCTTAATTAAAAAATTTCGATTTACAGAATATTAAATAACTTATTATAAGATTCTTACCTTAGCTGTTAAACCAGAATTTATTATTTTCTGAAATGGGCTGGTTTTTAATTTTTGTAAATTATTTTGGATGAAGTATCTTTTCAAGCTAGTTTTATTATGCATTGGATATTCAGCAATTGGTCAGGCTACCTTGGACTCAGTAATTTTTAATAAACTGGATAGTCTGTTAACTATTTCCAAAAATTTAAGAGAAAAAGGAGAACTGTCTAAATCCCTTGAGGTTGCACTTGCAATTGAAGATGAGGCCTTGGAAAAATTTGGTAGAAATTCTTTAGTCTATGCTAACTCTTGTATAAATTTTGGAAAGTGGCATTTAGCAAAAAGTGAGCACCAGGAAGCAGAAAAACGGTATTTCGAGGCCATTGATATTTTTAAAACGCTTTATGGAGTCGAACACAATCTTTATGCAAAAGCACTAAATAATTTGGGCGTTTTGTATTATTGGATGGGTAAGTTTGAGAAGTGTGAACCCATTTATTTGCAAGTTCGGGATATTCAGGAAAAGGCAGTTGGAAAGAATCATATGGATTATGCAGTAAGTTTAAATAATCTGGCCTTGCTCTACAAGGAGTTGGGCCGTTATGATAAAGCAGAGCCATATTATATAGAGTCCTACTTGCTGTTTAAGAAAATCCTGGGTGCTAATCACCCACAATATGCAAGAAGTGTCACCAATTTGGGAGTATTCTATTTTGTAATTGGGAATTTTGAAAAGGCTGAACCTTTGTATTTGGAGTCAAAAGAAATAAGAGAAAAATCTTTAGGGAAAAAACATCCTGACTATGGTGTAAGTTTGACAAATCTTGGAACACTTTATTCTGAAATGGGTAATCTACAAAAGGCGGAGAGATATTTTTTAGAGGCTACACAAATTTTTGAAAAGGTTGTTGGCAAAAATCATCCGCAATATGCCCAAAGTCTTTACAATTTAGCTTCATTATATAATCAATTGAATAAAGACAATCAAGCATTAGAATTGTTATTGGAAGCGAAAACTATTTTAGTCAATGAAATAGGAACTAAACATCCGGACTACGTAAATTGTATTCAATTGCTAGCCCATGCCTATAAAGCCTTGCAAAATTTGGAGCAAGCTGAAATATATCATTTGGAAGCATTAGAAATTCAGAAGGCAATTACTGGTGGTAATCATAAAGGCTATGCTAAGGCTTTGATTGATTTGGCAAAAATTTATATGAGCACCGATCGAGATTCACTTGCAGAACCTTTATTGTTGGAAGCCCAATCCATTTTCAAACAAGAGCTTGGAACAGATTATTCTTCATATGCTTCAACTGTAATTAACTTAGCATTATTTAATGAAAAGAGAAAAAATTATCATAAAGCAAATTGTTTATTCAATGAATATGTAGACCTTGATCAGAAAAAACTCATTCAGTCTGTTCACTATTTGTCTTCTGAAGAGTTGAATAAATATGCTGAAGTGATTAGTAATCATTCCGAAACTTTACTATCTATTAATTTTAGACGTAATACACTTGGTGTCAATACAAATGAATTAAGTAAAACTATTTTAAATCTGGCTCTTTTTCAAAAAGGCTTTGTACTAAATGCAGCAAGCCGGTTGAATCTATTGACAAATGAGGACAATGAGTCTAAAGAATTGAGTGCATTACTACAGAGTTATAAAAGGAGGATTGTTAAAGAGTATTCAAAAAGCAATGCTGAGCGAAGGAGTCAAGAAATTATAGAATTAGAAGATAAGATCAATGAAATTGAAAAAGAATTAGTTCAAAGTGTGTCAGGCTATTCTGAAGCGATCAGTCAGGTTAAATGGGAAGAAGTCCAAAATAAATTGCATCCTGGTGAGGCAGTTTTAGAATTTGTACACTTTAAATTGGATTTTCCAAAGGAAACAGATAGTGTGATTTATGCGGCGATTTTGTTAAGAGAAAGAGATTCATCAGCAGTTTTTATTCCTCTTTTTGAGGAAAGGCAATTAAGTTTGTTGTTAAATACATTTCCAGCAGATGCCCAGTTAGAAATTTATGCGAGTCGGGGAGTTTCACCAATTAATGTTCAAAATTATTCAAGCTTGTATGATTTAGTCTGGAAGCCTATTGATCCATATATGAGCAATATAAATAAAATTTTTATGACCACTTCAGGTTTGCTTCACCGTTTGAATTTTAATGCATTGGAGTTTACAAAAAATTCAATTCTGGGAGATAGGTATACCTTGGTTCAACTTGGCAGTACAAGACAATTGGTTCAAACACAGAACAAGATCTGGAATCCAACAACTGCTGCATTGTTTGGTGGAATAGACTACAATATTAATGCAACAACAGAATCTTCAGATCTAGATTCTCTATGGCAATCAAATTTAAATTCCAATACTAACGCTTTAAAAAGCACAACACTTCCGACATGGAATTTTCTACCTGGAACTGATCAGGAAGTTAGTGCCATTCATGATCAATTTATACACGGAAAGGTACCTGTAGTAAAACTTCGTGGACCAAATGCCACAGAATCTTCCTTTAAGCAAATGGGAAAAGGAAATGCCTCTCCTCGGGTTCTTCATATTGCAACACACGGTTATTTTTTTTCAGATCCTCAGGAAAAAATAATGGATAATGATTTAGATATTACCTATCAAGCTACTTTAAAGTATAATAAACAACCAATGTTTCGATCAGGCTTGATTTTTGCTGGAGGAAATAAGGCATGGCAAGGAAATAAACCTAAGGATGGGGAAGAAGATGGAATTCTTACTGCATATGAAATAAGTCAGATGAATTTATCCAATACAGAATTGGTAGTACTCTCAGCTTGTGAAACAGGACTCGGCGACATACATGGCAACGAAGGAGTGTATGGGTTACAACGCGCTTTCAAAATAGCCGGAGCAAAGTATATAATCATGAGTTTGTGGCAAGTTCCTGATAACCAAACCTCTTTATTAATGACTACATTTTACAAGAAGTGGTTGGAAAATAAAATGACTATTCCGGATGCATTTCATGCGGCGCAGAAAGATTTGCGAGAGATAGGATTGAATCCATATCAATGGGCTGGTTTTGTTTTAGTGGAATGATAATTGGTTGGAAAAGGAGAGGGGAGCGTTTTTAACCCATATTGATAAAAAAATAAACTAAAATGAGATACTTTATATGTACACTACTCACTGCTTGTATGGGACTCTTGAATGGGCAAACTGTTGATTCAGTCGCGATTAAGCAAGTGGACAGTCTCATCAAGGTTTCAGCTTCTTTTGCTGAAAAGAGAGAATTCGAAAAAGGACTCGAAGTCAATGCCATGGCAGAAAAGCTTGCTTTTAATAAACTTGGCAGAGAGTCAGCAGCATATGCAAGATGTGCATTCAATAGGGGTAGATTGAATCTTAACATAGGTGATTACTCTGAAGCAGAAAAATGGTTGCTTGAATCCAAAGCCATTCGCGAGAAAGTGCTCGGTAAAGAGAATGCCTCTTATGCGTGGAACTTATACAGCCTTGCTCTCTTGTACAAAACTATAGGTCAGTATCGAAAAGCTGAACCTCTATACCTTGAAGCTTTAACCATTCGTGAAAAAGTACTGGGCAAGGAACATCGTGATTATGCCTCAAGCTTAGAAAGTCTTGGAAACCTGTATCTTGCATTAGGCAATTACCAAAAAGCCGAGCCACTCTACCTGGAATCCAAAGCCATTCGGGAAAAAGTGTTGGGCAGGGATCATCCCCATTATGCCAATAGCCTGGGTAACCTTGCAATCCTTTTCTATGAAATGGGCAACTACGAAAAAGCTGAACCGCTCTATCTTGAAGCCATAGCCATACGGGAAAAAGTACTGGGCAAGGAACATCCGGAATATGCCAATAGTCTGGACAACCTGGGAGTGCTGTACTCTGAAATGGGCAGATATAAAAACGCCGAACCCCTTTATATTGAAGCCATGGCCATACGGAAAAAAGTGTTAGGCGAGAAACATCCGGATTATATTTCAAGTCTTAACAACCTGGCAGTTCTTTATGATGACCTGGGCGACTACGAAAAAGCTGAACCCCTTTATCTTGAAGCCAAAGCCTTTTTGGAAAAGATACCCAACAAGGAGCATCTCGATTATGCCTCCAGCCCAAACAATCTGGGAAATCTGTATTATGAAATGGGCAAATACGAGAAAGTCGAGTCTCTACACCTTGAAGCAAAAGCCATACGGGAAAAAGTGCTTGGCAAAGAGCATCCCGATTATACTGCAAGCCTGGAAAACCTGGTACGATTATATGAAAGGCAAAACCGATTTTTAGATTCTGATCCTCTGTTGGATGAAGCGTTTAAGCTATCTCAAAAAAGGACTTTAAATGTCACCACTTTTTTATCAGAAAATGAACTCGCTAAATACATGAGAAAATTTCGATACAGCGGTTCCAATTTGTGTGCGTACCTCTTTGCACGCAAAAATAGTGAATCACCGCCCGGAATACTACCGAAATTGGCTTATGACCATGCTCTTATGTATAAGGGATTTATTTTGTCCGCTGCTTCCAGGCTGAATTCCTTAGCACTTACTTCACCTACAACAGAAGAAATCAACCTTCGTCTCAAAGACTATCGCCGCCTGCTTTCTGAAGAGTACACAAAACCCATTGCAGAGCGAAATGGAATCGCAGAACTGGAAGATAAAGCCAACCAAGCTGAAAAAGAACTTGCCCGATCAGTTGCAGGTTATGCAGAAGCTCTCCGACAAGTTAAGTGGCAGGAGGTAAGAGCAGGTTTAAAACAGTCGGAAGCTGCAATTGAGGTTGTTCATTTTAAAGTCAATTTTCCGGAGCGTACAGACAGTATTTTGTATGCGGCTCTTTTAATTATGCCCAATGTGGAACAGCCCAAATTTGTACCACTTTTCGAAGAAAAATCTATGGACTCTTTGTTGCATACCAAATCAGAACGCAAAGCAGATTATGTAAACGCACTATACACTCTTGCTGATCGTGGCGCACTAGTCAAGGAAACGCCAAAGAAGTCATTGTATGAAATGCTCTGGAAACCAATTGAAAAAGAAATATCCGGAATCAAAACCATTTACTTTTCACCAAGTGGATTATTGCATAGAATTAATCTCGACGCGATTCCTATTTCCGAAACTGAGACACTGGCGGACAAATACCAATTAATTGAATTAAACAGTACAAGGCAATTGGTCATTCCTACTCAAATAAAAATTGCGAACAACGATGCAGTTCTCTTCGGGGGTATTCAATTTGAACAAGACAGTATATTGCAAAAGAATGAACCTTTAGTTGCTTCACGATCCAGAGGTGAATTGTTCTTTCAAAATGTCGACTCTACATTAAGAGGAGGAAGCTGGAATTATTTGCCGGGTACAGAAAGAGAAGTCAATTCCATTGAAAAAATTATGCAAACTTCCGGAATGCACACCAATTTGAAAAAAGGATATGAAGCAACGGAAGAAACTTTTAAAAATATTGGGGCAAACAATTCTCCTTCTCCTAGAATTTTACATGTTGCAACACATGGTTATTTTTTTCCTGATCCTGACCGAACGATTTCTGCCGCAGGCAGAATGTCGTACGACAGTACGGCAAGTGAGGGAACAGCGAAAGCGGCTTCTTCAAAGCCAAAAGTGAAACTTGGAGTAAATGAACCCATATTTAAAATTTCCGATCATCCCATGTTACGAAGTGGGCTTATTATGGCCGGTGGCAATGCAGCCTGGCAAGGCAAGCAAACTCTGGAAGGCAGAGAAGATGGTGTACTTACTGCCTATGAAATCTCCCAAATGAATTTATCGAATACAGAATTAGTTGTTTTATCTGCTTGCGAAACAGGACTCGGCGACATACAAGGCAACGAAGGAGTTTATGGCCTGCAACGAGCCTTTAAAATCGCCGGTGCGAAATATCTAATCATGAGTTTGTGGCAAGTTCCGGATAAGCAAACTTCTTTATTGATGACTACTTTTTACAAGAAATGGCTGGAGGAAAAAATGACCATTCCGGATGCATTCCATGCTGCCCAGAAAGAATTGCGTGAGATAGGATTGGATCCTTATCAGTGGGCAGGGTTTGTTTTGGTGGAGTAGTCCTTCGAGAATTAGTTTTATTTTGAATTATAGTCAATATTTTAAAATGAAGTACGCATTTACTTTTTGTCTGGCAATACTAGTGCACACTATTTCTGCCCAAACACTTGATTCTGTTTTCATCTGGCAGGTGGACAGCCTTATCAATTGATTTAATATTTTTACGCTAATCTAATACAACAACTTTTTTTGTAAAATTCTTGCCATTATTTAAGTGAACGCTTATAAAATATAAGCCAGAAACAGAAATATTTTCAATTTCAACTAATTGTTTATTTGGAGTAATGTTTCTCGCATTGCACAAATGTCCATTACTGTTATAAATATTAATACGGTTTACAATGTTGCTTATAATTTCAATTTTAACTATTTTATTCAATTGAATTGAAGCTATTCTTATATAATCTTCTTGTTTGGGTGGAATTTCAATTGATTTTAATAGCTTTGCGTCTATTTTGTATAGAAAAAAATTTATTCGGGTACTCTTTCTATCCCAGTCAGGGTAAATAATATCATTTGAACAAACTAACTTTTTACTCAACGTATGACCTAAAATAAAGAAATCTCCATTTTTTTTTTGTAAAATCTTGCTAATAAATTCAGTGCTATCTCCTTGAAAGTAAAATTTTCTTACCAATTCACCATTGTTATTGATGAAGTAAGTTAGAGCATCGAAATCCCCTTCGCTTTGAGTTACTTTATTATTTTCTTCATGTATTTGTTTCGTAAATTGGCCTCCTAAGAAAATGTCATTATTATTTACATTTCCAATTATACTGAATCTTTTACTTCCACTGCCTTTATATTCTTTATAGCTTTCGAGATTTAATAATTGGTCAAATCTAGCAATAAAAGAATTTTCAAGACCAAAACTATTTGCGATTGCTTTATTATTTATCACAAGTTCATTGTAATAATTACCGACAATATCTATTGAATTATTGTTATTGATATTTATATCTGTAAAAATTCCGCTAGTAGCTGCAAATTTACTCAATGTAAGATCTTCTTCAAATTTTAATGCTAATCCATAACCATTTGATGATTTTGGAAATAGTATACTATCTTTATTACAAATTAAAAATGGACTATATGTATCAACTAACAAATATAAATTTCTATTGTCAGAGCTGATGAATTTTAATGGGTAGCTATCTTCAAAGCCAATGAGTGTAGTAGCAGCTTTCAAATTATAATTGCTCCTAAGTAATTTAATGAGAATTATATCTTTTTCATTAAATGATGGCTTTAATCCATTGAAAATATTAGAATCAATAACTGCTGAACCAATAAATTGTAAACCTATATTAATATAAGATTCATCGATAAAAATACTAGACCATTCCCAACCTCCTCCAATTAATTTACATAAAACTAAATCACGCGTATTGAAATCAAATTTGAACAAATAAGTTGGTTGTAATATATTTATGTCATTTGTATAAAATGTGTCTTTATAAAAAATTGTATCAAAATTTGTTAATATAAAATAGTATTCATCATTAAATAAATAGGATCCAATGATATTGATTCCCTCTTTGCTATAAAAATGAATATTATCAAGGATTTGCTGATTAGTATCAATTCTAGTAATATATATTTCCTTTGATCTTCCAAAAATTGGCCTTGGATTACTCAATGGTTTTAAAACGCTATTTAGTATTTCGACAGAGTCAAAGGAAGTAGACTGAACTAATATAATGTCTCCGTTTTCATTGATTTCCGAATAAGTTGGTTTTATCGAAGTATTTAATGTTTGGTAAAATTGTGCTTTTATTTCTATAACCACAAATATTAATATGTAAACAAGGTAATATTTAAAATTCATAAAATGGATTTAATTGTAAAAAGAATTGCGGATCAACCTAGATTGATCCGCAAAAATAAATTTTACAGTTTTAAAAATTTGATCGATTTATTAAATTCTTTGTTCTTTATATTTAAAATAATTACTCCTTTGTAATCAATATTCCTTAGATTTAACTTAAATTCCGTATTAGTATTGCTATTGACTTGACCCTTCAGAAGTAAATTTGAGCTGATATTATAAATTGTATATTCAAATTGAGAAACAGCATTTCTAAATTTTATGGTTGTTTCATCAGTACATGGATTGGGGCTCACAAAGATTGACACTAAATGTTTGTCATTTTCAATAAAACTATTTCTTGGTAATGCATCATTTCCAGTGCCTGGATAAATAAATCTTTCACCACCAATAACTTGGTAGGGAAAAGTCATCTTATAATGCCTTATGTCAAATACATATGGTTTTGAAATTCCATTTCCTTTTGAATAAATATCCATCAAATAATTGTAATCTGATATTAGATTTAAATTACAAAATATAGCTGGAAAACTTGTAATATTAAATAATCCAGATTCTGGATCTAAAATAAATCCACTTCCTTGCATTCCACCTGCTATCCATAACGATTTTAACGGCTCTCTTAAATTTACAGAAATTGATGCATTGGTTAGAGTGGGATAAAAGTGCGGCAAAAGGGCATCTTTAATTTCTACACATGATGGAGTTGGAGTGACAGTTTGTATTATATCTCTAACATAAAGAATAGCTGTATCTTGGTTAAAACCTGAAGTTGAAAAAATAGTAACATTTTTCCATATTATATTATTATTACACTTGACATTTTCGTTTATATTTGAAACTTCATTACAATACATTGGGTCTTCAGTTGACTCAATTCTTGCTAACAAACAATAGTGATGTTTATCATTATCATTAAAGTCATCAGGATTAGGAGGTATCCAAGGGATAGTAACTACTGCTTCTTCGCCTGCTTCTATCCCTAATGTAGCTAAATTTACTGTATTTACAAGACCTGAAATTTGTTTTCCTGATATTGGATCAATAGAATATTCCCAATTAAGAGGCCATTTCAATCCAGTTGAAGCTTTTGACCAGTAAACCTTTAATAGAGCATTAGAAGTAATATTGCAACCCCTTCCTCTCACTCTAACTTTAATATAATTTTCCTTATTCTGAGAATTTTTTCTAAAGATAGGATTGTCATGATAAAATAAATTGTCGTTTGTTGGTCTGACCCAAATATCTTCAGAAAGCCACATATCTTTATTAGTAGGATTAATTTCTACACCAAAGTCTTCTAAATTATCTTTCATATATAGATCTACACCGCTTCCGTTAAATATTAATGGAAGAAATTTGTCTCCGTTATTTGCTGGAATATTATATGTTTTACTAAAATGACTCCATATTATGCATCTTTCCCAATCACTGTAATTTAAACCATTCGGACCTGTTACATCAAACATTGCAGTTGCAACATGGGGTTGGGCTGTATATCCATATTTAATATTAGCTAATCCTCGAAGTATCATTCTGTCTGTTTTTTCTTTGCCAATATCATTATATATTTTTAAAAGAACGCCTGATAATATAGTGCCAAAGTAATGAGGACTGCAATTGCAATTCATGAATGGACTAACATATGTTATATTCATTAATGTAGAATTTGCGAATCGATCAGTTGATGGATACATCCCAGATGGAACTGTACCAGGATTATGATTTGCCCAACGAAAAATTCCATAAAATCCGTCTTCATAATCCTTAAATTGATTTTCCGCATTGACTTCTGATAAAGCCCAATAATCGGCAACTCCTTCCCCTACACCTTCAGCACCTAGTGACAAGTAACTTTTACCTGGAGGGGGTATCCCCGCGAGTGAATGATGTATAAAATGAAATCCTTCATGTAGAATAACCATAGCATCTTCTCCATGGTCAGGGTTTGCTTCATTATGCCCATTATCTCCATCTGCTAAGGTTACAGTAGTTCCATTATAATGTGAATTGCTGCCGACTTCATGTGGATTAAAGTAAACAAAATTTGAAAATGATTGCAAACCTCTAGCATAGTCGATAGTTTTATCTAGAAAGTAATAGCACATAATAGCTTCAAATCCATCCTGGTGTCTTTTGAAATCAAAAAATGGTGAATTGGAAGTATACAAGTTAGGGTTATAAATTTTTGCATTATTGCCAACAAGGGAATAAACATTGCCATTTTGGGATATACCTAATAAATCTACAATTTTATAAAAAGGATCAAAAACAGGATTATTTGAGTTGTTGTTATCCATTATACCATTATTACCATATTTATTATGCGACGCTGATAATGGGTCAGGGTTAAATATCCTACCTGTACCATCTACATACATAATGTTGGATTTTAACTCTAAAATTTTACCTGTATTTGCATCTAAATATGCAAACCATTTACCATTGGGATTCTTGGTTTCAAATTGGGTAAAATATGATAATGTCGCACAATTGTTATAATGGTATATCATTAATAAAGATTCTTCCTGCTCATTAATTAGCGAAGTTTTAAAATGTTGCATTAAAATACTGCTTACCATATGTTTTGTTAAACTTGGTGCTATATTTATGTCCCAATTAATAGGAATTGTATTCTGAATTATTGAATTTAATCTAGATTGTTCGTCAAAACGTAAGATAAATTGATTACCATCAACAGGTAAATTTTTATAAATCTGATTAAAAATAACAATATTGTTTTCTATGTCATTTGTACCAAATTTCAATACTAAATCAGAACATTCTGTAAATTTAAATAGATTCCAATTTGAATTTAAATAGCTTAATGCTTTCTCCTTAAGAGTTGATCCTGGTAGATCTAATGTTAAGTTAATTTTGCTCAAGAGGGCATTATCGGATCCTCTAAATATTTGAGCCTCTTCTGATATATTTTGAGTATGTACTTTATCCCTACTAATTTCAAAATTCTTATAGGGTACGGCAATTTGGGAATAGAGTAAGAATGGCAATTGCAATAAAATTAACAAAAACCTAAATACAAATGAATTTTTCATAAATTCTAATTATAAAGGTGATAAAATAATTAAGAACAATCCAAATTCAATGTAAAAGCCTTACTTTTGCGGCCTTATTTTCCGATAAGAGGGCCTGCGTCCCCATTTCGATGGGTGGTCGTGGGCTTTTTAATTGTCTCTTGACTGTTTATATCCTTAATTTAACGTTTTGTTAATTGATTTAGTTCTTGAAATTAGAATTAACACAGGCATACTTTTTCCCTGACCATGCGGGTGACGAATTTTCATTTGGGAACTCATCTTACAAAGCTCAGCCTGTCTTCAAAATCTCCGACCATCCCATGTTGCGATCAGGTTTAATAATGGCCGGCGGCAACGCCGCCTGGCAAGGAAAACCAACATTGGAAGGTAGGGAAGATGGTGTGCTGACCGCCTATGAAATATCCCAAATGAATTTATCTAATACAGAATTAGTAGTGTTGTCGGCCTGCGAAACTGGCTTAGGAGATATTCAAGGAAACGAAGGCGTTTATGGATTGCAACGCGCCTTTAAAATCGGCGGGGCAAAATATCTGATCATGAGTTTATGGCAGGTGCCGGATAAACAAACGTCTTTATTGATGACTACTTTTTACAAGAAATGGCTGGAGGAAAAAATGTCCATTCCGGATGCATTTCATGCAGCGCAAAAGCAATTGCGGGATGGAGGATTGGAACCGTATTATTGGGCGGGTTTTGTGTTGGTGGAGTAGACAGAAAATTGTTAATTTTTAATGGTTAATTGTAAATTAATTATTAAGCACGTAGATTTTAATATTTAATTCACTAGTATGAAAAAATTAATTTGTCTTTTTGGATTTCTTTTAAACTTCGCTTCTATAATATCCGCCCAAGTGAGTGATTCTATAATCATAAAACAGATAGATAGTCTAATAAATATATCGAATGAATTCACAACATTAAAAGATTTTGAAAAAGCACTTGAAGTTAATAGTGTAGCTGAAAACATTGCTATTAAAAACCTAGGGCCAGAGTCAGCATCTTACGGAAGATGCTGTTTTATGAAAGGAAGAATAAATTATTATATGGGGAACTATAAGGAAGCTGAAAAATGGATTTTAGCATCTTTAGACATCACAGAAAAAAATTTTAGTAAGAAAAGTTTGAATTATTTAAATTATGCACTTTCTCTTGCAACACTTTATGAAAAAATTGGTAAGTACAAGAAGGCGGAATCAATCTATCTGGAAATAATAACACTTCACGATTCATTGTCAGGGTCAGAGAATGATGATTTTATCGAAACTACTTTTCGGTTAGGAAAACTCTACCACTCTATGGGAGAATTCATGAAGTCAGATACACTAGAAACAAAGGCAAAAAAATATTGGGAAGCAAAATATGGTAAGCTTCATCGCTACTATATAAAAGCAGTTACATCACTTGGGTATTTGTACACAGAAATGGAGCGTTATGAAGATGCTGAGCTTTTATCCTTAGAAGCCTTGTCCTTAAAAGAAAAACAGAAGGTAAAAGGACTCAATCCTATGGTTGGAGTTTGGTGAATGTTGGGTTATTGTATCGCAGTATGGGTCGACTTGACGATGCGGAAAAATTCTATAAAGAAGCCCAATTTGTTTTTGAAATTTGTGTTGGTAAAGAAGATGTTGATTATGGAAAAGCCACAGCTAATCTTGGTATTGTATATTCTGAGAAAGGGCACTATGATTTAGCTGAATTATATTTTACCAAATCACTAGCTATATTTGAAAAAGCTTATGGGACTGAACATCCAATAACTACATATGCACATTCTGTCATCGCAAGTCTCTATGAGCGCATGGGACTATTAGAAAGGTCCAAAAATTATCGACTACGCATTCAAACACAAAATATCAAGAACCTTGGAGTAAGTCACAAGGATGTTGCAAAGATTTATTTTGACATTGGTAGAGTATATCGTAGTATGGGCAATCTGGATTCTGCGAAATATTATCTAGACCTAGCCATCCCAATTTTTGAAAAAGTTTAGGTAAAAAAAGTATCGAATATGCTAAATGCTTAACTAATTTGTCATTTATATTCAGTTTGAAGTCAGACACACTTACTTCACAAAAATTACTCCTCGAAGCTAAACAAATATTTGAAAGTCATCCACTAGGCTGTAGTGACTGTTATTTTTCTACACTCTTGACCTTAGGAAAAAACTTTCAATTTCAGAATAAATTTGATTTGGCCGAAAATTATTTTGTGGAAGCTAATTTGTTTTTAGAAAGAGAATTGAGGGACTATAACGAACATTATCCTGAACTACTCTTAGCGTTAGCAAATCTTGAAATTGCAAAGGATTCAATACATATGGCGGTTCCTTTTTTACAAAAATTAATTCTCGTAATGAAAGGTAAACTGGAGCTTGCAACTCGCCATATGTCAGACTTTGAATTAAACTCGTTTTTAAGAATTATTTCCTCGCATAATGATGCTCTTTATTCATTTTTAACTGATTTTCCTGATGCATCTTTAATTCAGTCAGCCTATGATTATACTTTGTTTATCAAAGGTTATTTATTGCATAATGCCTTAAGATTAAAAAGTTTGGCTCAATCAGATTCAACCACCGCAGGATTATATGAAAGATATCTATATTGTAACAGAATGTTAGCAAGAGATTATGCAAATCCTTATAAGCAAAGAAATAATACAAATGAGTGGGAAATGAAATCCGATTCTATTGAAAAAAAGCTTGCACGTATTTTTGTTGAACACACAGATGCTATACGACAAATAAATGTACAAGAAATTCAGCAAAAACTCGAAGCTGATGAAGTAGCTGTGGAGTTTATAACCTTTCAATACAGTGGCAATAAGTCATCAGAAACTAATATGTATGCCGCTTTATTACTTAATATTAGTGATACTACTCCGCATTTTATCCTGCTGTGCGAAGAAAAGGAAATTTACCAATTATTAAATTCATTTTCCGCTCGAAAAATGGATTACGTCGCAAATCTCTATCAACCTGCTGATGGACGTGGCGCCTTACCCATTAATGAAAATTCCAAATCTCTTTACGATTTAATCTGGAAGCCTCTTGAACCCTACTTGAAAGGAGTCAAAACCACTTACTTCTCTCCAAGTGGATTACTCCACCGGATAAATCAAAATGCAATTCTAATTTCTAAGGAGATAGATAATCATACTTTACTTTCAGATAAATATAATTTAGTTCAATTGGGAAGTACAAGACAAATAGTATTTAAAAACTTTGATGAAAATTTAAAACCAATCAGTGCTTCCATCTATGGAGGCATTAACTTTGAAATGGATTCTATGGAGATGATGGAACACCTTCCAATTAGAGATAGTAGCATTGCTTCACTTCGTTCTGAACATACTTTTTATTATATAGATTCTACAGTCCGAGGAGGTAGTTGGCAATATCTCCTTGGCTCCGACCAAGAAACTACAGAAATTAATAAGATCTTTAGCAAGGCAAAAATCAAAAGTAATTTATATAATGGAAATGATGCCACGGAAGAATCTTTCAAGCAATTAGGGGACTACAAAAATGTATCTCCAAGGATACTTCATATCTCTACTCATGGTTTTTTCTTCCCTGACCCCAAAAGTGAAAATAGCAATTCACCATTTTCAATGAGTAGTCAGGAACCGATATTTAAAATAAGCGAGCACCCCATGATGAGGTCCGGATTAATTTTGGCTGGAGGAAACCACGCCTGGAAAACCGGGAAGCCTATTCGTCCTGACATGGAAGATGGCATCCTAACGGCATATGAAATATGTCAACTTAATTTAAGGAATACAGAATTAGTGGTGCTATCTGCTTGCGAAACGGGGCTCGGAGATTTACAGGGTAATGAAGGAGTCTATGGCTTGCAACGCGCTTTTAAAATTGCAGGCGCCAAAAATCTGATCATGTCCTTGTGGCAGGTACCCGATCAACAAACCAAAGAATTGATGACCTTATTCTATAAGTATTGGTTACTTAAGAAAAAGACAATTCGTCAAGCCTTGCAAATGGCGCAAAGGGAATTACGGAATAAAGGATTGGAGCCATTTTATTGGGCAGGATTTGTTCTTGTAGAATAAATTTAACTTTTGTTTTCATTCGTACTCTTCATTGTGGCAGGGTGCCTACGCTTTCGGTCTGCATGCTGACAAGCAGAGCTTCGTCAGCATTTGTATTGGCGGAGTAATTAGATATACTAACATCCTTCCTTCTTGTAGACAGTCATGAGGCATGTTGACCAACTAGGCTTCCTCAACATCTATGTTGGTAGTATAAAATAAACTATTTACCATTCTGTTCCAATTTATGGTATTTCAAAATATTTTGGCATTGCGAATTGAAATGGATAAGTCAATTCTCTGAAAGCATACCTTTTGAAATTAAAGCGGTATGGATCATTGAACAAGTAGCCCAATCTGTTGTTTCTTGCAAATAAACTAATTATGAAATATACTGCTCTTGTTTTCTTCTTTACTTTTTTATGTTCTTCAATCCATTCACAAACGATGCAAAGTATTTACGATTTTAAGGTTCAGACAATCGACGGAAAAGAATTTGATTTTGCTCAATTAAAAGGCAAAAAAGTCCTCATCGTAAATACTGCTTCAGAATGTGGATATACACCACAATACGCGGAATTAGAAGAGCTTTACAAGAAATTTGGTGGCGAAAAATTTACCATTTTGGGTTTTCCGGCAAATAATTTTGGTGGACAAGAACCCGGTACGAATGCAGAGATACAGCAATTTTGCAAGAAGAATTATGGGGTGAGTTTTCCCATGATGGCCAAAATTTCAGTTAAGGGTAAAGAAATGCATCCTTTGTATCAATGGCTTACCATGCAGGCAGAAAATGGTGTTCAGGATGCAGAAGTCAAATGGAATTTTCAGAAGTTTTTGATCGATGAAACGGGTAAATGGATCCGTGTAATATCTTATAAAGAGAGTCCATTGTCTGAGGAAATATTGGAATGGCTTTCTCAGTCTAATTAATAAATGGTTTGGTATTACTTGAAATAAAGTATCCCCGCATACTTTAAATGAATATCATTCCTCTTTTCATGAAAAGGATTAGTCCCCGCGGAATTTTATCCACATACTACTTTTACGGATTCTGCAAATTTGCAGTCCTTTTGTAAACAGTTTAAAATAGAGCAGCAACAGCAGGGCTACACTAATCGTCGATGATGATATTTCTTAGATAAATATTGCCGATTATAGGACGAGCATTGCATTCATTTTGACTGACTTGCACTACCTGCCATCTAAGTACTTGTGTAAAGAATGAAAGGGAACCATCTGCAAGTGAAAAATTCCGTCCCATTTTGTGCAATCAAATTATAACAGCAGGTTCCGGCATTTTGAAAATTGAACACAATTTTGTCGCAACCTTGCACTGGCATCATTTCATCTTGTAAAACGATTTAATAGTTATTCTTTGGATGGAATACTAGTCAGATTTTCTTGAGCGCCAAAGCATAAAAAATAAAAATCCCCCTATCCGAAAGAATAGAGGGAATTTTAGGTTTCGAGGTCGAGAGCGGATTCGAACCGCTGTAGAAGGTTTTGCAGACCTCTGCCTAGCCACTCGGCCACCCGACCCGTTAAGGGATGGCAAAGATAGAAAAGTCCAAAGTATAATCTATAAAGGAGTAAAAGATTTTTTGGAATTTGCAGGAAACTATGGTCTCAGGGGCTCAAAGCACCTGAATAAGGGCATTTTGGTTCCTGGATGAGTTGATGTCACTGGTGATGTTTTTACCTGCAGGCTGAATATCTTTGCGCTACAAGGCATGAGCATGAGAGAAAGCGATTATCTGGACTGTTTGGGGGATCATGAGCTGTTGATTCAATCTCCGGGCAGAATAAACCTGATTGGCGAACATACCGACTACAATAAGGGATATTGCCTTCCGGCAGCCATCAGACAATCTTTGTTCCTGGGAATCTCTGAGGCTCCTGCCATGAAATTCAGGGCACTGGATACAGGGGACGATTGGGGGTACGGAAATCAGCAAAGACCCCATTGGATGGTTTACCTTCAGGGTGTAATCGATTTTCTGGCAGCTCAAGGAATCAAGGTGCCACCGTTCGAAATGGAGTTTGGGGGAACACTACCTATGGGGGCCGGGCTTTCGTCTTCATCCTCCCTCACCTGCGGCTTTATTTTTGGAATCAACCAATTGATGTGCTTGGATCTTCCTACGGAAACCCTTACTGCATGGGCCGTTCAGGCAGAGCGCGCCTCCGGGCTGATGGGTGGCATGATGGATCAGATCAGCATTTTTAATGGCAGGAAAAAGGAGGCATTGCTGATTGATTGTTCGGATTGGTCATTCAAATACTACCCGGTCGACATCCCCGGTTTTAGCTGGCTGATTGCGGATACCGGAGTAAAGCATAAGTTGGTCGATTCAGATTACAACAACCGAAGCCTGGCTTGTACCGGGATATTGAGGACCATGCAGCTGAATGGTTTTGCCGGAGCGTCTATCAGCGAACTGCCCATTCATGAACTGTCTCAATGGGAAAGCCATTTGTCAGAAGAGGATTTTCCACTGCTGTCCTATGTCCTGGAAGAAAACAAACGGGTGTTGACTTTTGCAGAAAATCTTACGGCTCATCAGGTGAATGAATTGGGGCAACTTTTATTGGAAGGACATGCAGGGCTGAGGGATCAATACCGTGTGTCTTGTGCAGAGCTGGATTTTATGGTGGAATTTGCAGAACAATTTGAAGGCGTGATGGGAGCGAGGATGATGGGTGGAGGTTTTGGAGGCAGTACTTTGCATTTACTCAAGGAGGATGCAAAGCAGGATTATCAGCATGCCCTTTCGAAGGCCTATTTCAAAAAATTTGACAAGGAGGCAAAAATATTTGAAGCAGAATTGGAGGACGGCGTCCGTCGAATTCATTGATCGCTTGTCCGGAGTCCTTTTATTAACTTATTTTTGACCCTGCTCTTTCAGTTGCCATTCCATGAATTTTAAATCACAAATATTAATCTTAACTTTTTTCTTGCTGACATTTTGGTCAGCGGATGCAACCCCCTTGAAATTTCATTCAAATGAAAAAGAAAAAAGGGAAATTGAAAAGCTCATCCGACAACAGTTTCCGGATTGCAGGATTTCAGATTTTAAAAGTGAAGAGGGATTTAAATTTGTACTCGAAGTCAACATACTCCAAAAAGTAGATCATCATAATGCTGATTCGGAAAAATTTTATCAGAAAATTTATTTGTATCACAAGAGTCGGAAGAAACCAAATGTCCTGGTGACAGAAGGATATGCCATCCGTGACAATGTGTATGAACCTACGCGCATTTTTGATGCAAATCAGATTTCTGTTGAGTTTCGTTATTCGGGAAGCTCCACACCGAAGGTAATG
Source organism: Candidatus Vicinibacter proximus (assembly GCA_016713905.1). Taxonomy (NCBI): domain Bacteria; kingdom Pseudomonadati; phylum Bacteroidota; class Saprospiria; order Saprospirales; family Saprospiraceae; genus Candidatus Vicinibacter; species Candidatus Vicinibacter proximus. The sequence goes on from JADJOE010000001.1 coordinate 1,295,743, forward strand.
GATTGGAAATTCCTGAAGCAGGAACAGGCCTTGCTTGATTTGAATGAAATTCAAAAACGCTTCTCAAAAATTTATAAAAATAAATGGATCAGTACCGGCATCTCAAAGGGTGGTACCACCTCAATTCTTTATTCACTCACATTTCCAAAAAATCTTTCAGCGGTGGTAGCTTATGTAGCGCCTTTTGCCCTGGCACAAGAGGATTTCAGAACCATCGATCATTACAGAAATAAAGTCAGCACCCCAGAATGCAGAGCAAAAGTTTTTGAATTCCAAAAGCAGATTTTTAATCATAGAGACGAGCTTAAATTATTGATCGATACTTTAGCAATTACGGAGCAGGTTGAATTTCCATTGGGCATCGAAAAAACTATTGAATATGCAGCTTTGGAATATCCATTCTCTTTTTGGCAATGGGGCTTTGGTTGTTCTGAAATTCCGGAATCGGCCGCGACTGCTAGAGAGATTTTTGAGCATTTGGAAGAAACAGTGGACATCAATTTATACGATGATAAAAATTGCGCGTACTACTTGCCTGCATATTATCAGAACATGACGGAATTAGGTTACTACAGTTTTGATACCGTGGGTTTAAGTACCTATTTGCTATACGAAAAAAATCCATCCAACCTTATATTTTGTCCAAAGGATGTCCCGATCATTTACGATTCTGCATACATGAAAATGATGAATGAAAAAGCCATTTATCAGGGCCGGCACATACTCTACATTTATGGTGAAATAGACACCTGGACTTCATGCGGAGTGGTCCCTGACAAAAATTTGGATGCAGCCAGATTTGAAATGAAAGGTGGCAATCACCGTACCAGAATCAGAAATTTTAGTGTGGAAGAAAAAACACAAATTTATCGGCTCTTACAACGCTGGACCCGCTTAAATACACGACCTTTACCTTTTTAAAGAAAAGCAATATGGAATTGATCAACGGAAAATACAGCATACAAAAAATAGATGCACTCGACCTGGTAAAGAAATATGAAACACCACTTTATGTGTACGACAGCGAAATCATCCGCAGACAACTGGACAGATTGAATACTGCATTTACAGTGAAACACCTTGGAATACATTTTGCCTGTAAAGCACTGAATAATATCAACATATTAAAACTTCTAAACCAATGGGGTGCGGGATTGGACACCGTTTCCATCCAGGAAATCTGGACCGGTCTCCAGGCGGGCTTCGATCCTTCCAAAATTATCTACACACCCAATTGTGTCAGTGTGGATGAAATTGAAATGGCTATTGGACTCGGCGTGCAGGTGAATATAGATCATATTGAGACATTGGAATACATAGGACAGCATTATCCAGAGGCTAAGATTTGCATTCGTATCAACCCGCATGTGATGGCAGGTGGAAACGAAAAAATCAGTGTGGGTCACATCGACTCTAAATTTGGAATTTCAATTTATCAAATGCCATTGGTAGAAAGATTGGTCAAAGCACTTAAACTTAAAATTAATGGTTTGCACATGCACACAGGATCTGACATTCTGGATCCCGGTGTATTCAGCCTGGCGTCGGATATTTTATTTGACATTGCGAGAAAATTTCCTGATCTGGAATTTTTGGATTTTGGCAGTGGATTGAAAGTACCTTACAAAGAAGATGATGTGTGTACAGATGTGGAAGAATTGGGAGAAATCTTATCCGATCGTTTCAATAATTTCTGTAAAGAATATGGAAGAGATCTTAAACTTTATTTTGAACCCGGAAAATATCTGGTTTCAGAATCCGGATTCTTTTTTGTGAAAACAAATGTTATCAAGCAAACACCCTCTACTGTGTTTGCTGGCGTGGACAGCGGGCAGAATCATTTGATTCGTCCTATGTTTTATGGCAGTTACCACCACATTCTGAATGTGTCAAATCCATTAGGAAAACCAAGAGTCTACAACATTGTGGGCTACATCTGTGAGACCGATACTTTTGCCAGCAATAGAGTGGTGAGTGAGATTCATCCCGGAGACATTCTTTGTTTTAAAAATGCAGGGGCCTATTGTTTTACGATGAGCTCTAATTACAATTCCAGATTCAAACCTGCTGAAGTATTGATTCACGAAGGGAAAGATTATCTGATCCGAAACCGCGACACCATGGAAGATTTGTTGAAAAATCAGATTGAAGTAGTTTAGCAACTTTCTTTCTCGGATTGTTTAAACTTGTTACACATTTATTCCCAATACTCGGTTGCTTCGAGCTCCCCACCGGTTGCTTCGAGCCTCCCGGCTTGAAGCTATGAAATCGGTTTCTTCGAGCTTCCCAGCTAGCAACGGTTTCTTCGAGCTTCCCAGCTTGAAGTTTTGAGTGGTTGCTTCGAGCTTCCCAGCTTGAAGCTTAGAATTTCACAAGAAGAACAGAGCTATTTTCTGATTTTCTTAAAACTCAGAAAATGTAAAATCGCCTCAATGTCCTCATAGCTCAACTTTTGGGCGATCCCGTGATTGTCTGCATCCGTGATGGAGAGTTTAGCTTTATAAGTGTCTAATTGCTGTTGAGAAAAATCAGGAATGCTGTCTTTTGATTTGCCAAAAATTCCATGACAGCCACTGCAATTTTCTTTATACAAATCTCTCCCATGTTTCCAGTAAGCGGTGAGATTTTTTTTACTTTCCTTAGAAATATTTTTGGGCAAAGGATAAGTGATGCGAGGCTTGCAGGAGAAGCTTATTGGCATCAGTATAGATGCCAAAAAAATATACTGCAGTATGAATCTTGATTTAATATTCACCACCAACTTTTCTTTTATTCAATGCTTTCACAGATGATAAAGGTAATTCTTTAGGAGGATCCCCCGGTTGAATTTTTTCGTCTAGCGATCTAAGAAAATGTATGAGTTGTTTTTTTTCTGTGACACTAAGGTGAAGAGAATCCGATTCAAGCGTTTGATTTTTTACAGGAAGTCCTTTACCTACACCTCCGCCTGCATCGTAAAATTCAATGACTTGTTCGAGGGTGCTCAACGATCCATTATGCATAAAAGGCGCTGTATGGGAGGTGTTGCGAAGATTTCCAGTTCTGAAAGCATGCAACATTTCTGAAACAGGGTGTACGGTGTATCGACCAGAATCCTGACTCAGCCCTGTGAAGTTGCTGTCTGCAGGAACTCCGATCACCTCAAACTCACTGCTGATGTAGGGGGGCTTGATCCCATTGAATTGTGGAGGAAAATGGCAGGTTGCACATTGCGCTTTTCCCATAAATAAATTGAATCCTTTGATGGCATCAGTTGAAATATTTGCCGCAGCATTGATCGACTGATCAAATGGTGCATCGGTATAACTGAATTGACTGTAATAAAGTATAATTGCGGAGGCGAGGTGTTCTAAAGTTGGTTTTTTGACACTGGTATATTTGGCTAGTGATTTTAGTTTTGTTTTGTAAGATTTACAACTCATTATTTTTTTCATCAGTTCGTCGGGAACACTGTTCATTTCATTGGGTTTGCTGATCACATCTCTGAACTGATTCAGTAGGGTATGGTGTTTTCCATCCAACATCATCAAGTGGTGATGAACCGCATTCACCAGCGTCGGAGTATTTCTTGCAAGTGAGTTGCGCGCATCAAATTGCAAAGCTGTTAGCCTGGAAGTATCCGTAAAATATTGTTGCGGGATGTGGCAGGAAGCGCAGGATCTGCGGTTGTTTCCGCTGAGCAGCGGATCATAAAACAATAATTTTCCCAAACCACGTATTTCATCCAACAATGAATCATTTTCGACGGGACGAAAGATGCCTTTTATGTCCTGAGCGGTATAAAGTTTTTTTTTAAAAATAGAAAGAGCCTTATTATTGAGTGAATAATCATTGTAATTTTTTGATCGGAAATTATTTTTTTGAATCGCCAATTGATTGAATCCAAAAAGTGGATTGACATAATCTTTGATAAAAATGTAGTGATCAAAATTTGAAAATTCATTTGTTTGATGTTCCACAAAACCAATTAGACCTGTATAAAGAGTTAAGTAATTTTGGGAGATGGAATATTTTGGATTACTCTGGTTGAAGGTGTTGTAAATTTTTGCTGTTTCATTCAACAAATGTTTTAACTCAACAATTATTTGTGCTGAATCCGGACACTCAAATCCTGTAGTGTAGATGGCTGTCAGATTCAACAGAAAAAGTCGGTTGGCGAAATAGAAATTTGCGGGATTATTAACCTCTGCAATCATGGAGTCAGTCAAGAAAGAGGGTATGGAAGCAAGGGCTGAATCCAGCAAGGCAATTAAATCAGTTTTTTGAAGTGACTCTTCACCGAGCTTATTTTCTGCAAGTATCAAGCCGGCACCTTCTCTTTTGTAAGGAGCTTCAAATTTTTCGAACACCTCGTTTTCCCACTCCACCGGAAGAGGACCATTTATTTTTCGGTAGGCGATCGGATCCAGGTATCGGAGCCAGAAGTCGCAAGATTTAAGTTGGAGGCGGGAGGAGTGTATCGATTTTAGAATCTGTTGGTTCTTTTCAGGATTTCTGGGGTCTGATTTTTTAATAATTTCAAGAGATTTCAGGATGGAGGATTGCAGCTGGCCAAGCCTATCCTGATAAAGCTGTTTGTAGGATGGGGCTGATAGATCCTTTGGTTGATTAAATCCTGCCAAAGAAATGGCCATGATTATCAGGACGGCAACCGGGTAGGCGAACTTTATTTTTTTCATCATGAAGTTTGCAAAGTTAGGATTTTCACAGCCAACATTTTGGCGGATGGTTGGCTGTTTTTTAAATTTAGAAGAGAGACCCGGGAACTGACAGTAATTAAATTTTTTAAATTAAAATATATTAAATTATTTATATATGTATAAAGTATTAAAAAACAAAATAATATATATTGTATATTTAACTTAATTGTTTTTTGTCAGATGTGTTATCAGTTGATTTGTCCGTGGTTGTGATTTTATCTTTTTAGTTCTTTCTTTTTGAGTACAAGTTTCACTATTTTTGACTTCGTAAAGGAAGATCCGGCATCTGGTAATTTGATAAAATGTTGGGATTGACAAAATCCTGTTTTTTCCAGATTTCTTATGTCGGTCAAAGCCAACCTGATAGTAGGCATGAATATGACCATATTCAAATGTTTGTACATTGGACTGAAACCTGTTTCGGTTGTTCAGTGGTTTGCTTTGCTTACTCCTCAAATCTTCGTTGCTCCCATTCACTTTTTTGACATATACCAGCAAGATTCTTTTTTGGATCTGGCTTCATTCATCCCACAAACTTTTTCCAATGAGTAAATTGTATGCATTTGTAAAAAATTCTGGACCACTTCCGCATTCCGGTTTGAATGCTGACTGTTCAGATAATATTCAAATCTCACGTGCTACTCATCATTCATTCATTTCATTTTTATTTATGAAGTTATTCAACTCTTTATCCCAAAAATTGATGCTGACCCTAAGTTCTAAATCAATCCTAAGCAGATTTGCTTTTTGCATTGCATTGGTTTTATTGACTTCATTCGCCCAGGCTCAGGAAGCCATTAAGGTTGCCCCGGAACTGGAGGGACAGGTCCGTAATTCACTAAAGGAAAACGCACAAACCATCAGGTTCGTTGAAAACAAGGGCCAGTACGAAGATTCAAGTGTTCTATTTTACTATCAGGGAAAAGAAGGAGATGTATTGATCGAGAAGAACAGAATTCGTTTTGTAGTTCACGAGCTCTTAAAAATGAAGGTAGGATATCCATTGGGAACTGAGGGTCCTGATGCACTGGAAGAAGAACAAGTTTCTACAATTGGAGAGCATGTTTTTTTTCTAAATTTTTCGGGAGCAAGTGATCAAGTAAAAATCAACTTGGGAGAATCTTTTGAAACAAAATATAATTTCTTTACCAATCTAGATCCCAACAAATGGGTAAGTGGGGTGAAAGCATCCAAAGAATTGACTTTAACTGATATTTACCCCGGAATTGATTTAAGACTGTACAGTGCACCGGGAGGGGCTCTTGAGTTTGACTGGATTGTGGATGCTGGAGCAGATTTCAGTCAGATTAAAATGAATTTTCTAGGTCAGGATCAGCTCAAAATCGAAAAAGACGGGCAATTGAAAGTAAAGTTAAGATTTACTGATTTATTCTTTCATATTCCGGAATCTTACCAGCTAACAGAAAAAGGCAAAGTACCTGTCACACTTACGTTTGATCTAAAAGGGAAAAATGATGTTGGTTTTAAAAGCAAAGATAAAATTGATAGAAATTATCCATTGATTATAGACCCTATTTTAACCTGGGGTACTTTTTTTGATTTTAACAATGCTAATTTTGATCAGTATCTGTATGCCATACAAGTCGATACGGCCGATCAGTTAACTTATTGTGCAGGGGCTACCAACAGAAGTGTACCGGGAATTTTTCCATATGATTCTACAGGAGGTTATAAAAGTACAATTGGTGGATTGACAGCTAATCCTAATTTAGACCCATTTGCAGCCATAGTTTATCGGCTTAACAACACTGGTAGTGCAATTGTGGATGTAACCCTTTACGGGCCTAATACTATGGTATCTCCAAACAGAGTGAGAATTCAAGCCTTAAGTTTATCAAATGATCGGGTTTTTGTTGGTGGATTTACCAATGTGGATATTCCTATGACCGGCAGTCCATTTGATGGAACGCGCAACAATAATGATGGCTTCGTTGCGGTTTTTTCAAAAGATTTAGGGACATTACACTACAGTACCTATCTTGGTTCTGCAGCCAGTGAAGGAGATTGGGGGGTATCGTCAATTAGGGCAATTAGCAACACTTCTTATGTGGTAGGTTTGACCACTGCTGGTCAATTACCCAGCTCGTATGTTCCAGCTGCAGCAAATGACACAACTTATAACGGTAGCCAGGATATTTGGATTGGAAAATTCAACACCATCAATGGATTATCCTGGGGTACTTATGTCGGAGGGGCACAAGCGGATACACTCAATGACATTGAAGTTTTTTCTGATGGGAGAGTTGCTTTTGCAGGATGGGGAAACAGTACACTTTCTGGTATAGAAACAAGAGGTGCAGCAGCCAGTAGTGCTGTGACTACCAATCCGGACGGATATATTGGAGTTTTGACTTCAAATGGTCAGACTTTTAATTATTTCGATGAAATAGGCGGAGCCAATTGGGATCGTCTTATGGATGTAGAAATTGTTGGCACAAAACTGTATTGGACTGGTTCTGTAGGTGATGGTTTTCCGGTATCTACTTCAGGTGTGTATGATAACACATTTAATGGTAGAATAGATGCCGTAGTTGGGGTGGTCAGTGATACAGGTGGTGTTGCGACTTATAAGGCAACCTTCTATGGGTCAAGTGGTCAAGACTTGGGAAATGGAATTAAACTGGTTTCAGAAACTGCCTGTGGGAGTGGTGGTAATTCATTTATTTTGATTTGGGGAACAACAGGAGGCAATAATCTTCCAACACGCAATATTGGTTCAGATCCATTTTTTGATGCTTCTGCTAATGGTGGTACTGATATGTTTTTTTCCGGCTTTAGAAGTGCATTAGATACTTTAATATATGGGACTTACGTAGGTGGAAATCAAAATGATTATTTGGGAAATATTGGCAACCCTATTGGTTCAAATCATCTTTGGGTTTTAGGAAGTAGTATTTATGTGGGTACTACGACACACAGTTCTACGCTGACCCCCACCGTTATTTTAGGAGGTTTCGACCAGAATAAAAATAATGGAGGAAATGATGCACACGTGATTTTTAAAATTGCTGTAACTTCTATCGTAACAGTAGACTACGGAGATGCGCCTACTTCCTTTGGTAGTCCGTTTCATAACATTAATTGTGGTACCATTGGAATCAAGAGAATTGATTCAGAATCCGGACCCCAACCTACCAATAAAGCCAGAGGTGATGATTTGGCTGGATTTGATGACGAAGATGGCGTTGCCTCATTGCCGATTGTAAATACAGGAGGACCACAGACTGTAACCATAACCATTGACAGTATCTATAATCAAACTGGTCGTGAAGCAACCATTTACGCTTGGATAAATGTTTCAGGAGATGGAAGATTTCAAGCCGATGAGTTTCAAACCACCAAAGTGGCAAATGGATTTGTAGGTTCAAAAACTCTTACATGGGCAAACGTGACCATGAGTGCACCCGATTCTAATAGATTTTTAAGAATCAGGATTACAACAGACTCTCTAATTGATAATTTGCTTAATGACAATGTGGATGAGAGATCTCTGATTTCAGCACGGGACGGGGAAGTTGAAGATTATTTTCTGGATACCGTTTATACGCAAGTTGTTTTAAATTGCCCTCTGAATAGAGTGGAGGCGGCTTGCCAGACTCAGGCTCAAATAAATACCAAATTTGCTGCTTGGTTAGCTACAGTAAATTATACTGGGGGCTGCAATCCTGTTCTTACCAATAATAATACAGGAGCTCCTTTAGCTTGTGGAGGTACCACTACAGTCACTTTTACGGTCACCAGTGATTGCGAGCCACCGGTCTCTTGTATGGCCACCTTCACTGTAACCAATGCGCCGGCAGTAGTTTTAACCTGTCCTACTAATAAAACAGAACCTATTTGCTTAACGCAAGACACTGTAAACGCTAGATTTAATGCGTGGCTAAATACTGCCTCACGAACTGGCGGATGCAGTCCAGTTTTAAGCAATAATAATACGGGAGCGCCAGATAAATGTGGGGGTACCAGAAGTGTAACTTTTACAGTCACCAGCTCATGTGAGGTGAACAGAACCTGTACGGCCACCTACACTGTTAGTACACCAGCAACTGTGGCGATTACATGTCCTACTTCCAAGGTGGAACCTGCTTGTTTAACACAAGACACTGTAAACGCTAGATTTAATGCATGGCTGGCTTCAGTCTCCAGAACAGGTGGCTGCAATGTTGTAATAACCAATAATAATATTGGAGCTCCCTCGAAATGCGGTGGATTAAGGTCTGTGACTTTTACTGCTACCAGCACTTGTGATGTAAATAAAACGTGTACCGCTACCTATCGTGTTACCACGGATACAACGCCTGTAGTTACAGGAACTCTTGATACTTTAGTTGTTCAGGGTTGTACAGCCTCCAATGCACCGGTTGCAAAAACTACAGTTGCAGGAATTGAATCTCTTCCTGGAAACGTTTTAATAACGGATGCGTGTACACCGGATTCTTTGCTTACCGTCATGAGTACTGACAGTAGTTATAATACCTGTCCGGTTTATGTAAAAAGAACTTATAAAGTGACAGATGTATGCAGCAACACCACCTCAGGAATCATACAAATTATAAAAATTCAGGATACTACTCCACCAAACATTACCGGTGCGTTAGATACAATTACTTTAGAAGGTTGTACCATTTCTGTTGTTCCATTGCCAGTTACAACAGTAGCTGCTTTAGAAGCCCTACCAGGCAATCTTATGATTTCGGATACGTGCACTACAGACCCAAATTTGGTGGTGATGAGTTCTGATTCCAGTTATAATAACTGTCCGATCATTCTTAGAAGAAAATACACAGTTAAAGATGCTTGTAACAATATTAGCAATAATATTTTTCAGTACTTCAGAATTAGAGATACTCAAGCTCCATCTTTTACAGGATCTCTGGATACTCTGACCTTAGAGGGTTGTACAGTATCTTCAGCGCCTGCGCCAAAAACTACAGTGGCCCAATTGGAAGCTCTACCTGGAAACCTTATGATTTTTGATTCCTGTACTGTTGATGCCCAGTTGATTGTTATGAGTGTAGATAGTGTTTATGGCTCATGTCCAATTAACATTAAACGAAAATATACAATCACAGATGCCTGTGGAAATACCAGTAATATAATTGTTCACTTTATCAGAGTGGATGACACTACTTCCCCTTCAGTTACAGGTTCGTTAGATACTCTAATAATTAATGGATGTGAAGCTGGTGCAGCACCGGCACCAAAAACAACCGTCGCGGAACTGGAAGCCCTACCGGGCAATTTAATGATTACCGATGTATGCACCGTGGATGCTTCGCTTACGGTAAGTAGTTTCGATGAAGTTGATGGGACTTGTCCGATTGTAATTACCAGAACCTATAACATTACCGATGCATGTGGAAACACCAGCGTAGATATTATTCATATCATTGAAGTACAAGATACCACAAAGCCTACATTCAGCAAGCCGGCAGACATTACCATTTATGTCGATGAGACATGTATGTATGATGCAGACACCAGCATTACTGGAACAGTTACAGATGAAATGGACAATTGCAGTATTGGATTAGATGCCATGTATGCAGATTCCACAGTAGTTGGGTCATGTCAGGGAGAAACAAAGATTTATAGAAAATGGACGTTACTCGATGATTGCAACAATGCAGCCACCCCTAAAACTCAGTTGATAACAGTCAGTGATACCATCCCACCTACTTTTACGGTTCCAGCAGACATTACCATTTATAAAAGCCCGGACATTCCGGATACTGCGGTAATTGTAAATTATGATTTTAATGGAGGATCAGATTATGATGCTCTTTGTCCTCAGGTATTTACAGGCATCAGTGTAAAAGTAGACACCTCTTCAAATCCATTTAAACAAGTGCCCGGAACTAATTCGGGAACATTTGCCTACACCAATAATCCCGACGCTGGCAACGGTTTGACCGTGGACAGTTCACAAACTGCCGGACATTGGCAGTTCAATATCAAGGGAGAGACGCTGCAAAATTGCAGTAATATTGGAGTACACATACAAGGGTACAAGGCAGGTTTAGGAAGTGCGGATGTATTGCGCATGGAATACAGTCTCAACGGTTCCACATGGAATATTTTCCGAACAAAAACACTTACAACAGGTAGTTGGGTTCAGGACACTGCCACCATACCTGGTGTCAGCAGCCCGGATAGTTTATTTTTAAGAATTAGTTATACTACTCCGGGAGTAGGATCTCCTAAGAGTCTTCATATAGATAACTTACAAGTAAGAGCTCAGTTGTGCTGCGGCTATGATGCCTCACCCAATGTAACCGGAAATGTTACTGACGAGAGCGACAATTGCGCGACCGGTTTATTGGCAACTTTCTGTGATTCGGTAGTTGTAGAACCTTGTGAAGGTTCTAACCTTATTTACAGGATGTGGTCCTTGCAAGACAGTTGTGGCAATGATGCAGAAATGGGCACTCAGTTGATTACTGTTTTAGATACTACCAAACCAACTTTTGATATTCCCAACGACACAACACTTTATAAAGGTGGTGTCAGTGCAGACACAAACATCATCGTTAATTATAATTTCAACAGAGGAAATTCGTATCCTAAATTATACCCGCGTTTGTATTTTGGAATTTTGTCTGAAGTGGATTCCAGTTCGAATGTATTCCTTACAGATACCGGAACCATCACGGGACCATTGGCTTTTGCAGTAGATTCATTTGTCGGCAGAGCCATGCGGGTTGATACCAGTGATCGCCCGGGGCATTGGCAATTTAATTTGAGTGGATTTTATCTTCCTCTGTGCAGTAATATCAAGGTTTATTCGCAAGCCTTGATGAAAGGTGTAGGTGCTGCAGATACCTGCCATTTTGATTACAGTTTGAACGATACTACCTGGTTCAGGTATAACTCCTTCCCATTAACCTTGGGTCAATGGAAGGAAGATACCGCCACTGTTCCGGTTAGTGGTGTGTCTAGATTATATTTAAGAGTTACTTACTCGGGAGGTACGGGAATAGGAGATAAATCATTCCTGATGGATAACTTCCAGGTGAATGCACAAATGAATTTTGATTCATGCTCTTATGATGCCGATCCCTCTATTACAGGCTGGCCGACCAATGTCATGGACAATTGTGACAAACATCCGGTAGTGTTTTATGTGGACACCATTCAGGAAGGACCTACCTGCTCTTCAGAAACCTTAATCTATAGAAGCTGGACCGTGATCGACGACTGTGAGAACATGGACACGGCTACACAGATCATCACCATTCTGGATACGCTCAAACCAATAATTACTTGTCCGATCGATGTGACTGTAAATTGCGAGCAATCCACAGATCCGGATTCAACCGGTTATGCTACCGCATTTGAATTCTGCTACGATACAATGGTTTTGGTTACCCATCTCGACAGTATTCTCCCGGGAACCTGTCCGGGTGATTATACCATATTAAGAGAATGGACAGCCATGGATTCCTGTGGTAATACCAGCATGTGTACTCAGGTCATTACAGTCATACCTATTGAAGGTCCTGAGCTCACTTGTCCTAATGATACCACCCTCATTGCTTGCCAGACACAGGGCACAGTGAATGCTGCATTTGATGCCTGGTTGGAAACGGTGCAGGTTTCAGGCGGATGTTATACAGAATTAACAGACGACAACACGGGTCCTCCGGATGCTTGTGGCGGAAGCAAAACGGTCACCTTCACGGCTACCAGTGATTGTGAAGATGATCAGGTTTGCATGGCGACCTTTACGGTTACAGCAGCTCCTGTAGTTGTTTTAACCTGTCCGACAAATGCTACAGAAGCAGCTTGTCAAACGCAGGCAGAAATAAATGCTAAATTCACCACCTGGTTGGGAACGGCCATGTTCACAGGTGGATGTAATGCGACAATTAGTAATAACAACAATGGAGCCCCTATGGCTTGTGGCGGTAGCAAAACCGTCACCTTCACTGTCACCAGTACCTGTGAGCCAAATAGGACCTGCATGGCGACCTTTACAGTTACAGCAGCACCTGCTGTAGTGATTACTTGTCCCGTAAATGCCACCGAAGCAGCTTGCCAAACGCAGGCTGAGATCGACACAAAGTTTACGACCTGGTTGGGGACAGCCATGTTCACCGGAGGATGCAATGGCGTTTTAACCAATGACAATACCGGAGCGCCGATGGCCTGCGGTGGAACAAAGACGGTAATTTTTACCGTGAACAGTGATTGCGAAGGTCCTAAAACCTGCACCGCTACTTTTACCGTAACAGCCGCACCTCCAGTGATGCTCACTTGCCCTACGAATACCACTGAAGCAGCGTGCCAGACACAAGCACAAATAGATACAAAATTCAATACATGGTTAAGCACAGCGATGTTTACAGGTGGTTGCAATGGCGTGTTGAGCAACGATAATTCTGGCGCTCCAATGGCATGCGGAGGAACTAAAACAGTCGTATTTACCGTAACCAGTTCCTGCGAATCAAACAATACCTGTTCTGCAACATTTACCGTGGATCCTGCTCCTCCGGTAATGCTTACATGCCCAACAAATCAAACTGAGGCAGCTTGCCAAACACAAACAGAAATTAATACTAAGTTCAATACCTGGCTAGGAACCGTCAGCTACAGCGGTGGATGTAATTCTATGTTGAGCAATGACAATTCCGGTGCTCCTGATAAATGTGGCGGAGTTGCTACGGTTACTTTCACGGTATCCAGTTCCTGTGAGTCTAACAATACCTGTACCGCTACTTTTACGGTGACACCTGCTCCTGCGGTCGTTCTGAATTGTCCTGCCAACCAAACGGAAGCCTCCTGTCAATCACAGACAGACATCAACAATAAATTTACCACCTGGTTGGGTACTGCTAATTTTAGTGGAGGCTGCAATGCAACATTAAGTAACGATAACAGTGGTGCACCGGATAAATGTGGAGGTGTTGCTGTCGTAACGTTTACAGTAACCAGTACCTGCGAACCTAATAATACCTGTACTGCAACATTCACTGTAACCCCAGCCCCGGCTGTGGTTTTAACTTGTCCTGTTAATGCAACAGAAGCAGAGTGTCAGACGCAGTCTGCCATTGATACAAAATTCACAACCTGGTTAGGCACCGCCATGTTTACAGGTGGCTGTAATGGAGTTTTGACTAACGATAATACAGGCGCACCAATGGCTTGTGGGGGAAGTAAAACAGTTACCTTTACCGTAACCAGCGATTGTGAAGGTCCTAAAACCTGCATGGCTACATTTACCGTAACCGCTGCGCCAGCAGTTGTGTTGACGTGTCCAACCAATGCGACAGAAGCAGAATGTCAAACACAATCTGCCATTGACACGAAATTTAATACCTGGCTAGGCACCGCCATGTTTACAGGTGGCTGTAATGGAGTTTTGACTAACGATAATACCGGTGCCCCAATGGCATGTGGCGGAAGCAAAACTGTTACATTTACGGTAACCAGTGATTGTGAAGGTCCCAAAACCTGCATGGCTACATTTACTGTAACCGCTGCCCCTGCAGTTGTGTTAACATGTCCAACCAATGCAACGGAAGCAGAATGTCAGACTCAATCTGCTATTGATGCAAAATTCACCACCTGGCTTGGTACTGCCATGTTTACAGGTGGGTGTAATGGCGTACTGACCAACGATAATACCGGAGCGCCAATGGCCTGCGGCGGTAGTAAAACCGTCATTTTTACGGTCAACAGCGATTGCGAAGGTCCTAAAACCTGTACTGCCACTTTTACAGTAACTGCGGCTCCGATAGTAGTGCTTACTTGCCCAACTAATCAAACCGAAGCCGCTTGCCAAACACAAGCAGCTATTGATGCTAAATTCAATACCTGGTTAGGTACTGCCATGTTTACAGGTGGTTGCAATGGCGTTTTGACGAATGACAATACAGGTGCTCCAATGGCCTGTGGTGGTGTCAAAATGGTAACATTTACAGTGACCAGCGATTGCGAACCAAATAAAACATGTACGGCCACTTTTACCGTGATAGACGCACCTGTAGTAGTTCTCAATTGCCCATCCAATCAAACTGAAGCAGCCTGTCAAACACAGTCAGCGATTGATGCTAAATTCACGACCTGGTTGGGAACAGCCAATTTTAGTGGTGGTTGCAATGCAATGCTGAGTAACAACAGCACAACAGCACCAGATCATTGTGGTGGGATGGCCTCTGTAACTTTTACAGTGACCAGCGATTGCGAACCAAATAAAACTTGTACGGCCACCTTCACGGTAACACCGGCACCGGCAGTTAATTTAACCTGTCCGGTAAATGCAACCGAAGCAGCTTGTCAAACACAAGCAGCGATTGATGCAAAATTCAATACTTGGTTGGGTACCGCGATGTTTACAGGAGGATGCAATGGAATGCTGAGCAACAACAACAGTGGTCCTGCCCCTGATCATTGCGGAGGAAGCAAGAGTGTGACATATACGGTAACCAGCGATTGCGAACCGAATGTGACCTGTACTGCAACGTTTACCGTTACTCCTGCCCCTGCGGTGATGCTGACCTGTCCTGCGAACGTGACAGAAGCAGCCTGTCAAACGCAAGCACAAATAGATACTAAATTCAACACCTGGTTGGGTACCGCGATGTTTACGGGCGGCTGTAATGGTATGCTGAGCAACAACAACAGCGGACCTGCACCGGATCATTGCGGTGGAAGCAAGAGTGTTACCTACACGGTGACGAGCGATTGCGAACCGAATGTAACCTGTACAGCAACGTTTACAGTGGATCCGGCACCACCGGTGATGCTAACCTGTCCTGCGAACGTGACAGAAGCTGCATGTCAAACACAAGCAGCGATCGATGCCAAATTCAATACCTGGTTGGGTACTGCGATGTTTACCGGCGGCTGTAATGGTATGCTGAGCAACAACAACAGCGGACCTGCACCGGATCATTGTGGTGGAAGCAAGAGTGTTACCTATACGGTGACCAGCGATTGCGAACCGAACGTAACCTGTACGGCAACGTTTACAGTAGATCCTGCACCGGCAGTGGTATTAACTTGTCCTACGAATGCTACCGAAGCTGCTTGTCAAAGCCAGTCAGCGATAGATGCAAAATTCAATACCTGGTTGGGTACTGCGATGTTTACAGGAGGTTGTAACGGAATGATGAGCAACAACAGCACCACAGCACCAAACGCCTGTGGTGGATCTGCATCCATCACTTTCACGGTGACCAGCGATTGTGAACCAAATCAAACCTGCACGGCAACGTTCACAGTAGATCCGGCACCACCGGTAAATCTTACCTGTCCTGCAAGTGTAACGGAGGCTGCTTGTCAGACACAGTCAGCGATAGATGCAAAATTCAATACCTGGTTGGGTACAGCGATGTTTACGGGTGGTTGTAACGGCATGTTGAGCAACAACAGCACGACCCCACCAAACGCCTGCGGTGGATCTGCATCCATCACCTTTACAGTGACGAGCGATTGCGAACCGAACGTGACTTGTACAGCGACGTTTACCGTTACCCCTGCACCACCGGTGATGTTGACCTGTCCTGCGAATGTAACAGAGGCCGCTTGTCAGACACAAGCACAAATAGATACTAAATTCAATACCTGGTTGGGAACAGCAATGTTTACCGGCGGATGTAACGGCATGCTGAGCAACAACAGCACGACAGCCCCTGATCATTGTGGCGGCGTAGCAACAGTGACCTATACGGTTACCAGTGACTGCGAACCAAATGTGACCTGTACAGCGACATTTACCGTTACCCCTGCACCACCGGTGATGTTGACCTGTCCTGCGAATGTAACAGAAGCAGCTTGTCAGACACAATCGGCCATAGATACAAAATTCAATGCATGGTTGGGTACCGCGATGTTTACCGGCGGCTGTAATGGCATGCTGAGCAACAACAGCACGACTGCCCCTGATCATTGTGGTGGCGTAGCAACGGTGACTTATACGGTTACCAGTGACTGCGAACCAAATGTGACCTGCACAGCGACATTTACGGTAGATCCGGCACCACCGGTGATGTTGACCTGTCCTGCGAATGTGACAGAAGCTGCGTGTCAAACGCAAGCACAAATAGATACAAAATTCAATACCTGGTTAGGTACTGCAATGTTTACCGGCGGCTGTAATGGTATGCTGAGCAACAACAACAGCGGACCTGCACCGGATCATTGCGGAGGCAGCAAGAGTGTTACCTATACAGTGACGAGCGATTGCGAACCGAATGTGACCTGTACGGCAACGTTTACAGTGGATCCGGCACCACCGGTGATGCTGACCTGTCCTGCGAACGTGACAGAAGCTGCGTGTCAAACGCAAGCACAAATAGATACTAAATTCAACACCTGGTTGGGTACTGCAATGTTTACGGGCGGCTGTAATGGTATGCTGAGCAACAACAACAGCGGACCTGCACCGGATCATTGCGGTGGAAGCAAGAGTGTTACCTACACGGTGACGAGCGATTGCGAACCAAATGTAACCTGTACAGCAACGTTCACCGTGGATCCGGCACCACCGGTGATGCTAACCTGTCCTGCGAACGTGACAGAAGCTGCATGTCAAACACAAGCAGCGATCGATGCCAAATTCAATACCTGGTTGGGTACTGCAATGTTTACCGGCGGCTGTAATGGTATGCTGAGCAACAACAACAGCGGACCTGCACCGGATCATTGCGGTGGAAGCAAGAGTGTTACCTATACGGTGACCAGCGATTGCGAACCGAACGTAACCTGTACGGCAATGTTTACAGTAGATCCTGCACCGGCAGTGGTATTAACTTGTCCTACGAATGCTACCGAAGCAGCTTGTCAAACACAAGCACAAATAGATGCAAAATTCAATACCTGGTTGGGCACTGCGATGTTTACAGGAGGTTGTAACGGAATGATGAGCAACAACAGCACCACAGCACCAAACGCCTGTGGTGGATCTGCATCCATCACTTTCACGGTGACCAGCGATTGTGAACCAAATCAAACCTGCACGGCAACGTTCACAGTAGATCCGGCACCACCGGTAAATCTTACCTGTCCTGCAAGTGTAACGGAGGCTGCTTGTCAGACACAGTCAGCGATAGATGCAAAATTCAATACCTGGTTGGGTACAGCGATGTTTACGGGTGGTTGTAACGGCATGCTGAGTAACAACAGCACGACCCCACCAAACGCCTGCGGTGGATCTGCATCCATCACCTTTACAGTGACGAGCGATTGCGAACCGAACGTGACTTGTACAGCGACCTTTACCGTTACCCCTGCACCACCGGTGATGTTGACCTGTCCTGCGAATGTAACAGAAGCAGCTTGTCAGACACAAGCACAAATAGATACCAAGTTCAATACGTGGTTAGGCACTGCGATGTTCACAGGAGGTTGTAACGGTATGCTGAGTAACAACAGCACGACTGCCCCTGATCATTGTGGCGGCGTAGCAACAGTGACCTATACGGTTACCAGTGACTGCGAACCAAATGTGACCTGTACAGCGACATTTACCGTTACCCCGGCACCACCGGTGATGTTGACCTGTCCTGCGAATGTAACAGAAGCAGCTTGTCAGACACAATCGGCCATAGATACAAAATTCAATGCATGGTTGGGTACCGCGATGTTTACCGGCGGCTGTAATGGCATGCTGAGCAACAACAGCACGACTGCCCCTGATCATTGTGGTGGCGTAGCAACGGTGACTTATACGGTTACCAGTGACTGCGAACCAAATGTGACCTGCACAGCGACATTTACGGTAGATCCGGCACCGGTAGTGAATTTAACTTGTCCGGTAAATGTAACAGAAGCAGCTTGTCAAACACAAGCACAAATAGATACAAAATTCAATACCTGGTTAGGTACTGCAATGTTTACTGGCGGCTGTAATGGTATGCTGAGCAACAACAGTACCACTGCACCAAATGCATGCGGCGGATCTGCCTCTGTAACTTTTACGGTGACGAGCGATTGCGAACCGAATGTAACCTGTACGGCAACGTTTACAGTGGATCCGGCACCACCGGTGATGCTGACCTGTCCTGCGAATGTGACTGAAGCAGCCTGTCAAACGCAAGCACAAATAGATACTAAATTCAACACCTGGTTGGGTACCGCGATGTTTACGGGCGGCTGTAATGGTATGCTGAGCAACAACAACAGCGGACCTGCACCGGATCATTGCGGTGGAAGCAAGAGTGTTACCTACACGGTGACGAGCGATTGCGAACCGAATGTTACCTGTACAGCAACGTTCACCGTGGATCCGGCACCACCGGTGATGCTAACCTGTCCTGCGAACGTGACAGAAGCTGCATGTCAAACACAAGCAGCGATCGATGCCAAATTCAATACCTGGTTGGGTACTGCAATGTTTACCGGCGGCTGTAATGGTATGCTGAGCAACAACAACAGCGGACCTGCACCGGATCATTGTGGTGGAAGCAAGAGTGTTACCTATACGGTGACCAGCGATTGCGAACCGAACGTAACCTGTACGGCAACGTTTACAGTAGATCCTGCATCGGCAGTGGTATTAACTTGTCCTACGAATGCTACCGAAGCTGCTTGTCAAAGCCAGTCAGCGATAGATGCAAAATTCAATACCTGGTTGGGTACTGCGATGTTTACAGGAGGTTGTAACGGAATGATGAGCAACAACAGCACCACAGCACCAAACGCCTGTGGTGGATCTGCATCCATCACTTTCACGGTGACCAGCGATTGTGAACCAAATCAAACCTGCACGGCAACGTTCACAGTAGATCCGGCACCACCGGTAAATCTTACCTGTCCTGCAAGTGTAACGGAGGCTGCTTGTCAGACACAGTCAGCGATAGATGCAAAATTCAATACCTGGTTGGGTACAGCGATGTTTACGGGTGGTTGTAACGGCATGTTGAGCAACAACAGCACGACCCCACCAAACGCCTGCGGTGGATCTGCATCCATCACCTTTACAGTGACGAGCGATTGCGAACCGAACGTGACTTGTACAGCGACGTTTACCGTTACCCCTGCACCACCGGTGATGTTGACCTGTCCTGCGAATGTAACAGAAGCAGCTTGTCAGACACAAGCACAAATAGATACTAAATTCAATACCTGGTTAGGCACTGCGATGTTTACCGGCGGATGTAACGGCATGCTGAGCAACAACAGCACGACAGCCCCTGATCATTGTGGCGGCGTAGCAACAGTGACCTATACGGTTACCAGTGACTGCGAACCAAATGTGACCTGTACAGCGACATTTACCGTGACCCCTGCACCACCGGTGATGTTGACCTGTCCTGCGAATGTAACAGAAGCAGCTTGTCAGACACAATCGGCCATAGATACAAAATTCAATGCATGGTTGGGTACCGCGATGTTTACCGGCGGCTGTAATGGCATGCTGAGCAACAACAGCACGACTGCCCCTGATCATTGTGGTGGCGTAGCAACGGTGACTTATACGGTTACCAGTGACTGCGAACCAAATGTGACCTGCACAGCGACATTTACGGTAGATCCGGCACCACCGGTGATGCTGACCTGTCCTGCGAATGTAACAGAAGCAGCTTGCCAGACACAAGCACAAATAGATACAAAATTCAATACCTGGTTGGGAACAGCAATGTTTACCGGCGGCTGTAATGGTATGCTGAGCAACAACAACAGCGGACCTGCACCGGATCATTGCGGAGGCAGCAAGAGTGTTACCTATACAGTGACGAGCGATTGCGAACCGAATGTAACCTGTACGGCAACGTTTACAGTGGATCCGGCACCACCGGTGATGTTGACCTGTCCTGCGAATGTGACAGAAGCAGCCTGTCAAACACAAGCACAAATAGATGCAAAATTCAATACCTGGTTGGGTACAGGAATGTTTACGGGAGGTTGTAATGGAATTTTAAGTAATGACAACAGTGGACCTATTCCTGATCATTGCGGTGGAAGCAAGAGTGTTACCTATACGGTGACAAGCGATTGTGAACCAAATGTTACCTGTACAGCAACATTTACGGTCACTCCTGCCCCTGCTGTAGTATTAACTTGCCCTATTAATGCAACCGAAGTCGCATGTCAAACCCAAGCAGCGATCGATGCCAAATTCAATACCTGGTTGGGTACTGCAATGTTTACCGGCGGCTGTAATGGTATGCTGAGCAACAACAACAGCGGCCCTGCACCGGATCATTGCGGCGGAAGTAAGAGTGTAACTTTTACGGTCACCAGTGATTGTGAACCAGTGCAGACTTGTACGGCTACTTTCACGGTAGATCCTGCCCCGGCAGTAGTTTTAACATGTCCGATAAATGTTACTGAAGTAGCATGTCAAACTCAAACAGCGATCGATGCAAAATTCAATACCTGGTTGGGTACTGCGATGTATACTGGTGGTTGTAACGGCGTATTGACCAATGATAACAGCGGACCTGCACCGGATCATTGTGGTGGCAGTAAAACGGTAACGTTTACCGTGAATAGTGATTGTGAAGATCCTATGATGTGTACTGCTACATTTACGGTGGATCCTGCACCTGCTGTAGTGTTGACCTGTCCTGTGAATACAACAGAAGCAGCCTGTCAAAGTCAATCAGCTATAGATGCAAAATTCAATACCTGGTTAGGCACAGCGATGTTTACCGGAGGATGCAATGGTATGCTAAGCAACAACAGCACCACTCCGCCAAATGCTTGTGGTGGATCGGCTTCCATCACTTTCACTGTGACGAGCGATTGTGAATCGAATCAAACTTGCACAGCAACGTTTACCGTTACCCCTGCACCTGTTGTAGTATTAACTTGTCCGGTGAACCAGACGGAAGCTGCTTGCCAATCGCAAACAGACATCAATAATAAATTCAATACCTGGTTGGGTACAGCAAGTTTCAGTGGAGGTTGTAACGCCATGTTGAGTAACAACAGCATAACAGCCCCTGATCATTGTGGTGGTGTAGCCACAGTGACTTTTACAGTAACTAGCGATTGCGAAACACCAAAGACTTGTACTGCAACTTTCACCGTTACACCTGCACCAGTTGTAGTATTAACTTGTCCTTTGAACCAAACAGAAGCTGCTTGTCAATCGCAAACAGACATCAATAATAAATTCAATACCTGGTTGGGTACTGCAAGTTTCAGCGGTGGTTGTAATGCCATGATGAGTAACAACAGCACAACAGCCCCTGATCATTGTGGTGGTGTAGCCTCAGTGACATTTACCGTAACCAGTGATTGTGAAACACCAAAAACTTGTACGGCAACTTTCACCGTAACCCCTGCACCTGTGGTGGTATTAAATTGTCCGGTGAATCAGACGGAAGTTGCTTGCCAGACACAAGCACAAATTGATGCAAAATTTAATACCTGGTTGGGTACAGCTTCATTTAGCGGAGGCTGCAATGGCATGTTGAGCAATGACAATACAGGACCAAATCCGGATCATTGTGGTGGAAGCAAATCCGTTACGTTCACGGTAACCAGTGATTGTGAACCTGTCAAAACTTGTACTGCTAGCTTTACAGTGTTAAGTTCACCGGTTACGCTCAACTGTCCAGTCAATCAAACTGAGGCGGCTTGTCAAACTCAAGCTCAAATTGATACAAAGTTCAATAACTGGTTAGCTACTGCCAACTTTACCGGAGGTTGTAATCCAATATTGTCCAACGACAACAGTGGTCCTAATCCTTCCTTCTGCGGTGGAAGTAAGAGTATTACTTTTACCGTGACCAGCGATTGCGAGACACCAAAGACCTGCCTTGCAACATTTACAGTCACTCCTGCCCCTGCTGTGATTATCAATTGTCCGGTAAATCAGAACGAGGTAGCTTGTCAGACGCAAGCGCAAATTGATGCTAAGTTCAATATTTGGTTGGGTACAGCATCTTTCTCAGGGGGATGTAACGGAACCTTATCCAATGATAACACAGGACCAAATCCAAGTCCATGTGGTGGTAGTAAGACTGTGACATTTACGGTTACCAGCTCCTGTGAAGGACCTAAAACCTGTACAGCAACTTTTACTGTGAACCCGGCACCGCCTGTAGTATTAACATGCCCTGTTAATCAAACTGAGCCTGCTTGTCAGACTCAAGCTGCAATTAATTCTAAATTTACCACTTGGCTTGCTACAGTTTCTGCCACCGGTGGATGTAATCCGGTATTCACAAATAATAATACAGGAGCACCATTAGCATGTGGAGGAACAACCACAGTTACATTTACGGTAACCAGTGATTGTGAATCTCCAAAGACTTGTTCTGCTACTTTCACGGTTAGCCCTGCTCCTGTGGTAAGTGTAACTTGCCCGGTAAGTCAGACAGAAGGACCTTGTCAGACACAGGCAATTATTGATTCTAAGTTTAGCATGTGGTTAAATTCAATTTCTGTAAGCGGAGGTTGTAACACACAAGTAAGTAACAACAATACAGGTGCACCATCTTTCTGCGGAGGTACCACAACCGTTATTTTTACGGTGACCAGCGATTGTGAACCAAATGTGACCTGTACTGCCACTTTCACAGTTTCTCCCGCAACACCGGTTAATCTGACCTGTCCTGTGAATCAGACAGAAGCTGCTTGTCAAAACCAGGCTGCTATCGATGCGAAGTTTAATACCTGGCTGGGAACAGTTTCTTTCAGTGGAGGATGTAATTCTTCACTCAGTAACAACAACACCGGTGCTCCATCCTTCTGTGGTGGCAGTAAAACCGTAACTTTTACGGTAATCAGTGATTGTGAAGCGCCTAAAACCTGTTCAGCAACATTTACCGTGGATCCTACGGCATTGGTCGTGTTGAACTGCCCAGTGAATCAAACAGAGGTGGCTTGTCAAACACAGGCGTCTATCGATACCAAGTTCAATAACTGGTTGGCAACAGTTTCTTTTAGTGGTGGATGTAATCCAACATTGAGCAACAACAATACCGGGGCTCCTTCTTTCTGTGGTGGTAGTAAAACGGTAACTTTTACAGTAACCAGTGATTGTGAAGCGCCTAAGACCTGTATGGCCACTTTTACAGTAGATCCTGCACCTGTTGTGGTATTAACCTGCCCTGTGAATCAAACGGAGGCTGCATGCCAGACGCAAGCGGTCATCAATACTAAGTTTACAGCCTGGTTAAATACAGTAGTTTTCAGTGGCGGTTGCAATGCAACCATCAGTAACAACAATACAGGTGCTCCTAATGCCTGCGGTGGAACTACAACAGTAACGTTTACGGTAAACAGCGATTGTGAGTCGCCAAAAACATGTTCTGCAACATTTACAGTTTCTGGTTCACCGACTACACTTACCTGTCCGGTGAATCAAACAGAGGTGTCTTGTCAAACACAAGCACAAATTGATACCAAATTTGCAACCTGGCTTGCTTCAGTTTCTGCAACCGGTGGATGTAATACCATGTTCAGCAATAACAATACAGGAGCTCCAAATGCTTGTGGTGGTACGACGACAGTAACCTTTACATTGACCAGCGATTGTGATGCGCCTAAAACTTGTAGTGCCACATTCACAGTGCTAAGCTCACCTGTAAATCTAACATGCCCGACAAACCAAACCGAGACCGCATGTCAGACCCAGGCACAGATCGATACCAAATTTGCAACCTGGCTAAATACGGTTAATTTTAGTGGAGGATGTAATGCAACCATAAGTAATGATAACAATGGTGCGCCTAATTTCTGCGGAGGTAGCAAAACAGTAACCTTTACAGTAACCAGCTCTTGTGAAGTACCAAGAACATGTAGTGCTACTTTTACAGTTAACCCAGCACCTCCCGTTAGCGTCACTTGTCCTTTCACCCAAACGGAAGCAGGTTGTCAGACCCAGGCACAGATTGATACCAAATTCGCAACCTGGCTCACCACCATCAATGTATCCGGTGGATGCAACACAATGGTAACCAACAACAATACCGGTGCGCCTAATTTCTGTGGCGGTTCCAGTGTAGTAATATTTACGGTTACCAGCAGTTGTGAGCCATCCAGTACCTGCACGGCATCTTTTAATGTTAACCCTGCACCTGGTGTAATTTTAACATGTCCTTCAAATCAAACGGAAGCCGCTTGTCAGACTCAGGCAGACATCAATTCTAAATTTGCAACCTGGTTGTCTACAGTGAATGTAAATGGAGGTTGCAATCCGATGGTGACCAACAATAATTCAGGTGCGCCAAACTTCTGCGGTGGCACCACAACTGTGGTCTTTACTGTAACCAGTTCATGTGCCAGTTCCTCAACATGTTCTGCCGTCTTTACAGTAAATAATGCACCAAATCTTACCTTAACTTGTCCAGCAAATGTCAGTGAGGCTGCTTGTCAAACACAAGCCCAAATCAATACGAAATTTGCAGCATGGTTGAGTTCGGTGAGCACAACTGGAGGATGTAATCCGGTGGTAACCAACAATAATTCAGGAGCGCCTAATTTCTGCGGTGGGACGACTACCGTAGTCTTTACAGTAACCAGCAGCTGCGCAAGCTCTTCGACATGTTCTGCCACATTTACCGTTTTGTCTTCTCCAATTTCCATTACTTGTCCTAACAATGTAACGGAAGTTTCCTGTCAGACACAAAGTGAAATCAATACCAAGTTTAACAACTGGCTAAATGGCGCTTTGATAACCGGAGGATGTAATCCTGTCGTGAGCAATAACAACAACGGTGCACCTAATGAATGTGGTGGCTCAAAAACAGTCACTTTCACGGTAACCAGTGATTGCGATATACCAAAATCCTGTACAGCAACATTCACGGTGGAAACCATTCCGGATCCGCAGATCGTTTGTCCACCTGATGTAACCATTGATTGTGATGAATCTACCTTACCTTCCAACACTGGTGTTCCGGCTGCAGTAGATGGATGTAACGGCACTCCGAATGTAAGTTATGATGACCAAATTACTTATGGTGATTGCCCGGGTGATTATGTAATTACCAGAACCTGGTTAGCGGTTGATAAGTGTAATAAAACAGATGAATGTATGCAGATCATTACCGTGGTCAATACAGTAGAACCAACCTTTACCTTACCACCGGATATTACAATTTTCAAATCTGCTTCCGCATCCGCAACAGCTAAGACAATTGTGAATTATGATTTCAACAAAGGGATTTCATACCCAAGCTTGTCGCCATATTTATATCCAGGAATTACATCCGTTGTCGACACCAGCTCGAATATGTACATGAGTACAACGGGTGTTACAACAGGGATTCAGGCCTTTACTGTTAATTCAGTGGCTGGAAAAGGACTTAAAGTCACTAATTCTCAGCAAACCGGTCATTGGCAATTCAATCTTGCGGGTAGATCTCTACCTTCCTGTACTAATTTTGAAGTATATGTTCAAGCTCAAAGGAAGAGTAATGGAAGTGCCACAACCTTGTTGATGGATTACAGCACCAATGGTACAACATGGAATAATTTCAGCTCAACACCATTGACCATTGGCAATTGGGTGGAATGTGTAGCAGGTATACCGGGAGTGGCCAATCCGAATAATCTATACATCAGAGTAAGGTATAGTGGTGGATCCAATAATGAGACGAAGGAATTATTTATCGATAACTTCCAGGTCAGGATCAGCAAGCAATATGAAGCGTGTGCATTTGATGATGGACCTGACAAGACCGGATATCCATCAAACATTAATCATCCATGTGATGCTGATCCATCCTTTACTTACAAGGATTCCCTCGAGGCAGGAGATTGTGTTTCAAAGGTATTCAGGACCTGGATTGTTACAGACAATTGCGGTAATTCTTCCAGTGGAACAGGAAAGCAGGTTATCACTGTCAAAGATTCTACCGGACCTGTGATCACTTGTCCATCTTCAAATGTTCAAGTGAGAAAGGCGGATTCAACAAAATGTTACTACACTGTGGTCAATTCAGAATTTGATGCTACAGCTTATGATTTGTGTCAGGATTCTGCGGTAACCATTACCAACGACCTCAATAATTCTTCTACTTTGAACGGCTATCAGTTTAAGGTTGGTAAGGATACCATAAAATGGACGGCTACGGATGCTTGTGGCAATACCTCTGTTTGTTTTGTAAAAGTAGATATTTACGAAATTGAACCACCGGAAGCGAGATGTAAGGAGAATACGATTGTTCTCGATTCCACGGGAATAAAAACCATAACGGTAGATACTATAGATAACAATTCAACAGATAATTGTGGCATCCAAACCAGGTTTTTGAACAGATACACCTACACTTGTGATGATATTCCATTCAGAATTGTGACCCTCACAGTGATAGATTCCAGTGGACTCAGTGATACCTGTACGGCAAAACTTTACATCATAGACAATGTGAAGCCAAAGATTGTGTGTAAAAATTTAAGTTTTGCACTTCCTCAATCAAAGACAAAAACCATAACCGCTTTGGATGTTTTGCTGAGCAATACAGACAACTGTGGAATTCTTACGAGGGTGGTGGTGCCAAACACTTTCAATTGCGACAGTCCGAAGAATACTACGGTTACCGTTACCGTTACCGATGTGAATGGAAATTCTTCAACTTGTACTTCAATAGTCACCATCACAAATGATTCCGATAACGATGGAATTTATGATCCTTGTGACAATTGTATCAACGATCCAAATCCTAATCAGATGGATAGTGATTGTGATAAGGTGGGAGACGCATGTGATGTTTGTCCAAACGGTGATGATTCTGTAGACAACAATGGCGATGGTTTACCGGATTGTAAATATCCTCCAACCTTTGCCAATATTCTAAGTTCATGGAAATGTGGTAATATTCCGCAAAGAGTATATGTTGCTTCTATAGGAACCAATGGACAGTGTACTAGAAAGTGTGTTTTGTATACAACTTACCTCAAGGATAAAGGACCAAAATTGCATTTGGGACCTTGTAAATCCTGTGGCGAAGGATTTACCGATAATGGCGGTGGCGACGAAGTGATCGAATATATCTACGAAGAACAGGAGGATCCACAGGTATCTGTCTCCAAACCTAATGGAGAATATGATTTTATTCTGGTGCCGAATCCAAATGAAGGAGAGTTCGAAATTCAATTTGACCAACCAATTGATCAGGGTACGGTAAAAGTGATCAATATGCTTGGCCAAGAAGTTTGGAATTTTGAAATAAAGGAACTAACCCATTTGATTAAAGTGAGTGAGCAGTCCTTTAAATTCCATACTTCTGGAATGTATCGGGTCATGTTATTGTCTAATAATGGAAAGAAAATTCACAATCTTATGATTATTTCTAAGTAGTGTTGTGAAAAAAAAGTGTTGAAATAAAATGGGTGCAAAAATTCTTTTGCACCCATTTTTATTTTGAGGTAATGTACTTATTTTTAGTTGGTGGCTTTTTCAATAAGGTATTCCACTGCAATAATGAGTTTGCACTCTTCTATATCATCTCAAGTATTTCGCATAGTTCTTTACATGCCTTGTGGAGAATTTCATCTGTGGTGTTTAAAGGCGGAGCGATTCGCACAGCATGAGGACAAAAAAGAAAACTTTCAACAAGAATATTCCTTTGGTAAGCCAATCTGATAAATTGCATCACTAATTTTTCGTTCTCCAACTCCACGGCAATTAAGAGTCCTGAAAATCTGATGGATTTAATTTTAGGATGTGTAAAATATTCCCGGATAAGATTTGATTTTCTTAGGACTTCCTGCTCTGTGTTATTTTTTAAAATAATTTTTAGAGCCTGCAATCCGGCAGCACAGGAAAGAGGATGGCCTCCAAAAGTGGTAAGATGTCCTAATGCAGGTTTTTGAGAGAATTCAAGCAGTAATTTTTGTGAAGAAATTACTGCAGAAAGTGGTAGTCCCCCTCCTAAAGCTTTTCCACAAATAAGTACGTCAGGAGTGATGCCATAATTTTGAAAGGCAAATAGTTTTCCTGTGCGGCACATCCCAGTTTGAATTTCATCAAAAACCAACAACACATTTTCTTCTGTGCATTTTTTTCTCAAGGACAGCAGATAATCAGGATCCAGGACCAAGACTCCTGCTTCAGCCTGAACGACTTCTGTGATTACCAAAGAGGTGTTTTGGTCGATGAGCTCTAAATCTTCTATGTAGTTAGGTCTGATAAATTTAATATTTGGAATAAGAGGTCTGAATGGCCTGCTATGAGTCTCGTCACTTCTAAGCGACTCTGCCCCAAGTGTGCTTCCATGGTATGCGTTTTTACTGGCAACGATGTCACTTCGGGAATTGAATTTTCTGCATAATTTGATCGCTGCATCCACTGCTTCAGAACCAGAATTCAAGAAATAGACAGCATTAAGTTCGCAAGGCAATAATTGACTCAATAGGTTTGCCAATCCCACCTGGGGTGTTTGGATATGTTCGCCATATACATTGCTGTGCAGGTACTTTTCGGATTGCTCTTGGATGGCGTGAACAATTTCTGGGTGGCTATGTCCAAGATTGCTTACGCTGAAACCGCTTACAAAATCAAGGTAAGGCTCTCCGTTTTTTGAATAAAGAAAAGAACCAAGCGCATGGTCGATTTCAAATGCCTGTGGAATTTCACTGGTCTGGGCAATCCTCTCAAAAAATTGGCGGCGTAAATACATTATCTTGGGTTGAAACCAAATTCCGCTTTTTGGGTTTTATTCATAACGGAAATGATAAATATTTCAATATTTGCGTAAAATTATCCGTTTTGAATCATTAAACAGCAGATAAATGTATAAATCATTAGTACTTAGCCTTAGTTTATTTTTCACTTTACAACAAGCAGCGCTTTTCGGACAGGAAAGTAAAGGGGGCATGGAATTCTTTCATGGAACTTTTAGCGAAGCATTGGAAAAAGCCAATGTTGAAGGTAAAATTATTTTTATGGATGCTTTTACAACCTGGTGTGGACCATGCAGAAGAATGGCATCCAGCACTTTTCCGGATAGTGAAGTAGGTGGTTTTTACAATGCAAATTTCATCAACCTTAAAGTGGATATGGAGAAGGGGGAAGGGCCTGATTTGGCCATTCGTTATTCGGTAAATTCATATCCAACATTGCTTTATATAGATGGATCAGGAAAGATCATACACAAGGGTGTTGGTATGAGAGGGCCTGAACAGTTTATTGAACTTGGGAGGGAAGCTTTGAAAAAGAATGACCGTTCCGGTGAATTTGCAAAGAAATACGAAGCCGGTGACCGGGACCCTAAGACTGTGCTGGAATACATCAAGTCTTTAAATATGGTTGGTAAATCAAGTTTAAAAATCACCAACGAATATTTGGCCACACAAAAAAATCTTAAATCAAAGGAAAACTTGGAAATAATTTTGGAAGGAACCACCGAAGCAGATTCAAGAATTTTTGATTTATTGATTCAAAATAAGGAAGACATCATTAAGCTTAAAAAGAAGGAAGTATTTGAAGCAAAAGTTTACCAGGCTTGTTTTAGGACCTATTCAAAGGCACTTGAATTTCGAAATGAAACATTACTTAAAGAAGCTCAGTCTAAGATTAAAAACAATCCCAATAAAGCCCAGGATTTTATATTCCAGACCAATATGGAGTATTACGGCAAGACAGGTGATGCCAAGCAATACCTGAGCTCCGCAAAATCGTATGTAAAGAAGTCGGTAAAAAATGATGCCCTAAAACTTGCAGCTACTGCACAAAATGCCATCAACTACTTCAGGACCGATAAAGATGTGGTTGATTTTGCTGAAGGACTTGCAAAAAAAGCCATGGAAAATGGTGGATTGACCAATCAATACTACCTCTATGGTAGTATCCTCAAAATGCAGGGAAAGCATCAGGAAGCCATCAAAACACTCAGGAAAGGTTTGGAACTCGCCAAAGAAAGAATGGAGGCACCATTTCAATTTGAACAGATGCTGCGGGAACTAGAAACAAAATAAGTGTACAAATATTTCGATTCAAGCGTTTTATGATTTAAATCGTAGACTTTCAAAATTTGTTACTTTAGACTGTACAGGCATCTCATTCTTGTAAATAAATCAATTAATTCTAGGCATTTGGAATTTCATTTCCGGATTAAAGTCTAATTTTGCGCCCCTTATGAGTGTCTTGGAAGAAATCAACAAACGCAGAACTTTTGGTATTGTATCCCACCCGGATGCCGGAAAAACCACTTTGACCGAAAAGCTACTTTTGTTTGGTGGAGCTATTCAAATTGCAGGTGCAGTTAAATCCAATAAAATAAAAAAACATGCCACTTCCGATTTTATGGAAATCGAGAGACAAAGAGGTATTTCTGTGGCAACTTCAGTGATGGCATTTCCTTATCGTGATCTGCAAATTAATATTTTGGATACCCCTGGTCACAAGGATTTCGCAGAAGATACTTTCAGAACCTTAACAGCTGTGGACAGTGTAATTGTGGTGATTGATGTAGCGAAAGGAGTGGAGGAGCAGACGGAGAAACTCGTTCAGGTATGTCGTATGCGTAAGACACCCATTATCGTGTTCATTAATAAACTCGATAGAGAAGGTAAGGATGCTTTTGATTTGTTGGATGAAGTGGAAACCAAATTAAATTTAAGGGTTACACCTCTTTCCTGGCCAATCGGTATGGGTCAGCGATTTCAAGGGGTCTATAGTTTATATGAGAAGAAAATTATTCATTTTAGACCACATGGAAAGCAGGAAGGAGAAGATGCTGTGGTGATAGAGGATATTCATGATCCAAAGTTGTCCTCCATCATTGGGGAAAGACCACACCAGCAACTTACGGAAGATCTTGAAACAGTTCTTGGGGTTTATCCGGAATTTAACCGTCAGGATTATCTGGACGGAAAGGTTTGTCCGGTATTTTATGGAAGCGCGGTGAATAATTTTGGGGTAAGAGAACTTCTGGATTGTTTCGTGGAAATTGCTCCAACACCTCTGCCTCGTGAAACGGAAGAGAGAATAGTGCATCCTGAAGAAGAATCCATGAGTGGTTTCGTGTTTAAAATTCATGCCAACATGGATCCCAAACATCGGGACAGGATCGCTTTTTTTAGAATTTGTTCCGGGGTTTTTAAAAGGAATACCAATTTTTATCATGTACGTCTTGGCAGATCCCTTAAATTTTCAAACCCTACATCTTTCATGGCTGCCCGCAAAGAGGTCGTGGATGAAGCCTATCCGGGTGATGTAGTTGGACTTTATGACAGCGGTAATTTTAAAATAGGAGATTCACTAACAGAAGGAGAGAAGTTACACTTTAAGGGAATACCGAGGTTTTCTCCGGAGATTTTTAGGTTTGTCAACAACGCCGATCCATCCAAATTCAAGCAGTTTGCAAAAGGACTGGAGCAACTCATGGACGAAGGTGTTGCACAGATGTTTACCAAGGAAGATTCGCAGCGCAAGATTATTGGTGTGGTGGGTGCTTTACAGTTTGATGTGATCCAGTATCGCCTGGAAAACGAATACAATGCTGCCTGCTCCTATGATCCGATCAATTTACACAAAGCCTGCTGGGTGCAGTGTGACGATCCAAAGAAAATGGAAGATTTTATCCAAAGGAGGAAAAAAGACATTGCAAAGGATAAGGAAGGGAAAGTTGTTTTTTTAGCGGAATCCGCCTGGACACTCAAACTTGTTCAGGATAATTTTCCGGATATTAAATTCCACATGACCAGCGAATTTTAAAATTTGTTCATTGTAGATATAATTTGATTTAATTTGCACGATGATAAGTTTAAATGGAATCTGATCAGATAAAATGGCAAAACCTGTTTTCATTGCATTTGAAGGAATTGATGGTAGTGGTAAAAGCACACAAGCAAAATTGTTGCGCGAAGCACTAGACAAATCCGGACAGAAGGTTTTGCTCACGGCAGAACCAACCAATCAAACAATAGGCTCCCTAATCCGTGCAGCGTTCAGTGGAAGAATGGAGGCCGATCATCGCACGATAGCCGGTTTATTTGTTGCAGACCGACTGGATCATATCCTGCATTCTGAGTATGGAATGCTTCCCATGCAACAGAATGGTTATCACATTATTTGTGATCGTTATTATTTTTCGTCTTATGCCTATCAGGGCGTTCATATGTCCATGGATTGGGTAATAAAGGCTAATGCGCTGAGTGCAGACTTGCTTCGGCCGGATCTAAATGTTTTTATAGATGTTTCTCCCGAGCTGGCAATGGAAAGAATTCATGCTTCGCGACCAGATAGAGAGATGTATGAAACGTTAGACAATCTGAGAAAAGTAAGAGATCAATATTTTAAAGCATTTGATTTACTTAAAGAAACGGAAACTGTTGTGGTGATCAATGGAGATGAGGAAATAGAAAAGATTCACTCAGAAGTGAAGAAAACGATTTTAAAATACTTTTAGAAGTAATAAGGTCATTTCCGAAGGACTATTTTTCATCGGCATTTATTTCAAACTCAAACTTGCTGTTGAATAATTGCACTATTCTGAAGTAGCATTTGTATCCATTTCTAAGTAGTAATCAGATCTGATAATTATACATATAATTATTTTCCCAATATTTTTTCAGCAGCATCTTTTCCACTTTGTAAAGCTCCTTCCATAAACCCCTGCCATTCTGCCAAATGTTCTCCGGCAAATAAAGTATTCTGGAAGGGTTCACTCAGTACAGGCATTACATCAAACCATTGCTTCACACCATACAAAGCATAAGCACCATAAGAAGAAGGCTCATTTCCCCAATAAAACTTTAAGTCTTCTTTTAGATATTTACCTACATCACCGAATGCAGGTTTAAGGGCATCTAGAATTATAGATTTGCGTTGTTCCGAACTTATCGAATTCAGGGATTCAGCTTTATCTCCTGTGGCATAACAAATCAAAGTTCCTCCAGGAACATTTTGGTTCTTTGTGGCGTGATAAAAATAGTGAGCGGGTGTGTCTGTTACCATGTCAAAATTTTCTTGCTTCCAAAACTTTTCAGAAAAGACCATGGGAAATTTTCCAATTCGGGCATATTGGAGCTCTGCTAAAGCATCCACCATAATTTCTGGCAATTGTGGGGCCCATTGGATTTTTCTTAAGGAGAAAGTGGGAACGGCACAAATCAGTTTGTCTGCCTCAAATGTGCTACCATTTTCACAATGTAATTGCACTCCATTCTTATTTTGAATGATGTTGTTAACTTTGTGACTTAGTAGAATATTTTCTATGCCGATGGATTTACTTAAGGCCTCTGTTAATTGAGAATTTCCACCTTTTATTTTCAAATCCATTTCATTCTTTTCACTACTTTCAGCATATTCGGCGTAGGCAGCATATGCGGACACATGTCTGATACTTTCACCAAAATCTGTACTGTCCATTAATTCTCTAAGCATTAAATCCCTGTCATCAAATTTTTTATCTGATAGGAATCTCCACCAATCTGTCCGATCCAGTTTCTTCTTTTGTTTTTCCGGCATATTCTTCCATATGGTCTTCTTGGCTGCCCAGAAAGTATTAAAGGCAGGACTAAGAGACCATTTTCCATCTTTAAAATATTGACCATTAAAAGTTAGATGGGTTTCAAATTGATTGTTTTCAAGAATCAGATTAAATTTTTTACAAAGTCCTATAATTAATTCATGAGATTGACCTACCCATTCTGCACCTAATTCAATGACCTGATCCGGCGCAGAGGATGGATGATGTGAAAAAACACGCCCCCCTATTCTGTTTTTTGCTTCCAGAATGGTAACTTTTGTGCCTCTTTCCTTAAGGGTATGTGCAGCCATCAAGCCAGCAAAGCCGGCACCAATAATGCACACTGACTTTACTTTTTTAGAGGAGTTAAAATTTGGAGCCGGGAGATTGCTTCCTATATCCTTCCAGGCTGCAGTTCCAATTGCCGATTGAATGATAAATGTTCTTCTTTTCATTTTATATGTTTGTTCACAGAAGTAAAGATAAAAAAAGTATTTCACCCTAAAACCTATATCATCATTGAACAAACAGAGCTTGACTAAGCTTTTTATTATTTAAATTCGCTCTTTCGATAAAATTTTGGGAATTATACAAAAGTTATTAAACCTTATACCTAAAACAGGGTCTTACCTGATATGAATTTATTCAAATTACTTATTTTGTTTTGGTCTGTGTTGTGGTTCAATGATATTTTGTCAGCACAGAGTCAATACAAGGTGTATTTTTTTCTCCTGGAGGAATGTAAAATTACTCAGGCTTATGTAAAGGAAATTAATCGTTTGAAAAAGGAGTATGAATGTGACAGCATTGAATTTAAAGCTTTCTTTCCAAGCCCTTCCTCTGAAATTGATTTAGTTGAAAAGTTCATGAAGGAATATCAGTTGGATTTAAAATATCAAATGGATGTATTACAGGTGACTTCATCTAAATACGATGTCACTGTAATGCCGGAAGTGGTCTTGTATGATGAGTTCAAGATGAAAGTCCTATACCAAGGACGTATCGACAATTTGTTTGCTAAAATTGGTAAACGAAGATCCAGGGCCACCACGCATGAATTGAATGATTGTCTGGAATCCATACGTCATGGAAAATTGATCCATCCATTTAGAACCGATGCGATTGGTTGTTTTTTAACACGGCTTTAATTCAAGGACAATAACATATCTTTGATCATTAATTTCAAACCATGAAATACAGGTACAGTTTTCTTTTTCTATTTGCCTTTTGTTATGTTGGTAATGCGCAGACTTTTTCCGAACAGGTAGCTGCAATTATCTATACCCATTGCAGCAATTGCCACAGACCTGGAGAAATAGGCCCATTCCCTTTGACAAATTATGAAGAAGTCAAGGACAGAGCATTTACCATTAAGCACGTTACAGAATCCAGATATATGCCACCCTGGAAGCCGGATCCAAAATATCGTAACTTCCAGCATGAGAATTACCTTACAGATGCGGAAATCAATATTTTGGGTAAATGGGTGGATGCAGGAATGCCACAGGGAGATCCTTCAAAGGAACCCCGGTTTCCAAACTTTCCATCAGGATCCCAAATAGGTACCCCTGATCTTGTAGTCTCCTTTGCTCAAAAATACGTGCACAAAGGAGATGGCCGAGACGAATACAAGTATTTCGTTTTGCCCACCAATCTTACAGAAGACAAAGAGCTGATAGCGCTTGAAATGAGACCTGGCAACAATAAAATTGTACACCACACCTTGTTTTGGGCAGATAACACAGGAGCTGCCAGGGCGGAAGATGCCAAGTCTCCTGAATACGGATATACCGGGGGATCTGCTAATGCTTTAAGGGGAGAGCAATTGCCGGGATATGTTCCAGGCCAAAAACCAAATCTATATACCAACGGGATGTCTCAGATGGTTCCAAAGGGATCAGATTTGGTTTTACAAATGCATTATGCACCAACCGCCGTTGATCAATCAGACAGTTCGGTAGTGAATCTTTTCTTTGCCAAGCAACCTAGCAAAAGAACAGTTTATAATAAAATCATGCTTCCTCCTGATCTGATCAACGGACCCTTCATCATTCCAGCCAATACTGTAAAACAGTTTCATGGTGTTTACAAAGTACCACTCAATGTAAGTTTGGTAGGAATCTGGCCGCATTGTCATATGTTGGGTAAGGATTGGGAAGTGTATGCCAAACTCCCAAATGGCAGTCAAATTCCTTTAATCAAAATCAGTGACTGGGATTTTAACTGGCAAGGTGGGTATTATTTTCAAAAGCTTATCGTGATTCCTGCAGGCAGTGAAATTCATGCATTTGCAACTTATGATAATACTTCTGACAACCCGGTAAATCCAAATTCGCCACCAAAATCAATCACTTGGGGTGAAGGAACATCCGATGAAATGTACTACCTCCCCATTAGTTTTGTATTGTTTCAGCCCGGAGATGAAAATGTAAGTCTCGGTAACGATGACCTAGCCGGAAAAGGGATTTTGAACAGAGATATACAAAATCAGTTAATGCCGATTTACCCTAATCCTTCCAAGGCGGAAATAAACATTCCATTTGTATTGAATGCAGACCAACCGGTTCAGTTGGACCTGATCGATCTGATGGGACAAAAAGTATCCAACCTTGTGGAAAAAAGAAATTATATGCAAGGTCAGCATGCACTGAAAGTTAAAATACCTGAAATTGGCAATGGTGTTTATTTTGTAATGTTAAGGACCAATTCAGGTACATTAAGTCAAAAATTGGTCATACAACGCTAATATTCTTTTGGGATGCTAGCCAAAAAATAACCGGGCATTTGTTTTTTTTGTTAGTTTTGGAGGTTAATTTTTTTCAAACAAAATAAAACAAAACAAATTATGAATTGGATTGCTATTCTCGTTGCAGCTTTGGTGCCCATGGCTGTAGGTTTCGTTTGGTATCATAAAAAAGTGATGGGCGATGCCTGGATGAGGGAAACAGGTCTCACTGAAGAGAAAATTAATGGCGCAAATATGCCTATGATCTATGGGCTTTCATTGCTTTTTGCCATAATGCTGGCGATGGCCACGCCTATTCTTTGTATTCATCAAATGGGTGTAGAAAGTGCATTGCTCAATGCAGTGAATGATCCTGCCCGTGCCGACGCCGCTAAAATGATCGTGGATAAGTTTAAAACTGGAGGAGAGTATGCCAATGAGTTCCGAACTTTCAAGCATGGTGCATTGCATGGTATTTTATCCGGAATCTTTTTAATTTTTCCGATCATTGCGACCAATGGTTTTTTTGAAAGAAAATCCTTTAAACTTACCATGATGAATACGGCTTATTGGACTATAGTTTTAGCCATTATGTGCGGGATTGTTAGTGGTTGGCAATAATTTTAATTAATCAAATCATATTACAGGAAGGAATTTATCTTTATTGGTAAATTCCTTCTTTTATTATTACAAAAATCATCCAAAAATGAGTTGTAAAATTTTGAAATGCTGTTTCTTCTTAGTCATCATGTTTTTGGAAATTTTTCAGGTAGAAGCACAAAAGTGGATAGAGACAAAATACAAGATTTCTACAACTCAGGATTTAGTTTATGCAGAAGTTTTGGATTTTGCAGGAAATAGAAGAAGCCTCAAACTTGACTTAAGTCTGCCAACAGACGATCAACCACCTGCTTGTGGTAGACCCTTACTTATCCTTATCCATGGCGGGGCATTCCTTGCAGGATCAAAAAGCGATGGGTTGTTGGCCAATGGAAGACAAGATTTTGCAAAAAGAGGTTATGTTACCGCCTCAATGGATTACAGATTGGGCATGTTTAATACGGATAAGCAGGTGCATTGTAATGTGACCCAATTGTTCAATGCTCCTTGGGATTGTTTGAATGTAACAGATACCTTGGAATGGTACCGGGCATTTTTCAGAGCAGTACAAGATGGAAATAAGGCAATAGATTTTTTACTTTCCCGTCCCGAATTAAATATTGACAAAAGGAATGTTTTTATTTTGGGCGAAAGTGCAGGTGCCATTACGGCATTGGGCGTTGGGTTTATGGATAGGCAGGAAGAAATACTTTCTCCGTATCATAAACAAAATGATGTTGCCGCACCTAATCTGATATATCAGGATTTATGCATCCGGCAAACTGGATATGATACAGGTATTGCGTTTATGAATCTTAGCAGACCGGACCTGGTTTCAGATTACAATCCTGCAAGAACAAGAAATTTTAAAATCAAAGGTGTTGCAGCATTTTATGGTGCAATGTTTTACGATATGTTTGAGCAAAGAAGTTCCGATGTAGATCTTCCGAGTTTATATCTTTTTCATCAACCCAATGATTTGGTGGTTTCCATAGGCTATAAAAAATTATTGCAAGATCTGGCTTCATGCTTTTCCAATCTTGGCGGCTGTCAGGACATTATCTCAAGACCGCTTGCCATGGGGTCTGACTTGTTGAATGACCGATACAAGCAGATTTTATCCGGTCTCCAGACAAAGGCTGACTTGGTTTATGATCGGACATCAAACAATGGAGATTGTTTGTATCAGGTATTGAATCCTAATTCAGGTGGCGGTCATACCGTGGACAATTATATTTTAAGAACCCAAACAGTTGCTGGTTTATTTGCAAAAAGAATCGATGAGTCGATTCCCTGTATAGTAGGTGTTGAGCAGCCTGGTCAAAAAAATACATTGATTCATATTTTTCCAAATCCAGTAAATGGAACACTTCATCTGTCTACCGAAAGTAACATCCAAAAGTGTGCCGTTTTTACTTTGGAGGGTAAGAAATTATTGTTCTTCAACAGTACGGAAATTAATCCCACGAAACAAATTAATCTTGCTGGTTTATCCCCGGGAGTTTACCTTTTGAATTTATGGTCGGAAGATCAAATGTTTATCCAAAAAATTATCGTGTCTTCCAGGTAAATTAGTTGGATGCCACATTTAGTCTGTCACGGTCCTTTATATAAAACATCAGACTCATAGCTAGAAAAGTAACCCCAGCAAGACTGTACCACATGACTTCAAAACTGTACCGATCAATCAGTTGAGTGCCTATGATTGGTGCAATAATCAACGCAACCGCCCAGGCCATGGAATACAGACCCATATAGCGCCCCATGGATTGAGGATTCGCACGACGCATGCAAAAACTTGCCATAAACGGCATGGCCAAAATTTCACTAAGGGTAATGAGTATAATAGACACAACGAGTACCCACATCCCTTTCCAAATATTCATCATGATAAAAGCTACAATCAATACTGCGCAACCGATTTTTATATAGGTAAAATTCCTCAATTTGTTTTCCAGTAAATAGATTACCGACATTTCGATTAAAGCAACACCCAGTCCATTCATTGCCATGAGCAAACCGATGGTTTTAGGACTAAGTCCATAGACATTTTTATAATACAAAGGAAGACTGGTGAAAAATTGAAAAAATGATGTTGCATACAGTAAACAAACCAAAAGAAACAACAAATAAAAATAATCTTTCCAAGGAGAAAGTACGGGTTCATCATTTCTGACATTGGTTTTCTTCGACAGACCATTCTTTCGTTCCACCCTTCTTGCCTTTCCAATAAAGACAATGATAAATATTCCTGCCGCAATACAAGTCAATCCATCCACCCAGAATATTGCTTTAAAGTTAACCACGGCCAACAATCCGCCAATAATTGGTGCGACTGAAAATCCAAGGTTCATGGCTAATCTATTTAGTCCGATGCTTCGGGTATAATTTGATTCATCCGTAAAGCTGCTCATGGCTGTAATGTTGGCCGGTCTGAAGGCATCACCTGTAGCAGTAAATAGAAATATAAGCAAACAAACTACGTAAAAGTTGGAGGTAAAACTTACCATAAAAAGCACTGCTCCGGATGTAATAATGGTACTGACCAAAACTTTATAATAACCAATTTTATCTACCAGGAATCCTCCTAATAATGAACCTGTAAGGCTTCCTATTCCAAGCATGGCCATGACAATTCCAGTCTGTTGGATAGAGAATTGCAATTCCTGGCTGAGGTAAACACTTAAAAACAACATGACGATACTGCCACACCGATTGATAAACATGGCAGTGGCTAAAATCCAGACATTTTTATGGATTCCAGAGTAAGAATTAAGGACAAATTCTTTGATTTTGACCATACTTAAATTAAGGAATTAGAATAATAAACCTTCTTTACAGTAATATGTTTTCATTTTATAATGTTTACATTTACGAATTATAGAGATATGTTCATGTTTTTAAGAAATTTTGCGTTATTAACTGGTCTTTTTCTGGTGGTTTCCTGCACAAATGAGGTGGAAGTGGAAGGACCTGAGATTTGCTATGAGCAGGAGGTTTTACCTATTCTTGTATCCAATTGCACACAAAGTGAATGCCACAATCCGATAGATCGGGAGAAAGATTTGGATTTGAGTAACTTTAATGACATAAAAAGTTTAGTTAAATCTGGAGATTACAATGCTAGTAAATTGTTCTCCGTGATGGTCATTCCTTTCGGATCTTCAAGAATGCCGCCCTCACCTTATGAAGCATTGTCGGATGAACAGTTACGGACAGTAGCCTTGTGGATCGAACAAGGGGCAAAGAACAATTCATGTATTCCTACAGTATGTGACACCACCAATGTATTTTATTCCGGAACCATCGCACCATTGTTGAAATTTTATTGTACGGGTTGTCACAGTGGCTCAAATCCTCAGGGAAATCTTGACTTGACCACATATACCCATGTCAAAGAAGTGGTAGATGACAATTCTTTACTTGGTACCATCGAATGGATGAATGGCTTCAACAAAATGCCTAAAAATGGAAGTAAATTAACCAATTGCAACATTCTTAAAATTAAGAAATGGATTGCAGTAGGAGCACCTAATAATTAATTTAAAGCGACCATCAGATCATGAAAAATCTACTACTGATATTTATACTATCTCTAAAAATTATGTCTGCTCAGGAAACTGATTTGTTGAGCGAATTGGGAGAAGACAACACAAGGACATATGTAACCAATGCGTTTAAGTCACCGAGAGTCATCAGTTCGCATAGTATGGAGATGTTGCCTGTTGGCGCATTAGACTTTAGAATTCTTCATCGGTTCGGCCAGGTAAATCAGGGTTTTGATGAATTTTTTGGTTTGGATAATGCGACCATGAGGATGAGTTTTGATTATGGGATAACCAAAAATTTTACCGCCGGTATTGGTCGATCTACATTCAAGAAAGAGTTGGATGGATTTCTTAAATACCGAATCGTTCAACAATCAAAAGGACATCGTTCTTTTCCAATTTCCATTCTTTGGGCAAGCGGGATGATGTATAATGGATTAAAAAATCCTTATCAGGAATCCACGACAGAAGATAAATTCTATAAGCGGGTTTCCTATTTTCACCAATTGATCATAGGTAGAAAATTCAGTGAATCATTTAGTTTACAAATCAGTCCAATGCTTATTCATCGGAATCTTGTAGATAATTTATTGGAGGAAAACAATACACCGGCAATTAATCTTGGCGGTCGTTATAAAGTAACTAAGCGTGTTGCAGTAGTGTGGGATTACACTTACGCTTTCGGCCAATTTTTAACCAATTATCACACCCAGCCATTGTCCATTGGCGTAGATATTGAAACTGGTGGTCACGTATTCCAACTCCATTTTTCCAATGCCACAGGAATGAATGAACGTGCTTATATCAGTGAAAAAAATGGGGATTGGTTTGCGGGGGATATACAATTTGGTTTTAACCTCTCCAGAGTTTTTCAGATTGCAAAACAAAAAATCTAAACTCATTAACTATTTAGCTAATTGACTCATTAGCTAATTAACTAATTCCCTAATTCCATCCCCTGGTAGAAACCAAGATCTTTGTTTTTTATGATTTTGCACAGCAGTGCAATTTGGCCGGTATGATAAGAGAAGTGTTCTATTACGTGACTGATGATTTCATAACCGGAAAGATCAAAACATTGAATGTGAAATATCTCAAACAAATTTTCCTCTTGTAAATTGTCTACAATCTCTGTTGCTTGTTGGGTAGTTTGTTCAAGGAGAGAATGGAGGTATTCATGAGTGAATGGTCCATTATTTGAGAATTCTTTACTCCGTTCCCTTATGTCATTTCCCTTACCCAATCCTGTAATGATGTATTGTCTCATGTTACCACTTAAATGTAAAATCAGATTTGCGCTGCTGTTGGTATTCGCATTTGGTCTCCATGTCAGTTCATGTGTATCCAATTCGTTTATACATTGAAGAATTCTTTTTTTCGATTCTGTATTTATT
The DNA here is from genome assembly GCA_016713905.1 of Candidatus Vicinibacter proximus. Lineage (NCBI taxonomy): Bacteria > Pseudomonadati > Bacteroidota > Saprospiria > Saprospirales > Saprospiraceae > Candidatus Vicinibacter > Candidatus Vicinibacter proximus. The sequence goes on from JADJOE010000001.1 coordinate 1,338,052, forward strand.
CTAAGATTAAATTCAGATTTAATTAAGGGGAGGATCTTTGACGCCATGAACATTTTTTTATAGGACTACTGATAACATTTACCTGATTTATAATGCATAATTCCCGCACACTCTGCACTACAAGCATTGGCATAAGTTTTTTGATTGCAACCACAAACCGGTTTGTAATCCATAGTACAAATACAATCCTGCTTTGGGGATTCGGTACAATTACTTTTAAATGACTGGTTGGAAAAACACCCTGTGCTGCAAACGAAAATTAAAAGCCCGTTATTCCATTTCATTTTTTTGGTATGTTTCAGTTTCATCTATTTGCAGGCAGTTGTAATAAATCAGCTAAATTTACACTTTAAAACAAATTTTACTTATGCGTTATTTTACAGCATTGATATTTTTGGTTATATTTTTTCAAAATGTGCTTGCTCAAGACAGTATAATCGTTCAGACGCTTACCCGGGACAGTGCCGGACGCCGTGGAGTTTATGAATTCCCGGATGATGCCAATCAATCTTTTCGAAAAATATGGATGGTCTATAATATGCGTTGCAAGGGCGCAAAGGTTGGAGTAAGCGGTGTTGGATGCGGTGAGTGGGATTACAGCTGCAATACTTTTATTACCGACAGCAGCAGGGTAGATAGTTCTTTGGCGACCAATCCGAGTTATGTTATATCCGGATTCAGCGGATCGCCTTTTGAATATAGAAATGAACCAGTATATACCTATTATCAGTATGTCCAAAAAGAAGCCCGTTATACCTCTTCTTCTAATGAAAAAAAATATCCAAGTGGGGCAGGGGGGCAGCGGGAAAGCTTCAATGCTGCGGGAGGTACCTTCAGAGGTCAATATCTATTCACTGCTCAGGAACTCATTGGTTTTGGACTAAAGGCAGGCAATATTTCTGCAATGGAACTTGCGGTGCTTGCCCAGGGTGCTAAGTTGCCAAATTTTAGAATCCGAATGAAAGCAACGGGAGACAATGAAATTTCTTCCACCAACCCTCATACTGAGGGCTGGTCAGAAGTCTATTACCGGGATGTTGAGACGAATACAACAGGAACCAAGCGTTTTCAATTTTACACCCCGATTAATTGGAATGGCACATCCAATGTAATGGTAGATGTAAGTTTTTCAAAATTCAATAAGGCAGCAGAACCTGAATTCAGTTTTAATGAATTGTCTGGAGACAAACAAGCTGTAATCGCTCAACAAGCAGAGCAAAGTCTGGTCTTTGATGGGGTAAGTGGTCAAGTTCAGGGGGGGAAATTAAGTCAAATAAAGAATGAAATTACCATCGGTTTCTGGTCTTATGGAACCGCTCATTACCAACCTGTCAACAACAGTATCCTTGAAGTCAACAATAAAAACGATGAAAGAGAAATAAATATTCATCTTCCTTGGAGCAATGGAGGTATTTATTTTGATTGTGGTAATGAAAATGGATCTTATGACCGTATTGAAAAAGCAGCCGGCGTAAATGATTACGAGCGACAATGGGTGCATTGGACTTTTACAAAGAATGCAACTACCGGGATAATGAATATCTATCGCAATGGAAGTTTGTGGTTAAGCGGAAGTGGGAAAACGAAACCCATCGATTGCGATATTATGAAATTGGGAGAAGCTGTGGCTTCAAACAATACCTACTTCGGTAGAATTCGTGAATTTAGTATTTGGAATAAAGAACTGGATTCATTGACCATTCAGTCATGGAAGAATAGATCTTTGAACGACAAACATCCATTCTACCACAATCTGTTGTTTTACTTTTCCATGCAAAATGGGGGGGGCAATCAAATCGTTGACCAGGCACCAATGCCTCAATCAGCTGATCTTTCGGTTGCATTGGACAGACATCAGGAAAGAGGAGATAAAATGGTAATGAATTTTGTAAATTCTAAATTAAGACCGAATTTTAGTTTTATTCAAGGTACTTATAATGGATTTGTTGTCGATGATTTTACTGTCCTGGATTCCATTATCAATGGACCAAAAAAAGTTCAGGATTATAAAGTGGTCAATAATAATCTGGTGCTGGATTCTACATATTATTTGAATCAGGCCGGTGATCTTTTCATCTATCGCGAAGATGGAGAAGTTGCGGATGCAATCTATCTGGATCCGGATGGGGCATTGGCCATTACGACACTAAAGTACTATAGAAAAAGACCTGCCAAATATGAGTTGCTCTCGCTGGTAACGCCTTATGGTAACAATCTTGATTTGGGCAAGGATGGCAAAACTTTTGTATTTGATGTTACAGACTTTACGCCTATACTCAGAGGACGAAAATATTTAAGTATGGAGTTGGGTGGAGAGTTTCAGGAAGAGATTGATCTAAAGTTTATTTTTATCAAGGGAACACCGGAAAGAAAAGTCCTTGATGTAGCCAATGTTTGGCCATTTGATCGAGGTTATTTTAATGAAATTTACGACAACACTAAATTTGAACCTAGGAAAACAAAATTAAGAAACGATGCAAAGTATTTTAATATTCGTTCTTCCGTTACTGGTCATGAACAAAATGGAGAGTTTACCTCAAAAAAACATTTTGTCAGCGTAAACGGATCTGCAACCAAGAAATTCCAGTTTGATGTGTGGAAGGAATGCGGCTCTAATCCTATTTATCCTCAAGGAGGAACATGGATATTTGATCGCGCTGGTTGGTGTCCAGGAGCGCCCACAGAATTGTTTAGATTTGATTTAACACCTTTTGCCACACCTGGAGCCGATATGACCTTAGATTATGGGATCGAATTGCCTGCATTGTCTCAGGCGAATTATCTGGTGTCTACTCAATTGGTAAGCTATGGTCCATATTCCTTTAAGAACGATGCATCATTGGAGGAGATCAAAAGACCAAATGCAGGAAGAGTTGAATTTGATCGGTTAAATCCTTCTTGTAATTCACCATTAATTAAAGTTAGAAATTCAGGAGAAAACACATTAAGTGCATTGACGATTAAATATGGTCGCAGAGGAGGTAGTCAACTGACTTATCGTTGGACTGGAAGCATCATGCCATCAGAAGAAAAAGACATTGAGCTTCCTCTTGATGTGGATGGCTTCTGGAATTCAGGGACGGATACAAGTCTGATTTTTGAAGTTTTGTTAAGTAATCCAAATGATCAAATGGATGATCATGTACTGAATAATTACCTCTCTGTTCCGTATAAAAATGTGGACAAGTATGGCAGCAATTTGCATTTGGAATTTAAGACCAACAATGTAGCGATTGACAACAGCTATCGCATTGTAAACAACAAAGGCCAAAATGTATTGACAAGAAATGGATTGGCTGCAAATGTTATATACAGAGATGAATTGGCACTGCCGGCAGGTTGTTACACTTTAATCGTAAATGATGTCGCAAATGATGGATTATCCTTTTGGTTTTATCCTAATAATGGTTCTGGTTTTGCCAGATTATCCAGAAAATTAACAAATAACTATGCGCCATTAAAAAATTTCAATCCAGATTTTGGTGCGGGATTTCAGTATGACTTTGTGGTAGATCCGGTGTTGTCCGTAAACAATGAATGGCAACCACAACTTCTAAGTATTACCCCGAATCCTACTTTGGATATTCTGAATGTGGAATATAAGGATGAAAATACTGAACCCGTTTATTTTCAATTGCTTAATTTCAATGGGCATACGCTGAAGAAAGAAATCAGGAATGGAGGGCCAGGCTTAGTTTCTGTTCGTTGGTCATTAAGTGAGTTGCCGGCCGGCATTTACTTTGTAAAAATTAATCAAAAGGAAAAAACAGTAACACGAAAAATTATAAAGCAATAATTATACATATCCTTCATTTTTGTGGGAGCAAATTCGATTTATATAAAAAGCTAGTGGAATAAATTCACCCTGCTTGTTTTCGGATTTATAGTATCAATGTAGTATGTTCCACTGGGTAATTGATCGTGTTATCCGGATGGAATTATTCTCTTGGCTCCGGACCATAGAATGTGATTACATTTTCTCCTATTATGAAAGAACCTCCGGAAGAAATTTTATCCAGCACAATTTGTTCTCCTATGAAATTCAAAACCTTTTTTCTTTGAGCCAATGGGAGGCCTGTGCGCGCAGTCCATTGATCCGGTGTAGGGATATCTAAAATAACGAGTGCTTTTCCGCCTGCAAACTCCCACCACATGTCAAACCTTGCATGACTGCTTTCGTAATAAATCGTACCACCGCGGCCCATTTCTACGTAACGAAGTTTAGGTTTTCCATCCGGAAAAATTCTTTCCATAATTGCATTATTGGATTTGAAATTTCGGTCAATAACTTTTTTTATTTCCGCAATAAATTCCTTTGACACATTCAGCCAATGGGCTATTTCATGGGCATTTTCTTTGTTCAGCAAATGTTTCCTCACCAGATCCCGCAGCAGTTCTGTTCGGGTGGCTTCCAATAATTGGGTTCTAGTTTTTTCAAAATACTCTTCAGCCATTTTTTGACCATCTTGTTCCGCCTGGTATCTAAAATCCTGTGCCGCCTGAAGTTCATCTACAGCTGATTTTCTGATTTTTTCGGCATCCGCATTTATGGTGTCAAGATGCTTGACTGCTTTTTTATAAGCCTTTTCCAATTCTTTTGAAAAATCATCCTGATTCATGTGTTCATGATTTTAAATTCTCCTTTGTCAATGAAAATATAGGCACAAAGGATTATAAATTTTCCAAAGTTCATCCAATTTTTGCAATTTGCGCGATTTGAAATATTCAAACAATTTTGCCCTTTCAAAAAAAAAAAAAAAATTTAATTGGTCATGATTTGGGGATTCATTATTTAATTTACATTGAATAAGCCAGTTAAAAAATATCATGCCATTATCATTAATATGGAAATTTTTATAGAACTGGAACGGCTGCCCTATTCCAACAAAAGGAGAGGCCAATTTGAATTAGGGGGGGAGTCGCCAGATTAAGCCTTGTAACTTACCAAGCCATCCTTTATTTCAGGATCATCCTCGAGCAGTAATGATCTTTGTTCAACGAAGGCTATTTTTGACCATCTTAAATAAGTCCCTGGTTCGTTTCCTCCATGATACCTGCGTTTGCCAATCTGAAAGACATTTAAAACCAGAAAAAAGGAGCAAAAACCCAAGTAATTTAACACCCCTGGGATGCAGTCATAGGAAAACCGCGCCTGCCATCTTTGCATTTAAAAAAGGAACAGCGGTGTTTAACAGCCAGCGGGTGCATTCAACAGAGGTCGTAAAAAAAGAGAAAAAGTTTGGAATCTGGGGGAAAAAAAACGCCGGTTGCTATAAGAGCAAGCTATTAGAATACAGGCCCTAAAGGGTATTTGCCAAATACCATGTCATGCTTAGTAAAGCAATTTTGGCATTAACATAATAAAGAAGGAATATGTGCAATGCCCAAATTCCAATTAATGTAATTAGAAGGCCCATAACCCAAGTGGAAAGCCACGGGTCGTCTTTAACTTTGTACACTTGATACAAAGCACTTGCCAGTTACCGCTTGTAAATTTACTTCCAATCTCGCGTCCTATCAAAAAGTTCTGGTAGGTAAAAACCAAACTGCAAATGCAAACGCCCTCTTGGTTGTGGAAGAAAATGATATTATATAAATAAATAATATTAAAAAGATCCCATATTTAAAGGTCATAAGATAATTTTCTGTTTTGTTTTAGCTAAGTTAAAAGTATTATTTAACATTTTAAGAAATACAATAATTTATTTTGTAGGCTTAATAATTAACTGTATCCACCGCTCAAAATCCCAATTGCTTAACCAAAAAAACACTCATCATAAGTATAGATCATTTGAGACAAAAGGGCAAATTATGTCAAACCGGTTCCTCCAATTTGAATTCTGCCAATGGCAACAAGAGGCTAAGTATTCCACTTCGAACCAGGCACCAACCCATCCACCGCGAAAACAGGAGATAATAGAAAAGATAGTGTAGGCCTCTTCGGCCTTGGATTTAATTATGGCAATTTGACATCCCACTAAAATCAAATAAATAGGAGTATAGAGAAGACCATTGTTTGGGGAAAACCAAATACAGATCATTTTTGGATGAAGCCATTGCCTCCTTTTGATAGAATAACTTAAAAGTTCACCAAATGCATCCCAATTAATTGAGGATAATCACAAAGGAAGAAGGAATCAACCCTTAAGCTTAACTAGCATCCCCAGTCCACCAGGTAGGGAAAGAAAAAGCACATTAGTTGGCCTTACTAAAACAATCAAGGCTGCTATGATACCAAAAATAATATATGAAAACACATTTGAACGCCTCATAAAATCAGTAGTAAAAATTAAATATAGAAAGGCAGCAAAAAGGCCAAAGGAATAAAAAGATAGCCATATAAAGATTGTACACCGCCAAATGACATCATGTGATGATCGTGATCTCGAAGGGCGAAGACCGGTTACAGAGCTTGTTTATAAGCATCCCCAATGGTGAACTGTCGTTATCAAGAAACCCACCGTTTTGGTATCAAGGCAGTGGCATACCATAGCCGGTAAAAAACGATCCGGCTCGCCCAGCGACTGTAGTAACGGTTTTGCTGTGTCTGTTAAAACTCAGAAATACAAATAAGCTTAATGCAGATATTGTTAATACAAAAAGTCCTATTTCTTTCCTGTTATTTAACATGGATTCGATTTAAGTGATCATAAAATTTAAATATTGTGCTTTTATGGATTCTATCTTATGGAATAAATTGCTTTTTTGTACCACTTTTGGATTTTAAAGGAAATAATTCTAAAGTAATTCGCTGGTTTGTCATCAATCAATGATTTTATGCTTCCGGATAAACTGCCCTGGCAAGCAATGGAAGGATGTGCCCACCAAATATTGAGGATATTTTTTTCAGAGCAAAGGTTATGAAACCAATCAATAGGTAAAGAACATTTGTGTTGATTAATTTCATTCAGCATATTCATTGCTGCTTTCAGATCAATTAGATAGGCAC